>CAIRCU010000014.1 GCA_903877165.1 Methanobacteriota archaeon | reverse complement strand
GTTAGTCCAAGTAACGTTTTGCCCTACTTTCACGGTGAGCGTGCTAGGGTTAAATGCAAAATTTTGTATGGTAATCGTATTCCCTGTAGATGGTAGTGGTGATTGTTGTTGGGTACAACCGCTTAACACCCCGATGCTCATAACGATGAACGCAACGAAAAATATCCAATTTTTTCTCATAAAATTTTCTCCTACAAATTACAAAATCATAACATCCTATTCTTTAAATATTCTTCTTTTTCCCATCCCGTATCCAGTAGAAAGAAGTTCTATGATCATACTTCCCTCGGTCGCCCTGCTTCGATGACTAGGGGCTTTTAACCATCAGTAATAGTGCCCCTTCGGGGATTTGAAAAATTAATTATTTTTTCTATAAACGGTGAAAAAGTGCTCCCGTCGGGATTGCTCGCTAGAGGTACACTTCTCCCCTGGTGGAGAGCAGCGCAGAACTAACAATAAATCCTCTGAGGAGCATGCTTGCCAGGGGTTCAATGCTCCCGTGGGTTGTGAAAAAAGATGCCTTTTTTCTCCTGTTGTGATTGGGTAAAATGCTCCCGTCGGGATTTGAACCCGAGTCAAAGCCTCGAGAGGGCTTTATGATTGGCCGCTACACCACGGGAGCAAACACATCACTTTTTTTTAGCCGCCGGAGGCGACCCGTACTGCCGTCAACTCGACATCAGCATCGAGTACGTCGTCGATCGGCACCGGCGTCGACTCACGAAGGACGATGTAGGCGTCCGGTAGGAACGCACAGGCCCGCAGGACGTCCTCGACGGTACAGCCCGGCTGGATATTAACCTGACGGACGATTTTTTCCGGCAGGATCGTCAATGACACCTTCATAGTCGACCGATACGGATATAAAAAAGACTTAGATTAAACTTTTGACGCCCACTCCAAGAGGGAAACCACAATCCGTGCTGGGGTAGCAAAGCCCGGTAATGCGATAGCCTCGAGAGCTATTGGCCTTCGTGGCCGCAGGAGTTCAAATCTCCTCCCCAGCGCTTTTTTTACTAGCAAACCTTATACATAATTATCTAATGTTTGGGAGGAAATCATGTCTAAAAAGATAACGATACCAGGAATCGGAACCGAGAGAAGGATATGAACAAGAATAATACGATTTATCACATCGTTACTCTTCATGATCTGAAAACCCAAACGATAGATAATTATTATACACCAAGTAGTTTTGAAAAAGATGGTTTTATTCACTGTACAGCAGAAAAATCAACATCTTTACTTGTGTTGGAGGATTATTTTGTAGAACTGTCGAAAAGTAATGTGATTTTGATCCTAGAAATTGATAGTACTAAATTGACGTCAGAGGTCAGGTATGAATCTCCGGCGCCACTACAAGGCGCGGGAACAAGCCATGTACAAGATGGAATCTTATTTCCGCATATTTATGGAAGTTTAAATATTGACGCAGTGGTCGGTGTTGGGAAAGTGGAAAGAGTTGGAAATAAATTTGTATGGCCAACAATTTTTTTTGGTATAAAAACTATATTCGAATAGCTATTCGTTTCATGGTACGCAAAAGAATGATAAATGCGGCAAAACACAAGGCCTAGCACCGATGAGCGTTTCACTCCTCGGGATATACTCCCGATTCGGTGATACTCGGTCTCACACGGTATCAACTACAGAAAGCATTTGTTTTTTTTAGGATCCTGGAATATTTTTTTACAAAATATTTTTACCGATAGAAACGAGCACGATTATCCCCCGGTTCTTCTCTTCTCAAAAGGAAGAGCGCACTCTACGCACTGTCTTTTACGTCGCAGATTCAATGAGTATCTCTGAGATTCCTTGTTGAAGCGTGTACTGCGGGGAAAACCCTAGCACACGTTTCGCATGCGCATTGCTGTACGCACGATTCACCTGCATGTCGTCCACGAGAGAGCGATGGAAGACGAACTCGTCGACACCTCTCCGTTTGTTCGCCCACTCAAAGTACCATAAAAACGTCCGGACCACCCATGGAGGGACCGAGTAGCGAGGCGCGGGACCATCGAGCAGACGAGCCAGCATGGTAAAAAGCTCTCGGTACGTATAGTAATCATCACTCGCCACGATAAAGGTACCCCCGATCGCCTTCTCACGGTTCTCAAGCGCAGCCATAATCCCTTGGATGACGTCGGTGATGTACGTGAACTGGATGTAATGATCCGCAGCCTTGCCGGGGAGGACACGAAGGAGACCCTGCCGTACCGCACGCAACACCGGCAAGGTGATGTACTTATCATCAGGACCATACGTGCCAGTTGGCCGCAGAATTGTCACCGGTAGCTTTCGTTGTTGTTCGTGCAGCCATTGTTCAGCCAGCATCTTACTTCGCCCGTAGTCGTACGCAGGATGATACGCGGCTGATTCATCACCTGGCACAGTGTCTACCGGGCCCGTTGCTTCTGTCGAGCTGATGTACATGAAATGGCTTACATGATGTTGTATTGCGTCTTCAGCAAGATGCCTGGTGCCCTCGACATTATGCGTATAGAGCGTCTCCCACGGGTCATGAAACCGCATCCGCGCTGCCAGATGGATGATCGTGTCAACATCCCTGGTGACCCCAGGAAGTGAGGGCGGTTTCAGGAGATCAGCGACTCTAACCTCCACTCCCAGGTCCTCCAAGCGCCGCGCATCCTTTGGGTCACGAATCATGGCCACGAGATGATATCCTCCGTGATTTGTCAGAGCTTCAAGCAAATGAGAACCAAGAAATCCCGTGACCCCCGTCACCAGCACTGTTTCCATGACACCATTAGAATGGAACGCGGTATAGAAATTCTTTGCTTGCATAATGAGATCTGCGTGTAAAAAAAAGGCAGAGAGCCAATCATCATCCGTCGATGTCAGTTATTCGGAATAGTGCGCCCCGTAGATCCTCGACAGAATGTATTTCCATCCCATAGGGCAGTTCGGTGACGGCCGGACCGTGAACTCAAAGTCGAAAACCGGCTCAATCTGAATTTTAATCACGACCTCGACGTAGAGGTAGTGGTTGCTTCCGGAGAGGATGACGCCAATCCCCTGCGGAGGTAAGATCCAGTCGATGTTGTTGGAGACATGTTTGATGAGCCGTGGGATGAATCGCATCGGTGTATTTGTCCCCTTGCCGTTCTCCAGAGTGATGCTGTGGCCGTTCTGCTCCACGGTTCCGTTCGCGACACCAGCGACAAGGAAGTTCCCCAGTTCAAAGAAGCCTGCTTTAAAGTACATCTTCGTAATGTCCGTGGTGCTTCGGAAGAACGCATGAATCTTCATCGATCCTTTCCCTGCGGAAATCTCAAAGTCCATAGGCAGGTAAACGTCGCGGTCGCCGAGGTATTGGTCACGGAGAACTTTAGTGGTGATATCCGCGAACTCCCAGTAGGTGGTCCCATCGGTGACAATGAGCAGGCCTATGGAGGGGCCGTCGGCTGTGGCTAATGCCGTCACCCGGTAGAGGATCATACTCCAGCCGCTGGGAAACCCCATCCAGATCCAGTCGTAGCCGACGATGCAGTCGGTGCTGGTGTGGTACGAGGTCCAATCGATGTATCCGTTCTGCAGGTACTGCGTAAAGATCCATTTCGACAAACCTCCATACAATGAGCTCATTTTCGCGATGTTCTGGATGCCGAGTCCCCGGAAGAACGTGTCGTAGAAGTGAGCATCCGCAAACAGATGCTCCATGTAGCCAATACCAGTGACATTGACGGTCTGGTTGCCTGCGGTGAGCCTGCCGGTGATCTGCCCCAGGGGCATGAGCCAGTAGTGGAAGGTCCCTGATCCACAGGGCATTGTTCCGTTCACCGCGTCCTGGCCGATGAAGTGCGGCGGCGCGGTGGCGTTAAAGTCGATAGACATCGTGATGTTGTTGACGTCGTCATTGAAGAACACCGTGTAGTACGGATAGAGCCCTTGGAAGGTCGAATTATCATATGAAAGGTTGACGTAGTTCTTCTCATGGTAGAAGGGACCGGGATGGGGGTCCGAGTGGAGGCAGTCGTAGTAACCACCGGTCTTGCGGTCCCAGCTTTCGATGCGGATGTAGGAGAAACCGTCGGTGTTCGACCAGTGGTCGGTGGACCAGTTCATCTGGTAGAAGAACATGATGCACATATCCCACTGGCTACCGTCCTGAAGCGTCAGGGTGGTGTACAGCCACCACCATTCGATGCCGCAGGGGAAATGGTCGCCTTCGTCCGCGGGAGTCTGCCGAGGCTCCGAGATGGTCCCATCATCCCCGTGAGCAGAGGGCATATAGAGAATGGTAAGGAGCAGGCCGCAGCAGAGTACGGCGATGAGCTTTTTCATGGTTCTTCTCCCCGATGTAGTACTTAAGAACGTCGGGTTTAATATTTAAATCTTTATTAGTATCTTTTCGCATAGAGGCTTCTTATATATTTAAAGCCGTTTACCTGTAAAAATCATTCTAATGGATAAAAAGAATTTTTTTATTTATTTTCTTTGTCCTTTGTCGTACTTCTCCAGAGACCACCGCCCGGAGCGGCCCCAGACCGCGTTCCAGATCCGCATTTCGATATACAGCAGTACGCAGACCGCGACCAACGCCGCGAGCATGTTCACCGGGAATCCAAGGCTCATGAACACCTGCAGCGCAAGTAGGACATCCACGATGAGCACGAGAGCTAGGAACAGGTTCTTGAGGACTTCTTGGTACAATGGCCGCAACATGGTCTTGCGGATCCGCTCACGGCGCCGGGTCGCGCGTGAGGTCCAAAACAAGTCCATACGCTCAACACGCGACCCGGGATTGTCTTTCTTTTCAACCATGGAGAGCACTCTTTTCTAAAAGCAGGAGACGAAATGATCCTTATAGATCTCCTTCATGTGCGGCTCGATCTTCGCGCACGCCTCGGTCGCCACAGGGCAACGGGGGTGGAACCGGCAGCCGGCCGGCGGCGTGATGAGACTGGGCACCTCGCCTTTCAACGGGATATGCTTAGACCGCAGCCGCGGATCCGGAATTGGAATCGCAGCCAGCAGCGCCTTCGTGTACGGATGCAATGGATCACGGAACAGGTCCACGGTGTTCGCGTACTCCACGATTTTCCCGGCATACATCACTGCGACCCGGTCGCTGATGAACTTGATGACACTCAAATCATGCGTGATGAACAGGTAGGTGAGGTTGAACTGCTTCTGCAGGTCCTTCAAGAGGTTCAGGATCTGCGCCTGCACCGAGACATCCAGCGACGACGTCGGTTCATCGAGGACGATGAAATCCGGGTTCAACGCCAGCGCCCTGGCCACACCGATCCGCTGCTTCTGCCCGCCGCTGAACTCATGAGGGAACCGATACAGATGCTGCTTATCTAATCCCACGGTCTTCAACAGATCCAGGACCTTCGTCGTTACCGCCTCGCCCTTGTACCGCTTGTTGATACGCAGCGGCTCACTAAGGATCTGCTTGATCGTCATCCGGGGGTTCAACGAGGAGGAAGGATCCTGGAACACAATCTGCATATGCGGCCGTAGCATCCGTAACTCATGCTTGGAGATCTCCGAGAGGTTCGAGCCCATGAACACGAGAGTCCCTGACGTCGGCGGCAGCAGATGGATCAGCACCCGTCCGAGCGTCGTCTTCCCGCAGCCGGACTCTCCGACCAGCCCGAAGGTCTCACCCTTGCGGATTTGAATGGAGACGTCGTCGACGGCCTTCACATAGTCCTTTGTCGAGGAGAACATGCCCTTTTTCACCGGGAAGTACGCCTTCAGATGGCTGGCGTCAATCAGAGGCTCATCCATGTTTCTCCTCCTCACCGACCACCGAGTATTTCACGTCCGCGAACCGATGGCAGGCGACGCAGTGGTCCGGCTCGACCTCCACGAGCGGTGGGGCGCAGGTCTTGCAGATGTCCATCTGGTACTTGCATCGGGGATGGAACCGACAGCCTTCCGGTGGGGTGATGAGGTTGGGGACGCTGCCTGGGATAATCTCGAGTCGCTGGCGTTCCTCCATAATGAGCGGGATAGATCTCAGAAGTCCTCTGGTGTAGGGATGGTCTGGGTTCTCAAAGATTTTTTCGGTTTTGCCGATTTCGACAATGTATCCGGCGTACATGACGCCGACCCGATCGCACATCTCCGCGATGACCCCGAGGTTATGGGTGATGAGCCAGATCGCGGTGCCTTTGCGGTGCTGCAGCTCTTTCATCAGGTCGAGGATCTGTGCTTGGACGGTGACGTCGAGTGCGGTCGTCGGTTCATCTGCGATGAGGAGGTCTGGGTCGCAGGCAAGCATCATGGCAATCATCGCCCGCTGTCGCATCCCTCCTGAGAGTTCATGGGGGTATTGGCGGGCGACTTTCTTGGGGTCTGAGATCTTAACCATGTCCAGGGCTTCGATGGCTTTTTCGAACGCCCGTTTCTTCCGCGCTCGTTGGATGCGTCGGTGTGTGATCGGGTTCCTGGTGTTTTTCTGGGGGACTTCAGTGAGGTCCTTGTGGAGTAGGATGACCTCGGCGATCTGCCTGCCGATGTTGTAGACGGGGTTGAGCGCCGTCATGGGCTCTTGGAAGATCATGGAGATGGCGCAGCCGCGGAGCTGCTGTAGCGTCTTCTCCGGCTCCTTGAGGAGGTCGACGCCGTTGAAGAGGATGGAACCGGACATGATTCGGCCGGGGGGCTGGGGAATCAGTTGCATGACGGAGAGGGCAGTGACGCTTTTACCGCAGCCGGTCTCTCCGATCAGTCCGAAGGTCTCCCCTTTCCAGATGTCGAAGCTGGTCGCCTCGAGAGCCTTGACGACGCCTTCGTAGGTGTAAAAGTAGGTTTTAAGGTCTCGGATGCTGAGGAGGGGAGTTTCAGTCATGGCGTGTCTCTTTTGTTTATCTCCTGAGTTTGGGGTCGGTGACGTCTCGGAGGCCGTCGCCGAGGAGGTTGAAGCCGAGGACGACGAAGAGGATGGCGAGTCCTGGGAAGGTGACGTACCACCAGGCGTGGAACATAAGGGTGCGTCCCTCGGAGATCATGAGTCCCCATTCTGCGGTCCCGGGGGAGGCGCCGAGGCCGATGAAGCTGAGGCCTGCGGCCACCAGAAGCACTGCGCCGAGATCTAGCGTGATCTCGACTATGAGGGGTGCAATGGAGTTGGGGAGGATGTGGCGGAAGAGGATGCGGCTGTTGCTGGCACCGACGCTGCGGGCGGCTTCGACGTACTGTTGTTCGCGGATGGCAAGGACTTGGCCGCGGAACAGCCGGGCATAGGAGGGCCACCAGGTGATGATCATGGCTTCCATAATGTGGTCGATGCTGCGGCCGAGGGCGGCGGCGACGGCCAGGGCAAGGATGAGGTACGGGATGGCGAGGAAGACGTCGGTGATGCGCATGAGGACTTCGTCGATGACGCCGCCGAAGTACCCGGCGAGTCCGCCGAGGATGATGCCGGCGAGGGTGGAGATGATGACGACCATAAGGCAGATGCGCAGCGAGGTCTGTGAGCCGTATACAATCATGCTGAAGATGTCGCGTCCGTAGTCGTCGGTGCCGAAGAGGTGTTGGAGGCTAGGGGACTGGAGTTTTCGGTCGAAGTGGATTTCCCAGCGTTCTTCCACCCGGGTGGTTCCCTGCTCTGTTTGTACTTCGACGTAGGAGGGGTGTTCGCTGGCGATGAGGGGGGCGAAGAGGGCGACGATGATGAGGAAGAGGATGAGGACGAGGCCGATCATGGAGAGGAGGCTGCGGCGGAAGAGATGTAGCATGAAGCGCAGGTCTTTGACCCGGGATTCGTTGCGCTTCAGGAATGCCTGGAGTCTCCGGGGTCCTGCGACGGTTATCCTCCTCCTAGTTTTACACGGGGGTCGACCATAGCATAGAGGAGGTCGACGATGAGGTTGGCGATGACGTAGATGATGGCGACGATGAGGGTGAATCCCATGACTGAGTTGAAGTCCAGGCCGAGGACCGCGTTGGCTGCAAAACGGCCCATGCCTGGCCAGTTGAAGATGGTCTCGGTGAGGACGGCGCCGCTGAGGAGGGCGCCGAACTGCAGGCCGATGACCGTGAGGGTGGGAATGAGGGCGTTACGCAGTCCGTGTTGGTAGATGACTTTTCGTTCGGGGACGCCTTTGGCGCGGGCTGTACGGATGTAGTCGGCGCTCATGACCTCAAGCATGCTGGATCGGGTCATACGCAGGATGATGGCGAGCGTGGAGAATCCCAGGGTGAAGGCTGGGAGGATGAGATGCAGAAGTGAGGAGGAGAGGGTGGCGACGTTTCCGGTGAGGATGCTGTCGATGACGTAGAATCCGGTGATGGTCGTTGGGGGGACCATACCGACAGAGAGGCGGCCTTCGAGGGGGAGGATAGGGACCAGGTAGGCGAAGAGGTATTGTAGCATGAGTGCCAACCAAAAGATGGGTAGGGAGTAGCCGACGATAGCGATAATTCTTGAGAAATGGTCGGAGATTTTATTCTGTTTGATGGCGGAGATGATGCCGCCGATGATGCCTAAGGGGACTGCGATGAGCATTGCCACCATGGTGAGTTCGAACGTAGCCGGGAAGTAATCCCTGAGGCTTTCTAAGACAGGGCGGTTTTCGAGATAGGATTTTCCGAGATTGAGGTGGATTAGATCGTTGAGGTAGAAGAAGTATTGTTTCCAGAGGGGTTCGTCGAGGTGGAGTTCTGCTCTAATGTGGGCGATGGCCTCGGGTTGGGCCTTGGGGCCGCCGGCGAAGGCCCTGGCCGGGTCCGCGGGGATCACATGGGAGACTGTGAAGGTGATGATGGTGACCCCTATGATGACGGGGATGAGCAGTATGAGCCTGCGTACGATATATTCCCAGGTCTTCATGGAAAAGGGAAAGAAAGGGGAGAGGGGGTGGTTTAGGGTTTAGGCCTTGTAGTAGTCATAGTAGTAGTACTCGAGGACCGGATTGTAGGAGTATCCGTGCAGCCAGGTGCGCATACCGCGGGTGTAGGTTTCTTGTCCGATGAAGATCATGCTGGGGTCGTTGATGTAAATGTTGAAGGCTGCGGTGTAGGCTGCTGCTCTGGCAGTGGGATCGACGGTGTATTTCCCCTGGTTGATGTAGCTGTCGACGGAGGCGTTAGCCCAGCCGGTGTGGAAGGTGTCGCCGCCGTTTGCCGCGCTGCCGACGAAGGGGGCGATGTAGTCGTCTGGGTCGTTGTAGTCCGGCATCCATCCGAGGAACATGAAGTCCCATTCGTTGGTGTGGTACATGCGGTTGAGGTACTGGGGCCAGCCTTCGGTGCTGACAATGGAGTTGATTCCGAGATCCGTGAGGGCCTGCTGGAAGCTGAGCGCCATCTTCTGCCGCTCGGCATTACCGGAGTTGTACCAGAGTCGGATAGCGGTGTTGTTGAACCGGTAGTATGTACCCTTAAAGTTGAAGTCGCGTAGGTAGCCGGACTGGTTGAGAATCTGGTCTGCCATGGCGAGGTTGTAGTTGTAGACGGAGGTACCATTGTTCTGGGTGTTGTAGTAGGGCATTCCCTTGGGGATGCAGCCCGGGAGGCGGTAGAGGTAACTGTTGAAGGCGTCGTCGATGGCGGATTGGTAGTTGAAAGCGTAGCTGAGTGCGCGGCGGACTTCTTTGTCGGCCATGAACTTGTTAGAGCTCACGGTGTCGAAGAGTCCGAGGACGACGTTGTAGCTGGGCTCCTGAACGGTGAAGAGGCCGGTTTTGTTATTGATATCAACGAGGTTCCCATATGGGATATACGCGAAGTCCGCGTCGCCGTTCTCTAGGGCAAGGATGCGGGTGGAGGCCTCGTCCGCGGATTTGACGACGACGGTGTCGACGTGCTGTCCGCTCCAGCCGCCCCAGTAATTCAGGTTCTTGGCGAGGACAACCTCGGAGTTGTGGGTCCAGTGGTCAAGTTGGTACGGCCCGGTACCGACCCCGTTCTCCTTCATCCATTCGTTATCCGTGTTCGCGACGATGCCGCCGTTCGCCTCGACCGTCTTCATGTCGACGATGGAGGCGACGCTGAAGGCGAGGAGCGCGAGGAACCCTCCGTAGGTGTTGGTGAGCTTGATTTGCACGGTGTATGGGTCGATAATAGTCGTGCTGTTGAGATTCATGCACTGCTCAAGGATCCAGGCGACGCTAGAGTCCGGTGAGTTGACGGTTATGACGCGGTTAAAGGAGTATTTTACATCAGTGGCATTCATGGGGTCGCCATTGGAGAAAAGGACGTCGTGACGCAGGTGGAAGGTCCATGTAAGCTGGTCGCTGGCGACGGTCCAGTTCAGGGCGAGGGATGGGTAGATATGGAGAGTGTCGTTGCCGTGGTAGGTAACGAGCCGATCGTACATGTTGTTCACAATGTCGCAGGATGCAGAGTCGTAGGCCTCGGCGGGATCCAGGGTTTTTGGTTCCCCGATGTCGTACCGGACGTAGGTCGTCGGGTTTTTGATGGTCGTTTGGTTTTGTTGAACGCAGCCGCTCAGCGACGTCATGAGTAGCACGGCGCAGATTAGCAGGGCTATGGCGCAAGCTTTCATACTTCGTACACTGGATCTCTCCATAGGTTTGAATCCCCTTCTCTCACCTTTCAATAAGGTCCTGCACTTGTTATCTTGGTCGCTATTTAATTACTTTTGTCTGTTTTCGCCCGCTTCCGATGCCCAACCCTAAACTATACATTTATTTGACACGAATGATATTGATAGACGAAAAGGGTGGTTCATTTATTAAGACACTCGCAGGCCACGCCTCAGCCTCTCTGAAGTCTCAAGGCGGTCCTCGGGTTCGGGCAGACCTATATCAAGATCGAGGCCTGGATCCCAAGCGGCCCCTCAGCTATGGTGACCATCACCGGGAAGATCTTCCTCTTCTTCGTCAAGATCACCGCGGCCTAAAACAGGAAAAAACAGGCGGAGTACGACCGCTACGGTCGCACTCCCACTTCTCTTTTTTTCTAACGGTTTTCACGCGTTAGGAGACCTTCGTGAACGCCACGTTGTTGAGATACAGGACCGTGTCACCTTCATTAAAACGATAGGTAAACGTCATCGCCATCTGCGGCATGTTGCCTTGCGGCGGCATGCCGTTCCAGGTCCCATTTGGCGACCAAGACCGGTTCGAACCATTCCAGTTCGGCCGCGTCCTATTAGTCCAGTTCCCCGATGGTCCGGTGCCATTGTTGAGCGGCGGCTGTTGTCCCCCGAAGTCATGTGTGAACTGCGGCTCCAGGACCAACGAACCTGCTGAGATCTGGTACGTCGCGTTCATCGTCCGCGTTCCAAAATCGCTATCGGTCGTCAGCACGGCCTTGCTGCCTGTAAATGTTATTTGAGTTAGCGTCGAGTTCCCTTTGCCTGAATACGACGACAGAGCAACCGATCCTTGCCATGTGCCCACGAGCCGACTGTCTACGCTGCTCGTCTGATTCGTACTCGTACAGCCGCTCAGACTCACGACAAGACACACCATAAGCGCCCCAAGGACGCCAACGAGAATTCTCTTATTCACTGCGCATCGCCTCCACAATCTGAAGACTCGCTGCCTTCCGAGCAGGAATCAACCCGGAGACAATCCCGATAATCGTGGAAAACGCTAAGGCGAACACAACGAGCTGAGGGGTGACGACTGCAACCGACGTCGACGTCCCACCAGCCATTCGCACGCCCAGTCCCATGAGGTTGAAACCGATCTCGGAGATGATACCGACTACGATGAACCCGAGGAACACGCCAAGCAGCCCGCCCATCAGCCCGATGATTCCGGACTCCATGACAAACAGTTTCATGATCTCCGAGTTCTTCGTCCCCAGAGACTTCAAGATTCCGATAAGCCGCGTCCGCTCCATCACTGACATGAACATGGTGTTGGCAATCCCAATCGCGCCGACTAGTAGCGACACCGCGGCAATCCCCGTTAGAAAGAACGTCATCGTCTGCATCGTACTCGTGATCGTCGCCAGCATCGATGTCGGCGACGTCACCGTGAAATCCTTGGTATCAGAGGTAACCTGCCGCGAGGCATATAACGCGTTCGTCACCGACGTGATTGTCGCATCCACAGTATCGGTGCTCGTCGCTTTCACCTGAATCGACGTGAACACTGATGGATCAATAGACGTGAGGATATTTCGAGCGGCATCCATCGTGAGAAACACCGTCCGGTCGTCACCACCAAACCCGCCTGTCCCAGATTCTTTCAATACCCCGACCACGGTGAAGGTCTTCCCGCTGATAAGCATCGGGGAATCAACCGTGATATTCTGGTCAAACATACCGCTAGCGACACTGCTGCCGATGAGCACACTCATGCCGTCCCCTGACTCTAGAAGTCTACCGGATGCGACCGTCGAGGTCGTCATGGTATTCCACACTGAAGGATCAACGCCCTCGACGGTGATCGTCACACTTTGCGACAGGTAACTGACAGATGTACGCCCAGAGATGATACCGGTGGTGGCTTCCACCCCATCCGCAGACAGGATGGCGGTGAGATCCGTGTTCGTCAGCGTTGGGCTCGTTGTAGAACTCGAAGACTGGTTCGACGATGATTGTCCGAATGGAGGCTCCCCGGGTTGAAAACGGTCAGTAAAGGTGCCCCCCGAGCCAAACGCCCGGGTACTCCCTGCGCTCACCGTTATAATATCTGCACCGAATCCACTGAGGCGCGACTGGACGTTCTGCGACATCCCAGCGCCAATCGACAGCATGGCGATGACAGCCGCGACCCCGATGATAATGCCGAGGATCGTGAGCCAGCTGCGCAGGCCTCGATGGGTGAGGCTATTCAGTGAAAGCCGGACAATGTCAGCAAGCTTCATTCTTCTTTCCGCCTTTTCAGGATGCGAGAAACCCCAGGCAGCTTCTTCTTCCGAGCGACGTATATGATCGCAACGATGAGGATGATACCGACAACCCCGACGATGATGTACGTCATTCCACCGCCGGAACTCGATGATGTACCTCCTGTGCTATAGGCTCCGTTCGTGCTGCTTTGCGTTCGTGATGAGAAGCCTGAGAACGACCCGGAGGAGCTTGAGGAGAGGCTCACCTGTTTTTGTTCCGTCTGCCGGACGCCGAAGGAGTCTGTGTAGCTAATCATGACGGATAGCCCGTTTCCATTCAATCCGGAAAACGACCGGTTCTGCGAGAAACTTCTGTTGCCATACGTTCGCTGTCCAGTTGGCGGTGTGAAGTTGCCTGTTCTGTTGAAGGGGAACGATGTGGATCCGTTCTGGCTGCTGGAGGTCACTTGGAAGCTGGCCAGCGAATAGTCGCCAGGGTCGAGGTTCCCAAGGTTCGCAGACCGACTACCGGTGACTGAATAACTCTGCTGCTGAGGAACAGAAACAATGACGGAGTTGGCCGTGTTCGCACCGGTGTTGATGACGGTCAACGATGTTGTTCCAGAGGTTGACTGAGAGGCAACGATCTCAAAGGAGGTGGCGCCGCTGACTTTAAGCCCTACGGTAGAGGTCACGGTCTGTCCGGTCTGGTTCGTCTCGCTGGCCTGGTCGTAGAACTTCAAGGTGATGGTCAGCGGGTAGATCCCTGGGGAGAGGGAGGGGCTGGCCATGAGCGTGACCGGTACCGTCGTGGTGTTTCCTGCGCGAAGGATGGGGATGGTTACCCGGTTGTCCGAGCCGATGGGAAGGATGAGTTGGTTGGCGTCCTCCCATGAGAACAATACGTTGTAAATGGTGTTGCCGCTGTTGGTGAAGTTGAAATCGACGGTCGTCTCCTGCCCGATATTGACGGATCCTGGTGACACGGAGCTGAGGTCGAGGAAGGAGGGCTGTTCGACATCGAGGAATGCTGTTTGATGGATCGTCGACCCACCGGAGTAGTAGATGTCAAACTCGATTTGGTACAAACCGTAGGATGCAGTGCTGGCGACGGTGAACTCGAAGGGGACTGCGTAGGTGTCGCCGCTGTCGATGCTGCCGACGGTGATATCCCAGCTCCCGTGGGCGGTGACGATGCTGCCGTCTAAGGATGTAGCCGTGATTTGGATGTTGCTTGCCGAATCTCCAATAGCCCGGAGATTCACCATGAGGTAGCCGTCGGTGCCAGGTGCGACGACGGTGGGGTTGGTGCTGAAGGTGACCTGGAGACCGGATTGGGCGAGTGAAGGTGCGATGAAGCATTGACTGAGTGCGATGAGTACGCCGAGGGCGAGACCTGCTTTCAATGTTGTTTTCTTCATGGTTTTATGAACCTCCTTGTGCTATTCTTCCATCAACGATACGAATCACGGTCTCCGCGTACGCGGCGATCTCGGGTTCATGTGTAATGATGGTGACTGTCATTTTCCTCTCTTGTTGTAGGCGGAGGAGGAATTGCATGATTTCTGCTTTGGTCTTACTGTCAAGATTTCCGGTGAGCTCGTCGGCGAGGATGATTTCCGGGTCGTTGGCGAGTGCGCGGGCGATGGCGATGCGCTGCTGCTCTCCGCCGGAGAGTTGGGAGGGGAGGTGGCGGGCGCGGTGTTCCATGTTCACGGATCTGAGAAGCTCGAGGGCTTTGCGTTGTCGTTCTTTTTTGTCTGCTTCTGCGATCATCATCGGCAGTTCGATGTTCTCCACCGCGGTGAGGGTCGGGTGGAGGTTGAAGAATTGGAAGACGAATCCGATTTTTCGTCCTCGGAGTCTGGCGAGGGCGGATTCCTTGAGTGTTGAGATGTCGACGCCGTCCAGGATGATTTTTCCTTCGGTGGGCTTGTCGAGGGCGCCGATCATGTGCAGCAGCGTGGATTTCCCGGAGCCGCTGGGACCCATGATCGCGAGAAATTCTCCTTTCGCGATCTGGAGGTTGACGCCTCGGAGCGCTGGGGTGATGACGCCGTTCATTTGGTAGATTTTTTTAACGTCTTGGAGTTCGATGACTGGGTTCATGGTCGATGCCTCGGATGTGTTGTGAGCCATGAATGGTTCATGGATATAGGTTAGTGGCTTGCGAACTATTTAGGAATTTTTCCCAATTCATTCCCAATTCACACCTTAGTCGGCATGATGCGTGTCCTTCTTCTTTTTATGAGTGAAAAAAAGAAGGAAGGTTGTGCCGAGGGAGGATAGGGGAAAGAGGGCCTGAAAGCGGCACAACCTTTCTTTGGGTTTATTGGAGGACTGGGCGTTGTCCGAGGGTCACCGGTATCGTCTGCTGCTGGTGGTCTCGGATGATGGTCAGACTGATGGTCTGGTTCGGGCTGGTGTGTTCATCGAGGTACGTCATGAAGGCGTCGCCGTCGATGATGCGGGCGCCGTCCACCGCGATGATCACGTCACCGCCGATGATTACTGTCCCATCGGCGACTCGGATATGCTGGGTACCGGCGTGCAATCCTGCTTGTTCCGCGGCGCCGCCTGCGGTCACCTGGGTGATGAGCCATCCGTAGGTGGTGCTGATGCCCATGTCCTGGGCGATCGCGTACGTCATGTCCGTGCCTGAGACGCCGAGCCAGGCGTGGTCGGCATACGATCCTGTCGCGACGAGGGAGGGGATTTCACGCAGGATGGTGCTGGAAGGGATGGCGAAACCGAGTCCGTTGGAGTTCTGGATGATAGCGGTCGTGATTCCGATGACCTGACCCTGGTAGTTCAGGAGTGGTCCTCCGGAGTTCCCCGGGTTGATGGGTACGCTGGTCTGGATGATGTTCGCGATCGGGTAGCTACCGGCTGTGGAATCCTGTAGGGTGCGGCCGAGCTGGCTGACGATCCCGGTGGTCATGGTCCCGCCGAGACCGAACGGACTACCGATGGCGATGACGGGGTCCCCGACCTGCAGGGAGGATGAGCTGGCGATCTCCAGGGGGACGACCTGCTCGGTGGATCCTTGGACGGTGAGGACTGCGAGGTCGGAGTAGGCGTCGGATCCTTTGACGGTCGCCGGGTAGGCGTCTCCGTTGGAGAATGTGACCGTGATGTTGGATGCGTCTTGGACGACGTGTTCGTTGGTGATGATGATGGTTTCTCCATTATTATTATAGACGAACCCGGATCCTTGCACGCTTGAGTACATGGTACCGAAGAAGGTATCTGTCGGGACGATTCCGCTGATGACGACGACGGCGTCGCGGACGTTGTCGTAGATCTGTGCAAGCGACGTGTTGTCCACGATGATCGTCTGGGTTTTCACGGTACTGCTTGAGACCTGCTGTTGCAGGGTGTTCAGCTGGTTTTGGAGTGATTGAACATCTGGGGTGGTGGTAGTCCCGGTGCTGTAGGCGCCTCCGACGATGTAGCCGGCGATGAAGATGGCGACGATGCCGATGACGGCGAAAACGCCTGGGTGGCGGTTCTTTTGTTTCTTGATTGTCTCATGTGGGTAGTAGTCATACATGGTTTCTTCCCCCATTTTCTTCTTTCAATGAGTCTGATGGTGTGCTGGTTCTTCCCAAATTCTTCTTTATTCTATTACTTGTGTCATTGGTGGTCGGGCGGCAGGGCGAGGGCCGCCTGATGGTCGATGATGGTCAATAGGGAGGAGAGGAGAAGGGAAGAAACGAGTACGCCGGGAAGCGTTACCGTGGGGTTTCTCCCCTTCATGGTGATGGTGGCCATCTGGAGCCCTGTGCCTGCTGCAGGTGTTTGTCGGTTACTGGTTGGGCCTGCATCCGCCTCGTGGTTCTTCCCGCCAGGATGCATGGTCCGGCGTCATCCATTGGTCGCCGGTGGCGGTGGCGTTCTGTCCGAACTCCTGTGCGATCATGGTGTCGATCGTCGTCCAGTTGTAGCCTTGGCTTCGGAGTTCTTTTTCTCTGTTGAGGATCGTCAGTCGTTGTTCCGTGTTGGCGATGGTGCTGTTGAGCTGGGCGTCGTAGACGCCGAACTCGTCAAGTTTCGCTTGGATTGCTGTCCGGATCTCCTGTGGAGTGGCGTTCTGCTGCCGGAGCGTCGCTATGGTGGTGTTGAGTTCGTCGCGCTGTTCCTGGGTGAGGGTGATGCCTGGTGGGATGAACCCGCTGAAGGGTCCTTGGCGGAACCCGTGCTGGCCTGGCATCCGACTGCAGTTCGCTGGGCAGGGAGCTGTGCCGTTTCGCATGGACGGCTGCTGTGCGTCTTTTGTTGGGGTGGTGGTGCTGTCTTGGGCTGTTGTGTAGACTGCGCTCACGGTTCCGACGAGGAGGACCGCGAGTAAACCTCCGACGATGATGGTGCGTGGTTTCATAGTCTGTTCACCTACATCGTTGGTTATGTCGCCTTTTGATTTTATGCGTTTTTCCCCTTTCTCTCCCAATTCCTTCCCAAATGTCACCCAAATATCCGTGTGATGTCGTCACATGTTCCTGCCCGGGGACCATGACTCTTGGGTCGACCTTGAGGGGTATGCATGGGGGAAGGCCCCTCCTGTTTTCATGAACGTGTACTAATAACAAATCATTTAAGAGCTGTCGTGATTTACTCAGCTTTTATACAATGGCCGCAATCAAGAACGTCCTATGGTGGCTCCTTGCGAATTCTCTGGGTGGCGTCAACCGCGGCCGTATTCTCGATGCGATTCTGACTACGCCGCATAACGCCAACGAGCTATCCAAGGTCCTGGGCCTCGATTATAAAACCACGCGATACCACCTCCAGGTGTTGGAGGAGAACGGGTTGATCACCTCCGCGGGCAGCGGGTACGGGAAGACCTACTTCCCTGCGCCGACCTTGGAAGAGAACCTCGGATATTTCAGAGAAATTTGGGATAAAATTGGGAAAAAAGCAGATTAACTGCTGCGTGAATAATATAGGAGATTGAGTGTCTATGAGCGATCCACTAGCACCACTAGCACCACCAGCACCGGTCGAGACTGAGTCGAGCGTGCAGAAACCCAGCATGAACAAGAAGGCGATCATCCTCATCGCCGCGCTGTTCGTCATCGGCGTCATCGTCGGTTTGATCCTCTCCAGCTTCTTCGTTAACGAGACCAACGACATCATCCAGCAGATTAACAACCAGCCGTATTTCCCAGGGGACTACCCGTACCTTCAGCAGCCGCTGACCATGGATCAGATAATCCTGCCGACGTTCGGCGTCGTCATCGTCTGCATCAGCATGCTGCTGCTCGTCGGCACGATTGCGGTGTATATCAAGATCGGCCTGAAGACCAAGTCCCGCTACATTGTCGGGTTACTCATCTTCCTTACCCCGCTCCTCGTGGAAACCGCCTTCTCCCTCAGCGCACTGCGGTCCCTGTTCATCTCGGCGGTGATCCCGTACGAGCGCATCCGGTGGAGCATCGGCTTCGGCTTCGGCGGCTTCGGCGGCGTCCTCGTCGTCACCTCAGTCTTCGAGACCATCGGGCTGACCATGCTGCTGTACCTCAGCACAGAATAAAGACGAGGAATGGCTAAAAACCTATTAAGGTCCTCCCCGTATACGAGCCGCGATGGACTGGCTCATCCTAGGCCTTGCAGTCGCGACATTTTTCTCAACGCTCATCGGAGGAACACTCGCCATCAAATTCAAACGCGCGCTTCCCTACTTCTTCGCGTTCGCCGCAGGCAGCCTCATCGCGGTAACGTTCTTCGACCTCCTACCGGAAAGCCTCGAACTCGCAAGCAACGTATCCCTTTCGACGCGCTACATCATGGTCGCGGTCGTCGCCTCGTTCGTCTTCTACAGCGTCCTTGAGAAATACTTCCTCATCCACCACCATGACGAGGAGGAGGGCCATGGACATATCATGGGGCCTATAGGCGCGGGAAGCCTTGTTGTTCATAGCTTTCTTGATGGTGCTGCTATCGGTGCCTCGTACCGCGTCAACCCCGCCATCGGAGTCGTCGTCGCCTTCGCCGTCATCTTCCATGATTTCACGGATGGCATCAACACAGTCACGTTGATGCTGAAGAACAATCAGCGTGTGAAGAATGCTACGATGTTTCTGCTGGCGGACTCGCTCGCTCCGATTCTCGGCATCGCGGTCACCTGCCTGCTGGTCATCGGTCAGGCCGTCCTCGCGGTCATCCTTGGGGTCTTCGCTGGTGAATTCATCTACATCGGCGCGGTGAACCTGCTCCCGGAGACATACAAGAACCCGAACTGGAAGACGGTGTTCACCACGGTCCTAGCGATCCTCTTGATCTTCACCCTGACTTCCTTCATCAAATAAGACTCTACAAGCAGAGAAAAGGAATCGGCGTACTGCAGCATACGGCTGCGGTCGGAGACGGGGAGACTGAGGCCCTGGCTGTCTTTCGTGATGTCTCCTATTTATGTTGAATCCCCACGGGAACACCGGGACTGAAAGGTACGGCATGGCGAAACGTCTGGCGCATCTAGAAGTGATATTCGCGGGCATCAGGCAGACGGTGGATGCTGTTGATAGTACTGCGTTGGGTGAGGAAAACCCGGGGTATCCTCGGACGCCGTTCACGACGCTCGTGTCGTGTCTGCTCAGTCTGCGGACGAAGGATGAGGTGACGGCTGTTGCGTCGCGGCGGCTGCTTGGGCCGTACCATACGCCGAAGCAACTTGCGGCGTTGTCTGAAGAAAAGATCGCGTCGCTCATTTATCCGGTGGGGTTCTACAAGACGAAGGCACGGCGCATCAAGGAGATCTCCCAGCGGCTGTTACAGGAGTTCGGAGGCGAGGTTCCTCGTGATTTCGATGCGCTGCTGTCGTTGAAGGGCGTGGGGCGGAAGACCGCGAACATCGTGATGGTGTTCGGGTTCCATGAGCACGGCTATCTACCAATCGATAGTCATTGTCATGAGATCGCGAACCGGCTTGGGTGGGTCCGGACGAAGACGCCGGAGGACACTGAAGTGGCGCTACGAAAAGTCTTGCCCGAGGTGTATTGGGACGAGTTCAACGAGTTGTTCGTGCGGTTCGGGCAAATTATTTGCGTACCGGTGTCGCCGTTGTGCAGCCGCTGCCCGGTCGCGACGTGTTGTCCACGCGTTGGTGTACGGTATCACCGCTAGGGGCGGTGGTGGATGAACTGCTCGATATCGGAAATCGTGAGTTTTTCGTGGTCTGCCATGAGGTCGACGAGGCGGTCTTTGCTGGTCCAATTCTCATAGTACTGTTTCTGGGTCGTGTTGAGTGAGAACGCGATGCCTTTGCTTTCTGCGAGCCTTTGCAGTTGGTCTTCGGTTAGCTTGTTGAGTAGTTCCTTTTTCAGTGACATGCAGGTCCCATCCTTCGGTGTGTTATCCTGGCTCCGTGCTTTATTGATTTCGCTTCGTCTCACGTCGTGGTTTTGTTACGAAACCGATTAATTTATAAATGGGCTATAGCATTCGATGTCTATTACGTGGATGGGATGCAGGATGGAGAGAAAGCAGTTATTTCTCCGGATATGTTGAAACCGCTTGTTATCAGGTCTCTGCGGAGAAGTAGCGTGCGTAAAAAGATAGCGGACTACCTATTTGAAATCAGTCCAAGTGGGAGTTACACGTCCGAGATCGCCTATAACGTGAAGACCACGCCCACGAACGTGATCGGCGCGATCCGCGGGATGAACTCGCGGTACCGCAACGACGAGTCGCTGATGAGCCTGAACCTCGTCGAGCAGATCGAGGGCGGCCGGCATCGCGACATCAAACTGTATCGGCTCACGGACTTCGGCAAGGAGATCGTCGAGTCGATGCGGGACACCAAGAAGCGGTTTTAGAATTTTAGTTGGTATCAGATTTTTTCAACGAGTTGCTGGTTTTCACTTTGGAGGCTTCAAGGCTAACTTTCATCATGGTTTGGGGAAAATTATATAAACGTCAGAGAGCTGTATGAAATTATGATACAACTGTATCAAAAAATCACACAGCTTTCTGTTCTCAAACTCTTCTTCGACCAGCCCCACTCCAGCTACTACCTTCGAGAATCAGCCCGAATACTACACATGGACCCCATGACCGTCAGCCGTGCACTCACGTTATTCGTCGACGATGAAATACTAATAAAAACGAAGGAGAAAAACCAAATCCTCTATCGAGCCAACTTGGAGAATCCAGCCTGTCGATACCTGAAAATATCCTACAATCTCTCATGGTTACACAAGAAAAAGCTCGTTGATTTCCTCCAAAACACCATGAAAACGGTCACATCAGTCCTCCTCTTCGGAAGCTATGCGAAAGGTGAGAACGACGAGAACAGTGACGTGGACATCCTGGTGATTTCCCTTTCGGAGAAGAAACCGACAGCAGAGCTCGCACGACTCTTGAAACGAGATGTGAACCTCATCTCCTTCACCCCTTCGGAATGGTCACAACAGGCAAAAACCAATAGGGCATTCTATCTTGATGTGATCCTTGACGGGGTCGTCCTCTTTGGGACGAAACCGGTGGTCGAATGAGAGCAGACGAGTGTTTCGAGAAACGGCTTCTGCGAAGAGTCAAACCTGATCCACTCAAGGTCATGAAAGCACTTGAAATGGCCGAGGTGAAAAAAGAGCGTGCGTTGGAGCTGATTGAAAGCAATTTCTTTGAAGAATCTATCGTCGCATCCTACACCTGCATGTTCCAAGCCGGTAGAGCTCTTCTATTTCACGATGGTGTCATTGAAAAAAGCCATGCCTGCGTCGTCGCCTATCTCAGAGAGAATCATTCGTCAGAATTAGGACAAGACAAGATTCATTGGTTTGATACCTACCGCCTGGAACGCCATGAATCCTTCTATGGCCTTGAACGCTCAAACATCGATGAAGGAGAAGCCCGCGACGCCATCGAAAAATCGGAAAAATTCCTCGAAACCGTGAGCCGCCTTCTCAAATCAAAAGAAACCAAGACAAAAGGAACGTTATAAGAGACATCCAGCACCTGCCCTTCTCCTCCTTGAAGCGAAACCGATAAAAATACACAGGGTTTATCCTCACGAGGGAGCTAAGGACGAAGTATGGTCGATATCGATTTACCTGGAATGCTATCAAGCTACGACACCAAGAACCTGACCATCGCCACCGTCTGCTCGCACTCGAGCCTGCAGATCTTCAACGGCGCGCACAAGGAAGGATTCAAAACCCTCGGCCTCGCCATCGGCGAAGTCAAACGGTTCTACGATGCGTTTCCCTTAGGCAAGCCGGACGATTTCTTCACCGTCGATAACTACAAGGACCTCATGAAGTACGCGGACGAACTCCGAGCGAAAAACGTCATCGTCATCCCGCACGGCTCCTTCGTCGAATACCTCGGCGCCAAGAACTTCCTCACCTTCAACGTCCCAACGTTCGGCAACCGCCAAGTCCTCCAATGGGAATCCGACCGAGACAAAGAACGCGAATGGCTCGACGGCGCCGGCCTCACCATGCCCAAGGAGATCAAAGACCCCCGCAACATCGACAAACCCGTCATCGTCAAATACCACGGCGCCAAAGGCGGCAAAGGCTTCTTCATCGCACGCACCTTCGCCGAATTCAGCAAACGCGTCAAACGCGACCGCCCGTACACCATCCAAGAGTTCGTCATGGGCACCCGCTACTACCTACACTACTTCTACACACCTCTCCAGAACACCGGCTACAAGCTCAGCAAAGGCAGCCTCCAACTCCTGTCGATGGACCGCCGCGACGAGACCACGATCGACGAGCTCCAGCGCATCGGCTCCATCGCCGAGCTTGAGGAACTCGGCATCCATCCGACCTTCGTCGTCACCGGCAACATCCCCATCGTCATGCGGGAATCACTCCTCCCTAAAGTCTTCCAGATGGGCGAAGCCGTCGTCGAGAAATCACTCGAACTCTTCGGAGGCATCATCGGCCCCTTCTGCCTAGAGACCGTGGTCACCGAGGATTTGGAATTCAAGGTCTTTGAGATCTCCGCGCGCATCGTCGCCGGCACCAACCCGTACATCAGCGGATCGCCGTACTCTGACCTCATCGAACTGAATCTATCCACCGGACGGCGCATCGCCCAGGAGATCAAGTACGCCGTCGCCCACAACAAACTCACCGACATCCTCTCCTAGACAACACATGTAGGTGCATATCATGCTCATTCTCGTCATCGCGGAAGCGGAACTGGAACGCATCCCAGCAGCCATCGTATCACACCCCGTCATCTACCGATACGCCAAGCAGAAAGGCAAACCCGCCACAAAACTCCTCCTGAACTCCAGCATCCATCATGCGGCCATGGCCACCCTCCCCGAAGGCAGACGACAAGGACGACCAGACATCACCCACCTCATCCTCCTCACAGCCCTCGAATCAATCCTCAACAAACAAGACCGACTGCGCGTCTACATCCATACCCGCAACGACGAGGTCATCACGGTCAACCCCCAGACCCGCATCATGCGCAACGAAGAACGCTTCGCTGGCCTCCTCGAACAACTCTTTGACAAAGGCGCAGTCCCAAACCCCACAAAACCCCTCCTCTCATTACAACCGCAGACCCTTCCCGCCCTGATACAAGAACTCAACTCAGACCATGTCTTCGTCTGTGACCAGCTTGGGACCCCAAGCCGGTTACCCGAATATTTTACCAGCCTCCATCACCAAAACAAACAGAAGATTACGGCCATCGTCGGCGGCTTCCCCTCGGGCCCTCTGAAAACGGACATCTCCAAAATGGTCAACGACACGATCTCCATCTATCCGGAGACGCTCGCCGCTTGGACTGTCGTCTCAGAACTCCTCGTCAACTACGAGAACACGACCCCGCCAGCGTCACCATGATGCCGATCTGCGCCCACAGCCTGTTCTCCGCCTCATCGAAAATCACGGATTGCGGCCCATGCGCGACCTCCTTCGTCACCTCGTACCCGTAATACGCGGGCAGGCAGTGCAGGAACACCGCGTCTGGCTTCGCCTGACCCATCACCTTCTCATCAATGGTAAAGCCTTTGAACTCTAGGATACGCTTCGCCTTCTCCGCCTCATCGCCCATCGACACCCACGTATCCGTCGCGACCACATCAGCACCACGCGTAGCCTGGCTCATCTGATTTGTGACCTCGACCGCAACACCCATCTTCTTCACCGCATCAACGAAAAACGAGTCAGGCTGATACGCCTTGGGCGTCACGATCCGGATGTCCATCCCGGCGATGCCGCACCCGAGCAGATAGGAGTGCGCCATGTTGTTGTTCCCATCGCCGATGTACACGAACTGCTGACCTTTGAGGTGTCCCTTGTGCTCCTGCACGGTCATCAGATCCGTGACGATCTGGCAGGGATGCTCGCGGTTGTCAAGCCCGTTGATCACCGGCACTGTCGCATACTGTGCGAGCTCATGGACCGCCTCCGCCTTCTTCGCTCGATACATAATCATATCTACGTACCGTGATAGCACGAGCGCGGTGTCTTCGATGCTCTCCCCGCGACCCAGTTGGATGTCGTTCGTGTTCAGATAGATTGCATGACCGCCAAGCAGCGTCATCCCCACCTCAAACGACACCCGAGTCCGGGTGCTGGGCTTCTCGAAAATCATCCCCAGCGTCTTGCCCTTGAGCATCTGGATGGATTTCCCTTTCTTCGAGTCTTTCTTCAACCGGATGCTCAGATCGATGATATCGGTCAAATCATCCTGAAGATCAAGCATGGATACAAGATCTCGTTTCATCGAGAAAGGGGAACGAAACGCGTTTCCTTAAAACTATCGCTGCAGATATAAAAAGGACTAAATCACCAGAGACGTTTCCAGCCGGATATATGGGAGTCGACCTCGGGGACCTCTTCCCTAAACAACCCTGCAGTTACCAGGATTTCAGCGGACGCATCATCGCCATCGACGCCTATAACGTGATTCACCAGTTCCTCGCCATCATCCGCCAGCGTGACGGCACCCCGCTCAAGGACGCCAGCGGCCACATCACCTCGCACCTCTCAGGCCTGCTCTTCCGCACCTCCAACCTCGTGGAAGCCGGCATCAGGCCCGTGTACGTCTTCGACGGACCACCACATGCACTCAAGGCACGCACCATCGCGGAGCGCCGCAAACGCAAGGAACAAGCAGAGCGCGACTACCAAGAAGCCCTCGCCGCAGGCGACCTCGCCACCGCTAAATCCAAAGCCTCCCAGACCTCGCGGCTCACCGACGAGATCCTCACGGAAAGCAAAGAACTGCTCCTCGCCCTCGGCATCCCGTTCGTCCAGGCACCCTCCGAAGGCGAAGCCCAGGCCTCCTTCATGGTCCAGCAGGGACATGCGTACGCAGCCGGGTCGCAGGACTTCGACTGCCTTCTCTTCGGCGCCTCCCTGCTGATCAGGAATCTGACATCCTCGGAGCGGCGCAAACTCCCAGGAAAACAAGCCTATGTCACCGTCCTTCCTGAACTGCTGCGCCTCGACCAAGGACTCACCACCAACGGCATCACCCGCGAGCAGCTCGTGGACATCGCCATCCTGCTCGGCACAGACTTCAACGACGGTATCAAAGGCTACGGTCCGAAGAAAAGCCTCGCAGCTATCAAAGAACATGGATCTCTTGAGCAGATGCTGCAGGCGCATCCGGAGATCACGCTGCCAAGCGAAGAGATCGCCACGATTCGCTCGATGTTTCTACAGCCCCCGGTTACTACCGACTACACTATCAAATGGACGTCGCCCGACCCGAGTAAAGTACTACAAGTCCTATGTGAAGAGCACCAGTTCTCCCAGGCACGGGTCACGCCGGCGTTGGAGAAATTCCAGAAAGCAGAGTATGTACTCAAACAACGGAACCTGTTCGACTTTTAGAAAAAGAAAGGAGGGGAGGGAGTTACCCGCGGACGACCTTGTACTTGTCGGTCTCGGAAAGGAGCGCGAGGCGTTCCCCGTTGTCCCAATTCACCCAGATAAGGGTCTCCTCATCAGCCTGGGTGTTGATGTCGGCCACGGTGCCCTTGTCGCCTGGCCGCAGTTTCGTCAGCGTATCGTTCATAAAAACAAGCTGCACGCGATCGCCGACACTAATGCTTATTTTCATGCTCTACCACCTTCTATGTTTCTCCCCCGCAAAAGTTGCTGCTCATGCGGATAACGGGATTCGAACCCGTGTGACCGGCTTGGGAAGCCGATATCATAACCACTAGATCATATCCGCTTGGCCCGTTTTGCCACAAATACGGTTATGATTCAAGTAGTTTGCTGTACTCCTTCTAATGATGCTCAGGGGGTTATAACCTTTTCTGAGCCCATGAGAACAGATACGAGTTCCGGCATCTCCCCTATGCGCCCGATACGCAAGTCCGCTTTCACGTTGAAGTAGTTGATGCAGGTGCTGCAGGCGATGAGGTCCACGCCGGAGTCGGCAAGGCCGGTGAGAGCATCGAGCACCGCAGAGCCTTGAAGCAGGAGCCGCACCGCGGTGTTGTAGAAAATGATCGCGTCCGGTTTCTGCGAGTTCGCCCAGAGTTTTCGTAGGAAGTTACCCATCATCATCGCGCCGAGCTTGTCGTCCCCTCGACCGAGGATGTCACTATGCAGAACAATTACGGTCTTCATTCAAGAATCTCCTGAAGGTTTCACTTGGTATAGACTCCTGTGACAAAAAGGTTATGGCATTCTCATGGGGAATAAACTATTTGTCTGGCTATGGTGATTGCAGGTGTCGTTCTATGATGAAGTCCGTCTTCCAGACGTTCTTGGTCGGGTCCTTGGTTTTGCTGAGTCTTGGGTTGGCATCGCATCCGCTTGCCGCCAGTGGCACTTCTGTTGTGTTCGTCGGCGGAACCGGACCAGGGAATTTCTCAAGTATCCGGGCGGCTGTGGCCACGGTTTCCTCCGGTGGCCTCGTCATGATCTATCCCGGGGTCTTCCATGAGCAGATCATGCTGAACAAGTCGGTAGAGCTGCGTGGGAGCGGCCAGAACGTGACCGTGATCAATGGGAGTCGACAGGGGAATGTGGTGACTGTTGCCGCGGATGGAGTGACGATCCGCAACCTGACGATCCAAGGTAGCGGTCTGCAGTTCCCGGATACGGGTCTCCTTGTGCGGGCGAACGGGACGCATGTTCTGGATGTGACGTCAACGGAGAATTTCTACGGGGCTATTTTGTGGTGGGGGTCTTCGGGTGCGGTCTTCGAAAGGGACCATATCTTTGCGAACCATCGGTGCGGTATTTATCTCCCTCATTCCTCAGGGAACCGGATCCAGGGGAACGTGATCGCGGACAACCCGGTCAACGGCTGCGGCTTGTACGAGGATTCGAACCATAATACGATTGTGAACAACACGTTCGCGCGGAACGGGTACTGTGGTGTGAACATCCGGGATTCTTCAGATACTCGTCTTTCTGGGAATCGGTTTGAGGCAAACACGATTGCCATGCATCTTCCGCCTCCCATGTTCGGGACGGTGATAGGGCAGAACGAGTTCGTGGGCAACAGTCAGGATGTTCAAGAAGAGTTTGATGCGTTCGTGGTCTCGGGGTTAGCGTTCGCCGGGTTCGTGCTGCTTGCTCTGGTCTGGTTCTGGCGGCGCGTCTGACCGCTTTTTTTTCCTCAGAGGTAGGATGCAGAAGAGGATGAAGAGGAGAGCGGGGATGATGAGGATGGCGAGGGGGACCGCGTGCTCTGGGTCGACGGCGAGGAGGTAGGCGGGGAAGGCGACGAGGATGAGGCAGCCGAAGAGCCCTGGGATGCTGCCGTAGGGTCTGCGTCTGATGAGGAGGAGGCTGCTCTGGGCGAGGAAGAGTGCGGCGATGAACATGGTGATGGCGTACAGCGCGGTCTTGTAGATGTACTGGGTGGAGTATTTCCAGATGTATCCGGTGTACGCGGTGTCTGCTTCGACGAAGGCGAGGTACAGGGAGACCGCGGCGAGAGCGATGAAGCCGGTGTAGAGGAGAAGCGATGCTCGGGAGATGGTGATAGTGAAGTCTTTTTTGTGTTCCATGGTGGGTTTCATCTGAGGTGTTCCTCCATGAGGTGATGATTGACGAGGTAGGTGAATGTGTGTGAGGATTTAAAGGCAGTTTTGTGGTGGCGGCGGATCAGGTCGGCGAGGTCGTCCGGGGTGTCAATGTCGCGGTGGGTAGGGAGGAGGGCGACGGTACGATGGTGGTGTTTGAGGATGTGAAGGGTCGTTGTGAGGACGTCTGATGTACTCCATGGGATGCCGGTGAACATCGCGGGTGGGAACCGGTTCTTGTTGCAGCCGACGAGGTAGTATCCGCCGTCTAGGGCTGGGCCGAGGATGACGTCTGCTGATTCAAGTGCGGTGTAGGCCTGTTCGAGAATCGGGGCGGGGAGGTCTGGGGTGTCGCTGCCGATGAGGACGACCGGGTCGTATCCCGCGGTGAATGCCTGGGTGATGCTATGGTACATGCGGGCGCCGAGGTCGTCTCCGGTCTGTGGCCAACAGTCGAGGTCGTCTCCGAGCCAGGCGGCGTAGTCTTCTTTCGGATTTATCGGGTCGTAGCAGGCGATGAGCGGGATGGTGAGGCTTCGGGCGGTGGTGAGGGTGTCGGCGACGAACGCGCGGTAGAGGCCGGCTGCGGTCTGTGGCGTGAGGTGCGGGGTGAGACGGCGTTTGACGCTGCCTGGGTGTGGGTATTTGACGAAGAGGAGAAGGCAGCGGTGCCGCTGGTCTGCTATGGCGTCATCTCCTTTGGTTGGAGGCTTTGGGCGAAGAGGTCGACAAGGTCAAGCAATGGGGCTGTGGGGCAGATTTCTTTGAAGGCTTCTTGGCAGGTGAGGCAGGGGCAGACGAGGCGTGCGTGGGCTGAGGCTGTGGCGTCGACGATGGTTCTTCGCTGAGTGTGGTTCGCGGGGTCGCCGTGGTGCCAGCGTCGGCAGCAGCGGGGCGTGTCTGGTGGGAGAAACTGGAGGGTTATCCCTAGGGATGTGATGAGTGTCTCGGCGGCTGCTTTGACTGAAGGGAATTTGGAGAAGCGGCAGGGCTCATGCAGGATGAGGGGGGTGGTGCTGTGGACATTGGGGAACCGTGTTCGGTGTTGTTGGATGTATTCGAGGACGTGGAGGACGTCGTAGGTTGCGCTCGTTTCTTGTTTGAGGTGGTGGAGTGCTTCGAGGCATTCGAGGCATGAGGTGACGATGATCTTTGGGTTAACGGCGGCGATTGCTGCGGAGAGGCGCGTCGCGCATTCGCGGGCTTCCGCATGTCGTCCTTGGAGAGTATGGGGTAGGCCGCAGCAGTAGGAGACGCCGCCGAGGATTTGGTACGAGGTGCCGATGTGGTCTAGGACTTTCCTGGTCGCTTGTACAGTTTTTAGGGAGTAGACGTAGCAGCCGGGGTAGAAGAGGAGTGGCGCTTGTTTTGTGGGTGGGTGTTCCATGAAAGCGGCGAGATCGTGATGGCGGAGTCGCTGTTCGGTGGCGAAGCTTGCTTGGATAAGTCTAGGGAGACCGTGTTTTGGACCGCGGATCAGGAGGTAGCGGCGGTACGCCCAAGTATACTTTTCAGCGGCCTGGCTCATGGGTTACTCCCGTGGTGGTTCCAGCTTGTGGATGTATCGGTTCGCGGCGAGCGTCAGGATGATGGTGGCGACAGCGGCGATGACGATGACGATGACGAGGAGCCAGGGGATTTGTCCTGTGGCGAGTGCGATTTTAATGGCGTCTGCGCCGACGACGAAGACGACAGTACCAGGCAGCATGCACAGCCAGGACCAGAAGAGGTAGGTGCGGAAGGATACGGCGGTGAGGCCGAAAGCGTAGTTGATGATGTTGTAGGGGAAGAAGGGGATGAGGCGGGCGACCGCGACCATGATCATGCCGTGTTTCTTAGTGAGGTCGTCGAGGCGGCGGTAGCGTTCGTTGCTGGCGAGCCATTTGCTGACTGCGTCTCGGGCGAAGTAGCGGGCGATGAGGAAGGTGAGTGCTGCGCCGATGGTGGAGGCGACGCTGATGAAGATGACTCCTTGCAGGGAGCCGAAGAGGGCGCCGGCGAGTAGGCCTAGTGGTGTGGCGGGGACCGCAAGGATGACGGCGCCGATGTAGAGGATGAAGAAGGCGGCTGCGCCCCAGTTGCCGGAGGAGGCGATCCAGGGTTGGAGGTTTCTAAAGTATTGGTCGACGCCGAGTTCTGTTGCAAGGAGGAAGAGGGTGATGACGATGATGAGGAGGCTGAGGGGTCTCCACCAGAGTCGTGTTTTTTGTGGTGTGTGTTCAGGGGGTGTTGTCATGGGGTGACGAGGGCTCCTTGGCAGGATGAGCCGTTGCCCGCGGTGCAGGCGAAGCAGTGCTCTGCGGTGGCGACGGGTCTGGGGATGAGGTCGTGGAGCGTCGCGTCGTGTATCGTGGTTTTCTTGCTGCGGATGGGCAGGTCAGCGGCGAGGTTGAAGTCGCAGTCGTAGAGGCGACCGTCCCAGCGGACGCAAATCTGGTGTTGGCACATGAGGCCCGGGATGGTATCGGGGTTGAAGGAGCTGCGGCAGAGCGTCTGGTAGGCTTCTTGTGTGTTTGTGTTTTGGAGGTCGTTGAGGAACGAGCCGATCGGCATGTTGGTGATGGTGAGGAGGCTGGTGAACTGGATGCCGTGGCGTTCGTGCAGTTCCTTGCGGTAGATCTGTTCAAGGTCGGCTTGTGATTCGGGCAGGTATGGTCCGCCTGGGTTGTGGACGAGGTTGAGGGGGAGACCGGGGTCGACGCCGTAGCCGAGGCTGTTGAGATAGCTGAGTGTGGTGATGCTTTGGTGGTAGACGCCTGGTCCGCGCTGCTGGTCCACGTTGTCTTGAAGGTAGCAGGGCAGTGAGGCGACGATGGTGACGCCGTGGTCTTTAAGGAACTCGGCAAGGCCACTAGAGTCGGGGAGTGCGAGTGCGGTGAGATTGGTGCGGACCATGACCGGGTAGCCGTGGTCGGCGAGCGCGGTGATGAAGTCTTTGAGGTGGGGGTGGAGTTCGGGTGATCCGCCGGTGACGTCGACGGTCTTGACGGGCGTGGTGGGCAGGAACCGCAGGATTGCATGCATGGTGTCGGTCGTCATGTGTTCGTGGCGGTCCGGAGAGGCCTGGTGGTGGCAGTGACGGCAGGATTGGTTGCAGCGCAGGCCGAGGTTGACTTGGAGGGTTGTGAGGGCGCGGCAGGTGAGTGGTTCTTGGAGGAAGGTTGTGATGGTCTGGGTGAATGTCTGCTGTGGGAGAACAAGCGGTGCAGTGTCCTGGGTTGGTGGCGGGTTGGTCTCCATTGTGGTACGGAACCTGTGGGTTTACTTAAACCTTGGTCATCGGTACCAGGGTGTGAGCCGGTGGGGTGGGATGCCGAGGTAGTAGAGGATGCGGAGGGTCCAGTTGCGCAGCGTGCCAAGGATGATGCCGTCGCGTTCCCAGCGGCGCGCAGAGGTCAGGACGGCTGCAGGGAGGATGATGATGCGGTGATGTGTGCGTCTGAGTCTGCGCATGAGGTCGACGTCCTCCATGAGTGGGATGTCGCGGTAGCGGCCAAGTGAGTTGAAGACATCTTTGCGAATGAAGATGGCCTGATCGCCGAAAGGGATCCTGGTGAGTCGTGAGCGCAGGGTGGTGAGCAGGGCGATGAGGTGGAGGGCTGGCTGTGCGGTGTCGATGGCAAGCCGGAATGCACCTGCGCTGATCCGCTGGTCGCTCATGGTGTGGAGGATGAGCGGGATGGCGTTGGGCGGCAGGGTGGTGTCCGCGTGCAGGAACAAGAGGATGTCGCCATGGGCGTGGCGGGCGCCGGTGTTCATCTGGTGCCCGCGGCCGGCGCGCGTCGTAAGTGTTTGGATTGACGGCTTGGAGATTTTCTTGAGGATGTCGTCATTATTACTACCATCAACGACGATGATTTCACAAGAACCGAAATCCTGCAGATGCTCAAGTCTTGCCAGGGATGAGTCTAGGTGTTTCTCGTGGAGGACAGGAATGATGATTGAGATGCTGGTGATGTTAATTGTCACAGTCAGTCGATGAATGAATCCGTGAGTGCTATTTTTTCCTTCTCCCTGCTAAGCTAGATTAATATTCTGTGAGCAAAGATTTATATATGTACTATAGAGGTTAACCAATTGGAGTCTTCTTATGGCACTCGTCCAGGCCTCCCAGAAACGGTGGCCTCTTGGTCTCCTGCTAGCACTCATCATAGTGGTGAGCGGAAGCGCAGTGGCCATAAGTCCTATGGGTGATTCCGGAGGAATATCTGGATCACGATTGAACGTCGGGGGCAGCGGCCCGGGGAACTACACCACGATCCAGGCGGCGCTCGACGCGGCACAACCCGGCGATGCCGTGTATGTGTATGACGACTCGTCTCCGTATTATGAGCATCTGGTGATGCAGATCGAAGATGTCACGCTGCAGGGCGAGCAGAACACGACGACCGTGATTGACGGCAGCGGGGTTGGGACCGTCGTCACCATCCTTGCCGCTGACTGCGACATCCTCGGCGTTACGGTCCAAGGAAGCGGGACCGCGACAATGGACGCCGGCATCCGCCTCAGCGATGCCGCCTCGGTCACCATCCAAAGCTCAATCATCGCCAACACCTCCATCGGGATCTTGATTTCAGATGGATCCAATCAGAACACGGTGACCGGCTGCACCATCCAGGACTGCCAGACCGGAGTCTCCACCGTCGCCTCATCAGCAGTGAACCTCACAGGAAACCTGCTGTCTAGAGATGGCGTCGGCGCGTACTGCTCCTACGGCGAGCATCTCAGGGTTTCTTGGAACATCTTCGACTGCAAATGGTCCGGCCTCCAACTCGAACGCTTAGTGAACTCATCCGCAATCAAGAACACCATCCGAGGCAGCAACGACGGCCTCATCACGATCCTGTGCACGAACCTCATCCTCATGGACAACCTTGTGACACGCACCCGATGGATGAACGTACGAATCGCAGACTGCGTCAGCACCCAGTTCCTTGGGAATACGATTACGGATTCCGACGGCATCGGCCTATACATCTCCCAGTCCCAGGGAACCATCGTCACCCAGAACCTCGTGCAGGGCAACGACGACGGCATCCTCCTGGAGTACGCGAACCAGACCCAGGTGGTCGGCAACACCTTCCTGAATCTGAAGAACGACGCCTACGTGATCACCGCCACCCTCGGCCACCACGGCAACCGCTGGTCGCACAATTACTGGACCAAACCCCGCCTTCTCCCCTACCTCATCTCCGGCCGGCTCAAACGCAACGGCCACAACTTCCCGTTCGTCTCATGGGACTTCCGCCCGCTTGCCGCTCCCGCCGTACAGCTTCGATATGACGCTCTCAGTATCCTTTCCCCTGATACCCTGTACGTCGGTGGGTCTGGACCGGGGAACTACACGACCATCCAGTCGGCGGTCGAGAACGCCTCGGATGGCGATACGATCTATGTGTACACCGGGCAGTACAGCGGCGGCATTGTCCTTTCCAAGGCGCTCACCCTCCAAGGGGCGGACCCCACGACAACAATCATCGACTCTGGCGGATACGACGACGGCATCACCGTCGCCCATGACGACTGCAGTATCCAGGGCTTCACGGTCTGCGATGGGCACTTCGGTATCTACACCCGCAACGCTTCAAACATCACGATTACCGGCAACATCGTCCATGACGAGTTCCACGGCATCGACCTACGCAACACCACCACAGCCACGGTCAGCAGCAACACCATCCAGAGCAACCAGTACGGCATCCGGCTTTACGACTCAAGCCTCATCACGGTCACCTACAACACCCTACATAACCTCAAACTCGATGCCTACTTCGTCGGCACCACCACAGCCAGCTGCCATAACACTTGGACCCGTAACTACTGGGACCGGCCCCGCCTCATCTTCCTCATCCATGGGAAATACTTCCCAACCGGTCAACCGGCCACCACGGCCTGGAACTGGGATCTCCACTCCCTCCTACGCCCTTCCACACCTGATTTCCAGGGAAAATTTAATAAGGAACAAGGATGTTTAAACAACGAAGGGAGAGGAATACCATGACCCATGGAAAAATGAAAATCTACGCAATAAGCCTGTTCTGTCTCATCGCTACCGCAAGCACGATTGGCATGGCTCAGACCGCGAGCCACCCCCAGACCACCTCAAGAGGTCTCCTCGCGTACGACCCCAAGTCCCATGACTTCGGCAACATCCCGATCGGCGCCTCCGTCGAGACGGTATTCCAGATTTGGAACGGAGGCGGCTGCTGCAGTCTCACCTTCAGCATCTCAGAGAACTACTCGTACGTAAGCGTGTTCCCCACCAGCGGCACCTCCAACGGCGAAGCGATTAACATCACGGTCATGATTGACACCACCGGCCTTCCCCTCGGAACCTACCCCTGCGAAATCGACATCACCTCCGACGGCGGCAACGGCATCTTCTGGGCGAACTTCACCCTAGTCCAGTACCCAGACCCCACGCTCTCCTGCATCCCAACCTCCATTGACTTCGGCTTCGTACCTAACGGCGCCAACGCCACCGGCACCCTCTACGTCCAGAACATCGGCTGCGGCACCCTCACCTACTCCGTCTTAAAAGACGCCTCATGGCTCCTCCTCGACCCCACGAGCGGCGACTCCATAGGCGAAGCAGACCCGATTACGGTCACCGCGGTCACCCAAGGGCTCACCCCGAATCAGTACGAGGCCACGATCACGGTCACCAGCAACGGCGGAACCCAGCAGATTCCGGTCACCATGAACCTCACCGGCATCAGGATTGAAGGCATCACCGCCTCCAAAGGCAAGATCACCGCAGTCCTCACCAACATAGGCGACAAGACCATCAACAACATCAACTGGAGCATCGAAATCCGCGGCGGCATATTCCGCCTCCTCGACCACGCCACCTCCAGTCGCATCCTCAGCCTCGAACCCAACCACCAGTACTCGTTTGCCACCGGCCAGACCTTCCACGCGTTCGGCCCCATCACCGTGACCGTCCGCGCTGATTACGCCAAAACCCTCGTCATCCAAGGGAGGATCTTCTACAACGTCGTCCGACTCATCTAACCACCAGGAACGGAACCAAGAGCACCGCGCCTCCACACCTCGTAGCCTTCAGACCGTGAGCATCCTGCTCACCCTCCTTCTTTTTGTTTCTCTTTTCTCCGCAACAGTCCCCGCCGTTCTACAGGCGCCCACGACCCAGATTCTCCATGCCGGCGGCAGCGGACCAGGGAACTACACGACTATCCAAGCGGCGATCGACGCCGCGGCAGCAGGCGACACCGTCTACGTGTACCATGACCACGCGCCGTACTACGAGCACCTCACTATCACCACACCCCTCACCCTCCAAGGAGAAGCAAAAGAGACCACCATCGTCGACGGCAACGGAACCGGCGACGTCATCACCGTCCAGGCCAGTTCCTGTACAATCACCGGACTGACGGTGCAACACAGCGGACACCACTCCATGATCGACGCTGACGTCTACCTCGAGACCACCCAGTCGAGCGTGTACGGCAACATCATCAGGGACAGCGGCGACTTCGCCTGCGGCGTGTTCTACAACAACTCACAGGACTCCATCGTCCACAACAACACCATCTACGGCAACGGCAACGAAGGCGTGTACCTGCGCAACTCCACCGGCGTCCTCATCCGGGAAAACAACATCACCCACAACCGCCACTGCTCGGTCGTTATCTCCATGTCGACCAATAACCGGGTCACCTGTAACGTCTTCGCCGCGAACCAAGCCGCTGGCGTCAGTATCTGGCCTAACTCCACCCGTAACATGGTTGACAACAACACCATCTCCGACTGCCCCTACAGCGGCGTCGGCCTCTGGACGAACGCGGACAACAACACCATCCGCGACAACCACTTCATCAACGAAACCCAGTACGGCATCATCCTCACACACGCAGACGGCACCCTCATCACGAACAACGAGATCAACGGAAGCAACCCCGGGATCCTCCTGCGCTTCTCGAACAACTCATTAATAACACGTAACAACTTCATCCACAACCAGAAGGATGCCTCTTTTGAGAATTCGTCGAAGAACTGCTGGGACGTGAACTACTGGTCACGGCATCCCTTCGGATTCCCCATGATCATCCACGGGACTCGAATATTCCCGCAGTGGAAACCCACGCCGGTCCACTGGATCAACGTCGACTGGCACCCGGCGAAGACGCCCTACGACCTCGGTTAGAGGCCCGCTAGGATCCGAAGGACGAACTCGTAGGTTTTGCCCACCGTGCTGATCACGAGGTACTCATCGGGGGAATGCGGGTTCTTCACCGTCGGCCCGATCGAGATCATGTCCATGCCGGGGAACTTCTCACCGACGATGCCGGTCTCCAGGCCCGCGTGGATCGCCTCGATCTTCGCATCCTCATGGTACATATCCTTGAAGATCTTCTGCGACAGCTTCAGCAGCCTTGAGTCCATGTTCGGCTTCCAGCCGGGGTACGGCGTGCCTTCGATCGTCGTGGCACCCGCGAGGGTCGCGATCGCATGGATGCGGTCCCGCATGTCCTGCAGCTCGGATTTCACGGAGCTGCGTGAGCTCGTCGAGATCTCCGCGGTCTTCCCCATGATGGAAATAGTCGCGACGTTGTTAGACGTCTCAACTAGGGTCGGGATGTCGTAGCTGCGTTTATCTACACCATGCGGCAGCCCGCAGAGGAGGTTCAGCAAAGTCATCGAGGAGGAGTGGGTGACGGTCTGTTTCGGCATCTGCTGGTCCTTGACGTCGAGCTTGAGACCCGGGTCCACGGCCTTAAACTCCTCCAGGATCGCTTGGCAATCCTGTTTGAGCAGTGAGGTGACGGCAGCTTTATCCGCCTTGGGAACGCTGACAATCGCGTGGGCCTCACGGGGGATCGCGTTATGCTTGTCGCCTCCCTTGATGTCCGCGATAGTAAGGCTGTATTTCATCCCTGCTTTCCAGAGGAGTCGTGCGAGTATTTTGACGGCGTTGCCACGCTGCTCATGGATGTCCACGCCAGAGTGCCCACCGCGCAGTCCGGAGACGGTGACGGAGAGCCCGACAGCCGTGCTTGATGCGGATTCCATGGTCAACGGCAGCTCGAGTTTGGAGTCGCCGCCGCCGGCGCAGCCGACGGTGATGATGCCGAAGTCCTCGCTGTCGAGGTTGAGCATGATGCGACCTTTCAGCATGTTTTGCTCCAAGGCGAACGCCCCGGTCAGCCCGGTCTCCTCGTCGATAGTAAAAAGGGCTTCGATGGGTCCGAGTTTGAGGGTCTTGTCTTCGAGAATCGCGAGGCTCATGGCAACCCCGATGCCGTTGTCCGCCCCAAGCGTCGTGCCCTTGGCTTTGATAACGTCTCCTGTGATGGCGAGCTGGATGGGGTCCTTTGAGAAGTCGAAGGTGACGTCGCTGTTCTTCTCGCAGACCATATCCATATGACCTTGGAGGATGGCGACGGGTTTCTTCTCCATGCCTTTCGCTGCGGGTTTCACGACGACGATGTTGCCGACTGGGTCCGTCCGCGTTTGCAGTCCCTGTTTCTTCGCGAACTCCAGGATGTACTCACGGATTTTTTCTTCGTACTTGGAGCAGCGGGGGATCTGTCGGATGTGGTCAAAATGAGTCCATACAAGCGTTGGTTTGAGTGTTTCAATTCCTGTCATAGGATGCCTCTCCCATACAATATGGCACCTGGTAAGATGCGAAAGGGTAAAAAAGGTTTGGGAGACACAGCCTGGGTGTGTTCTTAGGTGATGATGCGGATGCTGCGGACGTCCTTGAGCCAGAGTGAGGCGGCGGTGATCCGCGGGCTGTTCGGCTGTGGCACGAGGTACCCGATTTTGAAGTTACCGTCGCTGCCGCTGAACGGTTGGTCGTTGTAGGCGTAGATGAGTACCATGATAACGCCCCCGTGACCAATGGGTGTGGCGTTGGTTGCGTTCTGCGGGTTGTAGATGGAGACGTCCCCCTGCACCTGGCTGACGTTGTAGATCATGGACATGTCGCCTGCGGTGATGTTCAGTGAGTAGCCGGTTAGGTTCGCGATGAGGATTTTAATGGGGATGCCGGTGTAGGTTCCGTTGCCTTCGAAGACGCCGCTGTTTTTCCGGTACTCGCCGTTACCGGTGAAGTTGCCCATCGCCCAGAGCTGGGGCAGGGTGTAGGTGTGGGTGAGGCCGTCGACGGTGACGTTGATGTAGGGACCGGTGGGTGGGGTGGTGTTCTGCTGGTTGTTCTGTGTCTCTCCCCGGGGGAGGTAGGCGTAGATGAGGACGCCGATGGCGGCGATGAGTGCGATGGCGACGATGGCGGTCAGGATTTTGTTGGTTCGTGACATTGGTGACATGCGAGTCTGTAAAAAAGAATGTGTTAATTAACCCTTTGTTTGGGATGCGTTGAGGCCAATTAGTTTATAAGTCCTCATGAGTTTTCATGCCCTCATTGGAGGCTTTGAGTATGGACTGGGGACAGCGGAATCGGTTGTCGAAGATCATCCGTCCGAAGGATGGTCGTACCGTGATGCTCGCAGTGGATCATGGGTATTTCATGGGTCCGACGAGTGGCTTGGAGCAGCTGGGGGCTATGGTTACACCCTTGTTGCGGTACGCGGACACGCTGATGGTGACGCGCGGTTCCCTTCGTCATTATATAGATCCGGATGTCGACATCCCTATCGTCCTGCGGGTTTCCGGTGGTACCAGCATCATTGGCAAAGAGCTCCTCCATGAGGGTACGGTCTGCTCTATTGAGGATGCGATACGGTTGAACGCCTCCGGCGTGGCATATTCCATCATGGTCGGAGCGGAGTTCGAGCGGGACACGATCCTTGGGTTCACGCAGTATGTGGACGAGGCGCAGCGCTACGGCATCCCGGTCGTCGCAGTGACTGCCGTGGGCAAGGAGATGGTGCGGGACGCGCGGTACATGAGTCTGGCGTCGCGCATGGCCGCGGAGCTGGGCGCGGACGTCGTCAAGACGTACTTCGTGAAGGGTTTTGAGAACGTCGTCGAGTGCTGTCCGGTGCCGGTCGTGATAGCGGGTGGGAAGAAGCTGCCGGAGCAGGAGGCGTTGCAGATGGCGTACGACGCGATCCATGCGGGCGCTGTGGGGGTCGATATGGGCCGAAACATCTTTCAGAGTCCTAACCCGGTGGGTATGATGAAAGCGATCCATGCGATTGTCCATAAGAACGCGACTGTCAAAGAGGCGTTCGCAGTGTTTCAATCCTAGGAAATATAGGAGTATCGCAGGGCTGTTTTGACGACTCGATATCTTTAAATAAAACATGCTATTACCCTAGCCGAGGAGGCAAGCTTATGGACCCGATAACTTTGTTGATAATCTTATTAGTCATACTCATCGTTGTAATCATCCTGCTGGTCTTCTGGGGCATTTACAACAAGATCATTCGTTCAGAAAACCGCATCGATAACGCCTGGGCACAGATAGATGTGCAGCTCAAACGACGGGCGGACTTAATCCCGAATCTCATGGAGACTGTGAGAGGGTACATGATGCACGAACGGGGCACCATGGAGAGCGTGACGAACGCCCGGGCCGCTATCATGAGCGCAAAGACGCCTCAGCAGAGTATGGACGCGAACAACATGCTCTCTGGTGCGTTGAAGACCTTGTTTGCGGTCGCGGAGAACTATCCTGATCTGAAGGCGAACCAGAACTTCTTGCAGCTGCAGGATGAACTGACCCACACCGAGGATAAAATCGCGTACTCACGGCAGCATTACAACGACTCGGTCCTGTTCTATAACAATGCCATCGAGACGTTCCCGGGGAATTTCTTCGCACACCGCATGGGGCGGAAAGCACGAGAGATGCTGCAGATCCCCGAGGAATCAAAGGCGGTACCAAAGGTATCATTCTAAGTAGGGCTTTCGTCTGAGACCATGGAGCAGCAACCACGTCTTGTAGAGGACCACATACGGAAAAACAAACGGGACACCGTCCTGATTTGCATGTTCATGGGTGTGCTCCTCTTCGGCGTCATCCTCGCGATAGGCATCGTACTCGACACGCCCCCTCTCTTCACGACCCTTGTTGCGCTTCCGGTCGTCCTCGTCTACATTTTGATTACCTACTCATTCTCCGTTCAAAGCGTGATATCGGCGGCACGGGCGCGTCCCGCGGACCCGAACAACCGGGATGAGCGACTCCTGATGAACAAGGTTGACGAGATGGCGACAGCCGCTGGGCTTCCCACCCCGAAGGTGTACGTGCAGGACTCGCACGACATCAACGCGTTTGCGACCGGGCATAAACCGGAGGATTCCATCATCTGCGCGACGACCGGGGCGATCCAAAAGCTGAACTCCGAGGAGCTCGAGGGCGTCATCGGCCATGAGATGAGCCACATCATGAACCGGGATACCCTGGTGATGACGGTGACGGTCGGCGTCGTCGGCGCGATAGCACTGCTGTCTGAAATCATCCTCTACTCCCTTTTTTGGGGCGGTGCGGGAGGGAACAGGCGGGACCGCGGCGGAGGCGGCATCATCCTGGTCATCATCGGGATTGTCTTCATCGTCCTCGCGCCGATCTTCTCACGGCTCACGTACCTCGCCATCTCTCGACGCCGGGAGTACCTCGCAGACGCCGACGGAGCGTACCTGACGAGAAACCCAGAGGGACTCGCAAAAGCACTGGAAAAAATCGAGGCAGACATCCCTGACGACCCGAAAGGATCGAAGACGGTCGCACCGCTCTACATCGTGAACCCCTTCAAACGGGCGTTGCGCGACTCGATCTGGTCGACGCACCCACCGTTGGATGAACGCATCCGCCGGCTTCGTTCGATGTGAGTCTTCCTAACGTGGCAGAACAGCGGTGAGAAACTCATCCACCGATATGCTCTGACTTCGGATACCACCCCGGCCCATCTGCAACACAAGGACTGGCTCACGTAGAACAAAGCCTTTGCCCGTGACCCATTCCTTCAGACAGGTGGTGCCACGGTCTTGCTTCCCAGCCTTCCCGCCACCACAGAGGAAACACGCGGCGGGAACCCGCGGATTCCCAGGCACCTTCGTAAGGAACGACTTCAACATCGGGGAGGGGAGACCAGCCCACACTGGGATGCCGAACACTACGAAATCGTACTTCCCTAGATCCACAGGTTCATTCTTGATTGGAAGTTCCTTCTGTTGTTGTGAGGCGTGGCCCGCTGATAGAAACCCGGGGCGGCGCACCGCCTCGATCTCCACGAACTCAACAGATTGGCCTTTCGCCTTGATCTTGTCGGCGAGAAGTTCCGCAGCTTTCCGAGTGTTCCCCGTGCGTGAATAATAGACAATCCCAACTGTCATAGTCTCTCACACCTAAGATGAGGAGGGCAACCCGCTGATATTATTTAAAACCACCCGATTCCTTCAACACAAGGTCGAAAAGTAGATAAGGAAAACACGGTATCGTAGCGCCGACTTCCTATGAGGAACGCCAGCATTTATCTTCTCATCGTGCTGCTCGCACTCAGCTGCATCGCCATCCCGACGAACGCCCTGAGCGACACCGGAATCGTCACCGACTCCCAGACCGCGGCAATCACTATGACAGACAGCGGATTTCACGTGGAGGAGACGATCACCCTGACCAACCACGGCAGCGAGAACGTCACGCTACTGCGCTTCTGGATCCAAAGCGACGTATCCTCAGATGTCTCCATCGTAGCGACGAAAAGCGGCACCGCACTCCAGCCCGTGGTGAACGGAAACATCCGCGAATGCAACCTCTCTGCAACCCATCTCGTCCTTACCCCGTTAGCATCCATGGAGGTCACCGTCTCGTATACGCTGCCCACGAGCACGGCCCGGTTCACCAAAGACTTCCTCTACAACACATCGCAGCTGATCGTCACCTACAACACCCAGCCGCTGCTGTCCGGGAAGGATTTCGTGAAATCCACCCCGCCGTATGAGATCTCCATCCAGCTGTACAACCCCTCGGAGGCGCCGCTGGGACTCTCGACCTTACTCATTGTGTTCCTCATCGTCGTCATCGTCCTGACACTCCTCCTTTTAGTCTTCCGGCGTCAGCGCCGCCGCAAACGCGTCGGCACCGTGGACACACCGCAGACCCTGGTAACGAAAAAAGATTTGCTGCTCGAGCTACTTAAAGACCTCGAGAAACGGTACCGCGCCAAAGACATCTCAGACGAGACGTACACAAAACTCAAAGAGGAATACAAAGCACAGGCCGTGGATACCATGCGCCGCCTTGAGGACGTCAAGAAACCAGAGTCTTAGAAATCCAAGAGACTCGGCTGCCTCGTCTCCTCTGATTCCTTCTTCTCTACCGATTGCTTGTCGACGCGTCGCTCCACTGCAACCGTCTCCGTATCATTGAGGATTTCCGGGAGCCGATGCTCATGGGTTTTCCCAAGCAGGAACCGTGCCTCCGCCTCAGTCAAATCAAGGCGTGTGGTCATACATCGCGCGAACGCGAGGTCTTCTTGGAACAGCCGATGGAACATGGGGAGGAACTGGTCGCGTGCCTTGTGTTTGGAGACATGAGTGAGGCGCGCGAGTTTCACAGCGACGGCGTCCCGGAGCGCCCGAGGAGGTTGACTGCCTTTCATCTCTCGAATCCAGGTGGGATACGCGTAGATCATGTTCCCGTACGGATGGGTCTTCGCAGCAGTGACGCCCGCGCTCATCAGGTCAGAGGCGTACGCCCAGAGGTCGTAGGATTGGCGGCGATGGACTCTGCCAAGGAACACGTCCGCCAGGGCAACCGCGTCAAAGCCAGCGGCAAGGTCGTCCACGTCGAGGTACTCACGCGGGATGTTCTCAGAGATCCACAGAATAAAGGTCTCAGGGTCGATGTCGGCGCCGCGCATGCTGTTGCGGCTGGTCGCACTGTCCCGGGCTTTGAAGACGTCACGGACCGCATCGAAGATAACTGTCTCTCGGTCTCGGTACCCGACAGCGTCCAAGGCCTTGATGTCGAGGCTAGTGCGGTTGAGGCTGACGGCCTGCAGGTCGTTGACGGCGGAGCGGACGTCGCCTTTGGAGCGTGCCGCTATTGCAGTCAGGATCTTGGTGTCGGTGATGATGTTTTCACTATGGCAGATGTGTTTAAGCAGTTCGGTGATCTGGCTGGTGGTGACGTCATGGAAGGGGAGGTGCAGGCACAGGGTCTTAAACGGTTCTCCGCCGCCGCGGATGAGGGTGTAGTAGTCGTTGACGATGAGCATGAGGGGCTGGCGGGTGGTCTTGGCCATGGCGACGATGGCTTTCTTAGCGCCGCGGTCGCTGTAATCATGGCCGCCCTCAGTGGTCTGTTCGCCGCGTTCGCAGAGGGTGTCCGCCTCGTCTAGGATAATGAGTTTGCGGCCGCCTTCTCGGGAGGGGATATAGCGGCCGGTGTCATCGAAGGTCTCGTTGGCGGAGCCAGAACCTGCGATGCGTCGAAGGACGGTTTCGTTGCGTGCGTCTGCGGCGTTGAGTTCGATGATGGTCCAGCCGAGGTCGTGGGCGAGGGCGTGGGCCGCGCTGGTCTTGCCAATGCCTGGTTTCCCGGAGAGGATGACCACGCGTTTCTTGGGTGGTGTCTCTTGGGTCCATTCGGTGGCCCAGCGGCGCAGCTGGGATAGTACGGTGTCGTTACCGATGAGGCCGCGAAGGCTTTGTGGGCGGTATTTCTCGGTCCAGTCGTCCATAGAAGTCTACAGGGAGTCGTAGGAGGCGTCTGGTATTTTAACGTTGCTTGGTGGTAAGGGAAGATAACCTTTTTATGAGGAGGGCTTATACTCCGGTATTCCCGGTGCGGGGATGGCCCAGCCTGGTAAGGCGTAGGATTGCTAATCCTATGGTCTCTGACCTCGGGAGTTCGAATCTCCCTCCCCGCGTAAATATTTAGCACGGTTATGATTTGCATGGTTATTTAATAGAATGAATAATCAGACCGATTTTAATTCCCAAGGATTCAAAACCCTTCTTCTGCACTTTTTTTTATCCTCAATCATTACTGCCTTTTTTCCTCTTATTATATCTATTTTGATAAAAGCCAAAACATCCCAACATAATGAAGTAACTAATTATGAGTACATTCCCATAGAATTTTGATACAAGAAACCCGTACCAATTCAAGGCTATGCTTCCAATTTGAAGCAGTATCAAATATATTATTAAACCAAATGGCCAACGATCGGGATGATGTTGAGGTTTTTTTTGTGTAATAAAACGATACCAGAGGTCATAGACCAGAAAGATGATTATCGGCAGTCCTGTAATCAGGCGTCCACAATCACTTCCATTGAGAAGATTCACTGTCCATAAAATAACAAATGGGATCAACAGGAAACTAAAGACTGGGGCTAACATCAATTCCAGTTTATTGCGCTCATAAGCTCGTAATAAATATACTATGCACAAGAAAGCGTAGTAGATAATTGTAGAAAAAATAACCAGATTATCTATTGAAACTTCATACACCATACGATGCTCCTAAATCAATTGTGCAATCAATACAGCTTATAATAAAGATGTTTGCCATCCACATTCAATCATAAATAAATTTACTGATAAATTGATGCTCAGATTCCTACAGGGATCTTTAAAATCCGGCGGGATAGGTATAAGTTATAGGGGGTAGCGATTCTCTTTCTAAATCATCTATTTGAGTTTTAAACCGTTGGCTACAGATTTACCTAATTTCGCATCAGCTTTAATTAGGTTCTCAATTACCCGCTGCTGTATCGGTTTGTCAATGTGTATAAGATCAGCGATGAGGTTATCCACCAGATGTTCTTGATCTATCTTACTTAAAGAGCGATATCTTTCACCAGCCTGTGCGAAATCATTTGTTAAGTTGATTTTCTGACGAGTTACTTCTCCTTCAATCCTATTGACGCGTGAGACACTAGAAAGAGCCTCCTTAAGCATACCATCAGCAAAACTACTGGGCTCGTAATTGACCTGCCCACTGAATTCTCCGATTTGCATAGCTCCATCGCGTTGATGGTTGTTGACTGGTGCAAGAGGGTGGTTAATGGGAAGCTGCAGATAGTTCGCACCCAACCGATAGCGTTGAGTATCAGCGTAGGAGAACGTTCGACCTTGGAGCAACTTATCGGAAGAGAATTCAATGCCTGGGACAACGCTGGCGGGACAGAATGCCGCTTGCTCCACTTCGGTGAAAAAATTTTTAGGATTGCGATTGAGCACCATTTTGCCCACAGGCATCAAAGGGAATTTGTCTTCAGGCCAGGTTTTCGTGGCATCGAGGGGATCGAAATCCTGTTTCAATTCATCGGCGATATCCATCAACTGAACATTGAGTCCATACTCGACCTCTCCTTCCCTAGCGATTGTGTCGCGGAGATCTCTGGTAAGGTAATCTGGGTCAGCACCTGCCAGCTTTGTTGCTTCATGACGGTCGAGGTTATGTACACCTAATTTAGGCTTCCAGTGGTATTTCACATACACAGCCTTTCCTTTATCGTTGACCCATACATAGGTGTTGACGCCGAACCCCTCCATCATACGATAGCTTTTCGGCGTCCCTCGATCGGAAAAAACCCAGGTGATCATATGAGTCGATTCCGGTGTTAAGGAGATGAAATCCCAGAAGCGATTATGTGCAGAAGATGACGATGGCATATTGCTATCCGGTGCACCCTTGAAGGCATGAACCATGTCTGGGAACTTGATGGCGTCCCTGATAAAAAAGACCGGGAGGTTGTTCCCAACGAGGTCATAGTTTCCCTCTTCGGTATAAAACTTCACAGCAAACCCCCGGGGATCCCGCACGGTGTCTGCAGAGCCTCGTCCTCCGGTGACTGTTGAAAACCTTACGAATACAGGGGTTCTTTTCTTTGGATTTTGAAGAAATTGTGCCTTCGTGTACGGTGCCATACTCTTGTAAACTTGGAAATAGCCGTGTGCTCCTGCCCCTTTAGCATGGACAACCCGTTCAGGGATGCGCTCCCTGTCAAAGTGAGCCATCTTCTCGATAAACTGGACATCCTGTAATAACACAGGGCCATGATCACCAACTGTCAACGAGTTCTGATTGTCAGTGATTGGAACAGCTTGGTTTGTGGTCAAATGTTTTTCTTTCATAATACCATTCTCCACCCCATGGTAAAATTCGTAATACTTCTATTTATTTATATGTTCCTGGTTTAATCACTATTAAATTGGAGCCCCTCTTCGCGACGGAAGAAATCCCACCATTATTTTTCCCGTATAATGGTTTTTCGTCTCCCTATCTAAAGACTGTATGATTATAAGGAAATAGTTGATTATCGATTGATGACAATGGAGGTGAACCAGGATGACGAATGAACTTCTGTTCAGGATTATCTTCATCATCCTATGGCTTATCTTCATCACCAATTTAACATGGATACGATACACGACAAGGAAAACTACCGATACATCATCAACCATTCAGGCGATTAGACATGAAAGTCGTTTACATATAATCGCTCTTGCAATGTTTGGGCCTTTCTGGTTTGGAGGAATAATACTGTATATGATATTTCCCGGTTTGATAGCGTTTCTCTCAATCCCGTTGCCAGACTGGTTCAGAGCAATCATGATCGGCGTGGCTATTCCTAGCATTCCATTCACGATCTGGGGGTATCGGACTATTGGCAAGAATTGGGTTCATGCATTTGAATCTTCTACATTCTTACAGATGAAGACGCAGACTCTTGTAACCAATGGGCCATACCGCTATGTAAGGAACCCAATCTATCTTGGATCCTTTCTCTACATACTTTCCCTCGCCCTTATTGCTGCTAATTGGCTCATTCTTTTACCTACAGTTCCCTTGATAATATTGGTGTATTCACAGATGAAAAATGAAGAGGCAATGTTGATTGACAAGTTTGGTAATGAGTATCGTGAATACATGAAACGGACTCCACGACTTATCCCAAGAGTCAAATGATCGTTCCTATAGGTTATTAGCAAAATTGGATCCTCGTTTGTAACATGATTCTTTTAAGCGCAATTATTATCATTTTTTATAGGGTGGGAACTGACCTATAAGCGCTCAAGTCCGCCCCCGGCATAATGGGGGTCAAATAGCCTAGCTGGTCTTCCTCCCCGTACGTGGTTTCCAAGAGAAATACTTCTTTTCTTTACCAGTAAAAAGGAGTCAAAATCTCCCTCCCCGCGCTATTTTTACTGGTTTTAATTGAAATGGTATTCACTGTGCCGCCCTCTGATTATTAATCCTTGAGGAAGATATTTTCACGACAATGGTCGGTCGATGATATTAGAACACTTATTTTCCATTAGAGGATTTGAACACAATACCCCATGTTGACAATGAATTTGGTAGGAATTAGGGCGGAAAGTTTATTACCATTCACTGTATTATTCAAAAGGGGAATTAATATGAAGATAACGTCATTATTGCATCGTAATACTGCCAGAGAATATACCCGGTTTCGAGCACTTGTGCTTCCAATGATTCTTGTTTTGTTTGGATCTTGTTTTATCCCTGTGTCCGTGTCTCAACGTGTTGATAGCACGTATGAACCCCGTGCAACCACGGTTGATGGTGAAATGCTCATCACGCCGATGTTCAGCACGACGACGTATCTGTTGAATCCTTCTGGAACGATCAACCATTCCTGGTCGAGCAGTTATTTTCCTGGGTGTATGGCCCGGTGGTTGGGTGATGGTACGATTCTTCGTGCCATCCGCGTTGGTGCTGGTCCTGGTACAGGTGGGGCTGGCGGCGGCGTTCAGATAGTACAATGGGATGGGACGGTGACATGGGATTATCGCTACAACAGTAATGGGGATCTCAGTCATCATGATGTCAGAATGTTACCAAATGGTAATGTGCTGTTAATTGCGTGGGAAACAAAAACACGTACTGAGGCCATTGCTGCAGGAAGAAATCCAAACTATGTGACCAATCAAGGTCTTATGCCTGACCATATCATTGAAGTGCAGCCGACCGGGCCAACGAGTGGATCGATCGTTTGGGAGTGGCACGTTTGGGATCATCTGATTCAGGATTACGATTCTGTAAAAGCAAACTACGGTGTCGTTGCAGATCATCCCGAGTTGGTTGATATCAATTATGTGACGTCATCACAACAAGATTTGATGCATACGAATTCTATTGACTATAATCAACATTTAGACCAGATAGTAATCAGTGTCCGGTATTATAGTGAAATTTGGGTGATCGATCATAGTACGACCACAGTAGAAGCAGCAGGCCATAGTGGTGGAAACTGCGGCAGGGGTGGCGATCTTCTGTACCGCTGGGGCAACCCACAGGCATACGACCGAGGAACCTCAAGCAACAGAAAACTGTATGAGCAGCATGATACGGAATGGATCGATGACGGGTGTCCTGGCGTAGGGGACATCCTTATCTTCAACAATGGGGTGAATCGTGGGTATTCTACTGTCGATGAGATTACTCCACCCGTAGAAGACAACGGAAGTTATTACCTTGCACCGGGCTCCGCCTATGGGCCGACTGCGCAGACATGGATATATAACCCGCAGCCGCATTTTTATGTAGGTCATCTTGCTGGCGCGACACGACTCTCCAGTGGCAATACGCTAATATGTAACGGAGAAACAGGAAAAATCTTCGAAGTCACTCCTGACGGGACAACAGTGAGCCAATATCCCGGATTCGGCGAAGTACTCAAAATCGATTACATACCGCCTGGAGGACAAGAGCCGCCAACTAATACCCCGAATCTAGATTGTTCTGGAAGTCTTTCATGGACCGATGTCGAACCAGGAGCGACAGTGAATGGAAGTTTTCAGGTACTGAATGTTGGAGACGTCGGGTCGTTGCTGAATTGGACCGTGAATGCCTCATTGCTGACGTGGGGGACGTGGTCGTTTACTCCTGAGACCGGTGAGAATCTTACTCCCGCGGAAGGACAGGTGACGGTACATGTGTCGGTTGTGGCTCCAGATCAAGAGAACTCGGACTTTAATGGGTACATTCGCGTGGAGAACCAAGACAATTCCACGGATTTCGAACTCATCCCCGTGGCACTACAGACCCCGTTAGCTTCGTACACTGTTCAAACACAGTCCAATCCGTTCCTATTTCAGCTTCTCCAACGGTATTCGTTTATGAAAATATCGAACTTATCAATAGCGGTCGGGAATACTGCGCGGTCTGAAGCAACAGCGTAAGACCCGTAGATGAAAGGCCGCTCGTCGTCTTTTTCTCAAAACACTCGATACTCGTTTTTTGTCGCGCGTGGCAGGCGTTCCGCCTGCTCCTGTATTGGCGCGACTGGAGTTCAAAAACCTATGGAGATTGTATCGAGCGGTAGCTCTAAAAAGGTTGCGGGTGACACCCGCAACAACTGGGTGACCCTGATGTTTGTGACCAAGAACCGCCACAACTGCTTCAGGAAACAAAGCCACATCGACACCTGCACCCAGACGTTCCATGACCTGGAACGCCATGGGTTTACGTTCGGCGAACTCGGATTCGCCGAAGACCACGTCCACCTCCAGGCCAACGTCCCCAAACGGTACTCCATTCAGAGCGCTGAGATCATGCTCAAATCCCACAGCGCTATAAAGATGTTCGAGGCGCACCCCTGGTTCCGCAAACGCTACCCGCGAGGTGGATTCTGGAGCGGGTACGAGCACCACGAGTCCACAGGACTGACCAACCTTGAGGAATCCTCAGCCTACCTGCGAGATCAGCAACGACATCACAACGTGACCATCATCGACGACCGACAACAGCGCCTGACCGCCGAGTGAGATACGGCAACGCCCAAGAGGGCTTGCCGAGGAACGAAGGCGGAACGGGGTCATAGGGGCTTTGCCCCTATTTCATTATCGTATAGTTACCGACAATGATTCAGACCAACCACTCTCAGCACCATAAATATCTTTTGCTTTCACCTTTACAAGATAAGTACCCGGTGATGTCCATTTATGTAATTGTGAAATAGTCGCCCCTGAGGTGTACGGACCAAGCCATCCACTGGTTGTCCCATCACCCCAATCCCAGAAGTAATACACTTGATCTCCATTAGGGTCAGTCGTGCTTGTGCTGTATTTGTATTGTCTATTTTTCATCCCATTTATTGGCCCAGAAGGTTTCAGTGGTGTATTTGGTGCAGAGTTTGGCTGAGTAACAGTAATCGTCACTGTGCCAAAACCATTGGCATTATCATCATCCCATACGGTGAGTTTCGCAGTGTATGTTCCAGGTGTGGTGTAGGTATAGGTCTGTGTTGCTGGCGGACTGCCGCTTCCAGAGTACTCAGCGGTTCCATCGTTGTTGATATCAAGAGCCCAGGATGCAATGATGCCATCCGTGTCGGTGGCCGTCATGCTAAAGATTGTTGTAAGCGGGGCGACCCCCGAGGTTGGGTTCGCAGTCAGAGTACATGTCGGTGGGCTGTTCCCTGGTGTATACATTAATGCGTTATAGGCGTTGATCAGCCCGTACCCATAGTAGATATCCCAGCCTGTGGCACCAAGGTCAGTCGCTGTCGATTGCAGGGCGGTTCGTATATTGTCAGGTGACGTCACACCATGAGAATAGAGTAATGCGGCAACACCAGAGACATGAGGAGTTGCCATGGAGGTACCTTGATAGAAATAATAGCCCCAGACAACAGTTGATCCTTGCATGGTAAATGTTTGCTGCAGCACACCGTCTCCATACCCATCACCATTTTGATCTAGATTTGTATTTCCACCAGGAGCCATGACATCAAGACTGGAACCATAGTTCGAATACGGTGCTCGTGTTTTATCATACTGCGTTGCTCCAACAGCGATCACATACGCATCGTATGCTGCGGGGTATGAGATTCCGTTTTGTCCATTGTTACCAGCTGCAGCGACACAAGTGACTCCATGGTTATAGGCGTAGGCGACTGCATTCTTCAACGTCTGGGAATTTTGACTGCCTCCAAGGCTCATACTGATAATATTTGCTCCATGATCAACCGCAAAATAAATACCATTCGCGATCGCTGCGTACGTTCCGGATCCTTGGCGATTTAATACTTTTACCGGCATTATACTTGCACCAAACGCTACTCCGGCAACTCCCTCATTATTGTTCGTGCTCTGTGCGATAGTTCCTGCGACATGGGTTCCATGACCATTATCATCGACTGGATCATTATCATTATTTACAAAATCGTATCCAGGAACAAAAGAGGTACCAGATAAATCAGACCCCACACGAACTCCTGTGTCCACAATTGCTACAACGGTTCCTGAACCAGTTGAAATGTCCCATGCTGGTGCCATGTTAATTCCTCCTTCATTTAGATCATGCATATTCCATTGATAACTATAGGAGGGATCGTTAGGACTCATATCTGCATACGCAATAAAATTCGGCTCCGCATAGTCAACATTTGGATTCTTATTTATAATATCAACTAGCTTCAAAACAGATATTTCCTGGGGAATCTTCAACCTTTGAAAACCTGCATATGTATTTGAAGAAAGAACAGACAACCCATATCTTGCATATATAGCAGAGATTTCCGTACTGTCAACCCCGTTTTTAAACTTAACAATGAGCTCTCCAGAAACAAATTCACTAGTATTTGATAGAGCCGAAGTATGATTGCTTGTCTCTAGGAATGCAAAAGCAGGAGTAGCGGCTAATACTACGAGCATCACACATATTGAAATGGTCCTAAATATTTTTTTCATAATCTTCCCTTATTTTTTTCTAAAAAGTTGTTGCTATATATAAAATTTTCTATATAATTGGTTTTTCACATTACTCCATACTAAAAGTGCGTTCTCCGTCCTTCCTCTTCAAAGGTGAAACCCCGGACATAGCTCAACTTTTAATCGTCACCCAGAAGAGGAGGATCTGCCCGGTAGCGGTCTTTACAACGGGCGCTGGGATCTCGGTGCATGACGCGGATACCATGATGGTGATTGGTCCTAATCCGAAGAACATGCCTGAGGCAATCGATGTCTGCTTTTCCGCTCCGAGGCTTGTGATTGTGTCGGTGACGTTCGTATGGATGAGCCGAAGCATACCGCCTGTGACGGTGATTCTCCAGGTGATGCCGCTGGCGTTGGCGAGCCCTGTGTTCTTGAGCACTGCATGGACGCCTATCTTGCCGGTGATGTACCCAATCTCCAGGGTCGGTTGTGTCTTTCTTGTAGTAAACGACCATAGCGGTCCTTGCGTGGTTGCGCCGTACACGTCGGTCGCACGAATCTTCCAGTAATAGGTCGTGTTGCAGTCGAGCGTCCCCGGGTCGTAGACGGCTTGGGTGAGGTTCACGACGACCATCGGTGGGTTTGGTGTCGTCCCGAACGAAACATCGTAGGTCACGGGGTCATCGTTGGGGTCACCGCTGGTCCAACTGAGACTGAGGTCGATGTTTTGGTTTGTGGAGTTGTTCGCTGGGGAGGGATCGCTGGGCTCGTTGGGCGGTGTGTTGTTCCCCTGGAATTTGATAAGCCACACATCGGTCGTCTCCTGCTGGTACACCCCGGTGTTTCCCGTGACGATGTAGCCGCCGTCCGATGTTTCGATGCCGTAGTTGCCGACGTCTTCTTTTCCATTGTTGTCAATGATCTGCTGCCAGTCGAGATACCCGCCGTTGGTGAGCTTGATGACGTAGAGGTCTGGGTTCTGAGTCGCGGGGTTGGTGTACTGCCCGGTGATAAAGAATCCCCTGTCGGAGGTCTGTTGGAAACTATAGCCGACGTCATACTGGCTTCCGCCGTAGGTCGTGCTTGACTCTTCATACCCATAATCGGCATCAGCGACGATGAACCAGACGTCGCCGTTGCCGGCACCATAGGACGAGGTGGTCCCTACGATGCCGATGGCGATAACGGCGTCGCCAATACTAATCTCTTGGATGTCGTAAGCCTCATCGGAGCCGCTGCCCCCGTATGTTTGGTTCCACAGTTCGTTTCCATTGTAATCAGTCTTGACGACCCAGGCGTCGCCGTTCACCCCGTAGGATTGTGTTGTTCCGCAGATGAGATAGCCAGCGTCCCTGGTCCATGCGATGCAGTTGGCCCCATCGAGTTGGGTGCCGCCGAAGGTTTTGTTCCACTGCTCGTTTCCGTTCTCGTCGACCTTGACAAGCCACATGTCGCCGCCACCGGCGCCATAGGAGCCGGTCCAACCGCACATGATGTAGCCGCCGTCAAGAGCCTCTTGGACACAGGTGAAGGAATCGTAGGCGTTGAATGCGCCATAGGAATGGGACCAGAGGACGTTTCCGTTGCTATCTGTTTTCTCTAAGTAGCCGTCGATATGGTAGGTGTAGCCGGTGTACCCGGCAACGACGTAGCCGCCGTCACTGGTCTGTAGTACACTTTTACCGACGTTTTCATTGTTGGTAATCCCGTGTGTCTGATGCCATTCTTCGTTGCCAAACACGTCGGTTTTTAGTAGGTAGATATACCCGGCCCAAGGGGAATACGCGTTCCTGCCATAGGCGCCGCAAATGATGTACCCGCGGTCGGAGGTCTGTCGGACGCAGTTACCGTAGTCGATTTTGGATGAGCCGTAGGTTTTCATCCATTCAATCGGCGGCGGCGACAGTCTGCCCGCGACTGCCCCGGTGCCGGTCACCGATATGAGTGGGATGCAGATGAGGAGTGCCAGCATCATATGGAAAAATCTCTTGTTCATTTTTTTTAGACCCCCCGGATACAATATAATATTTTAAGGACGATTATAAATATATCTATGAGATGTTTTCTAGAGTTGTTGTTAACAAAGCGTTCACGTGGCTTCTGTTCTCTATCCGGCTGAGTCGATCAGCGTGTGTTCGAGGTCGATGATCCGTGTCGACAGCGTCTCCATGTTTTTCATCATCAACGTGGCGCGGGTGTGGAAGAGAAATACTCCTCTTTTCAAGAAGATCGTGTAGTTTGCGGCGAGCTGGTCCCATGCAGCCGCTTCTCCTCGAAGAAGGATCGACTGGTTCATGCAGAGGCCGGGGTATACCGTGCAGTTCTCGAGGTAGTCCGTGACGATGTGTTTTCCGACAGCGATCTGGTGGAACGGGTTTTTCTCCCCGGCCAGGATGATGTCGAAGACGTTCGGGCGCCCCGGGGCGAGGAGTTCGCAGAGTCGATGCATGGCATGGTTCAGGTGGTAGCTCACGGAGAGTTTTCCCTGGGCCTTGTAGAGCCGGATGGTCTCCTGGCTGGTGTTCGCACCGGGCGTGTAGGCTTGGAACATCTGGGCGGTGGCGTTGATGCCGTACGGGCCTGGCCAAAAGTCGGTGACGTTACCGGCGAGGGCGTTGATGTTGCGCTGGAACGCCTCCTGGAAGGCGGCCTCCTTGGTGAGAGGTGGCGATTCGGGTGTGTAAGTGAAGCTGAAGGTGATTTCGCCGGTCTCCCGCGCGTTTCGAAGGGTGGAAAGTGGCATCCAGGCGTGGTCGCCGTAGCGGCCATCGCCGTAGTACCCGGCGTTCGGGTCGTTGTAGCAGACGCTGTGGTTTGTGTCATTGTAGCCGATGATCAAAATGACGTGGCGGCCGGAGGGCAGTAAGGTCTTCCAGAGCAGGTCGTTGATGGGGAACTGGTCACGCAAGGACGGTAGGCTGAAAGGATTCACGCCGGTGGCGACTGGGATGTCCTGGGAGATGTTCTCTCTCAGATAGGAGTAGAACTGGTTCCAGAGCTCGTCGGCGGAGAGGTTCTCGTCTGTGGGCCGCCAGGAGTGCTGGGCGAGGCCGAAGACACTGGCGATGAAGTCCATGCCGCCATAGAGGCGTTCTTGGGGGAGGCGTGTATCCGCGATGTAGGAGTGGATGTATCCGACGCCGTCGTAGAAGGCGAGTTCGTCGATCGAGGTGTTCAGGCCCAGATGGTTGAAGATCATGGCCAGGCAGGCGTACACACAGAAGTTCATCTTGTCTTGCGCCACGTACGAGATTCCAGAGATGAGATGGGCTGCGGGCAGACCAAAGCCGCTGCTGTTCGTGGGAGTAGCGAATGCTGGTGTCAGTGTGGGCAGAAACGGCGTTGCGACTATGAACAGGATGCAGGCAAGGCTGATGAGTTTAGAGCAGACCATACAATGGTATCTTAAGTTGGTAGACCTTAAAAACACTGCTGAGAAGCATTTTAGTGGGAACTTTGTGGAATATCAGGGATATTTAAAGACAAGACTAGACCCTCCGTCGGCCAGATTTATATAATGCCTTGCTATTCCATGCCTTGGGGAAAAGAAGGAGTCGTGCGACACTATGAAATATGACGTGGTCGTGGTCGGTGCCGGCCCTGCCGGAGCAACTGCAGCCAAGGTCCTCGCCGAGAAAGGAGTGTCAGTCCTCCTGCTCGACAAGCACACATTTCCTAGGGACAAGCCCTGCGGCGGCGGCCTGCCGATGCGCGTCCTCAAACGCTACCCGTACATCCAGAAAAACGGCCTAATTGAATCCCTTTCCTACGGCATAAGCATCCATTCCACCAAGCTTTTGCATCAGGCGGACCTCGACAACAGCACTCCGATCGCCGGGATGGTCCTGCGGAAACCCTTCGATGCAGGGCTCGTCACCCTCGCCTCGGAGGCCGGGGCGGCATTCCAGGGCGGTAGCGCAGTGGTGAAGGTCACAACCAACCCGCAGCACGCCATGGTCACCCTCGAAGGCGGCACCATCATAGGCGCCTCCTATGTCATCGCCGCGGACGGCGTGGCAAGCCACATGGCACGGCAGCTCGGCCATCCACAGGACTCCAGGAATATCGGTGCCTGTGTGCTGGAGGAATACCCGGTCCCGTCACAGGTCATGGACCAGTTCTTCGGCGATCAGCGCCGCCTCCACATCTATCTGAACGCGAGCGGGATTGCGGGCTACGGCTGGGTGTTCCCAAAGAAGGAGCACCTGAACATCGGCATCGGGGAGTTCTACCAGGCTCTCGGTCCGCAGCAGCCGAAGCACAACCTCAAGACCGCCTATGCCCAGTTCCTTGATTTACTAAGAACGCAAAAGGTCATCCCTGGGACAATCCATCCGCTCTCCCCCAAGGGGGGCGTGTTCCCGACACATCCTCAGCGGCGGACCTACGGAGACCGCAGCATTCTGTGCGGGGACGCGGGAGGGCTGACTCAACCGCTCACCGGCGAAGGGATTTACTACGCCATGATCTCCGGGGAGCTCGCAGGCAAAGCCCTCGTACAAGCCCTCGAAGCCGACCAGTCAACCGTCCAGGAATTAGCCCTGTACCAGCGTTGGTGGATACAGGAGTTCGGACACGACTACAAACGATATTATCAGGCCTCACGGCACTGGCAGAGCCCAGGGGAGACCATCGTCAAGATCATCGAGAAGGACCCCAAGGTGCAAGCCATCGGCCTCTCTCTGTTCACCGACCATATCATGAACAAGGATATCCGCTGGGCGCTGGGCCGCCGCCTGGTCATCGGGATCTTCAAGAGCTGGTTCGGGCGGCTCTAAGATAGGCAGGGGCAAGATCCCCCTAGCTTCTCCTTATTTCTGCAGGTATGGCCGTTTCGGGTTTTCAAACGTGACGACGTAGACATCAATCGCCCCTGAGTCCTTGAGGATGTGGTTCATAATGTCTCGGCGGTAGAGGAACGTGTACCAGGGGTACCACATCTTCCCGACCACGATTTTACCGACCCTGTTCTCATGTGCATACTCCAGGATCGCATGCGCCACGTCCAGACCTTTGATCCGCGCGGTCTTTGCCCCCAGCGACCGGGCCAGGTCCATGTTGTCGTTGAGCAGCTGCGTCTCCCGGATCGTCCGTGTCCGCTCGTTGTCCTTCGGTGTCTCGACGTAGACGACGTCCCAGTCGGTGTTCAGTTCCCCAGCGAGTCGCGCACCCTTGCGGATCAGGATACTGGCCTGATGGGCGTCTGGGCTCATGGCGACCAGGACGCGCTCCTTTGGGGTCTCCTCCGCGGATTTCCCAAGCAGGGTAGCGTCGCGTTTGGCCGCCCGGGCGCCCACGCTCTTGGCGACCTCGCGAAGGGAGAACTCTCGTAGGGCAGTGAGCTTGCGGAACTGGAAGAAATTGCGGAACGCGGTCGCGATCCGCTCATGAGGGTATATCTTCCCCTCCTGGAGCCGGTCGAGGAGTTCGTCAACTGGAAGGTCGACGTCGACGATCTCGTCCGCGAGGGTCGAGAGGAACCGGTCTGGGACGGTCTCGGTGACCCGGACCTTGGTCGTCCGTGCGATGTCGTCCGTGAGGCTTTCGATGTGCTGGACGTTCATTGTAGTCATGACGTTGATGCCCATGGCGAGGAGCTCTTCGACGTCCTGCCAGCGTTTCTTATTATGCCCGCCGGGGGCGTTTGTATGCGGCAGTTCATCGACCAACGCGAGCTCTGGCATGCGGATGAGGATTGCGTCCATGTCGACGTCGAGCAGTTCGATGCCTTTGTACTGCACACGGCGTGGAGGGATTTGTTCAAGGCCTTCGACGAGGACTTCGGTTTCGACTCGTCCGTGGCTGTCGACGATGCCGACGACGACGTCCACCCCCTTTTTCTTGAGGGCGTGTGCCTCTTGTAACATCCTGTAGGTCTTCCCAACGCCTGGCGCGAAGCCCAGGAATACCTTGAGGTTTCCCCGGCCTTGCTGTCGGATGAGGTCGAGAAATGACTCGGGTCGCGGTCGTTTTTCTTTTTCCGTTTCTCGCATAGGACTTCAAGATGTGTTCTGTAGTATCTATTCTCAGGGTTGGTTATAGGAGTTGTGGTGGTGAGATTTCTTAAACTAATCCGAGGACGGTGATGAGGAGGTCGATGGCTTTGATTCCGATGAAGGGGACGATGACGCCGCCGAGGCCGTAGATGAGGGCATTGCGGCGCAGGATGTTGGAGGCGCCTGCAGGCCGGTATGCGACTCCTTTGAGGGCGAGGGGTATGAGAAGGATGATGATGATGGCGTTGAAAATAACGGCGCTGAGGACCGCGCTTTGAGTACTGTGGAGGCGCATGATGTTCATGGCGTGGAAGATGGGGAGGGTGGGGAACATCGCGGGGATGATCGCGAAGTATTTAGAGACGTCGTTGGCGATGCTGAAGGTGGTGAGGGCGCCACGTGTGACGAGGAGCTGTTTGCCGGTCTCGATAACGTCGATGAGTTTAGTGGGTGAGGAGTCAAGGTCGACCATGTTGCCGGCTTCCCTGGCGGCGTCGGTGCCGCTGTTCATGGCGAGGCCGACGTCCGCTTGGGCGAGGGCGGGGGCGTCATTGGTGCCGTCTCCGATCATGGCGACGAGCTGACCTTTGGCTTGTTCTTTGCGGATGTAGGTGAGTTTGTCCTCGGGTTTGGCTTCGGCGACGAACTCGTCGATACCGGCTTCGTCAGCGATGGTCTTAGCGGTGACGGGGTTGTCGCCGGTGATCATAACGGTACGGATGCCGACGCGTTTGAGGACTCGGAGGCGGTCCGCGATGCCTGGTTTGACGATGTCTTTGAGGTGGATGACGCCGATGGCCTGGTTGTCTTTGGCGACGAGGAGGGGGGTGCCTCCTTGTGTACAGATGCGGGCGACAGCGTCCATAAGGCTGGAGGGTACGGTTCCTCCTTGGCCTTTGAGATATTTTGTGATCGCATCTGGTGCTCCTTTCCTGATCTTTTTTTCCGGGAGGTCGATGCCGCTCATGCAGGTGTCTGCGCTGAAATCGATGGAGGTGCCGCATACGGTGGGTGGCTGGACGGCTCCTTCGGCGAGGGCGAGTTCGATGATGCTGCGGCCTTCCGGGGTGGTGTCTGAGAGTGAGCTGAGCAGGCAGATGTCTCTGATTTCGGCGGTGGAGACGTCTTGTGCTGGGATGAATTCGACAGCCTGGCGATTGCCAAGGGTGATGGTCCCAGTCTTGTCGAGGAGGATGACGTCGACGTCACCGGCGGCTTCGACGGCGCGGCCGCTTTTCGCGACGACGTTGCGGGTGAGGAGTCGGTCCATGCCTGCGATGCCGATGGCGCTAAGCAGTCCGCCGATGGTGGTGGGGATGAGGCAGACGAGGAGCGAGATGAGGACGACGGTGCTGACGGTAGTGCCGGTGTACGAGGCGAAGGCGATGAGGCAGACGACGACGACGAGGTAGAGGAGGGTGAGGCCGATGATGAGAACGGTGAGAGCGATTTCGTTTGGGGTTTTTTGGCGTTCTGCGCTTTCGACGAGTTCGACCATGCGGTCCAAGAAGGATTCACCGGGATTGGTGGAGACGCGGACGCGGATGCTGTCGCTGAGGACTTTGGTGCCGCCGGTGACGCCGCTGCGGTCGCCTCCGCTTTCTCTGATGACGGGGGCGCTTTCGCCGGTGATCGCGCTTTCGTCGATGCTGGCGACGCCTTCGATGACGGTGCCGTCCGCAGGGATGACCTCGCCGGCAGTGACCAGGAGGATATCGCCTTTCTTGAGGTCCGTCGCTTTAACGACCGTAATGTCTCCGTTCTCTCCGATGAGTTTCGCCGGGGTGTCGATCTTGGCTCTTCGGAGGGTCTCAGCCTGGGCTTTGCCTCGGCCTTCAGCCATGGCTTCAGCGAAGTTAGCGAAGATAATGGTGAACCACAGCCAGAGTGCGATGTACGCGGGGAAGGGGAAGATGCGGCCGGCGGCGAGGTTGGCGAAGAAGACGAGGGTGACGAAGATAGCTCCGATTTCGACGACGAACATGACGGGGTTGCGGAGTTGAACGCGGGGGTTAAGACGGAGGACAGAGAGTTTCAGTGAGGGGATGAGTATGGTCTTGTCGAGGAGTGATCGTGTACGGGCGATGCGTCGTGCTTCTTTGTGGTCGATGGGCGTGGGTACGGCCATTAGAGGATCCCTCCCATGAGGAGATGCTCGAGGATGGGACCGAGGACGAAGACGGGAAGGAAGGAGAGGCCGGCGACAATGAGGATGACGCCGATGAGGATAGCACCGAAGGTGGCGTTGTCAGTCGGTAGGGTGCCGGCGGTGGGTGGATAGATGTGTTTATTGGCGAAGCTGCCGGCGATGGCGAGGATGGGGATGATGATGAAGAAGCGGCCGATGAACATGGCGATGGTCATGAGAAGGATGAACCAAAGGGTGGCGGCGTTGAGGCCGGCGAAGGCGCTGCCGTTGTTGCCGACGCCGCTGCCGAAGGCGTAGAGGATCTGGCTGAGGCCGTGAGGGCCGGGGTTGCTAATGGAGGCGAGGCCTGCCGGGGTGACGACGGAGAGGGCGGAGAAGATGAGAATCGTGGACTCGATGGAGATGAGGATGAGGACCGCCATTTTGATGTCGAAGGCTTCGACTTTCTTGCCGAGGTAGTTGGGGATGCGGCCGACCATGAGACCTGCGATGAAGATCGTGATGAGGATGTAGATGAACAGGGAGAAGAAGCCGGCGCCTGCGCCTCCGGGGACGACTTCGCCGAGGAGGATGAGGAAAAGGGGGACCATGCCGCCCAGCGGCGTGTACGAGTCGTGCATGCTGTTGACAGCGCCACAGGCGGTCGCGGTGGTGGCGACAGCGAACGTGGTGGAGCCGTAGATGCCGAAGCGGACTTCTTTGCCTTCCATGTTACCGCCGGCTTGCAGGCTGCTGGGTCGTTGGTCGACGCCATTCTTGGTGAGGATTTTGTTGCCGAGTTGTTCTTCGTAGGTGGTGAAGGCGATAGCAGCGATGAGGAAGAGGAGGACGACGATGAAGAGGACGATGCCTTGTCTCATCTTCCAGGCGAAACGGCCGAACATGAAGAGGACTGCGGCGGGTATGATGAGCAGCAGGACGATCTGCATGGCGTTGGTGAAGGGGGTGGGGTTCTCGTAGGGATGGGCGCTGTTGGCGTTGAAGAACCCGCCGCCGTTGGTGCCCAGCATCTTGATGGCTTCCTGGCTGGCGATGGGCCCGAGGGGGATGGTCTGGGTGCCTCCGTCAATGGTATGGGCAATGACGGGGCCGGAGAAGGTCTGGGGGACGCCTTGGCTGGCGAAGATGAGGGCGGCGGCGATGCTGATGGGGATGAGGACATAGAGGATGATTCTGGTGAGGTCGACCCAGAAGTTGCCGAGTCCCTTGCCTTTCGTGCGCGAGGTTATTGCTCGGATTAAGGCGATTGCGACGATGATACCGACCGCGGCGCTGAAGAAGTTTTGGGTCGTGAGCGCGAGCATCTGGCTCAGGTAGCTCATGGTGCGTTCGCCGGCGTAGACCTGCCAGTTGGTGTTGGTGCCGAAGCTGACCGCGGTGTTCACGGCAACGTCAGGCTGTACTCCTGGGAGGGCTTGGGGATTGAGAGGGAGGAGTCCTTGGATGCGGAGGACGAGGTAGGTGAAAAGGAAGCTGACGAGGCTGAAAGCAAGGACGCAGAAAGCGTAGGTCTTCCAGGTCATGTCTTCGTCTTGGTTGATGTGGAATCTTCGGTAGACCCAGGCTTCGGCTCTGGCGAGGCGTTTGCTGAGTTCCGTGGGCCGGCCGGTGACGATGTTGTAGAGGTAGGTTCCGAGGTAGTAGGCGAGGAGGATGACGACCGCGAAGATGATGATTACTTGGAAGACGCCGAAGACCTGCGGGTTGCCCTGGGTGGTGAGTCTCATGGCGGGGGCGCGTGGGGCTGTGCCGGCGTCGAGGGCGAGGTTGAGGAGCAGGACGTTGATGCGGGGCTCGCCGAAGACGCCGAAGTCGCGGCCTTCCATGTGGTCGGCGACGATGCGGGTGAGGTTGTCCTCGGTGATGTTCCGTGCCTTGGCGACTCGGGGAATCTGGATGAGGGCGTTGGCGAGCGTGATGTCGGGGTCCAGGCCGCTGCCGCTCGCGGTGACCGCGTCGACGGGGATAGTGCCGTCCGGGTTGGTCTCCCCGGTGGTACGGCTCGTGTTCATCGCCGCCTTGATGCGTGCGCGAAGGAGGGGGTTGGACGGGGCGAGGTTACTGCCGCCGGACTGGGTGGGGTCGTAGCCTGTTCCTGCAGCGCTGGGGCGGCTGTGGAAGTAGCGGTCCGAGGTAAAGTTCTGCCCGAGAAGGCTGCTGCCGATGATCTGGTTGTCTTTGGTGATGAGGCTGCCGTTGGCTTGGTGGGGGAAGGCGACCTGGGCGATGCCGGTGACGACCGCGGGGTAGAGTAGCCCGGTAATGATCGCGAAGGCGATCGTGACGATGACCGCGGGGCCAAGAATGGTCTTCAGGAACTGTTTCATGGTGTCTCGCCTTCAGAACTTCTCGGGGTTGAGAAGGGCGTAGAGCAGGAAGAGGAAGAGCCCGAAGCAAAGGATGATAAAAATGATGACGTCGATGGGCATGTGGTGTACCTCACAGTCGCTCGACGGCGTACGCGTAGGCCCATGCGGCGAGGAATAGTCCGGCGAGCAGGAGTAGTGCGACCCAATCATCCATAATGAGGTCACCTGGTTGGTATGATTGGGGAGTGGTTATCAATGTTGGTGTATTTACTACTTTCCTTATCGGTTTACTCCTGTCAACATAGGAGGAAAAGACGAGGTTATCACAAAGTAAATAAGGATGTCGTGTGTAATTCCGCCCCTTGGTTGAAACTAAAAGAATGATTGGAAGAGTAATGGATATAATAAAAAGTTGACCATGAGGCGATAGAAAATGGATTCATCATCGGATGCTGATTCTCAACAATTCAAGCATCATCTTCTTGTCTGCATCAGCACGAACACCGATCTCGCAAAGCGATTGATCCAGCATGGACGCGAGTTAGCCGCCAAGCTGCAGGCGGACTGGATCGTCCTTCACGTTCAACGTCCCGCGTACCATCGCTATTCCAAGGACATCAAGGATCAGATGAGTCAGCTGCTGAGCCTCGCGGAATCCTACGGTGCGAAGACGGACACGATATTTGGCGCCTCTGTTGCGGACGAAATTCTCGACTACGCCCAGAAGCATGGAATCACGACAGTCATCCTGGGCAGGCCGCGGAAGGCATGGATACTCAATACCGTCGTCAGAAGAGTGCTTCAGCATAGTGGCGAGATTGATGTGCATACGGTTGGGCAGACCGCGCCACCGTTACATAAAAGGAAGCGTGAGCTGACCGCCTTTTCTCCCCTCCATTACGTGTATGCCCTCGCGCTTGTGGCGCTGGTCAGTATCGTTTGTTTTCCTCTCACAAGCATACTTAATCCCGCGAACATCATCTTATTGTATCTGCTCGCGGTCGTGGCTGCTGCGGTGGTGTGGGGCTTGTGGCCTGCCGTCTTCACAGCCGCGGTGAGTGTCCTTACCTATGATTTGCTTTTTGTGCCTCCGCTCTTCTCGATTACGGTTGCAGACGAGTCTTCCATCATTACGTTCATCGTGTTGTTTATCGTAGGGATACTCGTCAGCTACCTCATCACTCGGGCACGGGATAGTGCCGTAGCGGCACGGTTCGGGGAACAACACATCCTGACCTTATTCCAGCTCAGCGAAGACCTCACCGCAGCGGTGACCATTGAAGACATTGCGAAAGCGTTATTGGAGAATATCGAAAGGCATTTCCCCTGGGAAGTGGCGGTTCTCTCGAAAAAAGGGGATGACCTTCAGATCCTTGCATCAAGCAAGGGCATGCATTTAGACGAAAAGCAATGGGCTGAGGCCACCTGGTGTCTCAAGACCGGTGATGATATCGGTCTGAAAACGTCGCCGTTCACCGATTCCGACCTTCGTTTTGTCCCGTTGAAGACGGCGACGGATAACTACGGTATCCTCGCTATCAAACCAGTTAGATCCGATGAGACGATGACCATCGAGCAGGACCGGATCCTGCATTCCTATGCCTCGCTTGCCGCTCTCGCGATAAACAGAGTCCGGTCAATGGATCGGTAAATCTCTTTAGGTTCGATGGACGTCTCTGTTAGTCGTCGATGTACGCTGTCTCGCCGTGCAAGGCCTCGTCGAGTTTCGACTGATCCTCCGGGGAGACGCGGACGGGGGTGGCTTTGTTGATGATCCAGAGCATGACGTAGGTGAGGATGAAGGCCCAGAAGCCGGCGAGGGCGACGGCGAAGACCTGCAGGCCGAAAAACCTAGTCCCACCAAATAAAAGGCCGTTAGCTCCTGCAGCATTAACCGCGGTGGTAGCGAAGATCCCTAAAAAGATTGTGCCGATGATGCCGCCGACGCCGTGCACGCCCCAGACGTCGAGAGCGTCGTCCCAGTTCTTCTTGTTCTTGTACCAGATGGCGAGGTAGCAGACTAGGCCGGCCATCATGCCGATAAGCATCGCCGCTGCCGGGGTCACGAACCCAGCACAGGGAGTAATCGTAGCAAGACCGGCGATGGAGCCGGTGAGCAAGCCGAGGAACTTGGGTTTCTTTTCGAAGATCCAGGCGAGGATGAGCCAGGTGAAGGCGGCGACCGATGCCGCGAGGTCGGTGTTGAGGAAGGCGGTGACGGTGACGGGGTTGACGGACAGTTCGCTGCCGGCGTTGAAGCCGTACCAGCCGAACCACAGCAAGCCTGTGCCGATGGCGACGAGAGGGAGGTTGTGGGAGCGTTCTTTCTTCCCAATGGTTCGTCGGCCTACGTAGAAGACGGAAGCGAGTGCAGCCATGCCGGCCGTGGTGTGGACGACGATGCCGCCGGCGAAGTCCTTGACGCCCCAGGTGGCGAGGAGGCCGCCGCCCCAGACCATGTGGACGAAGGGGAAGTAGACCAGGAAGAGCCAGGCGACGAGGAAGAGCAGGTAGGCTTTGAAGCGGACGCGGTTGGTGAAGGCGCCGGTGATGAGGGCCGGGGTGATAATGGCGAACATCATCTGGTAGACGATGAAGACGTAGAGGGGGATGCTGGTGTTACCGGCGAAGGGGGTGGTAGGGTCGATGCCGAGGAGGAAGGCGTGGTCGAAGTTGCCGATAATGCCTCCAGATCCGCCGCTGAAACAGAGACTGTAGCCGACCGCGAACCAGATGATGTCGACGACGGCCATGGAGACGAAGCTTTGGATCATGATGGCCAGGACGTTTTTTCGTCCGACGAGGCCGCCGTAGAAGAAGGCGAGGCCTGGTGTCATGAGCATGACGAGGCTGGTGGCGACGAGCATGAAGCCGATGTTTCCGGTATCGAACATTCGGAAGACTCCCCCAGTGTTTCTTTAATGGTTGTTCGGTTCTTGTAATTTCCATCCTGTTTATTAACCGTCGGTTTTGATTCAGGGCGTGTTCCTCTGTAGTGGTATGAGCAACAATCGAAAGAACGGTTCTATAGAATCGTGTCCCTGAGATTTTTTTAGGACAGTTCAGTAAATAGGAGGGGAATGATGTCCTCCAGATACGTTTTTAAGGAGTTGCCGAATATAAAAGTCTAATAAGGGGGAAAACAATGGGAAAAAATGTACTGTTGAAGAAAAGTTTGGTGGTTGGTATTGTTCTGTTGTGTGTCTGTGGTGCTATTCCCTCGGTGTTCGGGATGTGTGTATCCGCTGAGATTCCTCACGCACGGACCGTGAACAATAAAGCACTTATTGCGAATGCATTGTTTCCACGGGGAGAATGGACGGAGCAAGCCACGGGGTTTGTTGATCCGAACCGCGGCATCGGCTACATCTCCAGTGTAAATGAAAGCGTCGTCTGGGCAGCGGCGTTTAATGGAGACAATCCCTCGTATCCCTGCCAGGACTTCACCAGAACCGTGAACGGCGGGACGACGTGGACAACAGGAACCATCCCCAACTCAGAAAATCAGTTCTTTTCCATGATTTTTGCTCTGGATGCTAATAGGGCCTGGGCGCCGATGTGTGCGCCTCAGAATGGCGTTATGGGTCTGTATTACACCTCTGATGGAGGAACGTCGTGGGTGCGACAAGAATCTGCTGATTTTAATTACATTGGGTCATTTCCCAATTGTGTCCACTTCTGGGATGCCGATGTCGGCTGGTGCATGGGTGATCCCGCCGATGGATACTTCGAGATCTACACCACTACCGATGGCGGAACCACATGGACACGTGTCCCGGCAGCGGACATCCCTGCGCCATTGCAGGGTGAATACGGCCTTATAGGATCCTGCTGTGCCGTCGGCGATACAGTCTGGTTCGGCACCACTATGGGACGGGTGTACAAATCAAGTGATAGAGGTCTGCACTGGACCGTTGCACAGACGACCCTTCGTTCGTATACGAAACCTGCCTTCAGAGATGTAAATCATGGTCTTGTTTTGGCGATTGATACCGCTGGAACGACCGTGCTGTCCGAAACCTCCGATGGCGACGTCACCTGGCAAAATGTTGCCTACACTGGTCCTTGTTATAGTTATGATCTCTGTTATGTTCCGGGGACCGTCGATATGTACATCAGCGTGGGAGCATCGCCGAATGCCTCTGGTGCTTCGTTTAGTCGTGATGGTGGGAATACGTGGACCGACTACGCTGAGATGACGGGAATCCCTTTGTTATGCCTTGGGTTTACGGCAGGGCAAGTCGGCTGGGCCGGCTCCTATAACACCGATGCCGTCACCGGTGGGATTTTCAAACATGTGCCAGGGATTTCGTTGCCTGCGTTTTCCATCGATGTGACCGGTGGAAAAGGGTTCACTGTCAATGTCACGAATGTCGGAGACGAAGCTGCGACCGATATCACGGTGAACGTGACCGTCATGGGTGGTCTTTTTATTACGCCAAAAGAGTTCACTGATATTCACACCTCTCTTCAGATGGGTGGGAGTGCGGATGTTGACTGTCCTGTGAGAGGCATAGGCCTTGGGATTCTCACGATGCTTCCAACGATTACCGTCGATGTCATCTGCGGTGAGGGTGTGACTGCGACACGTACCGTTGAGGCGAAGATTTTCTTCTCGAAGGTGATCCTCCAATAAACCAAGAGAGCAGTGCGTGAAGGCAGGACGTGACGTCCGCATCTAGCGGATGGCCGTCATTGGCCGTGAATGGATGTGTTTCTTTCAGAGGTTCGCTTGTGTTGAGGAACTGCAACCTTAATTAACAATTGTTAACATAATATTAGTATGCCATCCAACACCACAAAGGAGACCATCCCCATGGCCAAGAAAGAACGCATCATCCACGCCATCGAAAAAATCAGTACAGACACACCGCTCTCTCCAAGATACTGCAAAGCGTCTGCAAGACTTAAATAAGTCCACCAGCCTACGCACACACAAGGGTGGAGGAATCATGAAACTAGAGCAGCTCCGCATCGGCGCCGATAACTTCAGCTATCTGGTCATCAGCGAACCGGACAAGACCGCAGCCCTCGTCGACCCAAGCATAGAGGCCACCCAAGCGCTCCAACGCATCCACGACGAGCACCTCACCTTACACTATATTATTATCACGCATTACCATGGCGATCACACCGCGGCACTCCCATCAGTCAAGAAACAGCATCCAGCGGCAAAGGTCGTCGCCTCCGAAGCCGACGGCAAACACCTTCGAGTCCATCCTGACCTCATCGTCAAAGACGGCACCGTGCTTCAGGTAGGCGCCATCCCAATCACTATCATCAGCACCCCAGGGCATACCCCGGGGGGCATCTGCCTGCTCGTCAACGACGAGGCGCTCATTACCGGCGATACCCTGTTCATCGGGGACTGCGGACGCACGGATCTGTCAGATGGCAATCTGAAAGAGATGTTCGACAGTCTGCAGAAGAAGATCATGCCGCTGCCCGACAGCCTCATCGTCTACCCCGGCCATGACTACGGCGACAGGCCATTCGACACCCTCGGGCATCAAAAACAGGTGAACAAGACGCTGCTGGCAAAGACCCTTGAGGCGTTTGCCGCCATCCCATAAACCGTTTTTTCCTCAGAGTTCAACGGGCACGGGGATGATGACCACGGGCAGCCCCTCCCACTGCAGCCGACGCTGGATGGCAAGCGCCGTCTCGTTATGCAGTATCTTATGGAAGATCGTCTCATGCCTAAAGCACAGCTTCCCGGTGAAGAACGTCACCGTCGGGAACTCATGCGCAATCGACTCGCACAGCGCTGACGCGGTCGCGACCACATCTGTGCCGATGTCCATGCGGTAGTCCGCAGCGAACCCCAGCGTCCGTGCTAGCTTCACGTACTTCATCAGGTCGCTGCGCACAGAGCGTTCCAAGGCATCAAGTTCCTCTTTGCCTTTGAACGACCCGGAGTCCACCTCCGCGACCGCCGTGAAGATGATGTTGTTGTAGAGTCCGGGGAAGTTGCGGATCAACTGCAGGAAGGTGTTGACGCTGAAGCCGTCGTACCGCCGGACGAGCAGCACCGCGGTCCGCTTCGTTGAATCAATCGGCTTGGTGTTCGGCTTATCCGCCAGATGGATATTCGAAAGCAGCAGGACCTCGTCGAACTTCTTCATCGCGGTCCTCACCTTCTGGTAATGCCGATAAATCCCGTAACAAATCAGGATGATGACCGCCGTGACCACCAAGGTCACATAGCCGCCCTCCCTGAACTTTTCAGAAATCGTCACTAAAAGGATCGTAAAGCACACCGCGAACCCGACAGCGAAGATCGCGAACCGCCGCCGCCAATGCGGGTTCTTCATCCGATTCTTAAGCGTGAACCGCGCCATCCCCAGCTGCGACAGCGAAAACGTGACGAACACGTTGATTGCGTACATGATTATCAGGGTCGAGACGCTCCCGGCTGTCAACCCGACTATAAGCAGCGCGGAGACCCCCATCACCAGCACACCGTTCTGGATTGTGAGCCGCTCCGACAGCGCCGCGAACTTTTTCGGGAACCAGGAGTCCACCGCCATATTCGCCATGACCCGCGGCCCGTCGATAAACCCGGTCTGCGATGCCACAATCAACAGCAGCGCCTCCGAGAAAATAATCAAAGCAGCGATCCAGTATCCCGCAGGCCAGCCGCCGAACAACCGGTTCGCCAGCACCGCGTTGAGCGTCTGGTTCGGCACAGGCTGAATATCCATGAAGAAATAACACAGCAGGATGCCACCGGCGACCGCAGACAGCGAAATCGCCATGAACAGCATCGTCCGCTTCCCGGTCCGCACCCGCGGCTGCCGCATGATTTGCAGGCCATTGGACACCGCCTCGATCCCGGTATACGTCCCCGCACCCAGGGAAAAGGCTCGAAGGAAGATCGCGAACACGCTAACGAGGCCTATGGCGCCGATATCCGCGTTCAGGCTCGTCGTCACACTTGCTGCATGCGCCCCGATGTGCGGTACGTTGCTCGCAAGGCCGTACCCCAGCAGCAGCACGTGCATCACCAGGAACAGCAGGAAGATCGGCGCCAGCACCTTCACCGACTCCTTCACTCCTCTCAGATTCAGAACAACGAGAAACAGGATTAACGCAAGCTTCACCGAAAGCTTAAACACCTGATATTCCGGGGGGATGAAGCTGAAGAAGGCATCACCGCATGCTGAGATTGACACTGCAATAGTCAGCACATAATCGACGAGCAGCGCGGACCCGGAGACGACCCCGGGCACCCGACCCAGCGTGTGCGTCGCGACGATGTAGCCACCGCCGCCATGCGGGAACTCCTCAATGATCTTCGAATACGTGTACGAGATGATGAACACGGTCGCCGCGGTCGCCAGTGCCAGGAACACCGCGAGATACGTATGCCCAAGGATCTGAGTGAAAGCCGCCTCAGGCCCGTACGACGACGACGACAGCCCATCCGCCCCAAGCCCAATCCACGACAGCAGCGCAATAAGCGAAATCGTTTGAAACAACAGCGGGTCATGGATGTTGCGCGGCCGGCCAATCAACCGACATCGAATCCGATACAGCAGACCGCCTTTTTCTTTCCCACCGTTCTGCATGCTTATCGCTCGTCACAAACCCAGAGATGTGAACACAGTCACATATCGTAGCCAGAAACATACGAGTCTATAAAAAGGCCTTGGATACAACCTGTGAAGCACCTATTTAAAGGACCAACCCAGTACTCTCCCCCAGGCGACTACCATGCGAACGAGGGGATACCTAGGGCTGCTCTCATCACTCTACATCTCCACGTTCTTCATCCGCGCAAGCTTCGGCATCATGCTCGCCACCCTCCCCATTTATCTCGGCATCACCACCACCTATTTCGGCTACGGCATCGTCGCCGCCGCCTCCCCCCTCTTCGAGATGGGCACGGTCCTGTTCATCGGCACCGTCGTCGACCGCTTCGGCCGCAAGATCATCCTCCTCTTCGGACTTCTCGCCGCAGGCCTCCTGCTCTTCGCCCTCTCACTGACCACCAACCTCTACGCCATCTTCGCCATCAACGCAGGCCACGGCATCGCAGCCGGCTCCATCCTCGTCTCCAGCCTCGCGCTCCTCACGGACTACGCTCCCGAGGACCGCCGCGGCCGCGAAATGGGTGCATTCGACGCCTTCAACCTCCTCGGCTGGATCTTCGGCTTCGCCCTCGGCGCCCTCTTCCTCGAGTTCTTCAGAAGCAACCTCCACCTCACCTTCCTGGTCGCCGGCGTCATGGCCATGGCCGGCCTCACCTACTCCGCCTTCATGATCTCCGAACCCAAGAAACAAGACCTCCTCTCCAAAAAGATACGGTTCCGCAACATCATCGCGGTCCTCAAACAACGTTCCATCCTCCTTGTCACCCTCCCCTGGTTCATCGTCTTCATGATCATCGGTGCAGCCCTCACCTTCCTCACCGTCTCCACCTCCCAAGGCGTCCTCAGCATCCCTCCAATCTACCTCGCTGGGTTCATCGCTGGCGGCGGCGTCTTCCTCATCATCACCCAAGTCTTCTACGGGAGACTCTCCGACAAGTACGGCAGGCTACCTATCATGCTCGTCGGCACCGTCGGCTTCGTCGGCATCATGACAGTCCTAGGGATCGGCTACCTCACCGCAACCCCATCCACCGGGGACGCCGTGAAGAACAACATCATTAGTTTCTGGCCGCTGCTTGCGATCTTTGGGTTCATGGCCCTTGCGTTCGGCCCTTCCGCTCTCTCCTCCCTCGCGGATGAAGCTAAGGAGACGATGCGCGGCGTCACCATGGCCGTCTACAGCATCGTCATCAGTGCAGGCATGGTCATCGGCATCCCCGGCATCGCAGCCATCTCAGACCGCTACGGTGGCTTCGGCGTCCTCGTCTTCATGATCACCAGCGCGGTCATCATGTCCCTGCTTATGGCGGCCCGTTACTACGACGTTAAAAGGAAGAAGATGACCAGCGGTACGCCCTCTCAATAGGTCAGACGTATTTTCATTGGAACCAGGCATTCACATGGTGTCGTCCGAGATAGCCGGTGTATTCATTCGGAAAAACTACCCATTTAAAGAAAAATGAATAAGAGAAAGGACCAAAACACGGGAAATTACCAGCGGCGTTCCCCGCATTGTCATAGACCCAGCAATAATAATTGCTCTGATTATCAACAGTCCCATGCAAGACAAAAAAGCTGATATTATCGTCACCGACAACGGACGGTGCACAGATAAACCCTCTAAAATGACAGGGCGGATAACAGAGCGGAAACAAGACGAATGTCTCGTACGGCGGCTCATGCAGGGACGCCACGCACGTCTCGTGTATGAAAAAATCCACATGATTAATGCCACTGAGACTATCCCGACAATCAGCCGTAAATTTCACTCCTTTTAACAGGATGTTTTTATTAAGCACTACAACTGGAGACGTGGTATCGATATGAATGATGCTCGATTTCCAGACCTCTGCATTCCCAGCATTATCAACCGAGTAATAGGTAAAAGTGACGTTGCCCTCTTTCAAGGAAAAAGGCCCTGAATAGCGTATCCATCCACCTTGATTGAGCTGATAATAGGTCGCATTCACACCGGACTCGTTATCCATCGCTGTCAGCGTCACCCGAACCGCGGTGTTGTACCACCCGTTCTCATTAGGCTGCGCAGGATCAAACGACGCGACCGTCACCGGTGGCGTCACATCATCAAGCACCATTCCCCGGAAAACAGGAGTTACACAAAAACCAAGAAAACACACAACACAGAGAATGCACAGCGCCTTTTTCACCATATTTACCCGACCCCAGAAAAGAAAAGGACAATCTTCTTGATTAACCTTTCTTCTCTCCTGAAGACCCCAAG
>CAIRCU010000013.1 GCA_903877165.1 Methanobacteriota archaeon | reverse complement strand
GATATGATAGCTGCTATAGCAAGCAAATCTAATACTTGTCATGGTGATGGTAATGATAGATATGAAAAAAAAATTAATGTCGTAGATTTAGATAGCACCTTACTGCCCTATGATTCGTTGGCCCATTTCGTATGGCTTTTCATGAAAAGTCATCGATGTTTCCTTCCACTATTAATGTATTTGACACAACGAATGACTGGAAAAATAACAAAAGGGGAGTATCTTAAAAAAATTCTGATGACTGTAAGGAAAACAACGCACTATGAAAAAAAAGTAGAGAAGTTTGGTCTGTCGTTGTATGATGATATTCGTATACCAATGTTACGTTTTATCTTAAAAAATACCGATGAGTTTACGGTTAACGTACTCTGTACAGCATCACCTGAAGATTATGTTAAATATCTATGTGAAAAGCTAGGTTGGTCGTATATAAGTAGTACACTGGATAACAATGACGAAAATTTCATTCATATGTACGGACCTAACAAAGTATCTGCTGTTCAAAAAATGTACCCCAAACAAAATTATTCCTATCATTTAGCAATGTCGGATAATAAAAGTGACAGCGATCTGTTGAAATTATTTGATACATCATATCATATAAAAAATGGTACAAAAGTACATATAAAATCAACGAAATAGAAGTGGAAAGGTAAAAATTTGCTGCACCTTTTTCTAAATATACCAAAGGTGCAACTTTAAAAAATAGAGAGTTATACCTACTTGCTTTACTTTTTGTCCTTTGGATGTTTGACGAGAGCTATTGCGTGCAGTTCCACCCGCATGCCTTCTTTGGTATCCTCGACGGAAAACTTCCATTGCTCCATTTTTGCATCCATATCCATGAACCATTTCTTAAGCTCTTGACTCTTCGTCTTCAAATTAGCGCCAACATTTGTATTCGCCATTAGATATCACCTATACATTCTTCATTGTCATCGTGTTATATCAGCATAACTTAAAAACGACTAAAGAACAGTATAAAAACAATATAATACTTGAAAAAATATACTGTTTGAATATTCTGTCAAACACTATATAATAAGCTTCTCTATACTTTTCTATTGTTTGTTCGTATACTTTGTAGTAAACTAAAAAATTATGCCTGCCGAGAGGGAAAAAATGAGGAAAAAACCGTCCATCCATTTTATAAGGAAGAAGACAAAACTGGCGGAAAAACCATCCCAGATAGACGACGAAATAGCTGAAATATCTCAGAGGATTATGGTGGAGCTTGAAACCGCAAGTTCCAAGGATTTATCGGAAGCCAAATATGCAAAAAAGATATTACAATTATCAGATCTTGATTATACAAAAAACATATTACACGAGATAGAAAGTGTTCCGTCTGGGCCTGAACGCGTTATCGAAAAAAGAGCCGTGATAAAGGCACTGTTGCTTTCTACGTGGTTGCAGAGACTTTATTTTATTATCAGGGCCGCTCTTATGTCGGTCCTGGGCGCGGTTGTTACATTCTTTTACGTATTGTTCTTTGGCCAAATAGGCGTTGTGTTGGCAGTTGCCATGGGCGTGCTTATATTTATTGTTGGGTTGATTGTAACAAGATTATTTGATACACAAATAGTCAAGGCTACAAAATATATCGTCAGACGTTTGGGTTATCATAAAAAGATTAGGGAATTTATCATGAATCACTTCTAAGTGAACTTTCGTTAGACAGGGCAACTTTTTTTTTATTTGCGAAGTAGGAGGTTGATGTACCTGATCTCGCGTGTCGTGCGTGTGGTATGTCCTTGCGTATCATAGGCGATGATGGTGATGGTATGCGTCCGGATGGACCGCGTCGCCAGGTGCCAGACATAGGGTGCTTCGGTGTCGTTGAGTTTGAGCCTGCCGTCCATGTAAAAGTCGACGTGGGTGACCGGAGAGGAGGGGTGGAAGACCTCGGCGTAGATCCAGACGTCGTTGATGCAGGTGGTCTTGCGTTCGTCGATGTCTTTGAGGTAGCGTCCGTGGACGGACAGGGTGCCGGGCCGGGGTGAGACGAGGCGGACTTGCGGCGGGACGACATTGGTGTCGGCGAGGGTTGCGAGGGTTCCGGCGATAAGCTTGGTGTAGTTGACGAGGTACGGGATGTTGACGTTGCTGTAGTTGTCCGCGGGGGTGTGCATGTTGGGGTCGCCGTCCGCTTCCCAGCAGGCGATGGACTCCCAGCCGTCGTTGACGAACGGGCCGTAGTCGCTACCGCCCCAGTGGCTCTGACTGTGATTGTATTGGCGGTCGGTGAGGGTGAAGCCGATGTACGCAGTGTTGACCGCGTGGAAGGCGTCTGCGCCGAAGCCCGCGTCCTCGGTGACAGAGAGGTCACCGCTGTGGGCGCCTGTGGCGGTGACCGCGTGGCCGATCATGTCCGCGTTGATCTCCAGGAGGATGTCGTCGCCTCGGATGAGGGCGTCTTTGGCGTAGGCGCGGCTGCCGAGGAGTCCTTGTTCTTCGCCGGCGAACGTGACGAGGCAGATGGTGCGGTTGAAGCTGAACTGGCTGAGGGCGTAGGCGCAGGCGAGGACCGCGGCGGTGCCGCTTCCATCGTCGTTACCACCCGCGGATTTCCACGAGCAGTCGTAGTGGGCGTTGAAGATGAGGATGCTAGAGTCGTTTGCGTCGTTGCCGGGGAGGCTGCCTTCGATGTCGCTGGCGGTGTAGATGCGGGGGATGTAGGTGTTACCGCGGGCCGTGAAGTTCAGCAGACGGACGTTCAGTGAGTCTTGGGTGAACTTCTGTGCGATGTACGCGCCTGCGAGCTGGCAGCCGTAGGTGCCCGTAGCCCGTGACCCCAGGCCCGTGAGGTAGGTGAGGTAGGTGGTGAGCAGCTGGGGCGTGATCTGGTCGATGACAGCCTGGACTTTGGAGCCGGAGGTCGACTGGAGTAAAGGCGACTGTGGACCGGCGGAGACGACTGAGAGAGCTGGGATGCAGAGGCACAGCGCAGTGAGGACGGGGAAGAGTCGGTTCATAGAACTCAATAGGGTCTGGTAATTTTATATAGTTTTGCTCATAAAATCAACGGGAGAGAACGGAGTAGGAGAGATGGGAAAGGGGGAGGTACCAGGGAAAAGAAGGAGGCGGGATGCTTTTATGCGAAATGGGAGATGGTACCTCCAAGATGTAGGAAGGATGAAAAAAAGCGGGAGGGATGGGAGTGGTGAGGGGATGTGAGGGATGAGAGGAGAGGATGGAAACGAGGAAGGTGCTCCCCCACGAAGCGCGTGAAATCCGGGCTTGGTAAATCTGAATTGGGTGTCATGCTGCTTAGGTCCCTCGCCACTAGCTTTTGCCATGCATTACTGCCTGGCATAACCTGCATCACCGTACCTATATTTAATACTTTCCTGCTTTGCCATGCAAAACCGCAAAGCAAAACGAAATGCATAAATAGCGAACACCAGATAGCCACCTGTGGACACCTACCAAGACGAACTCCAAGCCATCAAGACCATCCTCAAAACACACCCCAAAGGTATGACGGTCACCGACATCGCCAGGGAGACCCACACCAACCGCAACAGCGTCGCCAAATACCTCGACATCCTCCTCATCACCGGACAAGCAGAGATGCTCACCTTCGGCCCCGCCAAGGTCTACTTCCCCTCCACCCGCATCCCCATCTCCGCCCTCATGGACTACAGCCCGGACAGCATCGCGCTGCTCAACAAGGACCTCAAGATCATCCAGACCAACACCACGCTGCTCTCGTTCTTAGGCGTCACCCGCATGGAGCTCATCGGCAGCCACGTCATGACGCTCGCCGACACGTTTCTGAACATCCCGGAGCTCGCAGCCCACGCCCAGACCGCACTCACCGGCAAAGAAACTACCCTTGACTATGCGTACACCCACCACAACCACGACCTCACGCTGCAGATCCGCACGGTACCAACCACCTTCGACGACGGCCAGCCGGGCGTCGCACTCATCCTTGCGGACACCACCACCCAGCACCACCTCCAAGACCAGCAGAGCCTCGCCACCACGGAATGGCAGACCACGCTTGACGCGGTTGCAGACATGGTCTTCCTCATGGACTCCACGTTCACGGTCCGCCGCATCAACGCAAGCTTCGCCGCTTTCCTTGGCCTCACAGCGGAGCAGTGCCTCGGCAAGAAATGCTACGAACTCCTCCATCATACCGATAAGGCACCGGACACCTGCCTCGCCCCCGACATCAAGACCACCAGACAACCCAAGAACGGCACTTTCTACGACCCGACCCTTGACCGCTACCTCAGCGTCCGCGCCTGCCCCCTCTTCACCCCCACCGGAGCCTTCACCGGCGCTGTCCACGTCGTCAAAGTCTCCGAAAAACCTGAAAAAACCTAAACGAACCGACGAGACCACCCTTTTTTATCCCAGGCCTATCGTTGCTAACATACGGAACGTCACCAGCACCACCAGCGTCAGCACCGCGTTCGTCCGCAGATCAAACACATGCACCCATTCCAGCAGCGCGATCAGGATGTACGCCAACACCAGAAGCACCACCAGCTGCAACAACAGTACCCCAAAGAACACAAGGATGTTGGTGAAATTCCCCAGATGAATAACTAGCTCCCACATCGTCGCAAAAAACGCAAGCAGACCCACCGTCAGCTGCGCCTTGGCTATCTCCCTCATCTCGCCTAAAAAGCAACCGGGTCCTTATAAACATTTTCAAGAACACTGCGCAAGACTAGTTTCAATCACCCGCTGCAAAGCCGTCACCAACACCGACAGCGGCAATCCATTAGGGTCCTGTGAATCCAGCAGCGGCACATGCACGAACCCCACCCGCACCCCAGAGCCCTGTACACACCCAACCTCCTCGTAGAACACGGCGTTGCACACGTACGTCCCCGCCCACCAGCTCCCCCGCACCGGTACACCACCGGCACATAGCGACAGCACGCAGCGCTCCACCGGAATCGACGCCCGGCGCACCAGCGGCCCAGACGGATCCAGCCGCGTCGGCGGCACCCATCGGCCGTCCACCCGCGGCTGCTGATGAAGATCCACAGCCACATGCTCAACCGTGACCCGATGCAGACGCGCATTCAATCCGGTACTGATCACCAATACCGGCGCATACCGAGTGATCGCAGCCTTTGCCTGTTCGACCGCGGTCGTGAAGTTCACGGGCAGCACCACGCCTATTACAAGCGCCCCGTCCACCACGGTCCCGTTGAGCGCCTTCGCCAGCTCCCCCGAAGGATTCACCGAATAATTCCCAAACGGCTCAAACCCGGTCACGAGAACAACAGGCGGAGAAGACGCAGACGCGCTCCCGCCCAGGCAGCATCCGCACGCCGCACCAATACAAAGAACAACCACACCCACAGCCAACAGTCGATGCCGAACCACGTTCAACAACCCTTCATTCTTTATATCGCATGACGGCGGTAGGAGTACGTCGCACTCAACACGAACAGATCCATCTCGTCGTACGCCACATGCCCCTTCGTCGTGTACGCGTACACCCCCAGGGTGTGCTTCCCGATGATTGGTGAGTACTCCCCCCAGATCTTCCAGGAATACGGCGGGGACGACTCCCACGCTTTAAAATCACCATCCAGGCAGAAAATCACATACAGGATCGGCTCCGACGAGATCACCTCGGCCTCCGCATTCGCCCGCCCCACGATAATCGTGGCGCCAGGTAATCCGGTGAACCAATCCTTGTAAATCGGCAGCTCTCTCACGGAATGGTTGAAGAAGTACTCTGTGCCCTCATGCGGCGCGGTCAGACGGACCTGCACGGGCGTCGGCCGCATCCCGATCTCCCACGTCAGCGCGCACATGAACTGCGCCGCCTTCGCATAATACGACCAGTTGATCTTATCAATCGAATCATTCGCTGAATGGCCCCAGGCGTACCCATCATGATGCGCGATCCACACACCGTCGTATCCGTAGTCGATGAACGGCTGCGCATCGTTGCCCCGGTAGTTCGGCAGCGTCTCAATCGACAGGTCCACGACATCCTGGTACTGCGTGCAAATCTGCGTGGCGTACTGCGCGATCCACTCGGACCGCGATGGAGGGAAGAACCGAAGGATCCGCCCGCCATCTGGCGTATTCGCATACCCAATCATATCCATGTTCAGCACAGCGATGATGTTCTCATCCTGCTCGGCCGCCTCCTTGGCGTACGTGTAACTCCCGTACGTCCCCACCTCTTCCCCAGAGAATGTGATGAAGCGGATCGTATGGTTCAACGTCAGACCCTTCAGGGCATCCGCGATCGCTAGCACAGCCATCGCCCCAGAACCATCGTCATCAGCCCCTGGCGACGGCTTCACCGTATCGAAATGACCGGAGACGATGTAGACGCCGTCACTGTCCGGCAGCAACCCAGGCAATGTCGCGACCACATCACGGCTCTGGAACTTCCCGTGCTTCCACGAGTGATACTCGACCTGGTATCCCAGGTCTTCGAAGGCGTTGTAGATGTACTCGCTTGCTAGGGTGTTGTTCACAGTCCCCGTGTACCGTGGACCGAAACTGCAGAGACGCCCCAAATAATACTGGAGCAGTGGAATCGTGATGTGCGCAAGATACGGCCGAGCGCCACCGGACGCCGCAGGCTGTGGGAGCGGAAGCAATGGCTGCGCAAGCGATGCAGCGGCAGCCGGCGCCACCAAGAGAATCAAGCAGAAGGAAACGAGTATCGTATGTCCTAGGCTACCCTGATGCTTCATGGAATAAAATTATTCCTCGTACCTATATAAATATTTCTTAAGGAGCGCGGTCTACGAGGCGAATCCTCCCATCTGCAGGCTCGGGTCGCCAAGCAACCCCCACTCTTGGATGATCTTGCAGTCGATGAGTTCCGCCATCGGCGGATACAAGAGCATGTAGTGCACCAGGCTCATCGCATGCGCCATCCCCAGATTCTGGCTTCCGTTCGCATAGGCTTGGAAGAACGACCACTCCAGCAGTCGGCCGCTCTGGTTTAGGGTGTCCCATCCGGGCGCGCCATACCCAAGCCCGGTGTTCGCGATGATGCCGATGCAGCCGCCATGCCGCTGCTCCAACATGTCATAGGCCCAGCACTGTGGCACCCACTCCATGTAATAGAACTTCCCGTACGGCCGCGTCGACTGGAAATACTTCAGACCGTACTTCAGCACCCCGCTGGCGATGTTGCAGAGGCTGGTGTTGTACTGGGCGTTGTGGCAGCCGCCGACGATGACAATGGGCAGCTTCTCACCATTCTTCAGTTTGTGCATGTCAGAGGTCTTCAGGCCGTCGACGAACGAGTCGTTGTACGGCTTGTGCGTGCTCCAGATCGAGGGATTCCCATGCCCGGAGAAATGCACGAACCCCGCGCCTTCGCTGATTCCAGCGATCACATCCTGCGATCCGGTGAAGGTGCCCAGAGACGTCCACAAGTACGTCGCGGTGAACCCCAAGGGCTTGAGCATACTATAGGACTTGGCGGTCGTGACTTCGCCTTCGAACACCGGGTCGCCTTCCGCGGGGTACGTGTCCCCGGCGATGCCGATGAACCGATGGAACCAGTCAGACCCAGCCGTCGTCGTCTCATACGTGACGATCTTCTTGACGAGGATATTGACATCAGCGACCGATGTGCACGGCAGCCGACCGACACAGACATCAGGATACATGTCGAGGATGTCCTTGCTGGTGTTGGTCCATTCCCCGAAGATGCCGTTGTCGTTCGTATCCCACGTCTGGAAGTTCCCCTCAGAGTCGTACAAATCTTCGAAGTACAAATCGCTTAGAAACGTGCCCTCTCCACCATCATCCAGATGGGAGTATCGCACGGGCAGCCACCATTTCTCCGTTTGTATCCCGCCCTTTCGGCCGCCGGCGAGCAGCACATAGGACGTCCCCCATTGTTCCGTGGCGTTCTTGATGAAATACTTCATCTTCTCCGCGCAGTCGCGGCCCTGGGCCGGGAAATAGGTGCCGTTACAGACCTCCTCCGTGTTCACCAGCTTCACGGTGACATTATGGGCAATCTTATGCGCGATGAGCGGCTCAAGGGTAGAGGCGAACTCTTTAGGAGCAATCACAACGAGCTTGTAATCGTCGACTGGCTGCGGCAGAGGCTGTGGCAACGAGTACGTGACGGTGATAGTGGCACCCAAGGCACAGGTCACGGACTGTTCCAACGGGTCGTAGCTGACAGGGGAGAGGTGAACCGCGAGGTACGTCACATGCATCTCACCGCACAGACCGCCTCCGAGAGAATAGCTGAAGGACGCCTGCGCATTCCCACCCTGAACTGTTACCAATGCAGTAATCTCCTCATCTGGGCGGACAGTGGTGGCAGTCATCAGCGGAAGCAACAGTGGTTGGGTATGTCCACCAGAAAACTGCACCGTTACGTCATCGATATGCGTGCGGAACGGGAATGTGAACACACGCGTCACCACAGGCAGGATCGGCTCCCCGGGAGTCGTCGTATACGAACTCGCTTCAGGAAGGCTCAGACTCACTGCACCGTCCACTTCGTGGAACTGGACCTCTGAGAATGAGACGGCCTGCGTCTGGACCTGCAATGTTGGTTGAGCACTCGTAAGACCGGCGGCAACGCCGCTGCCAAGGACAACGGCGACGATACAAACGACATGAAGCTTGTTCACGTGGTTTTCCCCCTATAAAAAAACAAAGCCGTGAAACTATATAAATTCTTGCGTAAAATAGGAAGAAAAAAAGGAAAAAAAGAGAGGGGAAGTCCTTAGAAGAACTTCCTGACCGCGAGGCTCTGGGTAGCGTTGTTCCCTGCGTTGTCGTAAGAGACGACGGTGATCGTGTGCCGGCCGAAGGTGCGGTTCGTCCAGGCCAAACTGTAGGGCGCCTCGGTGTCCGTCATCATGAGTTTGCCGTCGACGGAGAACTCCACGCGTGCGATCCCGGACTTATCCGTGGTCGTAGCCTGAACGGTAATCGACCCAAGGATGAGCGTCATAAAAAACGAATGAATCGCCCGGTCCTTGATGTAGAGATAATGCTCCAATGGCTTGGTGACGTTGAGGACCGGTGGGGTCGTGTCGTTCTCCGGGTGCGTGATGACGACATTGATGGATTTCACGGTGGAGTAGTCGCCCCAGCCGCGGGCGTCTGTGTGCCCACGGACGCGATAGTAGTACGTCCCATTCGTATGGTCCGTGAACTGATAGTGCGTCTGCGTGATGGATGCTGAGACGTTGGTCGTATGGGCGAACTGGGCGATCGGCGTGATGTCGTCGACGTAGAAGCCTTCCAGGGAGGTGCCGTCATCCGTGACGTAGCGGAAGCGCAGGAACACGGACTTCCCTGCGTACGCGCTGAGGTCGTACTGTTTCTGCTGCCACGTGGTGCCGGTCCCGGTGAAGTTATCCAGGACGTTGAAGAGGCGGCCGTCGGTGCTGACCTCGACGAACCCGTAGTCGAAGTTCGACTCTGTGTTGTAGTAGGTCCAGAACGACACGGACATGCCCGGGGTGACTGGTAGCGGTGTGACGGTCGTCAGGGTTGAGGCTTGGCTGTCCGCGGTGTTTCCCTTGAAGCTGTGGGTGCCGGAGTGGGCGCGCGCCGTGGAGACCGAGAATCCATCGTTTGCCCAGAGGCCCAGGCCGGATTCAGCGTCATCCGTGGTCGTGGAGAGGTTCGTCATTTCATCGAGCTGGAACACATCCGGGTTCGACGCAGGGTTAGGCACTTGCCAGGAGACCGGGTAGGTGCCGTTGTTGCTGTCCGGCATGTCGTTGATGACCGGTGGCAGGATTCTTTGAGCGACTAGGCTGATGTTGGCTGCCTCTGTGAGAAGGTAGAGGCCGCCTTTGGCGTTCTCCGCGCAGATCTGGTCGAGCTGGTTTGCGGGCGGCTGGAACTGGTTGCAGGCCTCGATGGTGTAGCAGAAGTTGGATCGGCCGAGTTCGTAGTAGTCGTAGCCGTAGACCCAGTCGAGGGCATCGCCCGTCGTGGGGTAGAGGGCTGCGCTTTGCTGCGGGGTGTAGGTGCCGCCGCTCTGGCGGTGGATGAGGGATGCAATGTGTTGGCCGACCTGGCTGAGGTACGTGTTATCCGGGGTCTTGTCGGCGAGGTTGTAGCCCCAGGGCCAGAGGACGAGCTCCTCGTAGGTGTGCCAGCTGATACAGGCGCAGATGTTGTTGTTGAGGAACAGGCTTTGGACGGCTTGGACTTCGAGTTCGGAGTTCGGGTTGGGTCCGCAGTAGACCTCTTGGGAGGAATCATGGGTGGCCGCGCCTTGGTCGACGGTGCCCCATTCGCCGAGGCCCTTGCCGTTGACGGAGCCGGCGTAGTTGCGGTTCAAATCAACGCCCGTGGTCCCGTACTGGGGGAAGTAGTGCATGTTCTTGCGCCAGTCCTGGCCCTGGTCGTGGCTGCGGTAGTAGCCGTCCGGGTTGACGCAGGGGACGATGAAGATGCGTCGGCCGTCCACGAGGTTCTTGATCGTGGCGTTCGTCGAGTACTGGCTGGTGAGGATGTTGATGAGGTTGAGGACGATCTCCACAGTTGGCCATTCCCGGGCGTGATGCAGAGCCATGAAGACGACGCCTGGCTCTCCTTCATCGACGCCGGGGTTATCCGAGACCTCCAGGCACCAGATGTCACGGTTCTGGTAGGATTTCCCAAGGCTGGTGAGCTTCGTGATGCTGGGGTAGTTGTTGGCGGTATCCTGCAGGATCTGCTCGATTTGGGCGAAGGTGTGGTACTGTCCGGCGAAGGGCTGGTCGTAGGCGTCCACGTCAGGGATGAGTACGGTGTACGTGAGGCCGGCGAGTTCTTCTTCGCGCAGCTTGGGGATGATGATATCCAGGGCTTGCCCGGGGACGCCGCCGGCGATGTCAACGCCTTTGGGCAGCGTGGGTATGCCGTTGGTGATGTCGATGCGGACGAGTTCGTCTGCGTAGAGGGCGGTCGGGTCAGCGGGCGCGCTCGGGACGAGCAGCGAGCTGGCTAGCAGCAGCATGAGGATGCCGAGGCACAGGGGTTGTTGTGGGCTCATAGGACTTCGCTTCCAATTTTTTTTTATTGATAGCCTCCGATTACCAGGGTGGGGTCACCGAGTAGGGTGAACTCCTGGACGGTCTTGCAGTCGTATTGATCCGCCATCGGCGGGAAGGCGTTCATATAGGCGATGAGGGCGTGGGTATGCGCCTGGCCGAGCACGGTCAGGTTGTTGACCCCGTAACTGTCGAAGAACCGGGTGTCCATAAAGCCGCTGTAGAACTGGGTGCAGTCCGCGATGCTGTCGTTGTTGTAGTCACCGGTCGCGAACCAGTCCAGGCCGGTATACGCCATGGACGCGATGCCGCCGCCGCGCGGCGCTGTGACGAACCGCCAGGCCCAGCACTCCGGCGCCCATTCCCGCCACCAAAACTTCGAGTGGAAATAGGAGGTGAAGCCAAATTGGATGATGCCCTTGATGATGTTGTTGAGGGAGATGTTGAACTCGGCGTTGTGGCAACCGCCGCAGACGACGACCGGCAGTTTCTCGCGGTTGGAAAACTTAAACATGTCCGGATTGATGAGGCCGTTGACCCAGCTGTTGTTGTTAGGTGGATGGGTTGCCCAGACCATGGGGTTGCCGTGGCCGTCGAAGTACAGGAAGCCGCAGCCGCTGTTGACCGTGCCGATGACGTCCGCCCGGCCACTGAGGTTGCCGTTCGACGTCCAGAGTCGTATAGGTGAAAAGCCGGTCATGTAGCTGATGGCGAGCTGGTTCTCCACTTCGCCTTCGTACCATTGGTCTCCGGGAGCGCTGTCGCCGCCGACGACGACCATTTTCTTGAACCAGGAGGGATCGGCGGTCGTGTTTTCGTAGGTGACTATCTTGTTGACGACGCGTGTGACCTCAGCTGCCGATGTGCAGGGGAGTCTGCCGAGGTAGACGTCCGGATACATGTCGAGGACGTCCTTCGCCGTGGTGGTCCATTCGCCGAAGATGCCGTTGCCGTTGGTGTCCCAGCTGGAGAAGCTGCCGTTCGCGGTGTAGATGTCGGAGAAGTAGAGGTCGGAGAGGTAGCTGCCTTCCGAGCCGTCGTCCAGGTGGCTGTAGCGGACCGGCAGCCACCATTTCTCTTTCATGATGCCGCCGTAGCGACCGCCGACGAGCAGGACGTAGCTTGTGCCCCAGTGTTCAATCGCGTCTTTGATGAAGAGCTTCATCTTCTCCGCGCAGTCGCGTCCTGCGGAGTAGTTGGTGTTGTTGCAGATGGTTTCCATGGCGACGAGCTTGGTGGTGACGCCGTGGGCTGTTTTCAGACCGACAAGGGGTTGGAGGGCCGTGGTGAATTTCTGCGGAGCGATGATGACGAGGTCATACGTGGAGGTGAGGGGGAACGGGGTTGACGTGGGTAGGGTGTAGTCGATGGTGACCGTGGCAGAGGAAGAATAGGAGAGGGTGTGGGCGGTCTGGTGGTACTGGAGTGGGGTGTAGCGGATGTTGAGGAAGAGGGTGTGGCCTTGGGAGCTGATGCCGCCGCCGAGGCTGTACGTCCAAGTCTGCGCCGGATACGAGGCGAGATTTACGGCCTGGGTTGGTGCGGTGATCGTGGCGTCGTCGACCGCGGTCTGCGGTGATGCGGCAAGTGACAGGTCTGTCGTCAGCGGTATCTCTTGGGTTGGTGCGCTGGTGACGGTGATGGAGTTGATGGTGGTGCCGAGCGGGAAGGTGTAGCTGAGCAGCTGCGACGGCAGTGTTGGTGCGCCAGGTGCATGCAGCCAGCTGTTGGCGTTGCCGATGGAAACGGTGCTTGTGCCATCCGCGGTGCGCACTTCGGGTGTCTGGAAGGCAAGCGTGGCGGTGATAATCTTGGTCGGTGCCGCTGACGTGGTATGTGCGGCTGCGGGCAGTAGCATTATGGCTATCAGGATGAAGGAAAGGAGTTTCTTCATAGTGGTGTCCCCGAATAATAATTTGCTGTATTCTATTTAAATCTTCCTAGGCGTTAGGGAGACGTCAGGACTCGAGGTGGTTCGAAGAAAAGGGTGTGGCAGTCGTCCGTGCCGTGCCATGGCATCGCACATACCCGTTCTTTTGTTTATTCCATAATATTTATATTATACTTATTGTAATAATATTTTCGACGATAGCATGATGAAACGGTCTCCCAGGAAACAAGAGCTCGACCGCACGCGCACGCTGTGGCGCAAGCAGCATCGGACGCTGGGCGGCCGCGTGATCCTGTACCCCAATCACCCGCCGGAGCACATCAACGCACGCGGCAGCAAGGTCTACGGCTGGTTCTGGCGCGAGGTCCTGCGGCTGCACACCCCGGACATCCCGGCGCTCGTCTCGATCCTGCAGGACTGCATCAGTGCGACGAAGGACCCGCAGGCGATCCAGCGGTACCGCACGATGATCGGCATGGCGGAGGACTGCTATCAGCTCAAGCAGCTGGAGGACATCGACCGCTACGACCCGGAGCTGCAACTCAGCCCGACCCGGTCCTTCGACACGGAAGAAGGCGTGATCCATCATGACGGCGCGAGCATGACGACGGACTACGACGAGGTGGAGTCCGCGATACTCATCCGTGATATCGAGGGGATCCTGCGCGACGTGCTGTCCTCGGAGGACTCCGCACCGCGGCTTGCGCGGCAGTCACGGTTCTCGCACTACAAAAACTGGGAGTACCACCAGTAACCCGGGGTCCGCCAACATATAATATTATTGAGGAGACGTTACGGTTTTTCCTTTTTTTGATGTCCGCTGACTAACCGGTATGGCGTGTCCTGGTCGAACGGTGGCTGGAGTTCTTTTGCGAGCTGCGGCACCCGGTTGGTGATGTCCGTCGCAGTCACGATACCGACGATCTCGTTGTTGAGCACGACCGGGAGTTTCTTGATGTGGTTGTCCTTCATCATCTTGGTCGCAAGCTCGACGTTTGCTGATGCGTGGATCGTCTTGATGTTGCGGGACATGATGTCTTCCACGAGTGTCGTCTTAGGGTCGCGTTCATCAAGGATGATGCGCTCGATGATGTCGCGTTCCGTGAGAATCCCGACGATGAGGTTGTCCTGCTTGACGATGAGGCAGCCGACCCCGTGTTTCTTGTACTGTTCGCAGGCGGCGACCGCGTTTTCCTGTGGCGCTATGGACACCACGGTCTTGGTCATGATATCCTTGACAAGCATACCCGTCTCTCAAGAGAAAGAATCACGTGCCAGGTATTAGTAGTTTTTTTTCAGTGTTTAAGGCAAGAACTCGGTTGTACGCTGATAGCTAGAATCTGTTCAGGACCATTTAATGAGTTCTAAGTATTGTTCAACCCACCTCTCTTTTTTCAAAGACCAGCACAAGTAAGACTACGACACACGCTATCATTCTTATTCGGATTCCTCTTCAAAGATGGACGTAGATGACGGGTATCGATTCGATCCAGTACGGTCCGCCTTTGTAGTACCCGATGACGGTGATGGTGTGTTTCAACTGTGGTTTAGCTGTGTACTGCTGGTCCATTCTCCATTCAAACGGAGGGCTGGTGACGGAAGCATGGAAGCTGTCGATATAGAATGAGACGTTGATGATGTCGTCCGGACTGTAGACGTTCACCTTGATGGTAATCGCTCCGATGATGATTGTATGATTGAGGAATAAGTGTCCAAAGTTTAGGCCAAAGAAATAGAGGTGCCCTGACTGTGGCTGGAGGATCTCGATTTTCTTCGGCACGCCGGGTCCAAATGCGTGGAGATACCCATAGTCTCGATAACGAGAGCCTACGTAGACCCGGTCGTTTTGACCTATACATGGTGATGAATGGCTCTGCTCATTGGAAATCGACGAACTCCACTTCACTGTCCCATCAGGGTTCACAGCGACCAAGTTGCTTCCGGCGGTCACGTAGATCGTGCCATCCGCTGAGACCGCAGGAACCGTGCCATAAACCGATCCCTGAACATCGGTGCACCACTTCAAGGTGCCATTGGGATAGAACGCTCGGAGCTGTTCCGTACCAACGTAGATGGTTCCATCGGCGGTTACAGCGACTCCGGCGCCGGCAACACTATCGCCAGTGGAGGCGCGCCAGCGCATCGTTCCATCGGGGTTGAGGGCGTAGAGGCAGCCGTCGAAGGACGGGGCGTAGATTGTTCCATCTGCTGCGATCGAGGGGCTTCCTTTGAATTCGCCTGCCTGGAATTGCCATTGGATTGTGCCATTGGGATTTACTGCAAATAGGCAATGGCTTGTTGTGCCGATGTATATGGTATTATGTATTCCGATGGCTGGTGTGGAGATGAGGTTGCCGCCGAGGTACAGGTGCCATTGTTCTGTACCGTTAGGATTTATTGCGTATAGGTTGCCTTCCATTGTGCCAATGTAGATTGTGCCATTTCCGGCAATTGTCACCGAGGATCCAATTGTCTCTTGGGTGTCTAAATCCCATTTTATATGCCCGTTTTGATCCAGGGCGACAAGATGTGGTCCCCATGATGCCACGTAGATGGTGCCGTCTTCTGCGAGTGCTGGTGTCGACCAAATTTCGTCATTCGCATGGTATTTCCATTTTCGTGTCCCATTTGGATTTATAGCATAGAGGGACGAATCGGAACCGAGCGTGCCAAAATAAATAGTACCATTTTTATCAATAATCCCCGAGCTCCATACCTCTCCACCTTGGTCACCGTGAACCTGCCACAGTTCTGTCCCAGAATTGTTTTCCGTACTATATTGGCTTCTACCAGAATGAATACTATCATAACTCAGCATCGGCCATGGAGAATCCATCGGCCCTTCACATGAATCGTTGATTTCCGATGACGTGCGGCCTCTCGGTTCTCTTTCAGCACCTACCACCAGAGGTTGCTGTCCATGAGATGCTATTGATTTATTGACATACCAATCGCTCATGTAGAGTCGGCTCAGTTCTGCGTTGCTCTCATTTCCCTGAGATGAGCGTGATGCCTGACCGGGGACGAAAAGACACTGGAGAAGAACCAAGATGAAGATCACACCGCTTGCTAACCATCCACGGTTCATGAGTTTGTCTCCCTCGTACTAACATCGTTCATGTTTAACTACTTTCTTTCCATCTAAGCCCGTGTTTTAAAAGGCCAGCCAGGTAAATAGGGCCTTTTCCCTGACTTCGTCCAACAAACCCCTGTTCAAATGGCGTTTTCCGCGGTAAGACTTATTAACGTCCTACGGAATCTCTCCCTCGAGGTGAACGAGGATTGAACAAAGTACATGCACTCGTTAGAGAAGATTGGGAGAAAACATGGTTTTACCTCGCCACCTTATCCCTCGTGTTTCTCATTGGCTTCGCCATGAGACTGGTCATCGGATAAGGAATCGGCCTCTTTTTTTCCTCTTTTTTCAAAAGAAGTAGTCGACCGGGAACACCTTCTGCAAGATGAACTCCCGCGCCGCATCAAGCCCAGTATCCAGGTAGATCGCGCCGATCACCGCCTCCACCGCGTTCGCCAGGTTCGACAGATTCGTGGACCCGCCTTGCTTCTGCTCACCGCGACCGAGATACAAGAACTCGCCGATCCCCAGCTGCTTCGCCACGTCCGCCAGCAGCTTGTTGTTCACCCCGACCGCACGACGCCTCGTGAGCTCCCCCTCGGAGAAATACTTGTTGGAGGAGTAGAGCTGCTCCGCGACTATGAAATTCAGGATGCTGTCCCCCAGGAACTCCAGACGCTCGTTGTACTCAAGGGGCGTCGGTGCCTCGAAGGCGTACGTCTTATGTGTCAACGCCGTAATCAACAGCTCCTTGTTCGTGAAGCTGTAGCCGAGTCGTAGTTCGAGCTGGGTGGTGTTCCCTTGCTCCATATTTTCCCGAATGCCTACGAGGTACTAAAACCTACCTCAGACAAGGTAGGCACGCAGCATGCTAGCAACCTGGTCGTCGTCCAGCGCAGCCGCAACATCGTCCACGGACCGGAACGGACGATGCAGCAGTAGTCGCTGCGCCCGTTTCCGTCCGATCCCCGGGATTGCCTCCAGGGTCTCCCGCGGAGCCGCGTTCACATCCAGGGGGTACGGCACCGCGGTCACCGAGCGATACCCGTACGCAATCACCTTCACGTCATGAAATGCTCCCAGTGGGAACACACCTGGGATACCGACCAAGAGCGGGTACGTCCCCAGCTGCCGGCTAAACGTCACCTTGCCTTCGTACAACTCGGTGTAGACGTCACGCAGGACCGTGCCAGTGGGGACGAGGCGCTGCAGCATCGGCCGTTCCAACGTCTCCCGCACCCGGCGTTTGAACTGAAGGAAGAGGCCGTGGTGTCTGCGGACGTTGGTCTCCCCGAGCTGTTCCATCGGTGTGCCGGGCAGCGGCATGACCTGACGCAGATTAATCCGCCGCAGCATCAGCCCTTTTTCATAGAGACTCTTGAGGAACGCGTAATCCTGGGTGAAGGTCTGTTTCGTTTCGCCTTTGAGGCCGAAGACGAAGTTCAATCCAGGCAGGAGTTCAGGAAGCCCCGTAGAGCCTCGCTTCCCGCCTACCGCATTGAGGAGCTCAACGGCTGCGGTGACTTCCTCAGCCGACGCCTTCAGGTTATTTTCTTGAATGACTTTTGGATCGGCGCTTTCCACGCCGAGCGCAGCAACATCCCCTGAGGTATGGTACTTGACGATGGTCTCCGCGATCTCTCGGCACTCATTGGGATAGCGGGCGAGAACGCCGGGGTTCGCGTTGTCGATGTGCAGCGTTTTGAGGTCTGGGGCGACCAGCCGGATCCCGGAGAACAAGGTCTCGAGGGCCTCAGGGTTCGGTCGGGGGACTTCCTCAGTTCCTGCGGTCTTGGCCATGTAGGAGAAGATGCAGGGCTGGTTCCCTAATCGGAAATGCCGGATCCCTGCCGTGTACAATGCTTTGATTTCTGCATGGATGTCCTGTGGCTTGCGGAACCGCGGCGGGCCTTTCTGCGGCTCGCTGCAAAAAGAGCATCCACCGACGATGCTGCGCGGGCAGCCGCGATACGTCTCTATCTCAGTGATAACATAATGGGGGAAGAAGGGATGCTGTTCGACGACCTTCGCACCAAGTACGGCGAAGCTGCGAATATCCTTGGGGCTGGAACGGCAGCGCGCCGGGTCGATCTGATCGAGGGTAAGATTGTTGTGCAGGAGATCAAAGACTGCGAGATCCGCGTCTCCGGTGACAACGAGATCGAAAGTGTCCTCGGCTGCGGCTTGGGTGCGTCTGCCGCCGGAGACACCGAAGCCGTACCGGGCCGCAGGGCCACAGAGCACTATAGCAGCGTCAATTCCTTGGAGAAGGGTGGTGAGTTCGCGGGGGTTGGCAGGGTGGCCGGCGAGGTACCGGCCAGGGACGACCATGCCCGCGATTGCTACGACGAGGTCGGCGTCCTCAAGCATGGTCCGGAATGAGGGTTGGTTTCGGAGCTGGTCAATCGTGAGGTACCGGACCGTCGCATGGGGATCGCTTGCCCAGGCAGCACCCGCAATATACCGCGGGTATGGGCTGATGTAGGGTGGGACGCCCAGGCAGGTGGGCTCGTCTACGTACCCGTCGAGTATCGTGACTGTGGTCATGGGCTCCTGATACCGCGTCCTTCTATCATGGGTGCTGTTATAAACCTTCCAAAAGGGATCAAGGAATTAAAATATCAGGATAGATAAATTTATACCTCCTGTTCCTATTCGGGCTGGAAGATGGGTGAGCGACCATGATTAGTGCTTATATCCTGATTACGATGCAGCCAGGTAAGACCGACAAGGCGATCAAAGAGATGCGCGCCATTAGCAATATCGTCAAGATATCGATCATCGCTGGTGAGTACGACATCGTGGTCCGCGCGCAGGTCAAGAACCTCGAGGAACTCCTGGAGGTCACGGACAAGCTCCAGGTCGTCGAAGGCATCAGCAAGACCACGACCCAGATCATCGAAAAGGAAATCTCCGTACAGTAAGCACGACGTGCGGATGGCCGGTCCATGAACATTCCGAAGAAACACCTGTTCTACGTCCTCGCGATCTCCTCTGCGTTCATCGCGGCCGCGGTCACGGGACTGGACAGCTTCGTCGGCGGGCAGTCCGCCTTCAAGTACGACCCCTGGGCGTTCGCGTTCGCAATCTTCTTCGTCGGCGCCATCGTCACCCTACTCATCTCCTTGTTCTTCTCCGTCCGACTCAACAGCAAATCCATCGGAGCCAAAGTCCTCGACCCTTCATTTAGCCGAGTCCGACTCATCCAAAAAAGTGAGCTGAAGAACCATCTCGTCGCCGGGCTCATGAACGCCATCAACACCGTGGGGTACTGCGCGATCGTCTCCACCGTCCAGGATCCCTCCGTGATCCTCTCGTTCTCCCAGGTCGTCATCCTCTACCTGCTGCTCATGGAGTCCATTACCGAAAAGGACGTGCCGACGCTCGTAGAGGTGCAGTCGTCGGTCACCGTCGCCTTCGGTGCGATCCTCGCCAGCATCAGCCTCAAAGGCGAGTTCGAAATCATGTCCCTGGCCATCGTCTTCGTCCTCATCAACCCCACCTGGGCGATCTTCTCTATCTACCAGCGCCGGCTCAAGCTCATGCGGATCCGCAACAAACCCAACGACGCCATCAACATCCGGATGTGGAACGTCTTCTTCTCCCTGCTGTTCACCTCGCTGATCCTGCTTGGCTTCGACCTCGCCACCAACGGCGGCCATCTCCTCGCAGGCTTCCACGCGGTCCTCTCCCCGTACCTGTTCCTCCTGCTGGCCGCGACCATGAGCATCACGTTCTTCTCCTACGTCCTCTACATCCGCTCCCTTGGCCTCGGCAAGGCGAGCATCAACAACGCGATACGGGCGTCCACCATCATCTTCGCCATCCCGTTCTCCCTGCTCCTCATCTACTTCGGCGTGATGGGCCCGCCCTCCACAGACCCGGTCATGCTCATCATCAAGGTCATCGGCATGATCCTGATCATCTTCGGCATCATCTCCTTCGCCTTCACCGTCGTCAAAGCCTACATCTTCATCACCATCAAACCAGGTAAAAACCACAAAGAAGTCATGGACAAGCTCTGGGACATCAAAGGCATCACCCACGTCACCGTCACCGCAGGCAAGTACGATATCATCGTCAAAGTCTCCACCCGCACCCTGCTGAAAGGCTACGAGCGCATCATCAAGAAGATCGAAGAGATCCCGGAGATCCAGAAGTACCGCTGGGCCTCAGTCCTGCGCGACTGGGAGAACATCTAAGGGGCGCACACGCTTTTATCCTCACAGCCGATTCCAGCCCTGACGTGACCCCTATGATCGACCCTCGCATGGAGACACTCGCAGACATCCTCGTGAGACATTCCCTGCGGCTGCGCGCCGGTGACCTGTTCATCATCCGCAGCGGACCCTCCGCCGCACCCCTCGTGAAAGCCGTCTACCAGCAAGCCATAAAAGCGGGGGCGAACACCCACGTGCACCTCGGGCTCGACGGCCTCTCGGAGCTTTTCTACAAGTACGCCAGCCCACGGCAGCTGCGCTACGTCTCCCCCCTCTCCCTCTACGAGATCAAGAACGCGACAGCGCAGCTCTCCATCATCAGCGAGGAGAACACCAAGGCCCTCACCCACGTCGACCCCAAGAAGATAGCCATGGTCAGCCTCGCACACCAGCGGGTCAGCCGGATCTTCCTGGAACGCGCCGCCAAACAAGAGCTGCGCTGGTGCCTGACCCAGTACCCCACCAACGCCGCGGCCCAAGACGCGGACATGTCGCTGGATGAGTACGAGCAGTTCCTTTTCGACGCCGCCCATGCCACCGCCAAACAGCCGCTACGCTACTGGAAGACCATGTACACCAAACAGGAGAAGATCAAACGCCTCCTGGACTCGAAGACGACGTTCCGCATCACGGCCAAGGACACGGACCTGACACTCAAGACAACGGGCAGGACATGGATCAACTGCTACGGCCGCGAAAACTTCCCGGACGGCGAGGTCTTCACCGGACCGATCGAGACTTCCGCGGACGGACACATCCGCTACTCGTTCCCCATCTCCCACGGCGGCCGCGAGGTCCACGACGTCACCCTCACCTTCTCCAAAGGAAAAGTCGTGAAAGCAGAGGCCTCGCAAGGCGAGGCGTTCCTCAAAGCGATGATCGCGATGGACCCGGGCGCCCAGCGGCTCGGTGAGTTCGCCTTCGGCACTAACGACGGCATCACCCGGTACACCAAGAACACCCTCTTCGACGAGAAGATCGGCGGCACCATGCACCTTGCCCTGGGCAGCGGGTACCCGGAGACCGGCAGCACGAACAAATCAGGGCTGCACTGGGATATGGTCTGCGACCTGCGAAAAGACGGCTGCGTCACCGCAGACGGCGACCTTATTTTCAAGAACGGTCGTTTTCTCGTCTAAGGCCAGGGGAAACGCGTCGAATAGCGACAAATTTATAATTTAGAAAAATATAAATAGACATTAATATACTTCCTTTTACGGACTATTTTCTCCAAAGGAGAGGAAAAGAAAATGAGGAACATACTGTTATCCACTCAGTTCGGCAAAGCCATTGTAGCCGTCTTACTAATAATGCTTTTCATCCTACCTGTCTCAGCCTCCGAGCATCTCAACTCCACCGTCTCCCTGCTTTCTCCATCCACTGTTCTCAGCAGCACGGTGTACGTCAACTGGAACAACACCCACGGGCCCTGGGACGGAACCCTGCAGCACCCATATCAGCGCATCCAAGATGGTATCGATAACGCCGTGTCCAACGACGAGGTCTTCGTCTTCCATGGCACCTACTACGAAAACATCGTCATCTACCAGTTCAACATCAACGTCCACGGGGAACGATGCAACGACACGATCATCGACGGTCACGGGTTTGGCACCTGCGTCCGGTTCACCGACGATTTCTCAACTATCAGTAACTTCACCATCCAGCACAGCGGGGCACAAGGGAACGACTCTGCTGTCGCCCTCGATGCGAATCACTGCATCGTCCTCAAGAACATCATCCGACTGAATTTCTACGGCGTCTATGCGATTAACGATGACAACAAAATATACGACAACAACTTCCTGAACAATACCATCCCTGCGTACTCTGTGGCTGCGAATGTCTGGAATGACGGCGCTACGGGCGGCAACTTCTGGGAAGGACTCGCACGAGTCGATGCCGATGAGAACGGCATCATCGACACGCCGTACGACATCCCCGGTGGCGCTGATCAGGATTTGTTACCGCTCCTGCACCAGTACGGTTCCATCATGAATCTTGATACGGGCAAGGTATTCCTCACGATTAACGCGGCCATCGAGCATTACAGCACCACAGACGGGAACGTCATCTCGGTTGCCATGGACACGTACTGGGAACATGTCGTGATCTGCAAGGAGCTGACGATCGATGGACAGAACCGGACGCAGACCATCCTGGACGGCCACCAGAACGACACCGTCGTCCGCATTCTCGCCGCCAACGTGATCCTTCAAGGGTTCACCGTTCAGAACAGCGGTTCGCTGGAGACCGACTATGGCGTGAGCGTGGAGAACCAGCGTACGTCTCTGGTCGACCTCTTGGTCCAGGACAACCACCATGGAATCATCTTCCGCATGAACGGCGATGACGGCCTCGTCTACCGCTGCACCGTACGCGACAATGCCTGGAACGGCATCTACATCAGCCCTGGATGCTACGGGAACCTCATCAAGTCGACTATCCTCCAAGGGAACGGATTCTGCGGCCTTATGATCTACGAGACTTCCTATAACACCGTCTACTACAATTCGTTTATCGACAATCACATGCAGGCTTTCGACAGCGGCTTCAACATCTGGGACAACGGATACCCCCTCGGTGGTAACTACTGGAGCGATTACACCGGTGTCGATGCGAACCATGACGGCATCGGGGACACGCCGTATGCGATCACTGGCGGCGTCGGCCAGGACCGCTACCCCCTCCTCCATGTGTATTATGGTAACGACACCACGCCACCCTATATCCAGATCGTCTCTCCGACCAGCGGTCTGTATATCCGCAACCACCGCTTCTTCGGCAGATTCCTCCCCAGCCAGATTCTCATCTACGGGAAGATCACCATCCAGGTGAATGCGAGTGATGCCCAGTCCGGAGTTCGGGAAGTCCGGTTTTACCTTGACCAAAACTCCATTCCTGAAGCCGTCGTCACACTAGCTCCGTATACATGGACGTGGCAGAAGCCGTCGCTGCTGAAACATTCACATGTGGTCACGGTCGTGACGTTCGACTACGCGGGGAACTACAACCAAACCGCTTTTACCGTCCGGCGATGGCTATAGGGCAATCGCCCCCCTTCTTTTTCTCCTTTTTTCGTTTCTGTTACACTGAAATACTCTTGATTCTTTCTTTTCTGTAATGAAGGTGCTCTGCGACCATATGCTTGGGAGCCTTGCGACATGGCTGCGCATCCTTGGGGTGGATACGGCGTACCCGTCAAATACCATGAGTGATGATGAGATTCTCCGGTGCGCCAAGGTGGAAGGCCGTTTTATCCTCACGCGGGACAAGACCCTGGCGGTACGTGCGAAGAAAGCCGCCGTCCCTGTAATGCTCATTTCTTCTTCGACGCTTGCGGCGCAACTTGAGCAGGCGGTCGAGGCTTTGTCGTTGGATGCGGCAGGGGCGTTGACGCGATGCACGGTCTGCAACACCCCACTCGTCCCGGTGGAGGCGGTCGAGGCTCAGCCGCATGTGCCGCCGAAGGTCTTCGCCCGTCAGAAGCAGTTCTGGTTCTGTCCTTCATGCAAGAAATATTACTGGATGGGGACGCATTATGAGGACATGGAGAAGAAGATCGCAGCCTTGATGAAGCAGAAATCGGGGTTGTCTTAGAGCATGCAGACGATCTGGGCGTGGGGAACGCCTTTGATGCGCAGGATG
>CAIRCU010000012.1 GCA_903877165.1 Methanobacteriota archaeon | reverse complement strand
TTCTTATCAAGAATGCCCTGTTCAAAACTCTCTCTAGAAAGCCAAGTTAAATACTGAAAACTAGTATCAAGGAAATCAGTATATCTAAGATCAAGAAATGAGTTTCTCGTTGGACGTTTTTCATCCCACTTCCATTCCGCATTAAAAACCCGTATTCCTTCAAAATTACATAGGATAGCCCAGGTTACACTTTTGTTCCAAGCATATTCTATAGCTTGTTTTGCATACTTGGGATCACTGAGATATTCTCGAAGAGGTTTTGCCTCAAGGTAAAATTTAACTACACCACTAATACGAAACGCATAGTCAACCCGTTTCTTTGATACTTTTTCTTCAGCTTTTACTTCATCAGAATCGTCTACATTCCATCCTAGTAGTTTAAATAATGGTAAAATAAAATCTTTCTTTGTATTCTCTTCATTATAACTTTTATATTTACCTTGACTTTTGACTCGCTCTAATTTATCAATGAGTTTTTGAATCTCAGTTTTCAAGGTATTTTCATCCATACTCTCCCTTATTGTCTAATATCCATCATTCCTCTTCCAATACTAAAGCCCATATTTTCTTTAGAGGAAGTTCGGCCTTTAAATCTTCATCAAACTTCTCGTAATATTTAAAAAACGCCTCAAGTAGTTCACCTGAATCCCAAAGACGAATACAAAAGAAATCATCCTTGGCTTCTTGTACAACCTTACTATTAAAACCACCCCAAGCAACCAATAAACCTTGTTCAGCTCTCACTCTAGACATTACTCCCCTAAGTTCTCTTAAAATTCTTACATCTACTTGTGACGAAGAAGACTTTACCTGGACACAGATTCGTGGATTATCAAATCCTAATGACCCTGCAGATGCTAAAATATCTACACCTCCATCTGGTCCTGGTGGAGAAACTTGGGTTGTATAGCCTTGTGCAATTAATACAGCATCTACTAATCTTGCTAAACCATGACCCTTAAATTTCGAATTAATAATTTTAGTAATTTCATCTTTTGCATACATTTCAATATCAATCGGTTCAGCTTCATCAAAAATCGCCTCGGTAGGTGCGGATTCAAGTGTTTTACCTTTTAATATTTTTACGACTCGTTCCTCTGCATTATTACGTTTGATCTGGCAAACGGTCATGAAAGCTCCAAAAGAATATAATAAATCCTGATTAAAAGCAGTTCTCGGAATAGTTTTTAGCCACTTTACTTTTCTTATGTGTTTTATATTCTCAGCTAGTCCACTACATTCATAACTTCCTGTTATCTCTCCTATCGCAATAGCAGACTGAGTTTTCAATGGTAATGCTACAAAATCACTTATTTGTATTTCATGAACAAATCTCCAGATTTGTCCGACCTGATTAGCAGCCTCCATCTTTTTTGAATCAGGATACGTCTCCCAATAGATTTTTTCCAATTCTTCCTTGTTCTTAATGGTTGATAAATCAGGTAAATCCTCCCAACCAATAGCGACTAGACCTTTCTCCAAAGCGATTGCTTCCCTTTCGCCATGGCTTCCTGCCCTTACCATCCATAAAGTCATGTATTTCCCCCGTTCAATTTTCTTAACTTAATAACATCTAATTCTTTAAAAGCGTTGTTAATCTTCAAGATATACAAAGAAAGAGAACAAGCAGAAGGATAGATGCATAATTCTATACCTTTTTTCAGAGTAAAGAAGATATAATATAAGAAAGAATTTGGGGCATCAAAGCCCCTAAGAAGAAGAGATTACCTAGCTAGATCTTTTGTTTACAATTCTTCAATTTTCTTCGAGAACAGGAGGCAGTAAGAGGCTTATAATCTATTCTTTAGGTACGAAAAAAGAGACCATGCCCGAACGAGGGACTTCATTTCAAGGCATGTAGAATCAGCTCAGCGGCGCGCTTCCCTGATAGAAGCATGCCTCCGAAGATCGGACCCATCCGTGGCGCCCCGTACACGGCATTTGCCCCCATCCCGGCGACGATCAACCCAGGATAGACTTCTTTAGTGTTTTCCACGACGGTCTTCTCACCTATTTCTGCGCACATAGACCGCTCTTTTTCGATGTCCCCACTCGGGGTGTTGAGCGGGCCGACCTTGTTGCGAACAATATGGCAGACTTCCACCGCATGACCCGTTGCATCGATGCAGTACTTCGCCTTGATTGCGAGAGGATCCACATGCAGCCCCGCGATTTCCACCGCACTCCAATTAATCACAAATCCGCTGACGCGCTTGTCGTACACTAGGACATCCTCGACGGAAATGGTGTTGAAGATACGGGCTCCTGCATCAATTGCGCTTGCACAGAGTTTCGCGACTGTCTCGATGGAGTCAGCACTGAAATATCCCTTCCCCTCGTCTCGTATATGGACGCCTGCCTGTTCCAAAATGGAGGTGGATTCCTTTTGGACGACGATGACGGGGAATGTCATGCCGCCGCCCCAGACTCCGCCGCCGACCGACAGTTTCCGTTCGAAGACCGCGACTTTTTTGCCTGCAGAGGCGAGATACTTGGCAGCGGTCAGGCCCGCCGGGCCTGCGCCAGCGATGGCTACGTCAACATCGAAATGGTCAAGGAATTCTTTGCTGAAACGGGAGAAGATGCAGCGGGAGACGGCGATATCATCGATGGGAATATACAACACCTCTCGGTTGGTCGTAATTCAAATGTACTTTTAAATGTGCCGCTATAGGTTTTATATCTGACAACGTATTGCGTGGACGTGGTCGTCATCCGTCAAACTGAAGCAGAGGACATCATCGTCATCACTCAGTTGGCCTACGATTTGCTCCCCGAGCGGTACTCTTCAGGGGTCTTCTCCTCCCTTTTCGAGCGGTTCCCTCACGGCATGCTCGTCGCGCAGGAAGGCCCTGTGATTGTCGGGTTTCTCCTCGGGATCATCCCTGCCGAGGACTCTGCCCGAGTGTTGATGCTTGGGGTACAGCCAGGATGCCGCAGGAAAGGCGTCGGCACCGGACTTCTCACGGCATTTCGGAACGCCATGGACGCGTTTCACGTAACCTCGATCTATCTTGAGGTGATGACGACGAACGATGCAGCTATAGCATTCTATCGGAAGAACGGGTTCGAGATCCAAGAGCGGATGAAAAACTTCTATGTGACAGGTGAGGACGCGTTCTTGATGCGCAGAACCCTTACGCCTTTGTCTGCTCGCGTTCCTTCTCCGTCATGAACCGTAGCGACATCTGGTCCAGGCGCGTCGCAATCTTCTCCAGACTTGGGTCCTTGGTGTTGTCGGAGATGAGTCCCGCGATGTCCTTGCTCAGAGTAAAAACCGCAAGCTTGTGCTCGCGTTTGGACTTGTGAATCTGGTAGGGCGTGATCATGAGTTTCGCGTAGCTGCCTTCATGGCCGTTGTTGCCGTTGTTCTTCTCGTACATCTGTTCGAGTTGGGCGCGAATTTGATACAAAAAGGTATGAAGTTGGATGAGTTCATCTTTCTGCATTTTGGCTGCCCTTCCCGACGGTACAATAGCTCGTCTGCTTTTATATTTTGTTACCAGACTACGGCGAAAGTCGTTCGAATTTCAGACAACGAGCGCCTATTGGAAATCGTTTTTTGTCAACACTTTGACCGACTTGGGCATCTTCACGACGTTCCCGAGTTTGATGCCGATGATTTCTCTGACGTTTTTGTTGTTGGCGATGTCGAGCAGCCGCTGGGTGATGATGCCGTCGAAGACCACGGTGGTGATGTTGTCCGCCTTCTTGATCTCGTCGGTGAGCTCCCGTACGGGGATGGTGCGCAGCTCTTTGCCGTTCTCATCGAGAAGGACGGCTTTCAGCGACCCGGAGATCTCGTTGAGGATGGTCTCATAGGCCTTCTGCTTCTCGGAGGTGATGACGGGTTCTGCCTCGTCCTCTTCCCGGCGCTGTTGCGGCGGTTGCTGCTGCTCCTTTTTCTTCGGGAAGAACTCCCTCTTCATCTTCTGGCCTTTCTCGCCGCCGTTCTCATGGCGGTCCTCACTGCGCTCCCGGCCCTCGATCTTGATGTTGAACATGTCGATGTACTGCTCGCGGGGGATCTTGTTCTTCAGTGACTTCATGATGAGCTTCTGCGGGATCTCCTCGACCTCACGGGTCTGCGGTGCGCGTGCGATGAAATCTATGTCTGCGACTTGCAGGAGTTCACGCAGGATCAGCTCTCCGCCGCGGTCACCGTCCACGAACACGGTCGTGATCTTCTCCTTGGTCAGGTCGACCACGGTGCGGGGGACGTTCGTGCCGCCCACGGCAATGACATTTTTAATACCGAACTTGAGGAGGTTGAGGACATCGCGGCGGCCTTCGACGATGATGATCGCGTCGCTGTCGTCGATGTTAGGTCCTGCGGGGCAGTGGTCCTGGCCGTAGTTGACGATCTCCTCGACCTGAATCGACTGGCGGATGTTCTCTGAGATGCTTTCCCCTTCGACCTTGTTCTTCTCCATGATCTCGTTGAGCAGCTGCTTGGCGCGGTCGATGACCTGCTTGCGTCGGGAGACCCGGACGTCCTCGACTTCGGAAACCGAGATTGAGGCCTTGCAGGGGCCGACGCGGTCGATGCTTTCGAACGCGGCCGCGAGGATTACGGTCTCGACTTTATCCAACGACGTCGGTAAGGTGAGGAGTCCTTCGCTCTTACCGCCTTTGCTTTCGAGTTCGACTTCGATTCTGCCGACGCGGGCGGAGCGCTGCAGCTCCCGGAGGTCCAATTCGTCCCCGAGGAGCCCTTCGGTCTGTCCGAAGATAGCGCCGACCACGTCTGATTTCTCGATGATGCCGTCTGCCTTAATTTTCGCTTTAATCATGTATTTGGTTGTAGATGGATCGATGACCATGTTGTTCACCTATGTTTCTGGAGTAATCGACCCTTGTGAAAAACAGCACCTGAACTCTGCTGTGACGTGCAGAGTCTTGTGGGGACTACGCCTTAGCTCCTTCCCGGCCTTTCTTCTGGAATGATAGGGGTAAAGGGGTAAATGTCAAGTGATGATAGGTCCTTCCACAGGAAGGCACCGTTTTCCAAAGGTGATTTAATCCGTATGAGACCTATGTAGTTTCTAGCAATATATAAATCTTATGGGCTATTATTTCAGTAAGAGAGTTTTTTTTTAAAGTAGGGTTGTAGATGAACACCATCGTGCTCTCTGCCGGCTTGGGTCAAGGAATCTGCGTGGACGCACGACCCTCGATATCCCTTGATTTCTGCTGAGAACTCGATGCGGTCTTCAGACGGAGTTCAGTATCTTTTCCCGCGGGGATATACGGCAATATCATTAAATGACGGGCACGGTATCTCCCAGCTGGGTCCCTATGAATCCTGAGAAGATCTTCATCGGCGTCGCCTGGCCGTACGCCAACGGCTCCCTACACCTCGGCCACGTCGCCGGCTGCTACCTACCAGCTGACATCTTCGCCCGGTACCACCGCCTCATCGGCAACCAGGTCCTCATGGTCAGCGGCAGCGACGAACACGGCACCCCGATCACCATCACGGCGGACAAGGAGAAGACAACGCCGCAGGCCATCGTCGACCGCTACCACAAGGAACAAACGGAGAACATGCTGCAGCTCGGCATCTCCTTCGATCTCTTCACCCGGACAACGACCGTGAACCACGAGGCCGCCGTCCAAGAGATCTTCCTGGACCTCTACCAGAAGAAACTCATCTACAAGAAAAGCATCGATGCGTACACCTGCCCGACCTGCGCCCGCAGCCTACCAGACCGCTACGTCGAAGGCACCTGCCCCCACTGCAACTACCCGGAGGCACGCGGGGATCAATGCGACAACTGCGGCAAACTCCTAGACCCTAGTGACCTCATCTCCATCCGCTGCAAACTCTGCGGCAGCACCCCCGTCAAACAGAAGACCGAGCACCTCTTCTTCGCCCTCAGCGGCTTCGAAGGCCAACTGCAGGGCTGGCTCAAGGACAAGACATTCTGGAAGCCCAACGTCCTGAAGTTCACCAACAACTGGCTGGCCGGCGGTCTGAAGGACCGCGCGATCACCCGCGACATCAGCTGGGGCATCAAGGTCCCGGTCTTCGGCTTCGAAACCAAATGCATCTACGTCTGGTTCGATGCGGTCATCGGGTACCTCTCCGCAAGCAAAGAATGGGCGAAAATGCAGCATACCCCCACGAGATGGCAAGAATGGTGGACCGACCCAGCCGCAAAAACCTACTACTTCCTCGCCAAGGACAACATCCCGTTCCATTCCATCATCTGGCCCTCAATCCTCCTTGGGTACGGCCACGACCTCAATTTACCGTACGACATCCCGGCAAACGAGTACCTCACCTTGAGCGGCGAGCAGTTCTCCAAGAGCCGCGGCATCGGCATCTTCGTCCCGGACATCCTCAAGCGCTTCGACGCGGACGTCATCCGCTACTACCTGGCCATCAACATGCCGGAGAACAAGGACACAGACTGGCTGTGGAGCGACTTCGTCGCCAAGAACAACGACGAGCTCGTCGGTACCTACGGCAACTTCGTCCACCGCGTCCTCACCTTCGCCGCCAAGAACTTCGGCACGATTCCTCCCGCCGGCACCCTCACACCAGCGGACGAGGAGGCTCTCGGGAAGATCAAAGACACCCTGCATGAGGTCGGCGGCAGCATCCATGACTGCTCCTTTAAGAAAGGATTGCGTGCGGCGATGAACCTCGCGCAGTTCGGCAACCAGTACTTCGACAAGAACCAGCCCTGGGCGCTGCTGAAAACGGACAAGGACCGCTGCGCCACCGTCCTGCACGTCTGCCTGCGCATCGTCCAAGCCCTCGCGGTCTGCACCGCGCCGTACCTGCCGTTCTCCTCGGAGCGCGTCTGGCGGATGCTGGGCCACACCCAGCCGCTCCACCATTGGGAGGCGGGCCTTCGCGACCTGCCCGCACAGGCTGTGCTGCAGACGCCGGCACCTCTATTCAAGAAACTGGAATTAACCGAGATTGTGACACCCTCTGATCCTTTCGCCAAGCTTGACTTGCGCGTCGCCAAGGTCCTTGACGTCCAAGACCATCCTTCGGCCGACAAACTCTACATCCTAGGTATCGACCTCGGGCCTCTTGGGAAGCGTACGATCGTCGCAGGCATGAAACCCTACTACACCAAGGAGCAGATGACTGGCAAGCTCATCGTCGTGGTCACGAACCTCAAACCCGCAGTCATCCGCGGCATCGAATCCAAGGGTATGCTGCTGGCCGCCACCGACAAGGCCGCAGGCATCGTCACTCTCCTCAACCCCAAGGACAGTACGCCTGGCGCCGAGGTGGGCGTCGACGGCATCCCGCACGAACCCGTACCAGTCCTTGAGTTCGACGCGTTCAAACAGGCGCCGATGATCGTGGATGCGAAAGGCGAGGTCGTCTACGACGGGAAACCTCTTAAAACCAAAGGCTATATCGTGGTCCCAGACCAGCCGGTTGCCCCTGGGGCGACCGTCTCATAAACCACCACGAAATGGGGGAGAGTCCTGTGAAGACGACCACATCCGTGATTTCTGAAACCTCACTTCCATTGAAACGCGTCAGCAAAGGCAAAGTCCGGGATATCTACGAAGTCGACGGCCGACTGCTGCTCATCGCCACGGACCGGATTTCCGCCTTCGACTACGTGCTGCCCGACCCGATCCCTTCAAAGGGTGCGTGTCTCACGCAGCTATCGAAGTTCTGGTTCGACTACACCAAAGACATCGTCCCCAACCAGGTCATCTCCACCGAAGTCTCCAGTTATCCCGCAAGCCTGCAACCTTATGCCAAGGAGCTGCAGTACCGTAGCATGCTGGTGAAGAAGACCAAGGTCGTTCCCATCGAATGCATCGTCCGAGGATACCTGTCCGGTTCCGCGTGGAGCTCGTACCAACAGGACGGGACCGTCTGCGGCATCGCTTTGCCGAAAGGCATGCAGGAGTCCGATGCCTTTGACGAGCCGCTCTTCACACCGTCGACGAAGGCAGCCACTGGCCACGACCTCAACATCTCGATGGAGGAGATGAAGAAGCTCGTCGGCTCAGCGATCAGCACACAAATCGAAGACTATTCCCTGAAAATCTACACGACCGCAGTGAAATACGCGAAGACACGCGGCATCATCATCGCGGACACGAAGTTCGAGTTCGGCCTTTTTGGCGACCAACTCATCTGGATCGACGAGGCGCTCACCCCGGACTCCTCGCGCTTCTGGCCCGCTGATAAATACACGCCGGGTCGGCCGCAGCCCAGCTTCGATAAACAGCCCGTCCGCGACTACCTGCTCTCCACCGGCTGGGACCGCAACTCGCCCCCACCGCACCTCCCAGCAGACATCATCGCCGGCACCACCAAGAGATACCAAGAGGCATACGAAAAAATCACGGGGAAAAAATTTACGTTCACCTAAAAAACCCCTTTTTCCCCTCTACATTCTAGAGAAAGTCTTAAATGAACAAACGACCCTATCCTTACCAACACAGGGGGAACACAACTCATGAAGAGACTCGTTTACAGCATATTTCTTGCAGCCGTCATGCTCTCGCCACTGACCGCTGCGGCACCATCGACAACCACCGCATACCCATCAAATTCATATCAGCAGGACGGCAGCACACTCGCCAGACTCCAATGGACCGCACCAAATGGCATCCTCCCCGGAACCTACAAAGAGTACCTTGTCACTCATCCCCTCACCACCGCGCGCTTCCAGACCCCTCTACCCAACCCCACGTCCTATAACTACGCGATCCTTGTCTCCGAAAGCCTCTACCCAACTATCCAATCTGCGCTCACACAGTACCTCACGGACATCAACCATGAAGGCTATCAGACCTATCTTGCCACCGTCTCAGGGGGAACCCCTGAGGCGATCAAAGCCTGGGTCACCGACCGCTACCAGAATGGCACCCATGGTGTCCTCTTCATCGGCAACATCACCGCCGCCTGGGCCGAGGTCAGCGGCGACGTCTTCCCCTGCGACCTTTTCTACATGGACCTCAACGGCACATGGAGCGACCCGGACCATGACGGCGTCTACGAGGAACACAGCGCAGGCTCCGGTGACATGGCCCCCGAGGTCTATGTCGCTAGACTGGATGCCTCAAGCCTCACCTACGACACCGAGGCTGCGATGGTCAACGGATACTTCACCAAGGATCATGCCTATCGTGTTGGGACGCTCATCGAGCCATGGCGCGGCCTGGAGTACGTCGAGGAAGACTGGTATGACATGGACGTGAACCTGAACAGCATCTACCATGAGAACGTCACCCGCTACGACTACGGGTACTTCACTACCGCCTCGGATTACCTCAACCAGATGGACCTCGGGCAGCACTACGTCCAGGTCTGCGCGCACAGCTACTCCGGCGGGCACTACTTCGGCACCCGGCCCACTGAGTCCGTGGTGTACGGCCATGTCTACGTCTACAGCCCAAGTGAGAGGCAAGCCCAGGTTCTCTTGGGATGCGATGACGGCATCGCGGTCTGGCTCAACGGCATCGAGGTCTACCGTAACGACCGGTACGGCGGCTGGACCCAGGACCAGTTCCACGTCCCCGTCACCCTCACGGCGGGATGGAACCGGCTGCTCATCAAGGTCAGCCAAGGCGGCGGCGATTTCCTCAGCTCCGTGCGCATCACGGATCCTGACGGCAACGCCTTCCCGGACCTTATCTATCAGCTCGACAATCCCAGCACACATGGTGCTGAAGGTCAATACATCCGCGGGTTCTTACTCAACGGATTCCACCAGGACATCTCGGATAATTTCTGGAATTACCTCACCACGGATTACCTCAGCGTGGACGAAGCAAGCCTCAACCCGCACGCTGGTGACGTCAACGGAGGAGACATCTGGACAGCGTTTTCCTCAGCGACTCCGTACATCAATCTCGCGACCTACTGCAACCAGTCGAACTATGGAGCCTGCTACGCCTACTGTCGCGTGTACTCCTCGTCGACAGTCTCCTGCGAACTTCGCCTCGGGTACGATGATGGTGCGCGAGTCTGGCTCAACGGCCAGGAGGTCCTGTATGACAACCGCTACGGCGGCTACACTCCGGATATGACGCGTGTGAATATTACGCTTCAGAGCGGCGAGAACCATCTGCTCCTAAAGATCTCGCAGTGGATGGGCGACTATGGGTTCAGCGCCCGGTTCTGCACCCATGACGGCGAGGCGATCCCTGGCTTGAGCTATGACCCGCAGGCTGCCCCGATAGCGCATATCGGGACCTGGCTGTTCGACGGCCCGTACGTCAACCCGGATGCAGGCACGCGTCTTGCGACCGATTATTTGGGTGGCGAGGCTGCGGTTGCGCCGAGTGAAGGTGACGCTGCGCCGTTCGGTACCTGGCTGAAAGGAATCGGGGAAGGCTGCCCGTTCAACATCGGTGAGTTCTACAACCATGGCGACTGGGTTTTCTCCAGCACGATCCAGGAGCGCGATCCCCCGGTGCTGTTCTTCAACCTCTTCTCATGTGGCCCTGGGCGGTTCACGGATGAGAACTACCTCGCTGGGGCCTATATCTTCAACACCAAAGTGCCACTCAGCGACGTCGCATCCTCGAAGAGCGGCAGTATGCTGAATTTCAATGATTTCACCACACCACTTGGACAAGGGAAATGCCTTGGTGAGGCGTACCATGAGTGGTGGGACCGTCAAGCGCCCTACGTGACGTGGGAGCAGGAATGGTACTACGGGTTGATCTTGAACGGGGATCCGACGCTGACCATCCCGAGCGCGGTGCATCTGCAGGTGACCAAGCCGCAGAACGCGCTGTACCTACGGGATCATCTGCTCTTTTCGCTTCCCGCCCCGGTCTGCATAGGTCGCATCACGGTCGAGGCGTCTGCGGTCTCCCTGCATGCGAATATCGAAAAAGTCGAGTTCTATGTCGATGGGGTGCTACAGACGACGGTGACGACTGAGCCGTTCCAATGGACGTGGTCATCTCCTGCGTGGTTCCGTCATCAGCTCAGCGTGATTGCGTACAACGATGAGAACATGTCGACGGCGTGCAACCTCACCGTCTGGAAGTTCCATTAGAACAAGAAGTGGTTATCCTTCTTGGACGGGGGACCGCCAGTCGAGGCCAGGCGTGCGGATGCCAAGCTTGGGGATGAGGGGCGAGCGGCGTTTATGCTGGCTTCTCACCCGCATGGTCCGGATGCGTTGGACCTGCGTCTTGGTCACGTGCGCCTCTCGCTGGATGGTCTCGGTTGGGAGTTTGCATTCCAGGCCCATGAGGATCTGGTCCAGAGTGTCGTATTTCATCTTGAGTTCGCCTTCGTCGGTCTGTCCGACCCAGAGGCCCGCGGTGGGTGGTTTGGTGATGATGGGTTTTGGGATGCCGAGGTAGCGTGCGATCTCGTAGATCTGGGTTTTGTAGACGTCGCCGATGGGCTGGATGTCGACGCCGCCATCGCCGTACTTGGTGTAGTAGCCGACGAGCATCTCGGATTTGTTGGAGGTTCCGCAGACGAGGCGGTTCATGTGGTTGGCGTGGGCGAAGAGCAGGATCATGCGTGCGCGGGCTTTGATGTTCGCCAGGGTTTTTTTCGGTGGACGTGCGCCGAGGGCTCCGATGTAGGTGTCGATGAGGGGGTTGATGTCGATGGTGGTGCAGGGGATGCCGAATTTCTTGGTGAAGAGCTGCTGGTGTCTGCGGTCGTCGTCTGGGGTGGCTGCTTCGGGCATGAAAAGGCAGAGGACCCTGTTTTTGCCTAACGCCTGTTTGCAGAGGAGGGCGACGACGGCGCTGTCGACGCCGCCTGAGAGTCCCAGGACGACGCCGTCTGCGTGTGCCTGGCGGATGTAGGTTTTGATGAAGTCTTTGATGACGGTGGCTGCTTCTTCCGGGTTAGTTGGGATCGGGATCATGGTTCCCATGTCTCCAGGGATTCTTGGGTGATGCTCATGGCTTCTTTAAGGATGGTGTTGGTGACGGCCGAGAAGTTGGCTCTAGCGATGGCGAAGGGGATGCGTCTGAGGTAGTCGGACATGCGCAGGTCGCGGCGCAGTGTGGTGTTGATGTGGGTGTCGACGATGTCGTTCATGTCTTGAAGGTAGCGTTCGACTGCGGTCTCTGTTGCGGTGATGGTGGGGTGGTAGCGGCGTGCGAGTTTGACCCATTGGTCGTAGTAGTCGTGTTTTTCGTAGGCTTCGCCGTGGCCGTAGAATTTTTTTCTGAAGAGTTCGAGGCGGTCGTGTTTGCTGATGTTTTCCACGCGTACTACTAGGGCGCAGCGGCTCAGGAGCAGTGGCGAGAGGCCGATGTCGTCGAGTGCTTGTTTACCAAAGACTTTGGTGCGTGGGTTGGCGAAGGCGACCATGATGAACTGGCTTTCGATGGTTTGGTGCAGCCTGGCGGAATGCACGCTGCATTTGCCGTTGCTGAGGAGTTCGTAGCAGTATTCGATGTCGTCTTCGGGGATCTTGTCGAATTCGTCGACGAGGATGACTTTGTGGTCCGCGTGCGGCAGCGCGCCGAGTTCGCCGGTGCCCAGATGACAGACCAAGCCTGAGCGTGTGGTGTTGGCGCCGATGGTGATGACGTCGGTGAACTCGCTGCTGATGATCTCCTTGGCCATGGTTTTGCTGCTGCCCGGCTCGCCGATGATGAGGGAATGTACGGGTTCGTCGAAGGTTGAGAAGAGGCTGGTGGCGACGACTTTTTTCATGGTTTCGTTGCCTTGGATTTCGTGGAAGACGTTGTGCCAGAAGCCGGCGAAGCCGCGTTCTTTTGCGAATTTGTGCAGCGCGTCTTCCGGCAGCGTGATGCCATGGCGCTCCTGGTCCTGGATTTGTTTGGCCTCGAGGATTTCTCGGAGTCCTTCGGCTTTGGTGATGACCTGGGAGAACGCGGGGGATTTGCGGGTGAGTCGCAGGATGTTGCCTTCAATGCTGAGGGCGGCGTTGCCCCAGCCGACCGCGTAGATGTCTAAGGCGTTCAGTACGGATTTGACCACGGCGCGGTCGCGTTTCTTGACCGTGACTTCGACGAGGTCGTCGCTGGTCACGCTGATTTCCAGGATGTTTTGGTTGGCGAGGATGTTGCGTGCCCGTTGGATGAGCATCGTGCCTTTCCCTGGTCCCATGCCCAGGGACTGTACGGAACTGAGCGCGATCTGCTCCAGCGTGGTAATGCCCATGCTCTCCAGTTTCTTCCGGTCGGAAGTGATGACTCCTAGGACTGTGAGGGCATCTTCCATAGACTACCTTTTGGTGGAACCGGAATGGAACGGCCTTCTGAGTTAAAACTTTTTGGTTATCTGTAAAGAGAAAGATAAACAAAGATGATGATGTCCGGAGATTTCGTCGAAATGGAACGGTAAGTGTTAGGGCTTCCGATGGTTTATTCGCGAATTATTTAAATAATAATACAATAGGTTGATATATTACTTTTTTATAAGTAATAGTGGAGAAGCTGTATGAATAGACTTACTGTCTGGGGGATCGCCCTATTCATATGTAGTATTGTTATCGCTCCCAGTACAATTGTCGAATCCGTTGTAACAGGTTCTGATAAGACAGTCGTTGAAATCAGTATCGAGACATATGGTATTAACGGATGTCGGAATACTACGGCTCATCTGACGTTGCAACAGTACTGTGCATTGAATGAATTTATCGCGGATTTCCATGCACATCTCAAATCGTCGACGACTCAGAGGGAGTTTGTTCAAGCGTATACAGAGTGTTACTTTAAACTTGAACAGTTGCATCTTCTAACTTTGGGATTTGATTCCTCAGGTTTAGGAAGAACCACAGTTATTCGTGCTGGAAATAATTTAGCAAAAAAGACGAATGTATCGAATTATCTATGTATGGTGAGTGGGGAATGCCAGGGCGTTCTTTCTTTTTCACAATTCTCCGCGATTCCTTCGTTTTGCTTTACTGTTTTGATTCGATTATTCGGATTTCCAAATTTCGGAATATTCCTTCTTCCATTCATGACGGCAGGAAGCATGGTTTCTTTTTGGAGCCCAATAGGCGTCTTTTCATCATTGACTTTTGGCGACTACGATATATCCTTTGGAGATGCTGAACCTTCAATAGGATGGGTCCATTCCATCGGCCCGAAAGGAAATATAACCTATGAGGGAAACACGTTATGGGGACAATATCCGTATCCTCGCTATTTCATGTTTGGAGTCCAGTGCTTCCCCGGAATAGGTGGATTTCTGGGTATAAAATTACAGCTCCTTGATGGAGAATCGTTTTTTATCGGTAAAGCCCTTTGGTGCAGCATAGGTCCTAATCATCCTCCTTGGATATATTAACAGAAAAAGCCGGTAAATAATAGACAATATCTGTATTATTAAATTCCAAGTCGAACTTTTTTCATTTCTCGTTCTAGGAATCGGTAAACGGTGGGATGCTGACTGCCGGCCAGCAGCATGTCGAGCGCACGTTTCGCGATGTCCATGCCTTCGAAATCCGCGATGAGTCCTACGGTGTGGCCGTAGATGACGACGCTGGCGCCAGTGATGGACTCGATGACGCGCTTGGTTTTCCCGTCGCGGCCGATGACGCGTGCCTTGACCCGTTCCAGGTGTGACTCTGTCTTGGCGGCGTAGTCGTAGATGTCGAAGATGTATAACTCGGTGTCTTCTCGAAAGAGACGAAAGGCGGCCTCAGGCGAAAATCCGCGGCCGATGGCCCGTACGACGTCCTCGACTTTCAGGCCGATAAGTGGATCCTGGGCATTTTGGTCCGCGATCGTCACCTCGCCTTCCTCGGAGTCGATCTCGATGCGGACCCTGGCGGTCTCCTCGATCGCCTGTTTGGTCTCGCCGTTGTGGCCGATGATGACGCCGACGCGCTCTTTGGGGATGCGGACGTACCTCATGAGGATTTCACCTTTTTCGTAAGCCTTGCGTAGATCTTTTCGTCGTCTCCGTTGATGCCGTATTTCTGGAAATACCGCACGATGTTTTTAAGGTCTCGCTTCAGGAACTCCAGGGCTTGCGGATGGTCCAGCAGCACCGCCTGGCCTACGTCGATGATGTAGGGTTTCCTCCTGTAGAACAAGATGTTGAACGGGCTGAGGTCCGCGTGGACCAGTCTGTCCTTGTACATCTTCGTGACAAACGCCATGACCTCGGTGTACACCGCCTTTGGGTCCGGGGGGTCGACATCCTTGAGCATCGGCGCAGCCTTGTCTTTCGTGCCGATGTACTCCATAACCACGATGTTGTGCAGGCGCTTCAGGGGCGCAGGCACCCGTATGCCGAGCTCATGGAGCCTGGAGAGGTTCTTGAACTCCTTCTTCGCCCACTCATCCAAGATGTCGCGGTGGCTTTTGATGTTGTGCTTGAACCGGGGGTCCCCTTCGATGTAGGTGAGGATGTGCTTGAACGTCAGGTTCGACGTGCGGTAGATCTTGACGGCCACCAGTTTTCCTTTTGGGGTCGTCGCCCGGAAGATGTTCGCCTCCTTCCCCGTTGAGATAGGGAAGTCCATCTGCTGAAGGGTCCCATCGGAAAACAGCTTGCTGAGCCGCAGCAACGTGGTCTTATCGAACACCTCACCGAACGTCTTGCGGTCCATGCCGATTCGCTGGGCGAGCTCCTGGGAGGTGCGGTCCAGCTTCTTTAACCATCGGTCACTGAGGAGTTCATCAGAAGACATTAATGGCCTCAGGGAGGAGATGCCGCTTGCTCAGGCTGATCGCCTGCGTGCGGCTGTAGCGGAACACGATGTCCGCCTTCTCGTTCTGGATATCCCAGGGCTTGATGATCAACAAGTCGCCGGCACGCACGCGGGCTTTGCGTTTCATCTTCCCGGGGATCCGGGCGAGACGGCCTTTGCCATCCTCGCAGACGACTTGGATACGGGAGCCGCCCATAAGCTGTTCTGCGACCGCGAACAGCTCGTTTTGGTTGCGCCGTGGCAGCGGCAGGCGGAAGTACTCCTCGCCTTCCCCGCTGTTTCTATGCCCGTGGCCGCCACCCCCGTGGGTGCCTTGATAGCCGACTTGTTGTACTAACATGAGGTTATAGCTCCAATGACTCTGAAATCCCTTGACACGCCTTCAGACTCAGGCTGAGGAATTGCTCCAGTGTTAATCCTGTATCCTGACAGAGTTCAATTCTTTTTCGGTTACAGCCTGCTGCAAACGACTTATCCTTGAATTTAGCGCTCAGGGTACTGGTGGTGACGTCCGCGAGTTTCTTCGACGGCATCACCAATGCTGCGGCGATGATGAGTCCGGAGACCGCATCCGCCGCGATCAACCCTTTGTCAAGGTAGGTCTGCGGGATCTGCATGGTGTACTCGAAGTTATGCGCCTTGATGGCGTTGACGGATTCCTCCGGGAGCAGCTCGCCGACGAGATCGACGGTCATGAGTGCGTGCTTCTCGGGCTCCTCCTTGGTGAAATCGAAATCGAGGTCATGCACCAGCCCGGTGATCGCCCAGAGGTCAGGATCCTCTTTAAGACGTTCCGCGGTCGCCCGCATGATCGCCTCGACCGCATAGGAATGCTTCTGGAGGTTCTTCGTCCGCAGGTATTTCTTCAGGAGGACGAGTGCTTGTTCCCGTGTAATCATTGGATGGACGTAGCAGGCGGCTGTGATTTAAACCTTGTCGTGCAAAAGCATATAAGACTCCACAGGGGATTCGGACTACGCCGAAGGATGGAGAATGGGACGCGTGCCGACGATCATGGTTGTTGACGATGAGCCAAAGCTTCAAACCACCATCGCCACGTTCCTCGCCGAAGAGCACATCGCAGTCTTGTCTGCGTCAACCAACCGCGAGGCTGTCGCACAGCTCGACAACAGAAAAGAGGACCTCGTCGACCTCATTTTGGTCAACCGTCGTATCCCGGGCAGCACCATGACTGCTCTCTACCCGGTGAAACCTCGGGCGAAAACACAGGAGCCACAAGACGCGTTCCTCAGTAAACCATTCACGAAGCAGCAGCTCATGGACTTTATCAAAGCACAACTCTAGGAGGTTGAACACACTTATTTTGCTGTGCTTTATTTCAGGGTCTTGACCCACTCGTAGACCGGCTCGACGAGCTCCTTGATCCGCAGCTTCTCCGCAGTCATCGGCCCCGGCCGCCAGCCGTCCGCCGGCTCAAAATGGAAATCCGTGATGACACCCTGCCGCTGGTCCTTTGGTTTGAACACAACTTTGAGCGGCATGCCGAACTCCACATCCCAGGGCTTCACCCCGTGCAGCTCGTTCGCAATAGCGACACTGCTGTCCCCGATCACCGCGTACACCAGGATGATGGGCAGGCGTTTCAACGACGACCGGCCGCTCCATCCCGCCACCGTCCACGTATGCACGGTCGCAGTTAGCGGCATCTCCACCCAGTCCGTCTCCACCAGGTCGCAATCAAGACTCCAACAATGAGTACGTATCGGCACCCAGGTCGTCCCGCACCGCGGACACCGCGTCCCCATGATCTTCCCCTCGAGCAGTCCGATGAAGAACGGGCTGTTCTTCCCATGACGAATCGTGTACAACTGGTCATAATGGAGGAACTGGTTCATCGTCTGCCGGTCATCGGAGACCTCGTAGCCGACGAAGGCCAAACCCGTCTCCTGCACGCCCGCAGGCCGGAACTGTTTCTTCTCCGTGAAGTTCGGCTCAACAGCATATTTTGTTTTCCTCCTTTTCTGCTCCATCACCACACTCTCCGCCATCGTCACGGCCTCCGAAGGATGAAATTAGAGATACTCGTCCCCGTCCCCGCATGGCTGTTCACAATGCCGCACTCCGGGTTAGAGACCTGCGTCTTGGTGCTCAAATGCTTCCGCGGAATCATCCCGGCGAGCTGATAGTAACATTCAATCGTGCTCATGAGTCCCGTGGCGCCCACCGGATGACCGTACCCAAGCAAGCCTCCACCCGGGTTCATGGGAATCTGCCCGTCCATATGCGTGCTGTGGTCGCGGAGGAACTGGGTGATGTGCTCGCCGTCGGCGAGTCCCAGCGCCTTGTAAATCTGCGCCTCAGACGTCGAGAACGCATCATGGATCTCCCCGAAATCAATCTGATGCAGCGGATCCTTAATCCCCGCCATCTTATAGGCCTGTTCCGCGGAGCAGCGGCATGCCGCGAACTCCGTCATATCCGGATACCCAGGTCCGTACCGCTCCTTCCATGAAGGGTAGTTGATACGGTCCCCGGCCCGTATCGTGCAGCTCGACAGCCCCATGCCGTCGACGGTGACGTACCCATCCGGGTTGACCTTCTTGGCGTAGGCCTCGTTGCAGACGATGAGGAACGCGACGCCCCGCGACATTAAACTACAATCATATTTCTTTATAGGATACGCGATGAGCCTGGATTTCATGACATCATCCACGGTGATGTACCGGTGCTCGTTGCGGTACCACTGCGCCTTGGGATTGTCCATGGCGTTATTCTTATTCTTCGCAGCGATGCTAGCGACGTCCTCCTCGGTCACATGGTTTTCTTTCATCCACTTGTTCGCCATCGCTGCATAGTAAATCGGATAGATGCCACCGACCAGGAGCTCGTAGCGGATATCGGAGGCGAGGGCGATGAACTCGCTACCCTGGGACTGCGACACGGAGTCCATGGTCTCCCAGCCCACGATCCCTACTGCCTTGTGGTGCCCGGACATCACGGCGAGCGCCGCCGCGTACAATGCTGAGCCACCGGTGTTGCCGCCGTTCTCCACGCGGTAGTGCGGCAGCCCAGCCAATCCCAGATGGTCATGGATGATCCACTCCGGTGCGAGCTGATGTCCGAAGTGCACCGAGAAATGCGAATACAGCATCAGATCCAGATCACGTAAACGAAACTCAGGGAGGTCCTGCATCGCCTCCCGCACGCAATCCGCAGCACCACCCTCGATGCTCTCAAATCCGGTCGCACCATAGTCAAACGGCGTCGTCGCTCCACCAACAATACAGACTCGTTCTCCCATGCCTTTTCTCCTCTGATAACCTCAGACTCATCACAGGGATGAGCGCCCCGACATGGTAAACACCTGTGGAATTATAAGAATTTCTTTTTTTCAAACGCCAATATGACGACCTTGCGAAACATGTCTTATTTTTGGATGACGATGCCCGCAGGGTCGATCTTCCGAAGGATTGTACGTTCCTTCGCCGTCGGAGCAGGCGTCTGACCCACCTGTTTTGGGATCAAGATCGGAAAACCACTGTTCTCTTGCACCATCTCGACGGTAACTCCAGGATGAAGCGACACGAGCATCATCTGCTTCGTCTCTGGCATGAATCCGTACACCCCCAGCTGCGTGATCACCCGATACGGACCACTATCCTTGGGTAACCCATGCCGCTCTCGCGACCCAGCGCCATCCAGATATCCCGGCGTCGTCAAGAAATCCACCTTGGGAAGGAACCGCTCCTTGTCCTGCCGCATCAGGATAATCGTCCGATGACACGTCGTCCCGACATCATTGGCCCCGCCACTACCCGGCAGCCGCACCACGGGATGCTCGTACGGTCCGATCACCGTCGTGTTGATGTTCCCATAGCGGTCAATCTGCGCCGCCCCAAGGAACCCAAAGTCCAGAAACCCTGCTTGGCTCATCGACATGGTGTCATGCATGCTTGATGCAGCGACCGCGTGATAGAACGTCCGCGAATCCCCCACAGAAATAGGCAAGACCGGCATCTGCGGGCCGATACCACCAGCTTCGAACACCAGCAGCAGGTTCGGCGCGTGCGTCCGCTGCGCCAGCATCGCCGCAATCATCGGAAGACCCGTACCCACAAAAACCGATTTGCCGTCCTCCAGCGCATGTGCAGCCGCAGAAGCCAGCAGTTCAGTGGACGAATACCCTGCCTTGGCTTTCCCCTCACTTCTCTTAATCCACGGCGCCGTCATCTCCCGTTCGAAATGTTCAATCTGCCGCAGCCGTTGTAACGTGCGCGACCCTCCAATCCTCTTCAAGTACTCTTTATGGTCGTCACATCCGTACACATACGTCTCAAGATACTTTTTCACGCCCTCGTCAGTCTTTGACACAGCCAGCCACTCGCCGATATGCTGCTCATCGAAGAAATACGAGTACGGCATTTGGCAGGGATGGGACCCGTACGGCACGTGGACGACCGCGTCCACGAGATAGAACGGGATCACCGTCTTCCATGGCTCCGACCGGATCTTCGATGACGCGACGATCTTCTCCGTCGTGAGGATCACCCGCCGTGACGCACGCGCTAGTTCGAAATCCTCCACCATGATCCCATCGATCTGTGCGTTCCCAAACTGATCACACCGAGGCACATGGATCACGGCCACATCAGGATAACAGGCGGGCAGCAGGCACACGGGTTTGCCGCTGAACGGATCTGAAACAACCTTGGCAGAGCTATGCGCAAGCGTATCCGTCCCGAGCATCACTCGGCTTGGGATGAACGGCAATCCCATCATTCCCGCCAGGAACCGCCACTGGTATCCCGCGTTGCTAATTTCACCGAGAACCTTACACCGACCGGTCTCAACCGCACGACGTGAGGCCGGCGACAGCCCCCGTAGCTCATGGCCAAACGCATACGCCACCTCCACCGCATCCACGCAGCCGGCACCCACGAGCACATCCAGGTCATGCACCGCGGTCTTCCCCGCCATCGTCAGATGCCGTTTGTGCTGACGGATCATTTCGTAGACCATGGCCATGGAGACGCGTACGTGTCCAAATCCGCCCATCGCCAGAAACGACCTATCAGCGACGAACGACCGGACCGCCTCCTCCGCCGTCATCCGTTTATCGACGAGGCTGCGGCTCTTGTTAGAAGCAACCCACGCCCGGTTCTCATCAGGATCATGCCAGCCTACTAGCTTCCCAGACCCAGCCTGCAGAACAAAGGACTCGTCACCAGTCATTCTCGACTCACCAGTAGTTGAAAAACAACCCACGAGATAGAAACCGCAGTATCCTACTAAAAACTGTCGCTTCTATTCCTGTAGCGCAACCTTAAAATCAATGAAGGTATTGCAGGGGATGGGAAAAGCCTATGGATTTCACACTTACCTTACAGCAGAAGCAGTTCCAAACCATGGTCCGCGAGTTCGCCAACAAGGAGATCAAACCCCTCGCCGCCAAAATCGACAAGGAAGAATACTTCCCATGGGACCTCTACAAGAAAATGGGTAAACTCGGCCTCCTGTCGATGACCGTCCCCAAAAAATACGGCGGCGCTGGCATCGACCGCCTCAGCTACATGATCGCACTCGAAGAAATCTCCCGTGTCTGCGGCTCAACCGGAATCACCATTGAGGCACACAACTCACTGGGCGTCGGCCATATTTTCGAGAAAGGCACGGAGCAGCAGCGCCACAAGTACCTCCCCAAACTGCTGACGGGTGAGAACCTGGCGGCCTGGGCGCTCACCGAGCCGAGCTCCGGCTCCGACGCCGCAGGCATGAAGACCACAGCATTCCTGGAAGGCGACCACTGGGTCCTCAACGGCAGCAAACAGTTCATCACCAGCGGCGACATCGCCACCGTCACCACAGTCATGGCCAAGACCGACAAGACCAAGGGAGCAAAAGGCATCAGCGCCTTCATCGTCGAAAAAGACACCCCCGGCTTCAAGGTAGGAGTCGTCGAAGACAAGCTCGGTCTGCGCGGCAGCCACACCGTCGAACTCATCCTGGAGAACTGCAAAGTCCCCAAAGAAAATCTCCTCGGCGAAAAAGACCTCGGGTTCGTCGGCGCCATGGGCATCCTGGACCGTGGACGCACCGCTGTCGGCGCTATGTCCGTCGGCATCGCCCAGGGCGCGTTCGACGAAAGCCTGCAGTATGCCAAGACCCGGGAGCAGTTCGGCAAACCCATCGGCAAGAACCAGGCGATCCAATGGATGCTGGCCGACATGGCAACCGACATCGATGCCGCCCGACTCCTCGTCTACCGCGCTGCGTTCCTAGAGGACCAGAACCAGCCGTTCAGCATGGAGGCCTCCATGGCCAAGCTCTTCGCCTCCGGCATCGCCATGAAAGCCACTAGAACCGCCATCCAGATCTACGGCGGCAACGGCTACATGCGCGATCTGCCCCTAGAGCGCTTCTACCGGGACGTCAAACTCTGCCAGATTGGCGAAGGCACTAGCGAAGTCCAACGCATGGTCATCGCCAGGCGCCTCGGACTCTAACATTACAAATAGGTGACGTTGTATGGAACAGCCCCAGTGCGAACCAAGCCTTAGTAAAAAAGACCGCTACGAGGAACTCTACAAGAATTTCTCCTGGAAAGTCCCCAAGCACTACAACTTCGGCTTCGACGTCGTCGACCAATGGGCAGAAGACCGCACCAAACTCGCCCTCATCTCCATCGATAAGACCGGAGAGCGGCCCCGATACCATACCTTCTACGACCTCAGCGTGCAGTCCAACCAGTTCGCCAACGTCCTACGAAAACTCAAGATAAACAAAGGCGAGCCCGTCCTTGTTATCCTGCAGAGCATCCCGGAGTGGTACATCTCCCTCATCGGTATGTTCAAACTCGGCGTCATCGCAATCCCCGGTACTGTCCTGCTCACCACCAAGGACATCGAGTACCGCGTGAACCGCTCCGGCGCCTGCATGATCGTCACGGACCTGGACCACGCGGACCGCGTTGAAGCAATCAAAGGTAAATGCCCGACGCTACGCCACATCATGCTCATCGACGGCAAACGCGACGGCTGGCTGAACTTCACAGAAGAACTGAGCAACGCCTCACGAAGCCTCTCACAAAAAGACATCGGCAAGACGCTTGCCACAGACCCACTCCTCATCTACTTCACCTCCGGTACCACCGGGCATCCCAAGATGGTGTTGCACACCCACAGCTACCCCCTCGGCCATGAGGTCACCGCACGGTTCGCCCAAGGCCTCACCAAATGCGACCTGCACTGGACCGTCTCAGAGACCGGCTGGGCGAAGGCAGCCTGGGGCAAACTCTTCGGCCAGATGATCGTCGGCGCCGCCATCATCCAATGGGAGACACCGGGTCGCTTCGACCCTGACGGACTCCTGCGCATGATGGAGAAATACGGCGTCACCACCTTCTGCGCCCCACCCACCGTCTACCGCATGCTCATCCAAATGGATCTCTCCAAATACGCACTCAAACTACGGCACTGCATGAGCGCAGGCGAACCCATGAACCCTGAAGTTATCCGCGTCTGGAAAAAAGCCTTCGGCCTGGAGATCTACGATTTCTACGGCCAGACCGAGACCGTCTGCGTCCTCTCAAACTACCCCTTCATGCCGATCAAGTACGGCTCCGTCGGCAAACCCACACCCGGCCATGACGTCCGCATCGTCGACGACGAAGGCCATGAGCTCAAACCCAACGAGGTCGGCAACATCTGCCTGTACATCGGCGACGTCCGACCCCCCGGCCTGTTCAAGGAGTACTGGAAGGACGAGGACCTCATGAAACGCGTCTTCCGAGGAAAGTACTACTACACGGGGGACCAAGGTTACAAGGATGATGACGGCTACTTCTGGTTCGTCGGCAGGGACGATGACGTCATCAAATCCTCTGGGTACCGCATCGGGCCCTTCGAAGTCGAATCCGCGCTCATCGAGCATCCCGCGGTCGCGGAATGCGCGGTCGTCGGCGCCCCTGACCCCGAGGGCGTGCGCGGCATCGTCGTCAAAGCCTTCGTCGTCCTCGTCAAAGGCTACCGGCCCTCAGAGACCCTCACCAAAGAACTCCAAGAGTACGTCAAGAAGACCACGGCGCCCTACAAGTACCCCCGTATCATCGAATACATGGACGAGCTGCCGAAAACCATCTCAGGTAAAATCCTACGCCGAGAACTGCGGACTAAAGCCTAGGCTGCTTTCCGAGGAGACACAGCTTCCCTCAGCATCACATACACGACCCGGAGGTACAATAAGCCGCGGTAGCGTGCGATGCTGATCTGTCCACCCGTCACCCCAATCGCCATCTTCGCCAATTTTCTATCCCGTACTAACAGCCGCACGATCCGCTCCGAGTTCTTCCCCCACTGCTTGTTGAACCCACCGAGGACTTTGAGGTCTCGGCCGAAGTCCTTCCACCACCGCTGCTGGTACCGTTTCAGGAATCCTGCATGGAAATCATCCGCACGTAGCGCCTCATGGACCACGCCAGCGGCAAGCTGCCCGGAGGCCATCGCATAGTAGATGCCCTCCCCAGTGATCGGGTTGATGAACCCGGCAGCATCACCGCAGACCACAATCCGGTTCGCATACGTCTTCTTCAATGGGAAAATCGGCAGGACCGCACCCTTCGCCTCACTCTCCAAGAAATCCTCCGGCAGCAGTCCCTGCGCCTTCAGACTCCCCAGGAACAATGTGAACGTCTCCTTCAGACTCCGCCGAGAAGAATTCGTCGTAATCGCGGAGGTGAACTCGCCGATGCCGATGTTCACGCATTGCTTCTTGGGAAACACCCATCCGTACCCCGCGATACCCTGCGCCTTGATGAAGAGATGGGCGACCCGCTGCTTGGAATACATCGCCTCGACCGCAGCCTCCGTCATGGGATGCTCCGCCACGAGACAAACACATTTCATATCATCAGAAGACGACAGTCCGGCCTTCTTGGCGACAAGGCTGTTGGCGCCATCGCAGCCGATTACGACCTTGGCCTCCAGCGTCTCCCCGGACGACAGGATGAGCAGCACACGATCCGGCTGCACCTGCATGTCGACGACCCCGGTCTGCGGCCGGAACTCAACGCCAGCCTCAACCGCAAGACGCAGCAAGACGGCATCAAAATCCAGGCGTAGCACCATACCAAGCATCGGGGCATCACGCAGGACATGAAGCTTATACCGCAGTGACATCGAATAGGTGTCGCTGCCGTATGACAGGGAATTGATGTACGGCTCGATGTACGGGAACCGCTTCCACACCCGCGTCGGCATCCCACCACCGCAGGTCTTGTCCCGGGGAAACGACGCCTTGTCGAGGAGCAGGACGCTCACACCTTTCTCACGCAAGGTCTTCGCAGCCGTCGACCCCGCCGGCCCCGCCCCTACAATAACCACGTCGTACATGATGCGTTCCTTCACCCGTCACATCCTGAAGACGCCCATCGTCGACGCGGGAATCGGGGCATTCAGCGACGCGGAGATCCCAAGACCGAGCACGATTCGTGTATCTGCGGGATCAATCACGCCGTCATCCCAGATGCGCGCAGTGCTGTAGTAGGGGTTGCCTTCGATCTCGTATTTCTTCAGAATCGGGTCGGTCAGCTGCCTTTCTTCTTCCTTGCTCATCTCCTGGCCTTTGCGCCAGAGCTGATCCCGCTTCACGGTCAGCAGCACGGTCGCCGCCTGCAACCCGCCCATCACGGAGATCCGCGCGTTGGGCCACATCCACAGCTGCCGCGGGCCGTACGCCCGGCCGCACATCCCGTAGTTGCCAGCCCCAAACGAGCCGCCGATAATCACCGTGAACTTCGGGACCTGCGCGCAGGTCACCGCGGTGACCATCTTGGCGCCGTCCTTGGCGATGCCGCCCGCCTCGTACTTCCGCCCCACCATGAACCCGGTGATGTTCTGCAGGAAGACGAGCGGGACGCGCCGCTGGCAGCACAGTTCGATGAAATGGCTGCCTTTCAATGCAGATTCGGAGAATAGCACGCCGTTGTTCGCGAGGATTCCGACGGGGTACCCCATGATCCGGGCGAACCCGCAGACCAGGGTCGTGCCGTATAATGCCTTGAACTCATGGAACCGCGAGCCGTCCACTACACGAGCGATGATCTCACGGACTTCGAACGGCTTACGGGGATCCTTAGGGATAACGCCATAAATCTCACGGATGTCGTACGCAGGCTCCTCCGGTTTCTTGATAGCCAGGTACGTCTTTTCCTGGCGGTTGAGGTTCTCCACGATGTTGCGGGTGATGCGGATAGCGTCCCCGTCATCGTTGGCGTAATGATCTGCGACACCGCTCTCCCGGCAGTGCACGTCAGCGCCGCCGAGCTCCTCCGCGGTCACATCCTCCCCGGTCGCCGCCTTGACCAGGGGTGGGCCGCCAAGGAAAATAGTCCCGGTGCCTTTCACGATGATAGTCTCGTCGGACATCGCAGGGACGTACGCACCACCCGCGGTGCAGGAGCCCATGACGACCGCGATCTGCGGGATCTCAAGTGAGGACATCTTCGCCTGGTTGTAGAAGATCCTTCCGAAGTGCTCACGGTCCGGGAAGACCTCGTCCTGCATCGGTAGGAATGCGCCCCCGGAGTCCACGAGGTAGATGCACGGGAGGTTGTTTTCCTGCGCGATTTCCTGGGCACGGAGGTGTTTTTTCACGGTGATCGGGTAGTAGGTTCCGCCGGTGACGGTCGCGTCGTTGGCGACGATGACGACCTCCCGGCTATGAATGATGCCGATGCCGGTGATGATCCCGGCGCAGGGCGCCCGGTTGTCGTACATCCCGTACGCAGCCAGGGAGTTGAACTCCATGAACGGGGTATCGGGGTCCAGGAGGGCTTCGATGCGCTCGCGGACCAGCAGTTTGTTCCGTGATTTATGCAGCTTGATAGCCTCGTCGCCGCCGCCTTTCATCGTCACGCCAATCTTGTCTTTGAGGTCCTTAACGAGCTCCTTGTAGTGCGCGGCGTTCTCCAGGTACTCCTTGTCTTTTGTATCGATGTTGCTGTCCAGGATGTCCATGCTTCGTTAGGCCTCCTTTTCACGAAGTTCGGCGGTGAGCTGGCCGATCTCAATCTGATCTTTTTCCTTGAAGTGCACCTTTGCCACGGTTCCGGTGATGGGTGCGCGGATGAGATACTCCATCTTCATCGCTTCGATGACCATGAGGACGTCGCCTTTGGTGACGGCGTCGCCGGGTTTGACTTTGACGTTGACGACGGTCCCGGAGATCGGGGAGTTGAGGTCCCCTGCCTTCTTCTCCGCTTTCTTCTTCCCGGTCAGTTCGATGCGGGAGACCTGGAAGACCTCTCCATCGATGAACACGAACTTGCTGTCCTGCCGCTCCGATATCACACATTTGATAATGCGGTCGCCGAGCTGCAGCTTCAGCTGACCAGGACTTAGCTCCGTCGCCAGGATCGTATACTCGTTATTATCATAGGTGATATAAAACCGGTCGTCGCGGTACTCGACGGTGACCGGATAGATATGGGAATCATGCTCATAGTTGATGAACACGCTGCTTACACCCCCATCCTCCACCGCCCGGTGTACCGCCAGGGCGAGTGAGGGTCGATTTCCTTGTAGCGGACGACCTCCTCACGCTGCGGATGCAACGCATCGTACACCGCTAACGCAAGGATCGCATCCAGCGGAAGGCTGCGTTTCGTCGCCAACCAGTCCTTGAAGTAATCATTGATGAAATGCGTCGTGATGTTGCCGCGTCGGAACTGCTCATGGTCCAGCACCTGTTTTAAGAACGGGATGTTCGTCGTGACACCCAGGACCACGTAGTGCGACAGCGCCCAGATCATCTTATCGATGCTCTCCGGGCGGTTCTCACTCGACACGATGAGCTTCGCGAGCATCGGGTCATAGTAAGGGCTGACATGAAAATCGCTTTCCACACCCGTGTCGTTGCGGATGTTCGGCCCGTGGGGAAGCTGGACTTTCTTTAACGTACCGATGCTGGGGAGGAACCCGTTCGCCGGATCCTCCGCGTAAATCCTACACTCAAGTGCATGCCCACGCTGCGACAGTGCATTCTGCTTCAACCCAAGCTCCATGCCGCTGGCGATCCGCAGCTGCCATTTCACCAGATCGATGCCGGTGGTAGCCTCAGTGATGGGATGCTCCACCTGCAGGCGGGTGTTCATCTCCATGAAATAGTAACGAAGGTTGCCGTCCACCATGAACTCGACGGTCCCGGCGTTGGTGTACTTTGCGGCCTGGGCTGCGGCGACCGCTGCCTTCCCCATCGTCTCCCGCAGGGCCGGCGTCAGCAGCGGGGAGGGCGTCTCTTCGATGATCTTCTGGTGGCGTCGCTGAATGGAGCACTCTCGCTCAAACAGATGGATGACATGGCCCTGGTCGTCTCCAAGAATCTGGAATTCGATGTGCCGGGGCTTGTCGAGGTACTGCTCGAGGAACACGGAGTCGTTGCCGAACGCGGACTGTGACTCCCGCTTCGCACTCTCAATCGCCTGCGGCAGCTCATTTTCATGGGTGACGACGCGCATCCCCTTGCCTCCGCCACCGGCTGACGCCTTGACGAGCAGGGGAAACCCGATGCGCACACCTTCTTTGACCAAGGAATCGACGTCCTGGCAAGCCCCATGGTACCCCGGGATGACAGGAACGCCGGCCTTCTGCATCATCGTCTTCGCTGCGATCTTGTCCCCCATGAGCTTGATGACCCGGGCGCTCGGCCCGATGAAGACGATGCCGGAGTCCGCACATGCCTGGGCGAAATCAGGGTTCTCCGCCAGGAATCCGTACCCCGGGTGAATCGCCTCCGCGCCCACGGACTGGGCGGCTTCGATGATCTTCTTGATGTTCAGGTAGCTTTCCGAGGGTGTAGGGTCCCCCAGGTTGATGGACTCGTCCGCGAGGCCCACATGCGGGGATCGTTTATCCACCTCGGAGTACACGGCGACGGTCCGGATGCCCATCTCCTGGCATGCCTTCATGACCCGCACCGCGATCTCCCCGCGGTTCGCGACAAGGACTTTCTTGAACACTACTGGTCACTCCATCTGGGCTTGCGTTTCTCAAGAAACGCACCCATGCCCTCCTGGCCTTCCGATGAGGTCCGCAAGGCGGCGATCTTCTCGACGGTGTACTCCTTGTATTCCTCGGAGTCCATCGTCAGCATGGTTGCGATGAGGGCTTTCACTTCGCCGACGGCCTGTGGGCCTGATGAGCGCAGCTGGGTACTCCACGTGTGAATCGTATCATCTAGTGATTCCATAGGGGTAATAGCGTCGACCAGTCCTATGGCCTGGGCGGTTGTGGCATCGAACCGCTCCCCGGTCATGAAGAACCGTCGCATCGCCGCCGGGCTGAGACGCTGCGCCACGAACGAGGAAATCACGGCGGGGATCAACCCGAGTTTGACTTCGGTGAACCCGAATTTCGTTTCGGGGACGCAGACGACGAGGTCGCAGATGGCGACGAGCCCTACGCCGCCGCCGAACGCGGGTCCGTTGACCCGACCAATCACCGGTTTGGGGCATGCAGCAATCGTCTCATAGAGGCGCAGGATCGTCCGGCTGTCCTCGATGTTCTGCTCCTTGGAGTAGTGCATCATCTGTTTCATCCAGTTCAGGTCCGCGCCTGCGCAGAAGGATTTCCCAGCTCCGGTGAGGACTACGACGTGGACGTCCTCATCCGTGCGGATGGTGTGAAAACAGGTGACGAGGTCTGTGATGAGTTGATCGGAAAATGCGTTATGCACCTCAGGGCGGTTCAGGGTGACGGTGAGCGTCCCCTCCTTCTGTGTCGTCAGGATAGTCCCCTGGGTCATGGTCACGTCTCCCCGAAGGCATTTATCATAGCCATATCAACCTTCCTATGAGTACGTTCTTTATAAACCTCTCGTGACGCTCTCTTTATTTTCCTTTAAATGTTGGTTTGCGTTTTTCCACGAAGGCGCTGACTCCTTCAGCAAAATCCTGGGATCCCGCGGACCATGCCGCGGTCTGACTCTCAAGCTCCAAATGATCGATAGGCGAGTTACTCATGCTCTTGTTGATGAGCATCTTCGCTTTGCCGACCGCAAGTGGCGGCAGCTGACGGAACGCGTCCGCATACTCTTCGACCGCCGCATCGAGGTTAGGGGCGTCAACCGCCTTGTTGACGATGCCGAGACGGCAGCCTTCCTCCGCGGTGAATGTCTTGGAGGTGAGGATGTATTCGCATGCCTTGTGGTACCCGACAGTATTTGTGAAAAGCTGGGTGCCGCATCCTGGTGCCAAGCCGATGCCGATGAAGGCCGTGCTCATCTTCGCATCCTTGACGGCGACGACGAGGTCGCAGGCGAGCGCAAGGGAGAGCCCGGCGCCGAACGCAGCGCCATTCACCGCTGCTATCACGGGTTTCTCCATGGAGCGGATCTCGATGACGCACCGATGGATCGCGCGGGTGAGGTCGCGGAGGAACCGGGGTTTATCAGCTGCGGCATGCATCTCTTTTACGTCCCCGCCGCCGCAGAAACCCTTCCCGGTCCCCTTGAGGACCACGGCGCGAATCAGAGGATCACCATGAACGTCTCTGAGGACGGTGTAGAGTTCCTCCCCGAGGATAAGGTCGAAGGAGTTCAAGCGCTCCGGTCGGTTCAAGGTGATGTACGTCACGGCATCCCGTGTAGTCACCTGAAGGGTCTGGTACGGCATTCGACCTGTTGAATCACGCGAAAGCATTTAAGGATTCTGCCGGGAGAACTTCCTAGAGCAAGAGAGGGGTATCAGGATGGGTAGCCGCCGATCCGCAACGTCGGATCACCAAGGAGCATGAACTCTTGGACGGTGAAGGCATCGCTTGGCACATCCCTGATGTAGCCTTCTTGCATGCCGGTGATCATCTCCCCAAGGTAGGTGCTGGTGTTGTAGGTCTGGAAGAACTCGATGGCGATCTTCCCGGCGCCTTCATCCACTCCGCCGAACGCGGTCCGGGTCGCACCGATTGTGGCGATCGCGCCGCCATCTTGTTGGGTGAGGAACGCCCAGGCGAAACAGGGTCTTCGCACCGAGGTGTTGATCTTTAAGATTTTTGCTGCGAGGTTGAAGGCGAAATAGACGCGATAGTCGAGGAGATCTTGCAGGACGTAGTCGATTCTCGCAGTGAGGCAGGCGTCAAAGAAGATGATCGGGAGTTTGTAGCCGTTCTTGAGGTCTTTGACGTATTGGATGAGGTAGGTCTCCAGATGGGTGCCGAGGGGCTTGTAGGTACCCATGCCGTTCTCGAACCCATGTCCTGAGTAGTCGACGAACCCGGCCCCTTGGGTGATGGTCCCGGAGATGGTCGCCCGGTTGAAGTTCCCTTTCGATGTCCAAATATAGATTGGGTTGAAGTCCGACATGATGCCATGGATGATGAGGTTGAGGTCTTCGCCGTCGTTTCCTGGGCTCCAGCGGAAGGTGTCGCCGCCGATGAAAATCATGGTCTTGAACCAGTCGCTGCCGTACGTCCCGGTCTCGTAATGGATGATCTTGTCGACGACCGTGGTCACGTCATCTACTGAGGCGCAGGCGAGCCTGCCGAGTCTGACGTCCGGGAAGAGGTCCATGTGATCGGCGTCCTCACCGAAGACGTTGTTGTTGTTGGCATCCCAGCTGCAGAAACTCCCGTTCGCATTATAGATGTCCGCGTAGTAGAGATCAGTGATGACGTCGCCCATCCATTGCATCCCCTGACACTGGCGGATGGGGAGTACGTCCACCCCGCCGACGAGGAGCACGGAGGTGACGCCCTTCGTCTCCACGATGTCTTTGATGGCGTACTTGATCTGTTCTGTCTGGTCGCGTCCAGGGTAGGATGCGGTGATGTTCTCGACGGTGAGAAGCATCATCTTGAGGCCCATGCTCTGTTTGTGGACGATGAGCGGCTGCAAGGCCGTGCTGTATGCCTGTGGGGCGATGATGAGGCCGTCGTACTCACCCGTAGTCTTCAGTGTCTGCGGGGGCAGTTCATAGGAGATCGTGACCTGTACGGATGGCGTCACGGTCATCGTATACTCTCCTGGTTTGGTGATGCAGGGGTAGAAGTCGACGAGGACGAAGAGCACATGGTCATTTCCTTGGAGTCCTGCGCCGAGTCGATACGAGCACTGGACAGGTGCATTGCGGTTCGAAGCAACCTGGGCTGGTGAGGAAAGGGTGGTGTCCAGCGTTGTCGGCTGCGATGCGAGCACCACGGGAGCCGGAATGGTCATCGTCGTTGATGAGGATGTCACAAACTGCACGGACTGTACACGGGTGCCGAGGGGAAACGTGAAGACTTTGGTGATGCGAGGCAGGACCGGAGATCCCGGGGTTGATGCGTACGAGGTCGCCTCTGTGACGGTCACCTGGGTTCCGTCTGTCGTTAGAGAAATTAACGGTGCGGAGGCGCTGAGCTGTTCGGAGCGCATCTGCACTGATGATCCGGCGAGCGCCTGCGAAGCCCCGACGCAGGAGACAAGAAGCGTGACAGCAATGAAGAATACGTTTAGGTTTTTCATGAGGTAATCCCCCTTACATGATGTAGATACGACACTCCTATAAATGGGTTTCTCTGCCTGCCGTCATTGCCCGTATGAGTACATCGCTCAGGATATTCTCCGTTGTCCGGATTGCGGGAGCGCAGATGTCCTGGTGGTTTTTCCCAAGGAGACTGAAGTGGTATGATTCCTACGAAGGGTGTCTTTCGTTGTTTGAAATGCGGGGAGCGATTCCTCAAGTACTACCCCAGCCATATCGTCATAGATGGTAATGTCGTGTGTCCTCGGTGTGAGAGTCGTCGAGTGGGGAGGATTCGATGAACAGTCCAGAGTGGCCTGACGATATTCCCGATATACCGCGTCCGTGGCCGGATGATGATGACGATGATGAGGAGGAAATCAATGGATAAATATGACGCTGCTCTGATTGATTCAATCCTGAAAGAGGATACAATCACCGATGAGGAACTTCGACGGCTGAAGGAAGAGTATACGACTCGGGGCCTTCCAAGGTAAATCACGAAGAGGAGAACGAGACGGAGTAGAAAACCATTCAGGAGAGAGGTTTATTTTCTATGAGTTAAGTTAAAACAACAAACCCAAAGAAAGACAACCCTTTCTTTGATACTGTTTCGTTGGCAGCACTTGCAGTTATATTGAATCTGCTAATTCCGGCTAATGTATAGGATAATACATCGGTCTCACCAGACGTGACAGTACCATATTCAGTATCATTGAAAGTTCCTGGAATTATGAGTCGCGCTGAAAATAATTCAGTGTATGCACTAATTTCTGAAGTTCCGCTGTTTTTTATCTCAACCTTAAGTTTCCATCCGCCTCTGATTTGTATCGTAACATCATTGAACGGAGATAAGATACTCTTCTCATTAGCATAGGCTAAAACTGGAATGCTCGAGCCGAAAAACAGCAGGATAACCCCAAATGTGATCAACTTCTTCAAGGGACGCCTCCCTAACAAAGGAATGACAGAAGAACAATATCAAACTATCGAAGCAATATATAAGCCAGATTGAGGTTTATCTGCTCCAATTGTATGAAAACGTCCCTTTTCTATGAGCCTGCTTTCATCTCTGTCCGTTATCCTCCACCCCTTTTTTCGGAAGATAGATTAAGCCAGAGAGGATACTAAGACAAGGGGATAACGGGAGAAATCAGAATAACTTAAGCTGGCTGAAAGTCTTATATAAAACTATCCTTATGTCCGAGCGGAATCTCAAATGGATGAATCCGTGTACGAGTATGTGAAGGTCGAACGGAAATGGCAGGACGCCTGGTTCGACGCCCACATCGAAGAAGCAACCAAGAGGAAAGGCCAGAAGTTCTTCATCCATTTCGCGTACCCCGGCGTCTCCGGGTACCTTCACGTCGGTCACATGCGAGGGTTCAGCTACTGTGACATAATCGCTCGCTACAAGCGAATGTCCGGCTTCGACGTCCTGTTCCCTGCAGGGTTCCATGCCTCCGGTATCCCCTCCGTGGGGTTTGCGAAGAAGGTGCAGCGCGGCGATGCTGACACGATCCGTCTGCTGAAGCAGAACCGATGTTCTGATGAGTTTATCCAACGGCTCACTGATCCTACCGAGGTCGTGAAATATTTCAGCGCCGTATATGTGGACAATTATTGGAAGAAGTTCGGGTATCTCATCGATTACTCCCGGATCATGACGACGATTTCCCCGGGGTACAAGCGGTTCATCCAGTGGCAGTTCCATCAACTGCATGCGAAGCATCTGCTGATTCAGAAGCCGCACTTTGCGCCGTACTGCCCGAACTGCGGGCCTGTGGCCGTCGACCGCTCGGAGACTGACGTTTCTCAGGGCGGCGAAGCCGAGGTCCTCGAATTCACGGTCATCAAGTTTATGCTCCCTGACGGGAAGATCCTACCGGCGGCGACGCTACGTCCGGAGACGATCTTTGGCGTCACCAATATGTGGGTGAACCCGACCGTGGAGTACTCCGTCGTCGACGTCGACGACGAGCAATGGATCTGCTCAAGCGAATGCATCGAGAAACTCTCGTACCAGTTCGATAAGGTCCAACCGACTCTGGAGAAAATCCCAGGGTCGTCGCTGGTCGGAAAAACCTGCCGCGTCCCTATGGTGAACCGGGATGTCCCTATATTGCCTGGCGTGTTCGCGGATCCGAACGTCGCTACCGGTATCGTGATGTCCGTGCCCGCGCACGCGCCGTATGACTGGATCGCGCTCGTGGAGACCAAGAAGCCGATCGCCCCGATCAAGATCATCGACGTCCCCGGGTTCGGAGAGAATCCCGCGAAGGAAGCCTGCGATGAGCTTCATGTGACGAGCCAGACGCAGACCGATAAACTAGACCAAGCGACCGAGCTGGTCTACAAGAAGGAGTTCCACACCGGTGTGCTGAACAAGCTGTGCGGCCCCTACGCAGGGATCCGCGTCTCGGAGATCAAAGACACCGTGAAGAACGACCTCCTGGGAAAGGACGAGGCTGCGATCCTGCGTGAATTCTCCCAGCCGGTCATCTGCCGCTGCGGCAGACGCGTCGTCATCAAGAAGATCCCGGACCAATGGTTCATCAAATACAGCGACCCGGACCTCACCCGCGAGTCGAAGGAGTACGCCCGGACCATGGCGATCTATCCCGTGGAATATTGGGAGGAGCTCCCCAAGATACTCGACTGGTTCGGAGATCGCGCGGTCATCCGCAAAGGTTCTTGGCTGGGTACCGAGTTCCCATACAAAAAAGACTGGATCATCGAGCCAATCTCTGATTCGACGCTCTACCCTGCCTACTATGTCCTCTCAAAATACGTGAACACCAAGCGGCTCCCCCCCGAGGAGATGACCGATGCGTTCTTCGACTACGTCTTCCTCGGGCGTGGAACAGCGAAAAACGCTCTTTGGCGGGAGATCAAAGACGACTTCGACTACTGGTACCCCGTGAACATCAACCTGGGCGGCAAGGAACACAAGACCGTGCATTTCCCGGTCTACATCATGAACCACGTCGCGATCTTCCCGGAGCCGAAACGACCCCGCGGCCTCTTCGTCCACTGGTGGGTCACCCAAAAAGGCAAAGAGAAGATTAGCAAATCCAAGGGCGGAGCTGAACCCATCCATGAGGCTGCACTAACCTACGGCGTCGACGCCATGCGTTTGTACTACGCGCATATCGGCTCCCCGTTCGTCGACATCGAATGGGATGCCGAGACGGTGACGAAATATAAAATCCGGATTCAAATGCTCTGGCGGCTGTTCACGCACCTCAATCGGACTACTGATAAGCCAGATGAGAACCTCGACGCCTGGCTGCAAAGCACCCTAACGCGTAGGCTGCATAAGATCCATGAGGCGTACGAGACCTTTGATTTACGGGTGGCGTCCAACGAGACGTTCTTTGAGATGCCGCGGGACCTGCAGTGGTATGTGAAACGTGGAGGGAAGAACGCAGCCCTCGTGACGAAGTATCTGGAGACCTGGGTGTGCCTAGCGACACCAATCACTCCGCATCTCTCGGAAGAGCTGTGGGCGTTCCTGGGCCATGAGCCGTTCGTCTCCACGCAGCCTTTCCCACGTGAGGCGACTAAGGATGTTTCCGAGTACCATGAGGTCGGCGAGTCGCTGCTGATTCACGTGATCGATGACCTCTCCGAAATCCTGAAGGTCACGAACATTACCCCCAAGAAAATATCGATCTATACGGCCCCGGCCTGGAAACAGCAGGTCCTTCGACTTGCGTTAGACCTTGAGGACCGCCAGCTGCTGTCCATGAACGCACTAATGAAAGAGGTCATGGCGGACCCGCAGCTGAAAGCCCAGGCGAAGCTCGTCTCGCAGTATGCCGGGAAGGTCGCAGGCGACATCAAGAAGATGACGGAGACGGACCGACAGCGCTACCACGTCAAGCTTGACGAGGCGGGGTACCTTAGACAGGTGAAGGCGTTTCTCGAGGCCGCTTTCTCCTGTCCTGTCGAGGTCTGGAGTGCGGATGACGCGGCGATTGTGGACCCCGTGCAGAAAGCGAAGAACGCGGTGCCCCGACGACCAGCTCTCTACATCGAATAACAGTATTCCTTGTTGAGAAATAGAGACCAGAGAAAGAAGGGTGGAGGGTGCTCTTGTGAAGTTATCGTTTCCTCCATTTCACGAGCAGCGCGATGGACATGATGACGAAGAGGACGACGAGGGCACCGAGGACGATCAGCCAGGTGGTCGGGAAGACCTGCACGCCGGTTGACATGACCGTGGATTCAGCGACGTTCCCCGCCCGGTCTGTCGCGACAATCTGGAACTGGTAGTAGCCTTCCCCGTTAGGTGGCGCGAAATCCCAGATGTAGGGATGGATCGAGAGGTTTGCCCCGTACTGCGTCCAGTCCCCGGTCCAGTTGTTCCCATCGGTGGAGTACCGGTACAGGAGCTGCAGGGCTTGAATCCCGCTGCCGCCGACGTCACTAGCGACCGCGGTGATATTGAAATGCTCATCGGCGTTGTGGAACGTCGCTTGGGAGGGAAGGCTGATGGTGACCGTGGGTTTTTCCGTGTCCCGCCTCATCTGCAACGCGTCACTTGTGTTCGTGATGGTTCGCGTGTTGCCGAGCGTGTCGTTAATCCTAAAAAACAGGTAGTACGATTGGTTGCCTGTCATGATGTTCCAATACGGTTCAGGGAGCGTCCATTCCGCGGTGTACGTCGATTGGTTAATGTGACTTGCGATGTCGGTCCAGTCGTCGGTCACGAAATTCGGACGGTACTGAATGGTATTCAGCAGGTAATCATCTTGGAAGGTGATGGAGAACGTGGGGATGTCGCGGAACCAGTAGATCGACTCGAGTTCCGGGAAATCCGGGGGCGTCGCGTCGTAGGTGAGGTTCGCGTCCGCTGTAGCGTGTACGTCTTCGACGTTTCCTGCTTTGTCGGTCGCGCGGCTCATAAGCTCATAATGGCCGCCGGAAGGGAAGGTGATGTTCCACACGGGTTTCGCCCCACCTAAGGTCGAATAGTTCTGCCATGGATCACTGGGCGAGGCCCGGTAGGCGAGGGTGACCGACGCTACACCGCTGATGTTATCGGTCGCAGTCGCGTTCACACTGAGGTATTTCGAGGTGTAGGTCGTATGGATGTTCCCTTTGTAGACCCATGACCGGGGTTTGTACGGGTCTTGGTTAAACTCGATGCTGTAGGACGCCGTGTTTCCTGCGAGATCTGAGATGCTGAAGATGATATAGTCCAGGCGGGTGATATTTCGGTATTCGGGCCATTGCGAGAGGTTGGCAGTGAAATTCTGCCACGCCTTCGTCCCATTCGTTCCCGCACACGAAGCAGGGTGAGTGACGGTGAGCAGCGTGGAGTTACGGTAGTAATCCAGGGTGAACGAGGCGGAGGAGACAAGCAGCCCGGTGTCGTTGTCCTTGACCATCATATAGAATTTGGGGATGAGGGAATGGATCCAGCCGCCTTTGGGAATCAATGGCTGCAGAGAGCTTTTGTTGATGAACGGTTTTTTGACATCCGTGGTAAACGTAAGCGACCAGTTGAATAACGAGGGGTTGACGGTGTAGTTTTTCGCCTGGAACTCAGCCTGGAGTCGGATGGTCCGCGGCAGAGTTGTATTCGTCATGAGAAGGGAGTCACCGTCCTTTAAGGTGCGAAGGAGGGTTTTGTTGCTGGTGAGAAGCGAGTACGTAATGTTGCTTTTTCCTGAAGTGGTGTTATCGTTGACGAAGAACCGGTTCCACCAGTAGTTCGTCGGGAGCTGAATCGGGATGGTGATGAGAGATCCGGCGAGCTTCTCGTTCGGGGCGATGTAGCCGCCGAAGCAGAAGACCCATCCGTTCGCCGCACAGTAAAACACAAGCCCGTTGGAGACAACAGGGTTGGAGACGACAGAGGGGACTGACTGGTCGGTGGAATACGTTGGATTTGCCCAGAGTCGGGTTCCGTTCCCGGCTTGGTACGCGGCCATGGTGCCGTTTGGTGTTCCGATGAAGACGGTGTCGTCGGCAAACGCCGGCGAGGATTTCAGGGTTGGACCATTCCGGGAGTACGTGTACACCGATTTTGTCCATGTCACGGTGCCGCTCTTCACGTTCACTGCATCGAGCTGCCCGTCAGGTGTGGTGATGTATAGAACGCCATCAGCGTAGGCAGGGGTGCAGTCCGCTAAGGTATTATTGGCATCCCAGGTCAGGAGGTCCTGATGGACCTTCGTTTTGCCCAGCGTGGTATTCCACAGCCGGGTTCCGTTGTTCAGATGGAGGGCGGTCACCTGGGTTTGTTCGGAAAACAGTGCCTTCGTACCAACTTCGCTGACGATGTAGACGACGCCATCTACAATCACCGGGGAGGCCCGGTCGATAGCGCCGACGTCCGCAGACCAGATTGGATGCCCAGTAGAGGCATTGTAAGCAAACAGGCTTGGGCCGCTCTCATTATGACAGCCGGCGACCACGATGCCATCACTATAAGCAGGGGTGGAGTAACTCCAGGCGGGAAGCGTCTGGTTCCATTTCGGGTTTACCAGGTTGCTGATGAAATCCACTGCGAGAATCATATTATTTGCGTTCGATGTCGGTGTCTTGATATCCCCACTCCAGGTAGTGATATACAGCGTATGACCGACAACGATGGGTGAAGCCCAGTAGCATAGATCACGATCGTTCTTGTATGTTATAGGGGTGGCGGTAGGCGCATTTTTGGTGAAGAAGTAGATGTAATTTTGGACGCCTCCAGACCCGGTCTGTCCCTCGGGAACGATCAGGTAATTATCGGTGACCGCGGGAGAGACGACGCAGGGCTGCATGCTGTAATGAGTGAAGTTCTTTGTATTGGCTCGTGCGAAAGGAAGGCCGACGTTGCCTGTATCGACGGTGATGGGGGAATACTTATAGACGTAACCTTTCCCTTCTGCGGCATTTGTGTAACTGAGGTAAAGGGTGTCGCCGTCGAGGACAGGCGCAGGCATCTGTACTGAGGTTGACTCATGGATGGTGCTGTACCAATAGAGGGCATCGGTCTGGGGGCCTCGTCCCTCCGCAGCCCGGGTGTTCGCCGGGTTCTGCCCCGCCATGGGCCATTCGCCTATGACGGTGCTGATGTTGACTTTGCCATTGACGCTGAGGTAGTGCTTGGTATCGATGCGGAATTCTGAGGAGAATAGATCTTGCCATTGTGTTTTGTCTTGTTGCCAGACCAAGGACCAGCTGTATAACTCAGGGGACTGGGTCGTATCATTCGTGGAGAGATTCGCTCGGAGTCGGATGGAGGAGTACGGTAGGGTGTTGAGGTAGACTGGGGAGGTTTTGAAGCCTTCTACGTTCCCGGGGAGGATATCGTCGCTGACTGGATTCCAGTTATAGGTAGAGTTTTCTACCAGTACCTGAACCGAGATTGGGGTCTGATCGGTCCGATAGCTTTCCCAGGTCAGGAGCTCCCAGTAGGGATTATCGCCAGAGAGGGAGATGTTGTATTTGCTCGTGATATACCCCGGGCCTGGATTGTATTCTTGCTCATTTAGGGATTTGATTTTAATGTAATCTGTCGAAAGCACCCCTGAGGGTGTTTTGAGAATGACACAGACGGAGAAGTACCGGTCTGTGTCAACCGCGTACTGCGTATCATTCTTGTCGATGGTGCCTTGAAGCGTGAGATACGTGTCGTCTTTCGAGGTACTGTTAATGGGCACCCATCTCCCCGGCAGGAGATCAGAGGGTTTTTTCCAGTAACATAACGTGAGAGAACTGGGATTCTGGGCTTTACCTTTCCAGGTGACCGTGATGTCCCCGGCGTTATCAGCGTCCACGTCCAGTTTGAAACGGAAGAGTTGGACAGCGTAACGCGCCCAGAAGGTCGACGCAGTTGAGGTGTTCACGTATCGGTTCTGATCCTCGCCTTGGCCCTCTAACGCAGCATACCCCAAAGAGAGGAAGTCAATGCCGCGATGCAGGGTCGGTGAGAACAGGAAGGGGAACATCATGGGAGAAAAAAATGAACGATAATAGGAAGCCGTATGGGAGTTTCCATCACCATAGTCATATGTATGGCCCGAGCTCGTGTTGAGATGGATGTACCCGCTGCTTTCCCAGGTACAACCGTGAAGCGTCGTCGAGTCCTTATTGTTGAAATCATCGGTCCATATCCCATCATCACTGTTCGTGGCCGCTGTCGCAGTGGGAACGTGGAGAACACTGAAGATAAAAAGGCTAACCACGAAAACGCTGATGACTTGGAGTATTCTATGGTTGACTTGCATAGGCGCTCCGGATATAAATTTTTTTTTCTTTATATTTCGTTAACTCCTTATAAACTTTCGGTTTGCATCTGAGAGTGTCATCCCAACTCTTTTATTCACTGTCTTTATATATTAGTTATGGAACAGTTTTTTGATGAGCAGATATCAAAAACGACCTTTATAAAGTTACGGGATGCCTCCCCCGAGGCCTTACTGCAGCAGGATATGAAGGTCCATCACGTTCGTTCCCGTCGGTCCGCTCAGAAGACAGTCGCCAAGAGGGGAGAAAAACGCATAGGAATCATTCCGATGGAGGTACTCCTCGGGATTCAGCCGGGCGTTCGAGGCACGAGAGAGCGAACAGCCGTCTGCCACGGCACCCGCAGCAGGAGACCTCCCGTCAACACCGTCCGTCGCGCAGGACGCGAGTACCATCTCGGTTCCTGCAAGCTCCCGGATGGCGCCCAGGACGAGCTCCTGGTTTCGCCCACCCTGACCCTTTCCCATGACGCGGACCGTCGTCTCGCCGCCGGTGATGACTGCGATGCCACATCCTGGGTTTTCCTTCGCCTTCTGCACGAGCATCTGACCGACCTGCCGCGCCTCGCCTGTGACCGACGTGGAGGCCACCACCGAGGAATACCCAAGGTTCGTGGCAGCTGTTGCCGCAGCATGGCAGGCTAACGTGTTGTTGGCGACGAGCACGTTATGGACACGGGCAAAGCAGGGGTCGGACGGCTTAGGGGTCTCGGGAACAGCCCCAGACAATCCCCGCGAGAGGTACTCGACGACGCTCGCAGGTATCCGGCCCGATATATTGTACTTCTTAAGAACCGCGACGGCATCGTGGAACGTCGATGGGTCGGGAGCAGTCGGACCTGATGCAATCGATTCGAAAGGATCATTGACGACATCGGAAATGATCAAGGCAACCACGGTCGCCTTCGTCAACGGGATGAGCTGCCCGCCTTTCACGTAACTGAGGTGTTTGCGGACGATGTTGAGCTCGTCAATGGTCGCACCTGAAGCCAGCAGCACCTCGGTTAATTTCCTCAAATCATCCAGCGGGATGCAGGGTTTTTCCAGCAGGGAAGATCCGCCACCGGAGATAAGGACCAGGACGCAGTCTTTGGCACCCACTTGCCGCAGCAGGGCCAACGCGTTCTCCGTGCCCTGAAGACTGTCTTGTGTGGGGAGCGGATGTCCGCCGACGAACACCTCGACCGTTTTCATCGATGACAGGGCGGGTGTGGGACTGATGACGACGCCACGACGCACAGGAAGCGCCTCCGTCGCCGCCTTCGCCATCCCCAGGCTTGCTTTCCCAAAGGCCACGAGATAAATATTTGAAAATGAGGAGAAATCAAGCGAGGCTGTCTCGTGCGTCAATCTACCTGACGACAATATGGATTTGCAGACCCGATAGGGGTCAACCGCGTCTATTGCGGCCGCACATATCGTGAGCGCGTCCGCCCGTTTCTGACGCAGCTGTGGCGTGCATCCGTTCGCAATCAGGGCCTCTGCGTTGGTGAACAGCATCCAGATCCCAGAACATTTTTTTTTATTTGCCGACATCGAGCTGACGCATGAGGCTGCGGCGCATCTTACGGTCGCTGGAGAACCCCTTCATCATCCGCTTCATCTGGTTGTAGTACCGCAGGACTTCCTTGACGTCCTTGTTCTCGACGCCAGCGCCTTTCGCGATACGCCGGATCCGTGCGGCCTGGATGAGCTCCGGTTTCTCCCGCTCCTCGTTCGTCATGGAACTGAGGATAATCTTGAAGCGCGCGAGTCGGCGCTGCGTCTCCTGCATGTCCGCATCCTTGACTTTCCCGGACAGACCAAGCGGCAGCATCTCCGCGACCTTGGACAGGGGACCCATGTTAGCGATCATGTCCATCTGCGAGCACATGTCGTTGAGATTGAACTTCCCGGACATGAGTTTGCGCGCGGTAGCCTCGGCATCCTGGCCCTTCATGGACTCCTCGGCCCGCTCCAGCAGGGATTTCAGATCCCCCATGCCCAATAACCGTGAGATGAACCCGGAGGGGTCGAACCGTTCGAAATCCGCGGAATGCTCCCCGGTCCCGACGAAGACGATCGGGGCGCCGACCTCAGAGGATGCGCTGAGCGCACCACCGCCCTTCGCGGTCCCATCCAGCTTCGTCAGCACGATCCCGGTGATGCCGATGGCGTCGTTGAACGCCTTCGCCTGCGGCCCGGACTGCTGACCCATCGCCGCATCTATGACCAGGAGCTTCTCGTCAGGCTTGATCGCCTTGAAAATCGCTTTCATCTCACCGATAAGGTCGTCCTCGAGCTTATGCCGACCCGAGGTATCAACAATAATCACATCCGCGGTCCGCTTGAACTTGTCCATGCCGTTCTCAATGACCTTGACCGCGTTCTTCGCCCCTTTCTCGCCGTAGAACGGGACTTCGACCTGGGCGGCGATCTGCTGGAGCTGCTCGTAGGCCGCGGGACGATGGATGTCCCCGGCGATCAGCGCCGGCCGCAGTCCTTTGCGTTTGAAATAAATCGCAAGCTTGCCGCAGGTCGTGGTCTTCCCCTGCCCGTATAAGCCGACCATCATGATGATCTGCTTCTTCATAGGAAGTTCACGGGAGGCACCAAGGATGTTGACGAGCTCTTCGTACACGATATGGATGACGTGCTCGCGGTTGCTCATCCCCGCCGGCGGCTTCTCCTCCAGCGCCCGCTGCTCGATCTTCTTCGAGAGAGCCAGCACGAGCTTCACGTTCACATCCGCTTGCAGCAACGCCCGCTGGATATCACGGACGACTTCCTTGACAAGCGCTGCGTCCACGTGGGCCGCGTTCGCTATCTTCTTGATCGTCCGTTTCAGTGAATCGCCGAGGTTATCGAGCACCATAGGTTCTCCGCCTTCAATGACGACTCCCTATTAAAAACCTTATCCCTACCCGGTTGCACCGTGGTATTTCATAGATTGCGAAACGAGCCGTACTGCCTTCCATTCAAGCGAACCGCAGACCCCTTCTAATAGAGTCAGGGGTGCTCATGGCGAAGTGATCTTCATGTAGGGATTCAGCACCATCAGCACGTCGCGAAGATCCTTACGCTCAACCACCGCGTCCGCGGCAGCCCTCACACAGACATCATCGGGACTAAACGCCACCCCGAACCCAGCGACCTCAAACATCGGGATATCAAAACACGAATTCCCGACCGCCACGCACTCCGAAAGAGGAATCTTGGTCTCCTGAGACAGCCATCGGACGTTCTCCTCCTTGCGTGTCAAACGGACGACCACGATGCCTTCACCAGTCAGCCGCCCTCGCCGATCCGTCCGGATACCGTTTGCCTGCACATAACCGATGCCGAGGGTCTCAGCGACCCGAACCGCAAGAAAATCGAGTCCGGCACTCACAATCGCCGTCTGGATGCCACACGACGACAGCGTCTTGATGCACTCCTCCGCACCCGGCATGAACGGAATATCTTCAAGAATGCGGACGACCGTCTCCTTTTTCACCAAGCGACCATGATCCCGCCATAAGGAGACGTCACGGCGGATGAACTCCGCGTCATCGATCTCTCCCCGGAGGTACGTCGTCACCGACTCGTCGTTCGTGGTATGAAAATAAGTATGGATGTGCCGCCAGGAACTCGGCGTATCCAGCAGCACGCCGTCCATGTCGAAGACGACCAGGCGAATTAACGCCGGAACCCTGGGCGGTTTCTGAACCGGCAGATGGCCGATTCGATAACATGGATAGGAACACTGCTGTTTCATGTCAACGAGGGGCTATTCCCAACCTCTATAAAAACATTCCTCGAGCCTCACACCATATTGTACAAATATTTATTAATATGCAGGGATATTGATACTGGGGGTAAACCATGAACCATATGGGCACACGCATCCTTTTTGCTCTTCTCTGCAGCCTGTTTTTCCTGGGGCAAATCACACTTGCCCAAAATGCGGACCTAAAACCTTCCACGAGCCAGCCAAAGACCATCTCCACCTATGATTTGCTCATCATCACGCCGAAACAGTATGTCCGGGAGCTACGGCCGCTGGTCGTCCATAAGGACAGCGTCGGTGTGAAAACCAAACTGGTGACGCTCCAGCAGGTCTATCAGCAGACCTTTTGGCAGGGCCGGGATAACCCGGAGAAAATCAAGTACTTCATCAAAGACGCGATCGAAGCATGGGGAATCACCTACGTCATGCTGGTCGGGGACTACACCCAGATGCCAATCCGGTATGTCTACAACGCGGACAACAACACATTCTGGACGGAGCCGCGCTTTATCTCCGAGCTGTACTACGCGGACATCTACGATAGCAACGGGAGCTTCTCCAGTTGGGATACGAACAACAACGGGCGGTTCGGCGAATGGTTCGGTGCGACCGCAGCGGACCCCAACATCGACCTGTACCCCGATGTGTACGTCGGCCGGCTCGCCTGTCGCAACACCGGCGAAGTCCGCACCATGGTGCACAAGATCATCACCTACGAGACTACCGCATATAACACGACCTGGTATCACCGCATGGTCGTCTGCGCCGGGGACACCTATCCGCAGTCCGAGAACCCGAACTGGACCGGCTGCGAAGGAGAAGTCAACACCCAGCAGGCTCTCGACAACATGACCGGTTTCACCCCGGTGAAGCTCTGGACGTCCGACCAGACGCTCACAGGATTCAAAGACATCGTACGAGCGGTCAATAACGGCTGCGGGTTCCTTTTCTTCGAAGGCCATGGGAATGCCTACGCATGGACGACCCATCCGGAGAACTCGACCGCCTGGCTCGAAGGACTCAATACACGGAGAATGGATCGTCTTCGCAACGGCGACATGTTGCCGATCTGCGTGGTCGGCGGCTGCCACAACAACGAGTTCGACGTGACATCCCGCAACATCCTTCGCGGCCTACTGACCTATGGGATCCGCTACTTCACGGGGAACAAGACGAACTCCGGCGAATTCTGGAAATACACCTGGGTCCCTGAGTGCTGGGGATGGAAGATGACCCGCCTCAGCCGTGGCGGTGCGATCGCCACCATCGGCTGCACCGGTCTGGGCATGTCCAAAGAGGACAAACAGTCGTTCAGCGGAGCCGGGGACTACATGGAGCCAACGTTCTTCTACGAAGTCGGCACGAACCACACCGACATCCTGGGGAAGGCCTGGGGCAACACAATCCGAGACTACCTCAACCACTACCCCGTCAACTGGCAGACGAAGGCAGCCTGGGACTTCGCGATTGACGCGAAGACCGTCCAACAGTGGGCGTTATTCGGCGACCCGAGCCTCAAGATTGGTGGCTACCCACCCACCTCGTAACCTTTTTTTTTATTAATTTCTTCATAAAAATTTATTAAGGTAGAGGACGATGAGAATAGGGGAATAACCAATGACGTATCACATCCCAAAGAAAACCATTCTTCTCCTCACGACTATCCTGCTGGTGAGTACGACGCAGACCGCTATGTTCGCGCAGCCGACGACGTCCCCATCCTCCATCGTCCGTACTATCAGCCTGGGGCCAGGAGTCTATCAACTTCTGATCATCGCGCCTCAACAATTCGTCCATGCCTTGCAGCCGCTCGTGAAACACAAGCAGACCATGGGCATGACGACCCGCCTTGAGACCCTCAATGACGTCTACCAACATACCTTCTGGCAGGGCCGGGATAATGCCGAGAAAGTCAAGTATTTCATCGCCGAGGCGGTCAAGGAATGGGGCATCCATTACGTGCTGCTTGTCGGCGGGCGCAGCAGCCAGATCGCGAACACCTGGTACTGCCCTGTCCGGTACGAGAGCTCAAGTGATGACTGGGACACCACGTTCCTCAGCGACCTGTATTTCGCCGACATCTACAACTCCACAGGCGGGTTCTCCACCTGGGATTCCAATGAGAACGGATTGTACGGCGAGTGGCATCCGAATCAACCTGCGCTTGACACCGGCATCGATTACACACCGGATATCGCGGTCGGGCGTCTCCCCTGCCGCTCGGTCCGTGAAGTAAAAACGGAAGTCAATAAGATTATCGCGTATGAGACGACCGCGGCGACCTCAACCTGGTTCCCCACGATGCTCGTGGTCGCGGGCGACACCTACCCTCAGAGTGAGAACCCGAACTGGACGGGCTGCGAAGGGGAATACTACGGGGACCGCGCCATCGAGAACATGACCGGGTTCACCCCGACTCGACTCTATGCCTCGAACCTGACGTTCCAGTCGAAGGATGACGTCATCAAGGTCTTCCATCAGGGCTTTGGGTTCGTCTACCTCGTCGGGCATGGGAGCCCTAAACAGTGGGGGAACCACCCGTTCAACAGTACCGCGTTCATCCAGGGACCGAACACCAACGACATGCGTAAACTCCGCAACCACGATCGGCTGCCGGTCTGCATTGTGAGCGGCTGCCATAACTGCCAGTTCGATGTCTGCCTGCGGCGTCTCTTAAATTATACATTGCGCTGGCGGCAGGAGTACGTCCCAGAGTGCTGGGGTGAGCGGTCACTGTCCGTCCGTAACGGTGGCACCGTCGGCACGATCGGCGTCACCGCCCTGGGGTTCACCAAGGAGGATAAGCATTCGTTCCATGGCGGTATCAACGAGCTCGAGGTCGCGTTCTTCAACGCGTACGGCCACAACCACAGCCTGCGGCTGGGCGATGTATGGGCTGCAGCCCTGAAATGGTACGGCGCGACCTACCCTGTTGATTCGGGCGGCCTGGGCGGCTCAGACACCTGGATCGACTCCAAGGTCATCAGCTCCTGGGTGCTGCTCGGAGACCCCAGCCTGCAGCTTGGGGGATACTCCTAGAGAGCCCTGTACGGTTCTCCTCCTGGTCAACGGATAGGTTTAAAAAAGGGTACTATCTTACTGTGTGGCATGACGCTTCCACTTGATGTCCTGGAGAAGTCGGTGGACCAGAAGGTCAGCCTGCTGCTCAAGGATGGCCGGCATATCGAAGGCAAGCTGCTTGGCTTCGACGAGTACATGAATCTCGTGCTAGATGATGTGGAGGAAAGCAAGGAGGAGGCAAAGAAACGCCTCGGCCGCATCATCCTGCGCGGCAGTAACGTCGTCAGTATTTCCTTTATATAGTCACCGGGTGCCGAAATTATTATAAAGGGGTTATGCTTATTGTTGCTTGGAAGGAATTGGGCTGGTAGTTGTTGTTTTGTTAGAGTGCATCCCATCCCCTCCTAGTGAGGCCAGCCGTCCTTCCCTTTTCTTACATAACGTTCTGTAATCTTTTTATCATACACGATGATGTAGTGCGACGACGTTTATGTCACGGACGATTACAGCTCACCGCGGGAACAAGCTACGGTGCCGCGGTTGGAAGCAAGAAGCCATTTTGCGCATGCTGGAAAACAACCTTGAGAACGCAGAGCTGCCTAACGACCTCATCGTGTACGGCGGCACCGGGAAAGCGGCACGCGACTGGGAGTGCTACGACGCACTCGTCCGCACCCTCAAAGAACTCCACGACGACGAGACCATGGTCGTGCAGTCCGGCAAACCCGTCGCCGTGTTCAGAACCTGGACTACTGCACCCCGCGTCCTCATCGCGAACGCCAACCTCGTCCCCCACTGGAGCACCTGGGAACACTTCCGCAAACTTGAAGCCCAAGGCCTCACCATGTACGGCCAGATGACCGCGGGCTCCTGGTGTTACATCGGCACCCAAGGCATTATCCAAGGCACCTATGAGACGTTCGCGGCCTGCGGCCAGAAACACTTCCACAGCGACCTCGCAGGCAAGATCGTGCTGACCGGCGGCCTCGGCGGTATGGGTGGCGCCCAGCCTCTCGCCGTGACCATGAACCACGGCGTCTGCCTTGCCGTCGAATGCGACGAGCAGCGTATCGACCGCCGTATCAAAGACGGCTTCTGCGACCGCAAGGTCACAGACCTCGATGAGGCGGTCGAGATGGTGACACAAGCCGCCTCTAAACGCCGTGCGCTTTCCCTCGGACTGCTGGGGAACTGCGCGGACGTGCTTCCGAAACTGGTCAAAGATGGATTCTCCCCGGATATCGTCACCGATCAGACATCGGCGCATGACGAGCTAAACGGGTACGTCCCCTGCGGTTACGCAGGCGTGTCCCTTCCAGCGGCGGTGAAGCTGCGGAACACCAACCCCGAGGAGTACATCGCTCTCTCGCTGGAAAGCATGAAGCGGCACTGTCAGGCCCTTCTTGATTTTCAAGCCCAGGGGTCCGTGGTGTTTGATTACGGCAACAACCTCCGAGGACAAGCCTTGCGTGCCGGTCTTCAGAACGCGTTTCAATACCCCGGGTTCGTCGCGGCGTACATCCGGCCGTTGTTCTGCGTCGGTCGAGGCCCGTTCCGCTGGATCGCAGTCACCGGGAACCCTGACGACATCAAGAAGACCGATGCCCTCGTCCTAAAGCTCTTCCCGGAAGATACGGTGCTGATGAACTGGATTCGCCTTGCGCAGAAACACATCCCCTGGCAGGGTCTGCCCGCGCGCGTCTGCTGGCTGGGGTACGGCGAGCGCAAGAAGTTCGCGCTGGCCATCAACGCCCTCGTCCGCAGCGGAGACATCGGGCCGATCGCGATTACGCGGGATCATTTGGATACCGGCAGCGTCGCCTCGCCCTACCGGGAGACGGAAGGGATGCGGGACGGCAGCGATGCGATTGCGGACTGGCCGCTGCTCAACGCGCTGCTGAACTGCGCTGCGGGTGCCGACAGCGTGCATATCCACAACGGCGGCGGCGTCGGCATTGGGTTCTCTACCCATGCCGGGATGGTCGTCGTCTGCGACGGCACGCAGGAGACCGATGAACGGATCGCCAGGGTGTTCACCACGGATCCGGGCTTAGGTGTCGTCCGCCATGCGGATGCTGGGTACCCTGAAGCTCTCGATCTGGTCAAGCATTCCGATTTGCATCTCCCTATGCTTGGGTGCGGCAAGAAAGAGAAATAGGTGAAATTTTAACACTTTTTTTATTCTGTGTCGAAAAGCATAAATAGAGGCAGTGACAAATGTTAACATGGAGTAGGAATGATTTCAAAGAGAATACTAGCAGGCTGTCTCTCGGGAAGGCTTTTGAATCTTTGGCTGATGGCCATTTACGTCTATACGTTTTTACCGTTCTAGTCCTTGACCGAGACTCCCGATACTCTTTTCTACATCACGAAGGATTTCGCCGGATTTCACAAGCTCCTTCATCGCGGTATGGTCAGGGTAGAGGGGGCGGTCCTCATCCAGGAACTTGACGTGACGGCGGATCACTTCTTTGGCTTTGGCGACACCGGTGCCGACGTGGTACTCGCGGAAATCCAAGGCCTGCGCCGCCGCCATGAACTCAATCCCTAAAATCCCGTAAGCGTTGTCCAGAATCTGCATGTTCTTGATCGCCGTGTTCATCCCCATGGAGACGAAGTCCTCTTGGTCCGCGGCCGCGGGGATGGACTGGATCGAGGCGGGCGCGGAGAGGATCCGCTGCTCGACGATGAGGTGATCCGCGGTGTACTGGCTGAGCATCATCCCGGAGTACATCCCTGCGCCTTTGGTGAGGAACGCGGGCAGCCCTGTGCTTAACGCCGGGTTGTTCAACCGGTTCATGCGCCGTTCCGACAGCACGCAGACCATGGTGACCGCAATCCCGGCCATGTCCATGGGGAGCGACACCGGGGAGCCCTGAAAGTTCGCCCCGGAGAGCTGCAGGTTCTCTTTCGGGAAGAAGATCGGGTTGTCTCCCACGCCGTTGAGCTCGGTTTCCACCTGGGAGCGGGCGTAGGCTATGGCGTCGTGCGCCGCGCCGATGACCTGTGGGGTCGACCGCATGGAGTACGCGTCTTGGATCTTGCATTTGATCTTGCCTTCGATGAGGTCCCCGCCTTTGATGCACTGCTGGATGGCTTTGGCGCTGCGGACGGCACCAGGGAATCCTCGGACTTCGTGGATCTTGATGGTATACGGCTTCATGTTCGCCTTAAGCGCCTCTAGAGACATCGCGGCTGCGATCTCCGCGTGCTTCAGGAACAGGTTGGCGTCATGGCAGAAAATCGCGCTCATCGCGGTGAGCATGTTCGACCCGTTGATGATCGCGAGGCCGTCCCGTGCCTCCAGCCCCGGCGGCGTGATCCCTGCTTCCTCCAATGCTACTTTTCCTTCGAGCAATTCACCTTTGTAGTACGCCTTGCCTTCTCCAAGCATGAGGAGCGCGATCTGGGACATCGGAGCGAGGTCGCCGCAGGCGCCCACCGAGCCTTTCTGGCACACGAACGGGGTGACGCCTTTGTTGATCATGTCGACAAGCGTCTGAGTGATTTCCGGGCGGCATCCGGAGTTCCCATGGGCATGGACGTTGACTCTGGCGAGCATCGCCCCTCGGACGTACTCCAGTGGGGCTGGGTCGCCGATGCCCGCGGCATGGTTGTAGATGAGGTACCGTTGGAAATCCTTGGTCTGTTCGTCGTTGAGTACGACTTCGGAGAACTCACCGATCCCGGTGTTGACCCCGTACATAATCTCATGGGCGGTGATCTTTTTCAGCAACATCTCGCGGCAGGCTATAATCCGCTGTACGACGTCTTTAGGAAGGCTGATTGGCTCGTGATGGCGAGCGACTTGGACAAGCGTGTCTACGGTTAATCCTGAGCCGATGATGGGAAGCGTCATGATAAATCCCCGTCGCGACCTCCTCTGGGTCGCAGGCAGCATCCTGTACGTACCTTGTGTTTTTAAAGTATTCTTAGTAGAAAATACTCGAGAGGGATCATGTCCGCTTGAGGCCAAGACGGGATGGGTTAGGAGACCGACCCGCCTTTCCAGAGGTCTTCTTTGATCGGCCTGCCGACTTTCTTCTCCCATTCCTTGATGGGGAGGGAGTATTTCTCTCTAATCCGGTCGCCGTAGCCGAGGCCGTTGTAGGAACAGAACGGGATGATGCCCTCCTGGGTGGTGTAGTGGATGCAGCAGCGCTGCAGGCGGTCGATGTTGAGGTTGAAGGAGTCCATGAACCACATGGAGCCGACGAAGAGGCTCTTGTAATGGAAGCCTCGGAGGGAGTCGTAGCTGCCACCGACTGCCGCATCCATGAGGATCTTCTTAAGGTCGAAGTCCTTGGGTGCCTTGGTTTTATCGACGAAGCGGTCGATGTTGCGTAGGAACGACGCGCCGACGCGGACTTTTTTCAGGGGGCCGGTGACCTTGCTTTGTTCGTGGATGAAGGCGATGAACTTTTCGACGTCGATGAACCGGGTGATGGGGAGGGGCTCGCCGTTCTCCAAGAAGAGGTAGGTGGCGCCGCCGCAGCCGGGATGTGCGGTGAACTCGACTTGTTTCTCTCCTTTGAGGGTCTCGATGAGCTCGGAGACGGGGTAGACGAAGGGGACGGGGTAGAAGTCGTCGCGGGTGATTTTGCCGTCGAACTCTTTTTCGATGACCTCCATCATCTTGACGTAGTCGACGCGCTGTTTCTCCCTGGTCTCGTCTTTGAGTTTGGTGACGCGGCCGCAGAACGAGATGGGCTGGAAGTTGACGCCGCGGACGATGTCGATGTTGTCGAGGGCATAGCGGATGATCTTGCCGGTCTCGTGGAGGTTCTTGCCGCCGATGAGGACGGGGACGAGGACGGCTTTGAGGTTGACGGCCCGCAGGTTCGCAATCGCGATGTGGAGCTGGTCGATCCAGGGGTTGGTCTCCTTGGTGACGCCGTCGAAGCTGAGGTACACGGTGTTGACTTTTGCGTCCTTGAGCTGCTGGCAGAACTCTTTGCTGTCCGCAAGCTTGATGCCGTTCGTGTTGAGCTGGATGTGGGAGAATCCCATGTCGCGGGCGGCCTTGATGATGTCGAGGAGGTCGTCGCGGATGGTGGGCTCTCCTCCAGTGATCTGGATGGCCTTGGAGCCGATCGGCTTCTCGTCCCTGGCTTGTTTGAGGAGCGTCTTGATCTCAGCGAGGGTCGGCTCGTGGACGTAGCCGGCAGCCCCGGCGTTCATGAAGCAGTAGCCGCAGCGCAGGTTGCAGCGGTTGGTGATGAGAAGGTTGGTCAGGACGCTTTGGGAGCGGTGCTCCGGGTAGAGCGCGGGGTCGCCGAACAGCGTCGTCTTGACATCCGGGGAGGGCTCTCCGACCTTAGAGTACTTCATCCAGCGTTCGTAGAGGTGGATGTCGCCGAAGTAGATGTCCTTGAAGGACCCGTGGTTCTTGCAGGTCTTGGTGATCCAGACGCGGCCGTCCTCCTCTGCGATGGTCGCCTCGATCTTAGTGATCTTTCCTTCTTGGAAACAGGCGGGGCAGACTGAGGCGGTCTTCTCAAGCTCTCTCATACTCATTGACATCCTCCTTGGGTATTCAAGGGTTAATGTTTTTTTCCTTATATATCCTTGTTTCCTCAGGGGTGTCCTTCTCTGATGCTGGACTCTTGGGGAGACATGCGACCCGAAAATGGCATCCGTCTGCTGGTGCCCTTCAGTATTCTAGGTAAACGTGGTGATAAAAGAGAAAAGAGAGGAGAGATTGCGGTGAACCTCTCCAAGTGGTGTTGTTCTGTGCTGGTACGTGTCTACTTCTTCTTCTTCTCCTCGTCCTTCTTTCTGCGTCTCCAGAGCAGGAACAAGATGAAGATTATGATGATGATAATGATGAGCAGCAGCCCACCTTGCCAGAGTGGCCAACCGGGCCCGACCCCCGGAGTTGCACTGTAGGCGGTATATGTCCCTGATAATGGGTTGTAGACATAGTCCCAGACCCCGTCACCATTGACGTCGATGAGGTACGTCCCGTCCGCCTGCCTCAGCACATGGGTCGTCTGTCCTGTCGCGTTGCTGTGGAAGCTATCGTAGATTCCATCGCCGTTGGCATCGATGAGGTATCCCAGTCCCGGGACCGATGCAGCGTCGACAGTCACCACCAGTTTCGCTGTCCCCGAGGATGTGTTATACGGGTCTTTGGCGTAGGCACTAATGGTGTAGACCCCGGGGGACGCCCAGCTGTGCGACGTCACGAACGCGACGCCGCTGGCGGTCTGCGAGGAGGACGCGGTCGTCCCGTCACCCCAAGCAACGTAGTATCGAATATAGTTATTATCAGGGTCGGTTGACGTGATGTTGTAACCATATTCAATGCCGATATGTCCCGTTGTCGGTCCGCTTATTACTGGAGTATTCGGCGGGTGGTTGCTGCTGGTGATCGTCGCGGTTGTCGTGTCTACTCCTGCGTAGAAGCTGTTATCGTAGACACGTAACGATACGTAGTATGTTCCTAAGCTGCTGTAGGTGTGCGTTGGTCTTGGTCCAAGGTCTTGCCATGCATCATCGCTAGAGAACTTCCACTCGTATTTTACAATGGAGCCGTTCTGGAAATTGGCATGGCTTGCACTTCCATCAAAGGATATTGGTGAGCTGACAATACCGCCGTATGGTCCACCTGCCAAAGCTGTTGGTGGGAGGTGGTCGTATGGTGGTGATGCTGGACCTGAGGGAGGAGTTATTGTCCCTGTGTAGAATGACCATACCGGCCCGGTCGCGGTGTCGTTGAAGGCATCCCAGGCGACGATCTTCCAGTAGTATGTCGTGTCCGCGACCAACGTTCCAGGATGATAGCTTATCCGAGACTGGTTGGTGAGATAGATAGTATCGACCTTAGATGTTGGTGGGTTTGTTGTCCCAAAGTAGACATCATAGTTGTCATAATCATGATCAGGGTCGCCACCCGTCCAACTCAGATCGGTGGTAATCGATACCCCGGTTGCTCCATCCACCGGTGATGGGTCACTTGGCGTGTAGAGCGATGGGTGGTTGATGACGACTCGGCCCTTCAAGGGGTACAGGTCCTTATCGTTTGGGGTATGTCCTGTGATGTTGTAGGGGGTGTCCCCGATGCCGTCACTCCCAGGGATGGTTTGCTCTAGTCCACTGAAAACGTCATTCCCTGTATAATCAGACCAGTAGTTACCACCAGAGGGATACCCGTTATCCCAGGTGTTACCTGCGTTTGAATTATCATATCCCTGCAGTATGTTGTTCAGGATATTGTTGTGGTAAATCATGTTGTTCCAGGATGTCGTCACATTGATACCGGTGTCGCTGTTATTACTGACAGTATTACGAAGAACGGTGTTGTTGTATGAATCATCAGTAAGCTCAATGCCATTCTTATTTTGGCTTGCGTTAATGGAGTTCCCGACGATCTTGCTATTATTCACACTATCGAACACGATCCCATCATTTACCGTACCACTCATCGTATTATAGGCAACGATGATGTCGTACGAAACTTGTTTGACATCGATGCCTTTTCCAGCGTTAAGAATCGTGTTCGCACCGACAATCAGACCATATGTCCCATCGAGTATCCGAATACCATCATTCGCAGTATCAATCGTGTTGAGCGCGAGAATCATCCCTCTGCCATAATACCGGGCATTATCGTACACATCGGTTCCGAAGTTACCGCTCCACTCGTCAGTTATCCCATTATCACCACTGATAATAGTATTGTGGTTCATGGTGATATGTCGTATAGTGACTGTTGCATTATTGTACAAGTTATAGCCGATATCTCCAATGTCATAATCGATTCCATCGCCCCAACCGTTATTCAGATAGTTGTTGTTGATCTCGATGCTGCCGATGGTAGCCTGTGAATCATCGTACAAGCTTACTCCGATGTCCCCTAACCACCAAACATAAAGGCCGTACCCCGAAGTGCTGTTAATCATGTTGTCATTGATTTGGATGTTTCCCATGGTGAATGTCGCGTGATCATAGAGCTCATAGCCGAAATAATACATCCCCTCATAATCGTCGGAGCTTGAAATGCCGATGCCATTGTACCCATCTGTGCACACCGTATTGTGGTTAATGGTGATGTTGCCAATAGCAGCAGTTGAATAACCACCCATGTATGACCCGATATAATCGAGTTCTTCGACATAGATACCATCGCCTCCGCTGTTGGTGATGTTGTTGTAATCGCAGGTGATGTCACCCATGACGAAGCCACAGTGCGCATCTCCGCCACTGGACTCGCTGCTCTGGATCTCATATGCAGTCCCCATCTCGTAGCCGAATTCATCGTAATACATATAGATGCCATTACCGTCGCCAGCGCTGATTGTGTTGTAGTCCGCTTCGAGATTACCCATCGTGAACTGGGTGTCGTTGAACATGTGATTCCCGAAACGTTCAGGGTCATAGAGGTAGAGACCGGAATCATCGTCGGTATTGATCAGGTTATGATTGAACTGGATGGTACCCATAGTGTATGTTGAGGTACCGTACATGCCTATGCCTAAATCATCGAGATCCTCGGTGTAGATACCTTCGCCTCCGCTATTGGTGATGTTGTTGTCGTTGCAGGTGATGTCACCCATCGTGAAGATACAGTGGGCATTAAAATCAGGCATAAAATACTCTTCATAACCCCAATAACCACCCATGGCGTAGCCGAACTCATTATAGTCAATGTAGATGCCGTGGCCATCACCAGCATAGATCGTGTTGTTGTTTGTCTCGAGATTACCCATGGTGCATCGTGAGTTGTTGTCCATCTCATACCCGATTTCCCCGATGTAATCAATGTATATGCCGGTATGGTCGCTCGTATTAATCATGTTGTCATTGAACTGGATGCTGCCCAGGGCGCAGGTCGAGGCACCAAATATCTCCGCCCCGATCCAATAGATTTCATTGACGTAGATTCCGAGGTTACCACTGGTGGTGACGCTGTTATTGTTGAAGGTGATGTCACCCATGGAAAAGACACAGTGGGCATGAGCGTCGAATATAAAAATCCAGCCTTCCCCAGTATTATACCAATAGCTCCCCAGGTTGCAGCCGAAGTATCCGTAGTCGATGTAGACGCCCTCGCCATCGCTTACAGTAATCGTGTTATCATTTGCTTCAAGATTACCCATCGTGCACCGGGAGCTGTTGAACATGTCTTCTCCAATGTTCCCAATCCAGTTAAAGCGTAATCCTTGGTTAGGATAGTCACTCGTGTTGATCATGTTGTGATCGAACTGGATGTTGCCCAGGGTGCAGGTCGAGGAACCATACATCTCGTACCCGATATCGTAGATATAAGCCGCCTCGATGCCGTTGTTACCGCTGTTGGTGACGTTGTTATTATTGCAGGTGATGTCACCCATGGAAAAGACACAGTGATCGTTCGCTGTTTCTCCCATCTCGTAGCCGAATTCTCCGTAATCCATATAGAGGCCATAGCCATCGCCAGCATAGATCGTGTTATTGTTTGATTCAAGATAACCCATCGTACACTGTGAGTTATCGTACATGTCATATCCGATTTCCCCAATCCAGTTGAGGTATAATCCATCAGAGTCGCTCGTGTTGATGGTATTATGATTGAATTGGATGTTACCCATTGTGAACGTTGAGGAGCCATACACATCATAGCCGAATTCATCCAGATCGTCGATGTACACCCCCTCCCCACCGCTACTTGTAATATTGTTGTTACAGACGGCGATATCACCCATGGTGAACACGCAGTGATCATCTGTGCTTTCTCCCATGGAGGATCCGATATCATAATAGTCAAGGTAGACTCCATAGCCATTCCCAGCGACGATGGTGTTGCCGAGGATTTCGGTACTACCAAGCGTACAGTGTGAGTTACCGTACATATCGTATCCGAAGTCATACCAATATTCGAAATACATGCCGGCGCCGTACCCACTGCTGCCATCTACGTTGATCTCATTCTGATTAAATTGGATATCCCCCATGGTGAACACTGAGTGGTCATACATATCATACCCAAGGTCTTCAATTTCAGCGTACATGCCATCGTGATCACTACTCCCCGTTGTGGTGATAGTGTTGTTATTGGTTATGATGGATCCAACGGTGCATGATGCATAATTGTTCAGTTCTTCTCCGAAGTCTCCGATGTAGTTAAGCGCAATTCCAGCACCATCGCTGTTCGTCACGTTGATAATATTTCCAGTGAACTCAACAGAACCCATCGTCACGGACGAATGGTCATACATCTCGTAACCGATATCATAGAAATTATTCACATCGATGCCGTCGGAGCAATAACCGGTGATTGTATTGTTAGTAACCATGAACGATCCCATAGTCAATGATGCATAATCATTCATGTAGTATCCACAGTCTTCAACGTCGATGTAGATTCCATCCTCATAGCCGCTTAAGGTATTGATGGTGTTATGAGAAATATAGAAATTCCCTACGACGACTGAGGCCTGATCTTGAAGAGGATCACCATTTTCTCCAATGTCGTACATTTCGAAGTCCACGCCACAATCCGAGACATTCACGAGATTGTCTTGGATGATCATATCCCCTACATGAAGGCTGGCTGTGCTTGAGTAATTGTACCAGTACCCGTAATCGTCTACTTCGATACCATACACATAGTCCTGAGATGATTGAATGGTATTATTGGTTATCAGTAATTCCCCAAACACTCCATGGGTGGTGCCAGACCAGTCTGTCCCATCGAAGTAATCTATATTTATTCCGTAACCATCTCCCTCACCACCGGCCTGATTCACCATAAGGTTATGGGTAACAATGAGATCGCCAACAGTCACGTGTACGTTTTGTAAATTAGATAAATCTCCGTAGAAATCAAAACCAAGGTTTCCACCGTAGATGTTGTTTCTAGAGATATTGATCGTACCTACTGAGAGGGTCCCCCCTTGGAGATTGTACACGTAGATTCCAGCTTCGCCCATTGAACTGAAACTGATGGCAGTAGCCGCAGTTTCATTCATGTAGAAGGTGTTATTGGTGATGCTGATATCACCAATGGTGACGGTATGAGAGCTAGTTGATGCATAGTTTAAATCAATACCCACTGTCACTGAAACATCAGAGGATTCCATGTAAAATACATTATTCATCACCACATTATCATAAATCGTATAATCGCTAGAAAGGGCTATTCCTTCATCGAAATATATTATGCTATAATCGTCGTACCAGAAAATATTATTCACCAGGGTTAATCCAGATGAATTATCACAAATAATACCTGCGATGTAGGTATCTGTGATATTGAACCCATCTACCGTCACATTATTTGCAGTAATTTGTATTCCATAGTCCTCTCCCATCGCGTCGATGATAGGCGTGGAATCACTCGGCATTAAGGTGATTTCTTTGTAGATAAGAACACTTTCGTCATATGTCCCAGGATCAACGGTAATGATATCTCCATCCATGGTAGTCTCATAATCTATCGCATCCTGAATAGCGTTAAAGTCATAACCGGATGTTATATCATGGACTGAATCTTCACCATCAAGTGGCGCAGCCCCATTATTGGCCTTGTTTAATTGTGCACTGTTTCCTTCTATGGTAGTACTAGGACTTGTCCTTGTGTCTTTCCCTGAAGAAATTGAGCTTCCAGACGCTGTTGTTCCCATGACGTCATTACTTTTTTTGATTGTATCAAAGAATGAGAGCATTTTCGCTTCTGGCTTCACCTTTGTAACATGAGTTTTTTCTGCTCTCCGGTTCTGATGAGTCGCTGTTTTCTCTGCATGGATGATTGTAACATTGTGTGCTACGTGAGTATTCACAAACGGTTGAGGTGCTTTTTGTGGATGACTTCTGCCCTGGGCCACTGAATGATTTAAAATGTTTAAGTTTTGATTCGCTCCACTGATAACAGGTAAAACACTTGCTCCAATGAATACAAACATGATTGCTATTGCTACATATTTTCTACTGACGGTATTCCGCATAATCCTGGCCTCCTCCAATTAAGAGTATAGCTAGGTCGAAAAGGTAAGGTACTTATAAACATTACGAAAAAATCTACAGAAAACGGCATTGAACTAAAATATTGTTATTAAAATAAATATCTTTACAAAAAACCTTTTCAGTATAATGATTGTTAATCGCAACAAAAAGGCCGCTATAGAGAATACACCATAATAAAACGGATGGGATGTGGCAGGCCGAGGGATGAAAACGGTGGGATGGTATGGCGGCCTGCCATATTCGATGGAGGATTCCCTGATTGGTCGGTCATGCTATAAGAAGATACGCTGGCAAAATACCAAAACGACAAACTGCCCCGCCTCTCGCGTCTCAGGCCTCAAATATATAAAGCGCCCGCCCGATGCCTAGACCCGAAGGTCCTATGGTCATCATCGCCCCATCGATCCTCTCCGCAGATTTCACCCGTCTCGGCGAGGAAATCCGCGCGGTCGAAGCAGCCGGCGCAGAATGGCTCCACATCGACGTCATGGACGGCCACTTCGTCCCCAACATCACCATCGGCCCCGTCGTCGTCGCAAGCATCCGCAAACGCACCTCCCTCATCCTCGACTGCCACCTGATGATCACCGACCCACTCGCCTACGTCGAATCCTTCGCGGAAGCAGGCGCGGACCTCATTACGATTCACGCGGAAAGCACCTCAGACATGCAACAGACGATCAACAAGATCCATGACCTGGGCTGCAAGGCAGGCGTCTCCATCAACCCTGAGACACCGATCAGCGCGATCGACACAATCATCCCTCACGTCGACCTCGTCCTCATCATGTCGGTCCACCCCGGGTTCTCAGGACAAAAATTCATCCCAGACGTCATACCAAAAATCGAATCAATCCACCGACGCCTCTCCTCAATCCCTCATCACGTCGACCTGCAAGTCGACGGCGGCATCAACGCGGAGAACGCCAGCCTCGTCACCGCCCACGGCGCAACCGTCCTCGTCGCCGCAAGCTACATCTTCCACAGCCAGGACTACATCCAAGCCATCCGGTCTCTCCGATCAGCGTAATCCCGCGATGAGATCCCGCAGCACCTTCTCCTGATCCTTCGCCTTCACCACGCCGCTCGCAAGCAGGACGCCGTCCGCACCCAGCCTTCCGGCTGCCGTGACATCCTCACCTGTTTTCACACCCGCTCCGCAGAGGACCTTGACACCGGGAGCAACGGATTTCACAGCCTTGACGGAGTCGCTGACGATCCGCGGGTCCGCCGTGGTCACCGAGATATCCCCGCCGATGAGCTCCGGGGGTTCGATCGCAATCATCGACGGCAGAAGCCCGGCAGCAGCCTTCGACGTCGCCACATTATTGGTACAGACGACACTGGTCAACCCGACCGCGTTCGCCCGGGTGATGCAGGCGTCGATATCCGCGAGGCGCAACCGATGCTCGCTATGGTTGATTAGCGTGCCGACGGCGCCCGCGGCCTTCACCGCCTCTGGCAGGACCCACCCTGTGCAGCTGCCGGGCGGCATCGGGTCGATATGCTGCGCATACACCGGCAGTCTCCCTAAGGCGACGCAGGCTGAGATGTCCGAAGGCTGAACCGCGATGACCAATGAGGCCTTGGTCTCGCTAGCTAACGTCCCCATGAGCCTCGCCATAGCCACCGCACGGGGCCCCGTAGATTCCAGATAGGTCTTGACATTCACAATGATAATCGGCGTCTGTTCCATAGATCTCCTCTCTACACCACCTAGAATCACGGCGGTTCATAAATAACTTTCATCGAAAAAAAAGCCACGGTTTACTTCGCGATGACAAGGGTAAGGACATCACCGTCTTGCAGGACATGCTCAAGGCCGACCTTCTGCCCCGCATGCCGCGCCGAATGACCCCAGACCGTCGCATACCGGAAGCTCCGCTGGAAATCCCGGTGAATCTTGCGGCAGGCGTCCGCGACCGTCTGACCCTCCCGCAGGATCAAGGGCCTCTCGAAATCCGCTTTCTTACCAACCGGCTTCATGAACACACGAATTAAGCGAAGATGCAGGAAGACCTTCTCCTGCAGCTCCTCAAGCCCCGCTCGCGTCCGTGCGGAGATCGAGACGACATCGTAGCCCTTCACCCGGATTCGCTGCATCGCACTGCGAACGGCCTCCGGCGGCGCCATATCACTCTTATTGATCACTACGAGCGCAGGGAGATATACCCGGTTCTGCGCGAACGAATCGATCAACTGGTCTTCGTTGATATCCTGCCGTACCGTGATCTCCGCGTTGATCACGAACTCCGACGCTATCGACTTCACAGTCAGCTCGCTGAGATGCGTCAGCGGCGTCGTCGTATTCACCATGATGCCGCCGAAACCACGCTTCCGCGTGATCACATCAGGCGGTCGTTGGTTCAGCCGCAGGCCCGCTTTATTCAACTCCTGTTCGATGACGGTCAGCTGCTCAAGGCTCTCCGCGTCCACCATGAACAACAGCAGATCCACGGACCGTACCGCGGACAGGACCTCCCGGCCCCGACCCCGACCTTGAGAAGCACCACTGATCAACCCCGGCAGATCCAGCAGCTGGATCTCCGCGCCCTTGTACTTCATCATCCCCGGGATCGTCTCAAGCGTCGTGAAATCGTAATCCCCGACCTTACTAGAAGCAGCCGTCAGCTGGTTGAGCAGCGTGCTCTTCCCGATACTGGGAAACCCCACGATGCCAACGGACGCATCCCCATGCTTCTTGACCGAGAAGCCCTTCCCCCGCCCGCCACTCGCGGCCTTCCGCTTGTCAGCCTCCACACGCAGCCGCGCGATCTTCGCCTTCAGCCTGCCGATATGATGCTCAGTCGCCTTGTTCTTCTGAGTCTTGAAAATCTCATCCTCAATGGCCTTGATCTGCTGCTCAATGGTTTGGTCCATACCCTGACGTCAACATCCACAAATAGAACAACCCCTTATAAAAAAAACCATCACCACTTTTTACGGAACAATCGTCGTACCCGTCTTCCCCTGAAGGGAAAGCCCCCCAGACTCGATATTGGAGATGACGACCTTCTTGCCCCCGAACTCAAGGAACCGGATCGCGCTGAGGACTTTTGGGCCCATACTCCCAGCCGGGAACTGCCCCTTGGCATACAACGCCTTGACCTCCGCAAGACTCAGACGATCCAGCGGCTGCTGATCCGCAGAGCCATAATTCAGATACACCCGATCGATATCCGTCAGAATCACAAGCAGCTTCGCGCTGACCGCCTCAGCGAGACGCTCCGCAGCCAAATCCTTGTCCACGACAGCCTCAAGCCCATCCAGCCCCCAGTCCTCCCTCTCGACCACCGGCATCCCACCCCCACCCGAGGCGACAACGATGATGCCCTCATCGAGGAGGCGACGGATGATCGGGCCTTCCACGATCCGCAGCGGATCAGGCGACGGCACCACCATGCGCCAACCCCGAGGCAGCTTGACCATCGGAACACCAGCCTGCCGCTTCTCACCAGCCTGCTGCTCAGAATAATACGGACCAATCGGCTTCGTCGGATTCTGCAATGAGGGGTCCTTCGAATCCACGATCACCTGCGTCACGATCGTAATCACGGATTTCTTCAACCGCTCCCGATGCAAGGCGTTCGCCAGACACTGCTGAATCATGTACCCGATAAGGCCCTCGCTCTCCGCGACACAAATCCCCAGAGGCATCTCCGGCGTCAAATCCCGTGCTGCCTGGTTCTGCAACACGATAGCGCCGACCTGCGGGCCGTTCCCATGGGTGACGGCGACATCCCAGCCGTCCCGAATCATCGCCACAATCGACTTGCAGCTCTCCCGCGTGTTCGCAAACTGCTCGTAAATCGTGCCTTTCTGCCCTCGCTTAATCAGGGCGTTACCACCAAGTGCAAGCACCGCTCGTTTTGACATGGTAGGGCCCCAAGAATACCCGTACAAGTATAAAAATCAAGTGGATAGGCGACCTGATGTGACAGAAATAACCCCTCCGATAACGACCCTATATGGATGCAAGCGGCTAAATAGACGCAAGGCCTTTCCCGTCAATCGATGTCCTACGAGCAACAGCGGAAAAACCTCGTCGACAACCTCAAGCGTGAGGGATACATCCGCAGCGAGCGCGTCAAAGACGCATTCCTCCGTATCCCACGCGAAGACTTCCTCCCCCTTCAACAACGTCCGTACGCCTATGCGGACACGCCACTGCAAATCGGCCATGGCCAAACCATCTCCGCGCCGCACATGGTCGCCATTATGTGCGAAGCCTTAGTCCTCCACGAAGGTCAGAATGTTCTTGAAATCGGCACCGGCTCCGGGTACCATGCGGCCATCATCGCCGTCGCCATCGGAGACACCAGCCATGTGCACACCATCGAGCGGTTTGCCCACCTCGCGAACGTAGCTGAGACCAACTTACAGAAGGCGAGCATCACGAACGTCACGGTTCACATCGGGGACGGATCCAAAGGCCTCCCTTCCTTTCAACCCTATGACCGTATCTATGTCACCGCAGCAGCACCAGCCATCCCCCCTCCGCTCATCGAAGAACTCAAAGAAGACGGTATACTCCTAGTCCCAGTCGGCAACGTCTACTGCGACCTCATCCGCATCGACAAACACCAGGGGAAAACACAATCGACATCACTGGGCGGATGCATGTTTGTTCCCCTCGTCGGAGAATTCGGATTCTAACTACACGCAACAATCAGCGTTTATAGCCGATATCCCGGAGGAACTTATACCGCTGTGTGGCTTCTTGAGTGGTCTCGACGCCCTTCGGGGAGAACCCGTCAATAACGCCGAGGATTCCGCGACCTGACTCCTTTCCAAAGGAGGACTCGGCGATCACGACCTTCGTCGGATTCGCTGTCGCACAGATAACCGAACAGACCTCAGGGACCGCTTTTACTGCATTTAGCACGGTCACTGGGAAGCAGCCGTTCATGAAGATCAGAAAAGTATGGCCCGCTCCGATAGCGAAGGCGTTCTTCACCGCGAGCGCGCGCAGACCGTCGTCGTTGCCGTCACTGCGGATCTTGCAAGGCCCGCTCGCCTCACAGAACGCGACGCCGAACTTCGCGCCCGGCGCGCCCTGAACCATCGCCTCGAAGAGATCCTCAACAGATTTAATGAAATGAGTCTGCCCAAGAATAAAATTCAGTTGCTCAGGGTTCTCGACCTGCACCAGGGTGATCTTGAAGTCCTCCATGCGCTCATCTCCAGTTCTTGTCCTTGATGAACATCTGGTGCTTCTTAAGTCTTGTTTACCCGTGGCGGTGCAACAGATTATAGATTCGGTCCTTGAGCTTGAAGGTCACGAGCAAGAAGAGCGTGAGGTTCTGGGTGTGCTTGTCGATGAGGTTCCCATTCACGTCGTATGCGGATGCAGTGGTTTTGTAGAATCCGTTGTTGAGGTCGAAGTATGCATCGCAGCCATCGGACATGTTGGTGTCAGTCACCGTGGCGGAATCATGCGTCATGACATTTTCTATCGTGAAGTCGGCTCTGGCGACCGCAGCGCTGACCGTGGCATTCACATACGCCCCGGCCATGGTGCTGAAGAGCACAGACATCCCGTATTCATCGAGGACAGGCGTGTACCCGAATGCCTGGTCAAACCCCCAGAGATAGAAGTACATGAAACCGGGTTTCATGCAGTCGAGGTGAATCTGCGGGGCGACCGAGACGATGATAGGGGCGCACCAGCTGCTGGTCGCGCCACTGCTGTCCCGCGCACGGGCTCTGACGGAGTAGGTCCCTTGGTGAATCCAGACGTTGGAGCAGACCGCGGCATCCCCATAGGCATAAGGCCCCCTCCAGGTCGTGGACCGACCATCTCCCCATTGCCATTGGAAGTATAAGTTGTCTCCTTCAGGGTCAGCGGAGACCGCTGTGAAATTGAGGGTAAATCCAATACCGGCATTCAGAGGCGATTTAACCAGACGGGGCGTGAACGGAGGCTGATTGACCACCGTTGTGAAAGACCAAATAGGGCCAGTAGTGGTAGTATTGGATTGGTTTTGACTCCAGGCTGTAATCTGCCAATAGTACGTTGTTGAGGATTCGAGGGTTCCAGGGTCGTACGTCGCTTCTGTGATGTTTTCGATGATGAGGGGCGGCGGGCTGGTGGTGCCGAAATAGACCGTGTAGGTGTAGTTGTCACCGGGGGCAGCCTGGCCGGCCGTCCATTGCAGATCAGCAAAGATGCTGACGGCTGAGGACGCATCGGCAGGCGTCGGCGAATTCGGGACGTCAGGGTTACCAGCGAGTACACCTGCGCTTGGGATAATGGTGAGAAAAAGACTTAGGCTAACGATAAGGCCAAGATGTTTGGTTTTCATAGAGATCCTCCCATAGAGGTGGTACCAAGAGGCGAGGGACGCTCCCCTCTGGTATTTATTAATGGACCTAATATTATTTAAAGATTCTGGCCTTAAGTTGGGAATGATGCGCCAGGAGGGCAGCCTGGGATGCGTTCATGGTCCCGAACTGCCAGTATAAGACGAAGTTGAAGAGGTAGCCGTCAATGAGGTTGCCGTCAGCGTCGTACGCGAGGAAGAGGAGTTGGTACAACCCGGATTTGATGGGAATCACAAGTTGATATCCATCGGTGGCGTTGTCGTCGGTGATGTTTGTGGAGTTACCGCTTCTGATTGATGTGAGCGTGGACACAACCGAGGTGACATTGGGAGATGCAGACACGTTGACGGTCATGTTGGTCGCGGTGGAGGCAATGGCGATGGCGCCGATGAGGTAGAAGACGCCGACGTAGAAAAAGGTTTGACCAATGTAGACATACCCGGATTGGAGATTCGTGATTGTGATCTGTGGGGCGATGGAGATATTGAAGGAGAGGCTGTCGTTTTGTTCAAGTCCTAATGAATCCTTGACCCGTACATGGATCGTATAATTCCCGATTTCATCCCAGTAGTTAAGCGTGACGATGTTCTCAGTGGAATTCACGGGGCCGAGCCAATCGGAAGAGTTCCCGTCACCCCAGTCGAATTTAAAGAGAACCTGGTCTCCGTCCGGGTCGGTGGCGTTCGCAGTGAACATGAGCTCAAACGCAGGGGCGCCGGCGTGCGGGCCGAGGAGCAGAGGGACAGACGGGGGTTGATTCCCATCGCGAAGCATAGTCTTCGGTGCGGATGATTGGGTCGAACCCATGGCACCATTCATGGTGAGAACAAAAAGAGAAATGGTGAGCATGACCGCTAGGACACTGTGAAATCGTCTCATTGGATATCCCCCGTTAACGAGTCTCTCTATTTCCGTGGTAATTTATAAACCTTTGCCCCCTCCTGGCGGGCTCATACGCCCAGGGGACCTTAAGAGAGGGTTAGAAGGGTGGTTGTGCCCTGGGGAACGACGAGGACGCGGGCCTGGGGACCCATCTGGTGGAAGGCTTGTTGCACCGCGTCGTTGGGCGTGGCTGCCGCATGGAACTTGAACAATCCTTCGACCTCAGGCCGAGGCATCGCGGAGACAAAGTAAATGGGATGGTTTTCAACGGCGACCCGGTGGTAGTACGCCTTGTGCGCACCGATGACGAAGTTCTGATGGAGCGCCCGTTGCACGTCTAGTGACGTCGGGTATTTGGTGAGCCAGTCCGTGTACAACGTGCTGCCCGCGCCCTGCGGGCATTCCGCGACGAGGATGATGGCGCCGTGGTCTTTGACGACCTGACAAGCCTGGTGCATGGCCTTCATCGCCTGGTAGAGGTTGATGTCGTGAGG
>CAIRCU010000011.1 GCA_903877165.1 Methanobacteriota archaeon | reverse complement strand
GCCTGCTCATTCTGATGCTCGTGTTGTTCTTCGGAGGTGTCATCCCATGAGCGACCTGCTGATGCTGCCACTAGCATTCCTGCTTGCGGGCTCGTGCGTCTCGTACGCCATGGGCAGGCTGGAGCTGGTCTATAAGAAGAAGTTCCTGGCTGGGACGGTCGCGTTCCTCTTCTTCCTGTTCGCATTGGTCCTGCAGGTCTATGCCGCGGTGCAGGTCTGGTCGGGGGCCACGATGACGACCACGATCGGCGGGACGCTCTTGCGAATGGATGCGCTCTCTGTGTTCATCTCCCTGGTCGCCTTGACGCTTGGGATGGCGGTGTGCCTCTATTCCATCGTCTACATGAAGGATGACATGGGTCAGGAGTACTACTACCTCCTGCTCATGCTCATGGTCGCGGGCATCCTAGGGTTGAGCCTGGCGACCGACTTCCTCGTGCTGTATTTGTTCTTCGAACTGATGTCGATCCCATCATACGCGTTGGTCGCGTTCCGCCGTACCGACGGCATAGCCGTGGAGGCCGGGATGAAGTACCTCGTGATGAGCGCGGTCGGCTCCGTAGTCGCCTTCTTCGGCATCTCCCTTATCTATGTGCAGACGGGGACGCTGAGCTTCTCAGGTCTTCTGGGCACCGTGCAGAACACCACGGTCCTGCAGGCTGCACTACTCTTCCTGATCATCGGGTTTGGGGTGAAGGCCGCGATCGTGCCTTTGCATACGTGGCTTCCGGATGCGCATTCCGCTGCACCATCCGGGATCAGTGCGATGCTATCCGGCATCGTGATAGCCGCCGGGTTCTTCACCCTGCTGCGCAGCCTGCTGGTTTTCACCGGCGTCGGGCTGCCGATAGGGCAGATCCTCATCGTCCTGGCCCTGCTGACCATGACGGTCGGCAACATCATGGCGTTCTCCCAGCTCTCTCGTGAGAAGATCGACCTGAAGCGGATCCTGGCGTACTCCAGCGTCGCCCAGATGGGCTACATCATCCTGGGCATCGGCGTCGGCGTGGCATACGGCATCCGCGCGGGGTATGAAGGCGGGCTGTTCCACATCATGACGCATGCGTTCATGAAAGGGCTGGCCTTTTTGTGCGCCGGGGTCATCATCCATCGGCTGGGCACCCGCTACCTCAACGAGATGCAGGGCATCGGACTCTCCATGAAAGCCACCGGGTTCGCCCTGACGCTTGCGTTGCTGTCGCTTGCGGGGGTTCCGCCGCTCAGCGGGTTCATGAGCGAATGGCTCGTCTTCAGCGGCGCGATCACCACCTACACGAACATCGGCTGGGTCGGGCTGCTCATCGCAGTCATCGCCTTGGTCAACGCCCTCATCTCCCTGGGCTACTATCTGCCGATCATCCGGAAGCTGTACCTCAGCCCGAAGGAGGAGAACAAAGCGTCGATCCTGGCGGCGCGTGATCCTGGTGTGGTGATGCTCGCCGCGATCCTGTTCCTCGCCGCCCTCACCATCATTCTTGGCATCTGGCCGGAGCTGGGCCTGCGGACCGTGAAACCCGCGGTGGACGCCCTTATGAGCATCGGAGGCGGACTATGATCGACCTCATCACCCCAATCATTACGTTCGTGGTGTTCCTCGCTGTCGTCGTCATATTGTATCTCTTCGCTGGGACCATGCAGGCGCCCCATCATGAGGCGAAGTACAAGACGAAGAGCTACTACTGCGGTGAAGAATCACCGCCACCGGAAGAGGCGCACCAGTCCTTTGATTTCTTCCATGTCGCATTCTTCTTCACCATCCTGCATGTCGGCGCATTAATTGTCGCTACAGCACCTCAGGGGACGAACGCGATCCTCGCTGTGGTCCTCATCGGGGTGATGGCTCTGACTGCCTTCGCGTTGTTCGTCGGAGGAAGATCTCATGCTTAATCGACTCGTGAAATGGGCTCGTATCAAATCACCGTGGATCCTGCATATGAACTGCGGATCCTGCAACGGCTGCGACATCGAGATCCTCGCTGCGCTCATCCCCCGTCTCGACGCGGAGCGGTTCGGCGTACTGCTCAAGGGCAGCCCCCGGCAGGCGGACGTCATGATCTGCACCGGGCCGGTGACCAAGCAGATGACGGAGCGGCTGCGCCGCGTCTACGACCAGATGCCGGATCCGAAGTTCGTCGTCGTGGTCGGCCAGTGCGGCTGCAGCGGAGGCATCTACACCGGGGCGTACGGCGTCGAAGGCGGCGTCGACAAGATCATCCCCGTGGATGCGTACATCCCCGGCTGCCCACCTAGGCCGGAGGCGATTGCTGACGGGCTCATCAAACTCCTGGCGAAAATCGAGAAAGGAGGATCCCCATGACCATCGAGCAGATCACCGCGCACCTGGAGAGCAGCCTGCATCAACAGGTGACGCAGAAGAGGGCGCACCGCCTCATCCTGTCGGTTCTCCGTGAGCAGATCCATGAGGCCGCCGGCATCCTGGCCTCGGAGGGCGTGCAGCATCTCTCGACCATCACGGCGCGGGACACCGGCACCAGCTTCGAGGTGCTCTACCATTTCCTCACCGACGGCATCCTGCTGACAATCAAGACCATGCTGCCTCGGGAAGACCCAACCGTGGACAGCATCATGGATGTGTTCCCCTCCGCAGTCCTATACGAGCGGGAGATCTTCGATTTACTCGGCATCACGCCGCGGGGGCATCCAGATCTGCGCCGGCTCGTCCTGCCGGACAACTGGCCCGGCGGCTACCCCTTGCGCAAGGACTGGAAACCTGGTGGAGGCGAGCCGCATGCCTAGAGTCCGCCTGCCCATCGGGCCGCAGCATCCCGCGCTCAAGGAGCCGGAGAACTTCATGATTACCCTGGATGGGGAGCAGGTGGTGGATGTGGACATCCGCATCGGGTACACCCATCGCGGCATCGAGAAGCTCATGGAGAGCCGCACCTACATCCAGAATCTGTACCTCGTGGAGCGCATCTGCGGGATCTGCTCCTATGCCCATGTGGTGAACTTCTCGCAGAACGTCGAGGAAGTCCTGGGTCTGACCATCCCGCCGCGGGCGTCGTACCTGCGGACGCTGGTGCTGGAGCTGGAGCGGCTGCACAGCCATTTCCTGTGGCTGGGGGTCGCTGGCCATGAAATCGGGTTCGATACGTTGTTCATGTACACCTGGGAGGACCGTGAGGTCGTCCAGGATCTCCTGGAGGACATCAGCGGGAACCGGGTGAACTATGCATATAACACGATAGGCGGCGTGCGCCGGGACCTTGGTGAGGAGCAGAAGAAACGGGTCCTCGACGGCATGGATTACCTGGAGAAGCGCGCTACGTTCTACAAGGAGGTCGCGGTCAACGAGAAGACGATCCTGTCGCGGGCTGAGGGCGTCGGTATCCTGAAGCCTGAGGTGGGGAAACGGCTGGCTGCGGTCGGTCCGACGATCCGCGCCTCCGGTGTCGCTGTCGATATCCGCAAGGAAGACCCATATGCCTCCTACGGGGACGTCTCGTTTGATGTGATCACGACGGACAGCTGCGATGTGCTGGGCCGCGTGGTCGTCCGGGTGCTGGAAATCTTCGAGTGCATCAAGATCATCCGGCAGCTGATGGAGAAGCTGCCTGCTGGCGACCTCGTGGTGAAGGCGCCGCGGAAGGTGCCTGAGGGTGAGGCGATGAGCCATACGGAGGCGCCGCGTGGCGAGGACTTCCATTATCTGCATGCGAACGGCACGGACAAGCCGGACCGCTACAAGGTCCGGACGCCGACCATGGCGAACCTGCCCGCGGTCGTGGAGATGCTGAAAGGCACGTTCCTTGCGGATGTGCCGATCATCGTCGCGGCGATCGACCCGTGCATGGGCTGCATGGACCGTGTCCTGCTGTTGAAGGACGAGGAAAAACCCGGGGAGCGGATCTCCTGGGACCAGCTGCGTGTGTATGCGAATACCTGGTATGCGAACCGGGGGTGGCTAGGGTGAACAGCCTGCTTGCAGTGGTGTACCTGCTCGTCTTCCCTGGGTTCTTGTTTCTGTTTGTGGCGAGCCTGTTCGGTCAGTACCTCGACCGGAAGCTCTATGCTCGGATTCAGCGTCGGGTGGGACCTCCGCTGCTGCAGCCGTTCGCGGATTTCGTGAAGCTTTTGGCGAAGGAGGACGTGGTCCCGGACTACGCGGATCGGGTGATGTTCACGGCTGCACCTATCTTCGCGCTCACTGCGGTGTTCGCGGCGTTCCTGTACCTGCCGGTGGTGGCCTCCGTGGGGCTGCATAGCTTCCAGGGGGACCTCATCGTCGTACTGTACTTGTTGATGATTCCGACGCTGGCGATGTTCCTGGGTGGGTGGTACAGCGGTAATGTCTTTGGCGTGCGGGGCGGGATGCGTGTCGCCTCCCTGTTGTTTTCGTATGAGATCCCGTTTTTCGTGGCCTTGCTTTCGCCCGCAGTGCTGGCCGGCTCGTGGCGGCTGTCGACTATTGCTGGGTATGAGTCTGGGCATCCGCTCGCAATCATAGTCTCGCTGCTTGGGTTCGTGATCGGCATCATCGCGCTGCAGGGGAAGCTGGAGCGGCTGCCGTTCGATATACCGGAGGCGGAGACGGAGATCGTCGCTGGTCCGTTGGTGGAGTACTCGGGTCGGCGGTACGCGTTGTTCCGGCTGGCGCGTGATGCGGAGTTGTTCGTAGGCGCAGGCTTGCTCGCCGTGGTGTTCCTAGGCGGTCCGTACCCGATCCTCGTCAGTCAGCCTGGTGTGCTGGCATGGGTGAACGGCTTCGTGATGTTCCTGCTGAAGACGTTCTTTGTCATCTTCCTGTTGATTTTGATGAAGTCCGCGGTGGCGCGGATTCGGACGGATCAGATGGTGAGCCTGGCGTACAAGTGGCTGATTCCGCTTGCGCTGGTGCAGATCACGCTAGCGGTGGTACTGCATTCGCTGGGAGGACTGCTATGAAGGCACCGGGGAAGATGCTGCCGCGCATCGTCGGTTTCATCCTGCGCCGTCCGGTGACGGTGCGGTATCCGAAGGAGCGGTTGACTCCGCCCGAAGGCCTGCGGGGGAAGATGAAGTTCTACCCGGAGCGGTGCATCAACTGCGGCCTGTGCGCACGAGACTGCCCGTCGGGCGCCTGTACCATGCATGACGTGGAGGGCGGCAAGAAGCAGCCGCAGTTCGACTTGGATTTCTGCACGTTCTGCGGTCAGTGCGCGGAGTCCTGCCCGAAGCAGGCGATCGAGATGACCAAGGAGTTCGAGCTGGCGCACTACAATAAAGGCGAGGCGATCGTCAAGTAGCGGATCTTCTTTGGGACCGTTGATTGTCAGCGGGTTCTACTGGTCGTGGTGAAAAACTGAAAGGTTTAAGTAGAACCGTGATATAGGGTCCCTCCTGTTGCGATTGGGGGCGTGAGACGAGCTATGGAACGTCAGGACATCCTTGAGCAGTTGAAGCGTACCGAAGCCGATGTCAAGGCTAGGGTCGAGGCTGCTGAGAAGAAGGTAGCGGAGATCAAGGACTACGCAAGTAAGCAGGCCAAGGCTCTCGCGTACGAGGGCGAGCAGCAGGCTGCGAAGGATGCGCAGCAGATCTTGTCCGAGGCGAAGACCGCGTTCGACCGGGAGCGCCAACGGGCGCTGGCTGTCGCGACGGCTGAGGCGAACGGCCTGAGACAAAAAGCGCAAGTCACGAAAGCACAAGAATATTTCCTTATCAAGTTCCACGAGTATCTCCATGTATAAACCACGGGCGATGCGACGGACACTGATCATCGGTTCGAAACATGACTTAGAGAAGACCATCGAGATCCTGCACCGTCTGGACATCGCCCATATCATCGATTACCCCGCCGATGGAGAAGAAGGTTTGCAGCGGGGGACGCCGATTTCGTCGGCATCGGAGATGAGCCGGCAGCTTGTGACGCTGCGCGCCAGCTCCAAGATGCTGGATATCGGCCCAAGCGAGCCTGCGTTTTTGGAGAAGCTGGCTGACTCGCAGGTCACCAGGGATCTGCGTTCCCAGATTCAGGATATCGAACTGAGCGTCTTCCGGCTGACCGAAGAGCGGAAACTCCTGGAGGAGGAGCAGTATACCCTCTCTGAGAACATCGAGCTGCTCCGGCCGTTTACCCATCTGGATCTCCCCTTGGAGGAGTACGCGGGGTACGACTCGATCGCTGTATTCACGGGTCTGCTCCCGGACGCCCGACAGCTTAAGGTCAAGCTTCCTGCGGTCACCGACGAGTACGAGTTCTTTTACGCGCCGGAGTCGCAGGCCGCGGCGCTCTTCATCGTGAAACCCCACGCTGAGGAGGCGAAGAAACTCCTCCTGGAGAACGGGTTTACGGATGTGGCCCTCCCGAAAGGAGCTGGTCTGCCCAGCATGCTGGTGGAAACCTGGGAGAAGGACAACGCCAGGCTGCAGGAGCACATCGAAGGAAAAGGACGGGATCTCGCGGAGTACCGAACACGGCATAAGGAGTTCATTCTTGCCAGCGAGGAGTACCTGAGCATCCAGGTGCAGAAGGCGGAGGCGCCCGTCCGGTTCGCGACCACCGCGCATTCGTTCATCATCGACTGCTGGGTCCCTGAGGCGATGTACCCGCAGGTCAAAGACATGTTAGATAAGGAACTCCACGGAGTCCTGGACGTCGAGGAGTACCCGGTGGCCAAAGGTGAGGAGCCGCCGACGCTGCTCGACAACCCCAAACCTATTAATCGGTTCGAGTTCCTCTTGAAGCTCTATTCGACGCCGGGGTACCATGATATCGATCCCACGTTCGTTCTCTCCCTCATCTTCCCCTTGTTCTTCGGCCTTATGGTCGGCGACCTCGGCTACGGGCTAGCGTTGATCCTCGTAGGTATTCTCTTCATGAAGAAATTCAAGGACAGCGAGGCGCTGCCGGACATCGGGATGTACATCATCATCGCCGGCGTGTTCTCCGCGATCTTCGGGCTGTTCCTCTTCGGCGACATGTTCGGCCTGCCGTTCGCCGCCGTCCCCGGAGAGCAGTACAGCTGGTCCGGCCTGCTGCACGTTGCTATCCCCATCGCATCGCCCATCCATAAAATGGAGGGCATCGGGCTCTCCCAGCTCCTCGTCATCTCCATCATCGCCGGGACCCTGCATCTGGGACTAGGGTTGATCCTCGGCTTCATCAGCGAACGCAAACACAGCCTTCGACATGCCTTCTCCAAGATCGGGCTCATCTTCGTCCTCACTGCACTGGCGATTCTCATCTTCGTGATGGCGGACTGGACAATCGGCCAATGGCTCAAACCCCTGCATGGCACCGCCCTCGAGCCATTTCTCTGGGGCTTCCTCATCCCATTGGTGAAAGCCGGCATTCCCTTCGGCAGCTTGGTCATCCCCTATGTGACCATCGGCCTGGGCCTGGCTGGCGTCGGCATCATCCTGAGCAGCATGGGCGGCTTCGGGCTCGTCGAAGTCCTGGAGGTCACCGGACATCTCATCTCGTATACTCGTCTCGCCGCGATCTGCGTCGCGAAAGGAGCGATGGCGTTCGCCTTCAACCTCATCGGCCTGGGGATGATCCTGTCCGGCAACATCGTCATCGGCATCATCGGCGTGGTCCTCATCGTGCTCATGCAGCTCATCGTCTTCGCCCTCGGCTCCCTCTCCTCGGGGATCCAGGCGGTCCGGTTGCACTACGTCGAGTTCTTCATGAAGTTCTTCAAGGGGGACGGCAAACCGTTCACCCCGTTTGGCTATGAACGAAAATACACAACAAAAACACTTGAATAAGGAGGTAGAAACGCTATGGTAGCAGACGCCGGATTGATAGCATTGGGCGCTGGCATCGCCATCGGAGCAGCCGCCATCGCCACGGCCTGGGCCCAGAAAACCATCGGGGCGGCCGCGGTCGGAGCTGCAGCGGAGAACGACAAGATGTTCGGTCGAGGCCTTGTGTACATGGTGCTCCCCGAGACCATCGTTCTCTTCGGGCTGGTCATCGCCTTCATGCTCATCCAGAAAATCTAAAAAAATATTTAGGTCACACCAAGAAAACCACATGCGACCAGACGCGATTGCGCGTAGCAGGTGCCCATGGGCTTAGAAAAAGTCATCACCAGGGTCGAACACGAAGGTGACGGAACCGTCAAAAAAATCATCTCCGAGGCGGAGAAGCAGGCGGAGGAGACGCTGCAGAACGCCCGACGCCACGCCGAGGAACTCCTCGTCAAGAAGAAAGAGGAGGCGGACCACCAGATCAAAGCCCTGAAGATCCAGGAGGAGAATAGCCTGGGGATCGAGAAACGCAAGATCCGTCTCAACGCGGAGAAAGAGGTGCTGCAGGCGACGTTCCGCAACTGCCTCGATGCCCTGCAGAAGCTGCCGGCGGACACGATTCTTTCGGCGCTGCTGGCGAAGGTCTCCCGCGAGCTGCCGGACGCCGCGTATATCTCCACGAACACAAGGGATGCACCGGTCGTCCGCTCCCTCTCGAAACTCACCTACGCCGGGAGCATCGACTGCGTAGGCGGCATCATCGTCGAAAACAAAGACCGCACGATAAAGCTCGACCTGCGGTACGAGACGATCGCATCCACGGTCTGGGACGCCCATCTCAAAGAGATCGCGGACCTCCTGCTGAGGTAGCCATCCTATGCCACAGAACAGCCCCAACGAAACAAACATCACCGACATGGTGCGCAAGATACTGCCCTCCATGGGCAACTACCCGTACGTGACGGCACGCGTCCGCGCGAAACGCGCGCTGCTGCTCACCTGGGACACCTACGCCAAGCTCCTCGTCATGGACGTCAACGAAATCACCAGGTTCCTTGGGGAAAGCCAGTACAAGAAAGAGATCACCGAGCTTGGGCTCCTCTACACCGGCTTCGAGCTCACCGAACACGCCCTCAACAAGAACCGGGACAGCACATACCAACAGATCCTGAAATTCAGCGAAGGCGACCTCCACGACATGCTCGCCGCGTACCTCGAACGCGAGGACGTCTTGAACCTCAAGACCATCCTGCGCGGCATCCTCAACCACATCCCCGCTGAGGAGATCCTGCAGACCTTGCGTGCCGGCGGCAGATACCCACCCGACTTCTGGAAACATCTCATCGATGACAGTAAAACATTGGAGGACGCCATCACCCACCTCAAGGACACCCCGTACCACGAGATCCTTGAAGACCTCCTCCCCGACTTCCAGCTGGCGACCGCCGAGATCCGCCTCGACGCATACTACTATGCCATGCTGCTGACCACCATCCGCCCCAACTCCGAGGCGAACCGCTCTTTCCACAACTACATCCACAGCGAAATCGACCTCGTCAACCTCAAGACCCTCTTCCTCACCAAATACGAAAACGTTGAACCCAAGGTCATCCGGGACATGATCATCCCCGACGGCACCCTTCCAGAAAAAACCCTCACACGCCTCATTGACGCCCCGGACTTCACCCACTTCCTCGCCGAACTCCAACGACTCCCGGTCTACGACTCCATCCGCACCGACATCGAAACCATCGAGAAGACCGGGTCACTTGCCCCCACCATCCGCGCCCTGGAAAAAGACCACCTCCTCACCGCTACCAAATCCTCGTACCTCCACCCCCTCTCCATCCTCCCCGTCATCGACTACCTCACCCGCAAACGCATCGAAGTCCAGAACCTCCGCATCCTCGCCAGAGGCAAAGAAAAGGGACTTCCGCAAGACACCATCCGCGGCCTCCTGGTGGTGCCCTAACATGGCGGGCATCACCGTCGTCGGCACCCCGGACTTCATCCTCGGCTTCCGCCTCGCCGGCATCCGCACCACCTACGCCGAAACCACAAACATAGAAACCCGAATTACCCAGATCCTCACCGAAGGCCAGGCGAGCATCCTCATCCTCCACGACGAGGACTTCACCAGACTCCCCGCAGCCACGAAACGCAGGCTACGCGAGAGCCGCAAACCCATCGTCATCTCCGTGGGCAGCCGCGAAGAAGATGACCTCCGCGACAAAATCAAACGCGTCATCGGCATCGACCTCTACAACAAAAAATAAGGAAAACAAGGTGCAACCCACATGGCACAAGAAAAAGGAACCATCTACCGAGTCGCCGGCCCCGTCGTTACCGCTGTCGGCATCAAACCCCGCATGTACGACGTCGTCTTCGTCAGCGACCTCCACCTCATGGGCGAAGTCATCCTCCTCAGCGGCAACAAGAGCGTCATCCAAGTCTACGAGGACACCTCCGGCATCCGACCAGGCGAGTCCGTGCTTGCCACCGGAGCGCCCCTCGTCGCCGAACTCGGACCAGGCCTCATCACCAGCATCTTCGACGGCATCCAACGCCCCCTCGTCGTCCTCCAGAAGAAAGCAGGCGACTTCATCACCCGTGGCGTCCTCGAACCAGGACTCAACCGCACAAAACAATGGTCGTTCGTACCAACAGCGAAGAAAGGCGACAAGGTCGAAGGCGGTAGCATCCTGGGCACGATTCAGGAGACCCCGGACGTCCAGCACCGAGTCCTTGTCCCACCCAATGTCTCCGGGACTATCGAAGACCTCCGTGAAGGCAAATATACCGTCGAAGAACCATTCTGCAGACTCAGCGGAGGAACAACCCTCACGCTCCTCCAGCGCTGGCCCGTGCGTACCCCACGCCCGTACCGCCAGAAGCTCATGCCTGATATCCCGCTCGTCACCGGACAGCGAATCATCGACACCTTCTTCCCCGTCGCCAAAGGCGGCACCGCATGCATCCCCGGCGGCTTCGGAACCGGCAAGACCGTCATGCAGCACCAGCTCGCGAAATGGAGCGACGCGGACATCATCGTCTACATCGGCTGCGGGGAGCGCGGCAACGAGATGACCGAAGTCCTCACCGAATTTCCGGAACTCAAAAACCCCAAGACCGGTTCCCCGCTCATGGACCGCACCATCCTCGTGGTCAACACGAGCAACATGCCGGTCGCAGCCCGAGAAGCCAGTGTCTACACCGGCATCACCCTCGCGGAGTACTACCGCGACATGGGCTACGGCATCGCCCTGATGGCAGACAGTACTAGCCGCTGGGCGGAGGCTATGCGGGAGATCTCCAGTCGACTCGAGGAGATGCCCGGTGAGGAAGGCTATCCCGCGTACCTCGCATCACGATTATCTGCGTTCTACGAGCGCTCCGGGCGAGTCACCACCCTCAACAACAAAGAAGGCAGCATCACGGTCGTCGGCGCGGTGAGCCCACCGAGCGCGGATTTCTCAGAGCCAGTCACCCAGGACACCCTGCGAATCACGAAGGTCTTCTGGGCGCTGGACACGGACCTGGCACATCGGCGGCACTTCCCCGCGATCCACTGGCTGATTTCGTACAGCTTCTACCTCAACACCCTGGAGAAATGGTTCGACGATCATGTCTCAACAGATTGGAAATCCCATCGGGTCAAGGCAATGGAGATTCTGCAGGAGGAAGCGAGCCTGCAGGAGATCGTACAACTCATAGGCTCAGATGCGCTGCCGGAGAACCAGCAGCTAACGCTGGAGATCGCCAGGGCGATCCGAGAGATCTTCCTGCAGCAGCACGCGGGGCATGACGTGGACTCCTTCTGTCCAGTCGATAAGCAGTTCAAGCTGCTGACGGCGATCCTGGAGTACGGGCGGCTGGCCAGTGACGCCTTGGAGGCTGGCGTCCCCATCGGCGACATTCTCAGTATGAAATCACGGGACCTGCTTGCGAACATCAAGTATGAGGTGAACTTCGACGAATACCTGGAGAAGTCGGTGGCTGCGATGCGCAAAGAGTTCCAGACCGTGGGGGTGGCCTAAGCATGGCTAAGGAATATCATACGATTACCCAGATTGCTGGTCCCCTGGTCTTCGTGGAGAAGACCGAGCCGGTTGGTTACAGCGAGGTCGTCCGGATCCAGCTGCCCGACGGTACCACGCGGCGCGGGCAAGTCCTCGACACCAGTGGAGATGTCGTCGTCGTCCAGATCTTCGAAGGAACCGCTGGCATCGACATGGCCTCAGGCGTGACGTTCCTGGGTGAGACCATCAAGCTGTCGGTCTCCCAAGATATTCTCGGTCGGATCTTCGATGGCTCCGGGTCCCCGATTGACGGCGGCCCGCGGATCATCCCCGATGAGCGCATGGATATCACCGGCTCGGCGATCAACCCCTGGGCGCGGGCGAGCCCCCGGGAGTTCATCCAGACCGGGATCTCGACGCTCGACGGGCTGCTCACACTCGTTCGAGGGCAGAAGCTGCCCTTGTTCTCCGGCGCTGGTCTGCCGCACAACGAGATCGCACTGCAGATCACACGGCAGGCAAAGGTCCTGGGCAAAGAAGAGGAGTTCGCGGTCATCTTCGGAGCCATGGGAATCACCAGCGAGGAGGCGCAGTACTTCATCAAGGATTTCGAGCGAACCGGGGCGCTGAAGCGCGCGGTCGTATTCCTCAACCTCGCGAACGACCCGGCAGTGGAACGGATCATCACGCCTCGGCTTGCATTGACCGCCGCGGAGTACCTCGCGCTGCGTCAAGACATGCATGTCCTCGTCATTTTGACTGATATGGTGAACTACGCGGAGTCGCTGCGTGAGATCGGTGCGGCGCGCAAGGAAGTCCCGGGCCGGAAGGGCTACCCGGGGTACATGTACACGGATTTAGCAAGCATCTATGAGCGGGCGGTCCGCATCAAGAACAAGAAAGGGTCGATTACGCAGATTCCGATCCTGTCGATCCCGGATGATGACTGGACGAACCCGGTCGCGGACCTTACCGGCTATATCACGGAGGGGCAGATCGCGGTGTCCCGTGAGCTGTACCGCAAGGGCATCTACCCGCCGATCAACCCATTACCGTCCCTGTCGCGTCTGATGCGTCTGGGAATCGGCCCGGGGATGACGCGGGAGGACCACCGGTCGGTCGAGCAGGGCCTGTACGCGACGTATGCGAAGGGCCGTGATGTCCGTGACCTCATCGCGATCATCGGCAAGGAGGCGCTCTCGGAGAACGATAAGAAGTTCCTGGCGTTTGCGGACGCGTTTGAGCAGCGGTTCATCCGCCAGGGGAGAAACGAGGAGCGGTCCATTGAAGAGACGTTGAACCTCGGCTGGGAGCTGGTGGGTATGGTGCCGGAGAGCACCCTGACCATGGTCGACCATAAGATTATTGAGAAGTATTATCCGGATTATCGGAAGAAGAAGTAACGTGTTATGGTGAAGCAAGCCGTGAAGCCGACACGCAGCGAGCTGCTCGTGATTCAGCGGAGGATATCGCTGTATGAACGGGGGCATAAGCTGCTGAAGATGAAGCGGGATGGCCTGGTCATAGAGTTCTTCGCCGTCCTCTCCAAGGTCAAGGACATCCGCTCCAAGATCGTGGATGATTATCGTCGTGCTGAGGTGAAGCTCACGGTTGCGACGAGCGTGGACGGGAAGAACGCGGTGCAGTCTGCCGCGTTCGCAATTCGTGACGACCCACATATCAAAATCGGCAGCAAGAACGTGATGGGCGTGGTGGTCCCGACGACGCTGGAGAGCGGCACGGTGAAACGGCGGATCGACCAGCGGGGCTATGGCGTGCCCGGCATCAGCGTGCGCATCGACGAGGCAACGGATGCCTTCGAGCAGCTCATCGAGGATATCATCCTAGCCGCGGAGTTTGAGACAACGTTGCGCCGTCTCATCGACGAGATCGAGAAGAACAAGCGGATCGTCAACGCCTTGGAGTTCCGGATCATCCCGGAGTTGAAGCGGCAGGTCGCGTTCATCCAGGCAAGACTGGAAGAGCTAGAACGTGAGAACATCTTCCGCCTGATCCGCATCAAGGGCAGCCAGGTATGAGTGGAAGACTCGAGGACGCTTGGCGGGATCCGGAGAAGAAAGCGAGACTCTTGTTTTGGATCTGGATCCTCTCGATGATCATGACGGTGTTCGGCTACGCCGTCATCTTTTTCACCTTACTACGAAAATAGGAAAAAAAGAAAACGGGAGGCCCAAAGGGCCTTTTTCATGGTTGTGTTCTTAGGCTTTTTGTCCGGAATTAATCCTCATGCCGTAAAAACTGCGGTAGACGAAGGCCATGGAGATGGCGATGAAAATAGCGAAGAGGACGTAGTGGAGATTCTGGTAGCTCTGTGTGAGACTTACGGACAGTTCGACGGCAAGCAGCCCGAACAGCGTCGTGAACTTGATGATAGGATTCAAGGCGACCGAAGAGGTATCCTTGAAGGGGTCACCGACGGTGTCGCCAATGACCGTGGCCTCATGCAGGGGGGTTCCTTTCTCCTTGAGGTCGACTTCGACGATCTTCTTCGCGTTGTCCCAAGCGCCACCAGCGTTCGCCATGAAAATCGCTTGGAAGAGGCCGAAAATAGCAATGGCGATGAGATAGCCGACGAAGAAATATGGCTCGAAGAACGCGAACGCAAGCGTCGCGCAGAAGACCGCGATAAAGATGTTAAGCATCCCTTTCTGTGCATACTGCGTGCAAATCGCGACGACCCTCTTACTATCCTCCACCGAGGCTTTCTCCGTGCTTTCAAGCTTGATGTTCTTCTTGATAAATTCAACCGCACGGTACGCTCCCGTTGAAACCGCTTGCGTCGAAGCCCCCGTGAACCAATAGATCATCGCCCCGCCGGTGATCAGGCCAAGGAAGAACGGAGGATACAGGAGGGACAGATTCGCAATGTTCGTCTGCAACCGGTTGGTGAGAAGAATAATGATGGAAAAGATCATGGTCGTTGCACCGACGACAGCGGTTCCGATGAGGACCGGTTTTGCCGAGGCTTTAAACGTATTGCCTGCGCCGTCGCCCTCCTCAAGCAGAAGCTTTGCATGTTCGAAGTCCGGCTCAAAGCCGTAGTCCCGTTTAATCTCCTCTTTGATGTTCGGCTGCTGTTCGATGAGGGAGAGCTCGTAGATGGACTGGGCGTTGTCCGCGACCGGACCGTAGGAATCCACAGCGATCGTCACCGGCCCCATGCCGAGGAACCCGAAGGCGACGAGCCCGAAGGCAAAGACAGCAGGGGCGATCATCAGAATGCCAAGCCCCATCGTACTGATGCCGTAGGCTATCCCCATGAGCAGAATAATGGAGAAGCCGAGCCAGTACGCGCTGAAATTCCCCGCGACGAACCCGGAGAGGATGTCAAGAGAGGCGCCTCCCTCTCTCGCTGAGATGACCACTTCTTTGACATGGCGCGACTTCGTCGAGGTGAACACTTTGACGAACTCAGGGATAATAGCCCCAGCCATGGTCCCGCAGGTGATGATGATGGATAGCTTCCACCAGAGTGTTGGATCGACGAGGTTATTTAACAGGAAGTACGACGCGATGAAGGTGAAGGCGACCGAGATGAACGAGGTCAACCAAACCAAGGAGGTCAGTGGCCCTTCAAAATTCATCGTGGTGACCTTCCGGTAGCGCATCGTGGTAACAGCATCGTTGATGAGGTACGAAAGACCGCTTGCAAAGATCATCATAATGCGCATGACAAAGATCCAGACGAGGAGCTGGATCTTGGTGAGCGGGTCGTTGACCGCAAGGATGATGAACGTGATGAGCGCCACCCCGGTCACGCCGTAGGTCTCGAATCCATCAGCAGTGGGGCCGACGGAGTCGCCTGCGTTGTCGCCTGTGCAGTCTGCTATCACACCAGGGTTACGAGCATCATCTTCCTTGATTTTAAAGATGATTTTCATCATGTCTGAGCCGATGTCAGCGATTTTGGTGAAGATGCCACCCGCGATTCTGAGGGCTGCGGCGCCGAGGGATTCTCCGATGGCGAAGCCGATGAAGCAGGCACCGGCGTAGTCACCGGGGATGAAGAGTAGGATGGACAGCATCATGAAGAGTTCGACGCTGATGAGGAACATGCCGATGCTGATACCGGATTTGAGGGGGATGCGGCTGACTTGGAGCGGTTTGCCGGTGAGGCTGGCGAAGGCGGACCGGGAGTTAGCGAGGGTGTTGATGCGGATGCCAAACCAGGCGACGCCGTAGCTGCCCGCGATGCCGATGAGGCTGAAGAGGAGGATGACCAAGACTTTAATGGCGGCGTATTGGGAGAGGACGCCGAAGTAGATGACGATGACGCTACCGATGAAGACTTCGAGAATGAGGAGGAATTTTCCTTGGGTGATGAGGTAGGTTTTGCAGGTTTCATAGATGAGTTCGGAGATGTCGCGCATGGATTTGTGGACGGGGAGGTTTTTGAGTCGGATGTAGTTGTAGAGTCCGAAGGCGAGTCCGAGGAGGCAGACGAGGAGGCCGACCATAAGGAGGGTGCGGGCGTTGATGCCGTAGAAGCTCATTTGTCCGAGGTCGGGGAGGACGAGGCTGGCTTCGCCTCCGGTTTCGGCTGCGCAGATGCTGGGGGCTGCGCAGAGCATGATGATGCTTGCGAGCAGTCCGAGGGTGGCTATGAGTCTGATATGGTGCAGTGGGTTCTGTGGTGATCTTCTCATGAATGAACCATCTCCTTTGTTTACCCTGAAACTGCTGTTTCTATTTAAAGGACTCCGTTTTTCTTGGGGTCTTCAGGAGAGAAGAAAGGTTAATCAAGAAGATTGTCCTTTTCTTTTCTGGGGTCGGGTAAATATGGTGAATAAGGCGCTGTGCTTTCTCTGTGTTGTGTGTTTTCTTGGTTTTTGTGTAACTCCCGTCTTCCGTGGAGCGGTGCTTGATGATCATACTGCGCCGGTGACGACGGTCTCCTTCGATCCATCAGAGCCCAATGAGAACGGCTGGTACAATATTCCGGTTAGAGTGACATTGAATGCGACGGATATGGAGT
>CAIRCU010000010.1 GCA_903877165.1 Methanobacteriota archaeon | reverse complement strand
GGTCTTGATTTTCTCTTTTTCCGGCTCGAGTTCCTTCATGACGTTGGTGAGCATCTCGCGGGATTCCTGGACGGTCGCCTGCAGGGTTTTCCTGCCTTCCGCGATCTCGTTCATGTCGTATTCGAGCTGCGCGGTCATCTTCGGGTTGGTGACATGGCAGCCTTCGAGTGAGTCGACGACGGCGAATGCGGTTGACGTCGGTATGGGTGGAGAGCCCATGACGTACTTGCGTCCGTAGAGTTTGCTGAGGATCTCATGGCGCGTGGATTTCGTGCCTAGCGCGAGCTGCTCCATCTTGGCGATGAGGCTGCCTTGGGAGTACCGCTGCGGGGGTTTGGTGTTGTCCTCTTTGACCACGATCTTGGTGACCGTAAGTTTTTCGCCTTGGGTGAGTTTGGGGAGGTCTTTGCGTTTCTCTTTGATGTAGTGGTAGATCTGCTTCCAGTTCGCCTCGATGAGCCGGTAGCCGCTCGCGGTGAACGGCTCGCCGCCGACATCGATGTGGGCGTGGGTGGTCTCGGAGACGGTGTCCTTGGCGAGGGTTGCGAGGAACCGGCGGACAATGAGCTCGTAGATAACAGCTTGGTCGTGGTTCAGTTTCTTGTCGACGGGGACGTCCACGGGGTGGATTGGGGGATGGTCCGTGCTTTGTAGTTTGCCGCGGGTCGGGTAGCTGCGGCCGTTCGTCAAGACTTCGTTGACTTCTTTGGAGAACGCGGAGTTCTTCAGCTTCTCTAGGATCGCGCTGAGGCTTAGCGACGGTGGGTACACGGTGTTGTCCGTGCGCGGGTACGAGGTGAGTCCGAGGAGGTAGAGTTCTTCTGCGACTGACATGGCTTTGGCTGCGGGGAAGCCGAGGTATGAGGCTGCTTGGAGGAAGGAGGTGGTGTTGAAGGGGGAGGGTGGGAGTTCGTTGTGGACCTTGGTGTCGACGGTGGTGACGGTCGCGTTCGTAGAGTCTTTGATTTTTTGGTAGATCTGGTCGACCTGTGGTTTGTCCCAGAAGACTTCGATTTCGTGGAGTGCGTCGAAGGGTCTCTCGTCGTGGAGCTTCGCCACTAGCTGCCAGTACGGCTTTGGTGTGAACGCCTTGATCTCCTTTTCACGTTCTACCAATATCGCGAGCGTGGGTGACTGTACGCGTCCTATGGAGAGGAAGTCCTTGCCCAGGCGCCGGGATGTCAGGGACATGAACCGGGTGAGGACTGCGCCCCAGACCAGGTCGATGGCCTGGCGGGCTTCTCCTGCGTTGGCGAGGTTGCAGTCGACTTCGGTGAGGTTGTCAAACGCGGTATTGATTTCGAAAGGGGTGATGGCGCTGAACCGCGCGCGCTTGATGGTTTTGATATCAGGATTGTAGTCGCGGAGGAGGTTGACGACCTCCATGCCGATGAGCTCTCCTTCCCTGTCAAAGTCAGTGGCGACGATGATCTCCGGGGCTTCTTTGACCAGGGTTTTGAGCGCGGAGGCGATTTCTTTTTCGGTGACGTTCTTGCAGGGGTCGACGGTGATGAGGTCCGCGGGGTCGATCTTGGTCCATTGGTTGTAGTCTGGGGGGTAGTCCAAGGAGATGATGTGGCCTTTCAGGCCGATGACAGCCCAGGGTTCGCCTGCTCGGGTAAACTCGTAGACGGGTATCCTCCCGTGGTGTGTGCTTTTGACCTTCCCTTGGGAGAGGATGTAGGCGATGCGCCGTGCGGCAATCTGCTTTTCACTGATGACCAGTTTCATAAGTCGGCCCAAGGCTGTGTGAGAATGCCTACATGAAATGACCCTATAATTAATTTACGCTGTCCATTTCTTCAGGAAAAAAGAAGATGTTCTCAACGATTATTCTTCTTTACTCTATATCGGGATATCATAGGGCTTCTGAGCAGGATGCCAGTCAACATTGATTACTGGATATATCAGAATAATCGGCAGGATGATTTTTGGACAGAGGAACAGGATCCTGGCGTTATGTCCTATCCGATGTTCATAGTAATTTCCATACCAACGTGAACGGACATCGCTAGAAACACTACAAAGGAAATTATTATGAAGAATACTATTGTTTCCGCCGGCATTTCTTTCTATCTCCAGTCCATTATCATTTGAATTAGTGGAGATATTTACGTTATTAAAATCAATAAGGTTGTTACTTGAATTTTCCCCGATGAAAATTCCTGAGAGTACATTATGCCAAAAGGTATTTTCTTCGATGGTATTCCCGTTGCTTTCCACGAGATGTATCGTGTAGGTCATACCGCATTGATGAAATGAATTTTGAGTTATCCAAGAATTGTTTACCTTATAGAATTCTATGCCATCAGATGCGCCTATCAAAATACAGCCAGATATTCTAATAAAATTGGAATTCTCACAATGAATAATACCGTCAACTGAATTATAAAAAGGAAAATTTAAATCAACTATTTCTACTGAATCATGGTGTATGAGGATTGTACTATGGTTATGATCTCGGGCGATGATTGATGTCTGAAGATTTTCCCCAATCAAAGAGATTGATTTGTTAATAACAATATTTTCTTGATACGGTGACGCTTTCTGATAGACAAACACTTTATCCCCATCGGCGGAGGCGTTGACCGCGTCCTGGATGGTCGTGTAATTCCCTGGTCCACTCCCACCAACGAACAAGATATTCCCACTTGTGGCTGGTTTAGCTATTTTTCCATTAAAGCACGTTGAAGATGGAACACTTGAACAAGAGAAAAGGAAAACAATCCCAACTATCATCAATTTCTTCATCATTGGAGAATCCTCCCTGATAAAAGAAATGTTAAAGAATCTATTAAATCTTTTCTAAGTGCTTATAAAACCAATACTAATCTTATTAGAAAATCTGAAAGCATAATATTCCTATTCATGATTTGATAGATGAAAAACCTATGGTCGAAACTATTTATACAGAAATAAGATGTCTTGTGTGCATCTATGAAAGTCCATATTATTCTCGGGTCGAAGTCTGACATGCCGGTCGCAGAGAAAGCCCAGAAAATCCTCGACGACTTCAAGGTCGACTACGAACTCACCATCGCCTCCGCACACCGCACCCCTGAGTACGTCCAGAAAATCGTGACACAGAGCACCGCGGACCTCTTCATCGGCGTCGCCGGACTCGCCGCCGCACTCCCCGGGACCATCGCCGCACACACCACCAAACCCGTCATCGGCATCCCGGTCAGCGGCAAAGTCAACCTCGACGCCATCCTCTCCATTATCCAGATGCCGCCCGGCGTCCCCGTCGCAGCCGTCGGCCTGGACCGCGGCGACAACGCCGCCCTCCTCGCTATTGAAATCCTCGCGCTTTCCAACAAGACGCTCAAGAAGAAAATGGAGGACTACCGAAAACACATGAAAGAAGAGATCATCGCCTCCAACAAGGGTGCCTGATGTTCAACGCCGAGAAATTCATCACAGAAACCATTGCAGATTTAAAGACAAAGATCCATGGGAAAGCCCTCATCGCGTTCTCCGGCGGCGTCGATAGCACCGTCTGCGCAGCCCTCGTACATCGAGCAATCGGAAAAGACCTCATCGCCGTCCACGTCGACACCGGCTACATGCGCAAAGACGAATCAAAGTTCGTCGTCCAGATAATGAAGGACATGGGGCTGAACACCAGGTTCGTCGACGCCAGCGAAGAATATTACCAGGCCTTAGCCGACATCGAAGACCCGGAGAAGAAACGCAAGATCATCGGGGAGAAATTCATCCACATCTTCGAACGCGTCGCCAAAGAAGAAAACATCACCACCCTCGTCCAAGGCACCATAGCCCCGGACTGGATCGAATCCGGCGGCGCACTCCGAGACACGATAAAAAGCCACCACAACGTCGGCGGCCTCCCAGAGAAAATGCATCTAACCCTCGTCGAACCACTCCGAGACCTCTATAAAGACGAGGTCCGCAAGGTCGCCCGCACCCTCAACGTCCCGGTCGCGGAACGCCAGCCGTTCCCTGGACCCGGCCTTGCCATCAGGATCATCGGCGCCGCGACCAAAGAACGTGCAGAAATCGTCCGCGAGGCCTGCGACATCGTCGAAAGAGAAATCGAACACGCAGTCGAGAAGAACCAAATGGAGATGCCCTGGCAGTACTTCGCAGTCCTCATTCCGATAAAAACCGTGGGCGTGCATGGCGACAAGCGTGCGTACGGCTATACGATCGCGATCCGCAGCGTCCAGAGCATCGACGCCATGACCGCGGCCTACAGCGACATCCCACACGACGTCCTCGACCGGATCTCCACGAAGATCACGAATACAATGGGGGCGAAGGTGAACCGCATCGTCTACGACGTCACCAACAAGCCGCCCGGGACCGTGGAATGGGAATGAACATCTACGTCGTCGACAACGGCGGACAATGGACGCACCGTGAATGGCGCACGCTGCGCGACCTCGAGGTAGGCACGAAGATCGTCCCGAACACCACACCCTTCTCCGAACTAACAAAAGATGGCATTGACGGCCTGGTGCTCTCCGGAGGCGCACCCCGCATCGGCCTGGACAGCCCGCTCGGCAACTGCGCGGAGTACTTCGAGAAAGCCTCGTTCCCGATCCTCGGGATCTGCGCGGGACACCAGTTCATGGCCCGGTTCTACGGCGGCGAAGTGAAACCGTCCACCATCCCTGAGTTCGGGAAGATCGAACTCACTATTCTCAAAGAAGACCCCTTACTTGCCGGTGTGCCGAAGCAGTCCATCGTCTGGGAGTCGCACAACGACGAAGTCACCAGACTCCCCACTGGCTTCCTTCACCTCGCAGAAAGCGAGACCTGCAAGATCCAAGCCATGCGCCATAAGGAAAAACCCTTCTACGGCCTGCAGTTCCACCCCGAAGTCGAACACACCCAGTACGGGGAACATATCTTCCAGAACTTCATCGACATCTGTAAAAAAACCTAAGGCCCCGCCTCATTTTTTCGCAGACGACTTACGCAGACTTCTATAGATGTACTCGATCACGATGATGGCCGCGAGCGTCACGACCGACACCAGGACCACGTAGAAAAAGATGTATAAAATCGCGGTCAGCACCGCCATCTCTTGAATGAACGAAGGAATCTCCAGTGCCGTGATGACGATCCCGACCACAAGCGAAATGGCGATCTCCAGCCGCCAGCTCTTCTCCTCTGCCTCCGGCCGCTCCTCGTGCTCCGGGGTGTGCTCCAGCAGATCCACGATGCGGGCATCCGGCTGCTCGCCCTCAACCTCCTCCACAGGGGTCTGTCCCACCGGTAAGGCGAGGCTCTCCGTGAACTTCTCGTACTCCTCCTGCGTATCGAACAGCAGCGGCTGCCCCTGGTACCCGCAGTCCCGGCACTGCATCTTCCATGAGGTCAACCCGTAGATAACGCCGCCCTTGAGCGTCCCCATGAAAATCCGTTGACTGCCGCACCGCGGACACGCCTTAATCGTCACGTTTTCACACCGGATACAACAGCAAAAGGATGGAGCCCATATTACTTAACTATTTCCATGGCTTGTACAACGTATGCTTGATACGCAGCTGATCAAGGATCTTGCCCACCACGAACGACACCATATCATCCACTGACTTCGGCTTGTGGTAGAACGCAGGCATCGCAGGCAGGATCACCGCACCACTCTCCTTGGCCAAGAGCAGGTTCCGGACCCCAGGCAGGTCCAGCGGCGTCTCACGGACGACCAAAATCAATGTCCGGCCCTCCTTGAGCATACAGCTCGCGGCCCGCGCCGTCAAGGTATCCTCAAACCCATGCGCAACTGCGGACAACGTCTTCATGCTGCACGGCGCGACCACCATCGCATCCAGAGGAAACGTCCCGCTCGCCGGCCCAGCCCACAGATCCTCGTTCGCATACACCTTCGAAACAAGGCCTTCCACCTGCTTCGCGGTGTACTTCGTCTCAAACTCAAGGATCGGCCGCGCCGTCTCCGAGACAATCAAGAACACCTCATGCCTCGCCTTCACCAGTTCCTCCACGAGCCGAACCCCGTAGATACTCCCGGAGGCACCCGTGATGCTCACCAAGACCCGCATCGTCGCTTCACCCCACAACTCCATAATCCAAGACGCATACCCTTCCCGAGAAAACCCCGGCTATTTATGCCTTTGCCTCCCGGAGAAGCTCACGTACAAGCGACTCGGAACACGCGGCGACCATACTCGTCCGCTCCGTCACAGAAAACTCCATATCCAACTCCTCTCCAGACATCGTCCTGACATATCCGCCTGCCTCCCGTACAATCAACGTCCCAGCAGCGATATCCACCACCCGCATCCGAGGCTGACCCACCAGATAATAATCCAACGCGCCGCTCGCCACCAGACACATCTCAAGCGACGCAGCTCCAAACGACCGATGGTTCTGCCGCTGCGCAAGCACAGACGAATGCTTCGTCGCACTCCGCCCCAGTGAAACCGACGACACCATATCCTTCGACGGCACATCGCACGTCCGAATCTGCACCCCATTCAAGAACGCGCCCTTCCCCTTCTCAGCCAGAAACACGTCCCCCGTCGGGATATTCCGGACGACACCGAACTCGCAATCGCTAATCCGCGACCGCCCCACCGCCAAGGACACCGAAAAAAACGGGATCCCGCGATACGCGTTCCGAGTCCCATCCACCGGATCCAACACAAACGTGTACTCCCCGCCGACATCGACAACGCCGATTTCCTCACTACAGAGGTTCACCGGCGTCTTCGAACGCTTCAACAGACGAAGAGCGACGTCCTCAGCGACCTTATCAATGTGGGACGTCGGCGTCCCATCCGCCCCGATGCCAATCTGACGACCCATCTGATGAAAATGTTGCCGCTGCTCACGACGAACCCGGGTCGTGATCTGATTCACCACCCGCAAAGCGAGTTCCTTCACTGCTTCCTTCACGCGTCTCCCTCTTTGCTATCCTGGTCTTGCCTCGTCACACAGCATCCAGAGCCTGGTGAGCCAAGTAGCTGCATCCCGTCCACAATCTGCTCGCCGCGGAGAAAGACCGCGGAGGGGAAGATTGCTTGGCGGTCTTCAAACACAGTCCAGCCGCATCGAGAGTGCAATCGCTCCGCTGAAATCCTCGTGAGCGCTTTGAAATCGACGACAACAATATCAGCGTCTCGGTTGACCTCAAGACGGCCCTTCGGCAGTCCAGCGAGGTCCGCAGGCCGCTCGCAGAGCAACGACAGGAGCCGCGCAAGGCCGAGACGCTCCTGCTTCACCAGCGCGAGGAAAAGCGGGTACATCGTCTCCACCCCTGGCATCCCAGAGGGTGCTTTCCCGAACTCCATATCTTTCTCATCAAGGGTATGCGGTGCATGGTCGGACTCGAGGATATCGACATCACCCTGGGTCATGGCAGTCCATATCGCCTCGCGATCGACAGGCGATCTGAGTGGCGGGTTGACCTTATACCATGTGGGATGTCTGCTGTCCACGGCAGCATCCAAGAGAAGATGATGGGGCGTGACGCCGACTGTGATAGACGAGGGATGCTGGGTCAGTGCTGCGAGACCATCCTGGGACGATAAATGGCAGATATGCACAGGGGTCTCGACATCCGTGGAGAGAACAGAATGGATGGCGGTCTCCTCGCAGCGCGCGGGCCGTCGGCGGTTGTGGTCCATGAGGTTTTCTTCCGGTCCGGCATAGTGACTGAGACAGCGTTCGTCCTCCGCGTGGATAAACGTGCGTGTCTTGGTTGGCCGTATGGCTTCGAGTGCTTGCTTGAGAAGAGGGCTGGGTAGGGAGCCGATGTTCGTACTGCTACCAAGGAAGATCTTGAAGCCTGCGCACCTCGGTGCTAAAGCGGGGATGTGCCGGAGGTTGTCTTCGGTGACGGCCGCGTAGATGCCGAAGTCGACGAGGCTGCGTGCGTTCGCCGTCCGTTGTTTCTCTTGAAGCAGCGGTAGGCTCGTGGTTGGCGGACTTGTATTGGGCATGTCAAAAATGGTGGTGATGCCACCGAAGGCCGCTGCAGTGGAGCCGGTCTGGAAGTCTTCTTTTTTCGGGTTGCCTGGGTCGCGGAAATGGACGTGAAGGTCGATGCCGCCGGGGAGAAGCACGCGGGAGCCAACGTTGAGATGGGAATCCGCTGTGAGGGTTTTTTTGATGGCGGCGATCTTACCGTTAGTAATCCCGATGCAGGCGGACTCAAAGGCGCCGTTTCGGAAGATTTTCCCCTCAATGCACAGTTCCATTCAGATGCTTCTCCTGGATGGGTCCGTTGGGGGTTTGTTCGGTGAAGATCTGTCCGGTGAAAGAGTAGATTTTGGTATTTGGCATGACCCAAGCGTCAGCGGACAGTCCGGCCTTCATGCAGGTATACCCCAGGAAGGTTTCGACGTCCCAGTCTTCTTCGACCGGGACTTGGGGGAGCAGGAGCCCTTTGCGGATTCCTTGCTCGACGATGAGGCCGTCGCGACCGACTTGAATCTTGGAGAGGTACTCTCTTGGGGAATCGGCTGTGACTGGTTTGGGGCTGGAGAGGATCGTGACTTCGACAATGATGTGGTCAAGCTCTTCGGGTTCGAGGGGCGGGAAGCGCGGGTCGTGGGTGACGGAGCGGGCGGCTTCGATGAGGGCGTCTTTGAGCCGGAGCTCCGGGTAGGGGATGCCAATGCAGCCGCGCAACTCGTTGTTCGGATGGGTGTGCAGGGTTACGAACACGCCATGTTTCTCCTGGAATATCTTCGTCAGGTTTTGGGTTGCGTGCATCTGATGCTGTACGGTGCTGGCGACGGTCTTGCGGGCGAATTGGACGGCGGTGGTTCCCTCGGTGGCTGAGAGCATGTTCAAGGGTTGATACCGTGGATGGATTAAAAAAGGATTGGGTGGTGAGGAGTTGTGTCCTCACCAGATATGGGGTTACTGTTCTTTCCGCAGCTCGATGGTGAACACTGTCGTGAGCTCGCCGGTCTTGACTTCGAGAAGGCCGGGGTTGAGGTTGCTGTAGGTGACGTTCACGCCGTTTTCCGTGACGATTCCTGTTGCGGTGACATTGTACGACCCGGGGGCAAGCTCGAGGTGGTAGCTGCCGTTCACGTTCGACTTCGCTGTCGCGCGTATCGCCGTGTTGCCCGAGGAGCCGTCCGGGGCGAATATCACGGTGATGTTGCCGATGTTCTTAGCGTTGTACGTGGTCAGTCCGGAGACTGTTGTCGAGTTCTTCACCAGGGCGATGTCGTAGGCGGTCGAGCTCTGGCCGAGGGTGACAGCGAGTTTGCCTTTGAACGTGTAGACGGTCGTTACTCCTTGTTGGTAGTTCACGGTGACGTTGTAGGCTCCGGGGATAATCCGGACCGTGTAGTCCCCTTGGGTGTTGGTGGTGCTTGTGTTCTGGACCGCCGAGTTGTTCTGGACCGCTGTGTCTGGCGCGAAGGTGATGCGCACACTGCCGATTCCGTACGAAGCATACGCGGCTTTCCCGTGAACCAAGACTGGTGCGTACGCCATGGAGAGGTTCAGATGTGTGGTCACGTTCGGTTCAATGGTCACCTGTCGGATAATCGTGTAGTCCAGGTTCTTTGTTATCGGATCCCGGATGCTTGCGTTCATGGAGTATTTCCCTGGGACTAGTGAAGTGAACTGGTAGGCGCCGGACGCATCGGTGAGGAGGGAGCCGGCGACGATATCGCTGCCGGATAGCTTTGTGTAGCGGAGGGTGACATTCGTGCCTTCTTTCGCTTCGCCCGTGTCGAGTTTGGAGTTCTTGTTCGCGTCGAAGTAAACTGCACCGGTGATGCCTCCGAGCACAGGCTTGGAGACGTTATGCCAGAACACGTCGGGCTCGACGTCGACTTCTGAGGTGTTCAACGTGAAGCCGTTCTGGATCGCGGAAACGTTGTACTTGCTGGGCGGGATGTTGTAGAAATGGTACTGCCCGTTCGCATCGGTGGTGACATTATCGATGAGTCGGCCGAAAAACAGGTCGTCGAGGTGCACGGAGACGCCGGGGATGGTAGTGTCAACGGTCGGGTCGTACGACTTGTTGTTGTTGACGTCGTTGTAGACGAACCCAGTGAGGTTGGAGTTGTTGATCGAGATGCTGTAGCTGCGCTGGTAGTTCGTGCCCGCTGTGCGCATGGCCTGCGCATCGGTGATGGGAGCGAACTGGCCTGTCTGGTTCAGATGAATCCGCTTCAGAAGTAGAGTATCACCCGGATACGTCATCAACAGGGTGATGTTGCCTGCAGGGGCGATGACGCTGAAGGTCCCGTTCTGATCGGTGAACAGGTTGTCGTGAGGGAACCCGTATTTGTCCAGGACGATCATGTGAACGTACGGCATCGGGCTGCCTGAGACGCTGCGCACGGTGCCGTTGAGGTACGCGCCTTCATAGTACTTCGCGATCACCACGGCGCTCTTCCCGCCACTGTAGTAGGGGTAGGGTGAGACGTATACGGCCGCGAAATGCCGCAGCCCGTAGGTGGGGATCTGCTGTGAGGGCGTTTGGTACTCGCCATTGGAGTCCGTGGTAGGCGGCGTGCCCATGTACGTCCGGTAGAACATGGTATCGAAGTACGCCACTTTGTAGACCGTCGTGGTGCCCGTGACCGAAATCCGGTTCCGCTGTGCCGTGGTCATGTTGTTGATCTGCCCGGCGGACCAGGAGGTCTCCGTACCCGGGGTGTTGTCCGTGTTGAGCTGATACCCGGTGTATTTGACCTGCATGAAGTCGTCCTCCGGGTTCGCAATCTTTTTGCTTGAGGTACGCAAGGCGATCAACGAGTTGCTCTTGTCGCCGAGGAAGGCAAAGATGTTGAAGATGCTCTCGTCGTAACCTTCGACGCCGTAGTAGCGGATGCTTTTTTTCGTCGCGTTCTGCACGTTATGATACAGCCAGGTGATTCCCTCATCCGTGAGGCTGTCGTTCAGCAGCTGGGTGATGTCATGGTACGCGGCGTTCTCCGGGTACTGTGTCCCGACGAGAACCTTCTTGCTCAAATTGAGGTCGTACTGAGCTCCGATTGGTGCCAGGTAGGATGGGGCGGTTTTCGGGTCTTGCACCCAGTGGATGATCTTACTTGCGTTGGAGGCATTGAGATTGGCGTTTAACATGGATACGACCGCAGGGGCGAGGTGTCCGCCGTTCGTCTGACTGTTCGCAGTAAGAAGCCGGACGATCCAGACGGCGACGCCTTCTTTTTCACTGGTCGCGGTATGGAAGTTCGAGGCGGCCGGGATGCCGTCCTGGAAGTTGTCAGCAACCGTGGGGTGGTCGCCGACTGCGACCTCGTAAAACCCGTAGTCCCACCAGGAGATGTACCCGGGTCGGTTCGAAGCCGGTGTGATATTGGTATCCTGTTTCCGTAGCCAGGCGTATGCATCGACCCAGTACATCTCCTTATAGGAGCTGGAGCCGAACGCGCCGGTGAAATTCTTCCCGAAGATATCTGTTTTCAGGTTGCTGGTGCCGTTCTTGGTGATGGCTGATGGCACGGCTGCGTCCAGCGTTAAAAAGGTGTTGGGGACCAGGACGACGAAGACGACGAAGAGCACGCCGAGGATGTGCGTGATTTTAACGCCACGGCGGATTCCGCGAAGACCGCCTCCTGCATTCTGGATGTTCTTCAGCATTTTCCGGTAGTCGATTTTCGCGACGACGAACCATATGGCCCAGCCGGCGAGAAGGGCAATGGTCGGCACCATGTCGTTAAGGAACCGGCCTGCGGTTGAACAAAGCCAGATTTGGACTACGAACAAGGTGAGGAGGAACATGTAGTCCCGGCGGTCTCTCTGCTTGATGTAGAGATAAATCAGGAACACGAAGCCGAACCAGCCGAGCCAGTAGACCGCAGGGCCGTACGACATCACAGTCCTGCTGATGTTATACGTTCCTGCCTCAGCAATCGTCAAGGAAACCTTACTGCCGTAAATCCCGGCGCCGTACAGGATGTCCGCTAATGAATTAATAGGTTTAAGGAAACTGGGAATCGCTGTGTAGAATGTGTGGACGATGTAGAGGAATGTCGCGGCGGCAGCGCCGATAATCGCGATGATCGGCACGGTGATAACCCAAGGGATGTTCTTCCATTTAAACAAGAGGCAGACGAAGCCGAAGGCGGTGACGCCGAGAGCGAGGTAGAAGGGGAGACCGATGGGTGTGTCACTCATCATAATGACCGGCAGCGAGACGAGGACCCCCGTGAATAACGTCAGCGACGAGCTGAGCACGAACTGGGTTTGGGTCTTCTTCAGGAGGATGTCGACGATCAGCTGCACGATGATGTAGACAGCGAGGACCGTATACAGGAACTGCGCCTCGACCCAAATCATGGAAAGTGCGGCGAGCGGAATCCCGGCAAGGATTGCGTAGAGAATGGACTTTATCCGGTCGCTTTCCTTGATGCTCTTCAAGAAGAATAGGAACGTCAAGAAGTACATTAAGAGGTTGATAGAATCATGGTCGAACAGGGCGAACGCGGAGCCATGCCCGGAGCTGATTTCAATCGGGATGATTGCGATGAGCAGCGCGGCGATGATGCCTTCCTTGCGGCCGAAGATGATCTTCCCAATAAAGTAGACGGGGAAAATCAAGAGCGCACCAAACAACGCGGGGAGGAACTGCATCGAAAGCCCCAGGGCGTCGCTTTCGCTCATGAAGGGCACCAGCAGCTTGCTAAACCCGATGGCAGACATAACCATGAGCGGCGCACGACCGCCGGATTTTCCTATTGGATAGTTCAGCAGCGGATCGTTACTCGAATAGTACGGGAACCTACCCGTATCCGACGTTGTCTGGACGAGCCTCATATTATAATATGGGTCGGGCCCGGAGAGATAGTACGTGGTAGCGAGATCGGTCCCGTTGCTGTTGATGTTCGCATTTGATGTTATGTTGAAATAGGTGTTGAAGAACAAGACGAGGAAAAAGATCGCAATCAGGGTGATGCCGACCCAGAGACTCTTCCGGGCTTTGAGGGCGGCGAATCGATGCGTCTTTGGTGCCGGAGCTGCCTGGGCTCCCGTGGCAACCGTGGTCTGCGTTGACGATGCTTGCATGGGTTGTTGCGCGCGCTTCCGCATTGTTTTCACCTAGGAATTGGTTACCACCCGTAAAACCATTGCCTTATAAATACCTTCTCTCTCGTCTATCTGGAGAACGACTCGGCTCACGCGAGATGGACGAGCGCCTGCGCGAGGCTTGGGGCGACACTGACTTTGCTGAACTCGCTTTCAATCGTATCGGTCGCGATGATTTCATCGCAGCCCGCCGAGGTCAGTTTTTCTTTCGCCTGCCCGGCGAACAGCCCGTGGGTGCATGCCACATAAATCTTCTTCGCGCCCTGGTGCTTCAGCTCCTTGATGGAGTTGGCCATGGTGCCTCCTGTGGAGATGATGTCGTCGACGATAGCCACGGTCTTCCCGTGGACGTTGAGGGACTTGGGATGGATCTTGACGGTGGTGCCATCGATCCGCGTCTTCTCCAGGTAATCGGACTCACAGCCCATGAGGGTCGCGGCCTGCAACGCCCGGTCTTTGGCGCCCATGTCCGGAGCCAGCACGAGATCAATGTTTTTTCCTTTCAGATATTCCGCGATCTGGGGGACGGCGGAGCAGCTGCGTGCGGGTGTCGTGAAAAACTCCAGGATATGCTCCTTATGAGGGTCGACGGTGATGACCTCGTCGGCATGGATGCTGATGTGCTCCGCGATCGCCCGGGCGCTGATCGCCTCGCCCTCCTCGAACTTCTTGTCCTGCCGGCTGTACCCGAAATACGGGAGGATCACGGAAATCCTCTTGGCCCCCGCCTCGCAGACTGCATCCTGCATGATGAGCAGCTCGACGATCTTCGCATCGGGGTACGCGGTCTGGACGATGAGCACGTCCTCACCCTCGATCGGCTCCTCAAGCCGGATGTAGAACTCGTCGTCAGGAAACCGTTTAAACGTCGTCTTCAACAGCGGTTGATTCAACGTCCGTGACAATACGGTAGCCAAGGACGTCGCCGAAGTGCCCCCAAGGATGTACATACTCGTCGAAGACCCAGAAACATCCGTGTGCTTTTCAGGGTTTCGAAGGAAAGTTTTTATAAGGGACAACGCCTTATTTTCCGTGGAGTGGATGCGATGCGAGCGTACCGTTTGCCTGTCATAGCCCTGTGTCTATGTCTTAGTCTTCTCTTCCCGTGTTTTCTTCCGACGAGCCTAGCAGCGGACACGCCGACCAGCATCGTCGACGCCACGATCACCGCTACGTACCTCTCTGGAACGACCTTACGAGTCTCTTCCCAGATGCTCGTCCACCGCATTGACAACATCTTCGGCGTCACCTACGACCAGGATGGCATCGAACACCTCGCCTCGACAGACGACATGGGCGCCATCAAACTGCGACTGCGCGACAGCCTCGACACGCAACTGCGTTCATCATTCCCCAATGCCCAGATCACTCCCCTCGGACGCCCGGTGTACGCCCAGCCGTACTTCACCGACGATTACTCCGTGAACCTTACAAGCGCCTTCTTCGCTGCTCCCGCGTCCGTCAACATCACCCCCTTCATAGCCGGCATGCTTGACCTCGGCGCCGACGTCACCTACCACTTCAGCCTCGCCTCAGAAAACGGATGGAACTCCACCTACCTCTTCACCGTGCCGTCCACGATGCAGATTGCAAGCGCGACATCAGACCAAGTCAGCCCGGACAATCAGCAAGTCACGTGGGTCCTCACCAACTACCAGGGAGCGATACCACAAAACACCACGCAACTTTCAATCCGCGCCCGCAACCCCACCGGTGACCCGAACGCCCCGGAAAACATCAGCATCGGCTTCGACCTCGACGCCCATACCCCAACAACCGTCGCACTCGTCACCCACCTCCTCATCCACACACTCGACATCTCCGCCTACAACATCCTCCCGTCATACATCTCCCATGTCACCACCCTGCCAGCGGACGGGCTTCGACTCCTCGCCGCCAACGGCCTGCTCTCCTGGGACGCTGTTCGCAACCGCACTATACAGCCCCTCATCGACCGCCTCCAACCCCTGCTCGAAGCATCGAGGTTCAACCAGACCCTCGCCTTCTCCTTCTCCTGGGACACGGAGACGACCACGGCCTGCGCACCCCCGTACAACGTCTCGCACATGGACGAGACGCCCGCCGTCAGCGCCCAATACCTGGACTCCGACGTCCGCTTGACCATCGGCAACATCTCCGCCCGCGCCTTCTTCGGACTCGTCAACGCAGGTGCGAACGCCTCTATCACGCCTAATGACCTCAACTTCGGCTCAGGTCTCACAGGGCTTGGCCACCCATACACCATCACCCTGCAGCTTCCGCAGAACATCACCCTAGACCATCAGAACCCGTACGACTGGAGCCAGACCACGGGGCCGAGCGGCCAGTTCTACTCCGACCTCCAACCCACGCCGCCGTACACCTCGGAGAAACGTGCCACCCTCGTCCAAATCGACGTCGCGAAAATGGATCTCAACCTCCCCACACTCTTCACCGGGAAAACCGAGCTGGTCGCCTCAACGACCCTCACCCAAGACGAATCGCTCTATGTGCTGCAGACGCCTGACGCCATCCACTTCCCCTCGTGCCTCACCCTGCGGTTCCTCAACGCGGACGCCTTCCGCCTCTGCACCGAGGAAGGACTCCTTTCCTCAGAGGCGCAAACCGCTCTCCTCGCCTCCAATCGAGCGCTCTTTGAATCCCGGGTCTCCACGCTCCTGAGCGGCCGGTCCGTCAAAGTCCTCTCCAACACCAAGACTTACTATGGTTCGTTGCAATGGAACGACGACATCGCGGCTATGGACAACCACTCCCCAATCATCCTCTCCACCTATGCGGATGATGCGTATAGCGTAGGCGCGAACTTTTCCCTCGCCCCCGCCTCCTTCACTATCTCTCCACTACAGTTCTCCCTGCCCCACCTCGCCAACGCCTCGGCGACCTACCGCATCATCCTCCCCGCAGGACTCACCCTGATGGCGGTCAACGCCTTCGGGCAGTCGTACTCCAAAGGAAACACCAGCGACGATCGACAGTACCTCGAGTTTGTCTTCAATGAAAGCAACCAAACGATAATCACTCCGGTCACGTGCTACCTGTCCTGCTCCTCGCTCTACGTCCTCTCCCTCTTCCTCCCCCTCATACTTGTCATAGTCCTCCTCGTCATCCTCGTCGTCATCATTCTCTTGATTCGTAAACGGCGCAAACGCCTCCCGCACACGCCTCGAAAGAAACCCTCGAAACGAAAGAAGGACGAAGAGGCGGAATCCAGCGGCGATGAAGACGTCGAGGACTTCTATGTCCCACCGCCACCGCCCTCATCACGGAAACGCTAGGGCCGCTTTGTGAGAAGGACTCGCGGTACTTTTACAGCCAGCTGGGGTGCTGCGGCCAACACGGGAAAGAGGAGGCGTGAGGGATAATCGATATCTCCGTTCCGTGTAATAGCAGCCGTCACTGCAGGCTTCTGCAGCTCTTTAAACCATGATTCAAGATGACTATCGGAACTCCGGCGGTACAACCGTCGGAACGCCATCCCCCAAGCAAGCTCATGACCGGCCACCCGCTTCCATCGTGTCTGATACCGCAGGATGGTACGAGGCGACAGCGGCTGCTTCGCAAACGCTTCGTTGATCGTTCGTGCGCATTGCCGCGCGCACAACAACCCGGTCACGATCCCGCCGCCAGACGTCGGTTTTACCTGGGCGGCTGCATCCCCGACCAGCATGACCCGCGACTGCACGCATGGATCCACCGCGCCAAGAGGGACGAGGCCACCATATCGACAGACGAGTTCAGCATCAGCAATTGCCGGCTTGTTGAGGAGCGCCGTGTAGCACTCTTGGAGCGACGGATGGCTTCCTTTGCTTTTGCACAGTCCGATTCTCGCTTTGGTTCCTTGCCGGTTCGTAGGGATGACCCAGGCGAAAAACCCGGGGGCGACGCTGGCGCCGGTGTAGATGAGGACGGTCTGAGGCTGGAGGCGTACGCCCTTTATCTCCGCTCCTATGCCCTCAAGGTACTCTACGGGTTTGGTGAAGTGAAACAGGGAGCGTATGGTTGACCGCGCACCGTCTGCACCGACCAACACCTGACCTTGAATCTTCTGTGTGTCGCAGTCGACTGAAACGTTGTCCGCAGTCTGTCGGGCATCAGTAATCTTCGCGTCGGTCATAAGCGTGGCGCCTTCATGTACGGCTGCTTCGGCGAGGGCCTGGTCGTACCGAACGCGATCGATAACTAAGGCATGTGTCCGGTCTCCGCCGATGGCGACAGTTGATCCGGCTGGAGAATGGATCTCCGCTCCGGTGATGGTATTGAGGACTAAGTCATCTTGAGGGATGTCTGGGAGGGAAAACGCCCGGTCGGTCACAAGGCCGGCGCAGTGGAGCGGGGAACCGACCGCATTGTGTTCTTCGACGATTACGACGGTACGGCCTGCATTAGCGCACCAGCGTCCGACCGCACAGCCGATGGGGCCGCCTCCCGCGATGATGACGTCGTATTGTTCCATCTCAGCAGAGAATTATCCAAAGCTTTATAATAAAAACGGTGATTCAGAAGGTCGCATGACTCCCGGTGATCCATCGAAACCTCCTTCTTACGGCGTCATGTTTTTCTTCACGAAAAAGAAAGAGGGGACGACACAGTTCACCGACCAGGATTTATTATGTAAATTCGTCTTTGATTCTTCGGGGGCGAAGCTGGGGGAGAGCGTGTCGTTCATGGAGGATATGCTGATTGTGAAGAACGGCGCCCGGTTCCTGGGCGTGCCGCTCAAACACGTCCAGAGAAAGGATAAGTCGCTGCTAGTCAAAGGAATCGTGGATTTTTCGAAGGCGTACGAGTTTGGGGAAAAATGGCAGAAGGATGCCCGTCGAGAGATGCCGTTGCATGATAAAAATCGTACCGAGTGATTTCGATTACAAATTGGTGGTCGTCACCCGTCAGGACCTGAAGCTTTCTCCAGGGAAGCTTGCGGTGCAGGTGGCACATGCCGCGGTCGAATGCGCCTTGTCGACAAAGAAGCATAGACCGCTGTGGTTCTCTCGGTGGAATGGGGAAGGCGCAAAAAAAGTTGTGGTGAAGGTTCCGACCTTACAAGAGTTCTTCTCTTTGAAGCAGCAGGCGGAAGCCTTGGGGATCGCCACTGTCATCATCTCTGATGCGGGTCTGACGGAGATCCCGCCGGGGACGGAGACCGTGCTTGGGTTAGGCCCGGCTCCGAATAACATCATTGATCAGGTCACGGGCGAGCTTGCGCTTTTGTAGTGAGAAACTCCTGCAGCGTACGCTGGTGGTCGTCTGGTAAGACCACGCGGCGTTCGACCTCTTGCCACTCCAGCCCGTGTTCTTCAAGCAGTTTCTTGACCATGTCCGGGATGCGGGGGGCGCAGAGGATCCCGCGGACTTTCGGCTCCTTGCGGTCTTTTTTGATGTCGGTGACGTACATGCGGAGCTGGTGGACGGCGCTGATGGTCGCCAGGCTGCGTTTGACTTCGATGACCACGGGGACGTGGTCCTTGTCATATCCGTAAAGGTCGATGGATCCGGTCCGGACCGGTTTCTCTCGTTTTACGATGCGCAGGCCGTCTTCGATGAGGCTTGGATCTTTCACGATGTCGTTGACGACGTCGGATTCCATGCCGGCGATGACGAGGCTGGCGCGGTCCACGAGCGCGGTCGCGGCGACGAGTTTGAGCTGCCGGAACGTGACCTTCATTTTTTCAGGCGGCTTTGTGTGACGGCACTTCAGGATGAGCTGGTCATGTGCTGTGTTGAATTCGGTGGTGCTTCCGGCGGGTTGCCAGTTGACTGGTTCTCGTAGGACAGGTTGGTGGACGAGGACGGATCCGTCCTGTTTGATGAGGATGAGACGTTCGCCCCAGTCGAGCAGCGATCGTGCCCGTCCTTGGTAGTCGACCATGCATTCGCCGAGGAGGAGCAACGTGGTCTTCTCGGGTCGTGAAGCGTGGTGTTCTTTGATGAACCGTAGGGCGTCTGGTACTGACGGACTAACCGCTGTCTTCATGCCTGTGTTTTCTTCGCGCACGCTTCCTCCTGAAAAAAGAGGGTGGTTAGATGGTGAGCCTGGCTTGTTCCTTCATCTTGTAGTTCGCTAGGTCTTTGAAGACCTCGTCCTCATGGAGGATTTCCATGAGGTCTTTTGAGGTCGAGGAGATTTGGATTTCGGTGGTGCGGCCGTGGCGGCCTTTGGAGATGACGCGGGCGGTGACGACGCCGAGCATGTCGAGTTCTGAGATGAGGTCCGCGGTGCGCCGTTGGGTGAGGCAGTTGTAGCGGACTTTCTTGCAGAGCTCATGGTAGAGGTCGTAGACCTCGCCGGTCGTCATGGTCTGGGTCGTCCCTGCTTTCTTGCTTTGCTTGTCCAGCATGAGGACAGCGTAGAGGACGAGTTTCGACTGGTTCGGCAGGGTGCGGACGACTTCGGTGACGCGGTCGAGTTCGATCTTGTTCTGTGCCTGGCGGACGTGGTGACGAGTCACTTTCGGTGCATGGGTTCGTTCTGCGAGTTCCGCTGCGACCCGCAGCAGGTCGAGGGCTCGTCGGGCGTCCCCGTGCTCCTGCGCGGAGAGCGCTGCGCAGAGAGGGATGACGTCGTCGTCCACGGTGCCCTTCTTAAGTGCGAATTTGACGCGTTCGTGGAGGATATCTTGCAGCTGCTTGGCGTCGTAGGGATCGAAGATCATGGATTCTTCGCCGAGGCTGGATTTGACGCGGGGGTCGAGGAACTCGGTGAATTTAAGGTCGTTACTGATGCCTATGACGCTGATGCGGGCGTTTGTAAGCTCGCTGTTGATTCTGGTGAGGCTGTAGAGCGCCTCGTCGCCTTGGAGTTTGTCGACTTCGTCAAGGACGATGATGGTGACGCTTTTCTCCTTGTCCATCATAATCTTGAGTTTGCTATAGACTTCGTCGGTCGGCCAGCCGGTGAAGGGGACGTGGTCGTTCCATTCGTTGATGAACTGGTTCGCGATGTTCTGCAGGAGCCGGTAGTGGGTGTCGATAATCTCGCAGTTGAGGTAGATGACATTGACCTTCTTGCCTTTCTGCTCGCCTTTCTTGCGCAGTTCTTTGCCGAGGAGTTTGACGACCGCGGTCTTGCCCGTGCCGGTCTTGCCGTAAATAAAGATGTTGGAGGGTGCTTCGCCCCTAAGTGCTGGGGCGAGGACGTTTGCGAGGTCGTTGATCTCCTTTTCTCGGTGGGGGAGGAGTTCAGGCATGTAGGAGGGGCGCATGACTTCGCGGTTGACGAACAGGCTTTCGTTTTCTAAGTACTGGTCAAAAAGATCTTTCGTTAACACTGGTTTCCCCGTCTTCACCGCCCCCTTCAGGAAGGTAGGGAATGCGTCGACGATATTTCAATGTTGTGTAATGATTTTCCTTCTGGTTTTCTCCTGGAGATGCCTGGACGGGGGGAGGGGATGGTTTCCACTGGAAAATGATGGTCGCGCGCCTTTGAACTCTATTATTTTTTTATTAATATTTTTTTTATTTCGGAATATTCAAATACGACGGACGACATACTGTACTGGAGATACTTCGTCGTGGTTTTTTTATTAAAAAGGGATACTTCACAGAACCAAGTTCCAGTGGAAATGAAGGGGTCCCTCAGAGGCGTTTTTTCCTCCCTATGTCATAGCATGGCAATCCTATATGACAATCACTAGAGAAGAAGGATGGAAAAAAAAGAAAAAAGTAACCCGATAAGACGGTGGGTTTAACTACCGATGATCACAACGTCCTTGACGGACCGGATCGTATCGAACGCGAACACGAGGTGCCCCACGTCGTCCAGATGGTACAGCCGCGGGTCGATGTCCTCGGACGGTTCCACTAGAATGCTCAGCAACTCCCCGGTCTTATCATCCGCTAGGGAATTGCGCAGGATCCCCAGATAGAGACCCTCTTCGCTCATCACGGTCTTTCCTCTCAAATCGCTCTCCAAGATTCTCATAGCTATCATGCCTCTGAAATTTAATAAAGGTCTGTATATTGAATACCCAGTGCTCTTTTATCTTTTTTGGCCATACTCCTACAGGTATTGGATGTCGCGCTCCTTAAGCTCCCGCTTCGATACGCTGCTGAGGTCGTCCTTGACCCGTCGGTAGTACTTCATCACATCCTCCGTGATGCTGCCGCGCGCCTCGGAGAGCGCCTGCTCGAAGTTCGCCATGCGTACCTCTTTTGCCTTGATGTCCTTGCGCAGCGCCATCATCGCCGCCTCACGGACGACGCCTTCGATGTCCGCACCGGAGAATCCGTTAGTCTTCTCCGCCAGCTCCTCCATCGACACATCCTTCCCAAGCGGCATGCTCTTCGTATGGATCTTGAATATCGCCAGGCGCGCGTCACGATCCGGCGCGGGCGTCAGGATCAGGCGGTCGAACCGACCAGGACGAAGCAACCCGGGGTCGATGATATCCGGACGGTTCGTCGCCCCGATCACCACCACGCCCTCCATGCTCTCCAGCCCATCGATGCTCGTAAGCAGTTGGTTGACGACGCTCTCGGTCACATGCGAGCCTTCGAACGCACCACGACGAGGAGCGATAGAATCGATCTCATCGAGGAACACAATGGTAGGCGCTACCTGCCGTGCCTTCTTGAACAGCTCCCGGACCGCCTTCTCACTCTCACCGACCCATTTGCTGAGTACCTCGGGGCCTTTGATCGAGATGAAGTTCGCCTTGGACTCATGAGCAACAGCCTTAGCCAGCAGGGTCTTGCCCGTCCCCGGCGGACCATACAAAAGAATTCCGCGCGGCGCGTGGATGCCCATGCGGTGGAACACCTCGGGCTGCGACAGCGGCCACTCCACGGTCTCCCGTAGGCTCTCCTTCACGTCCTCAAGGCCACCGATCTCATCCCATGAGACCTTCGGGATCTCCACGAAGAACTCACGAAGTGCTGACGGCTCGATGCCCCGGTGCGCGGCCTTGAAATCATCCGCGGTCACCTCCATCTTCTCCATCAACTCGATAGGGATAGGATGCTCCAAGTCGATCTCAGGCAGGTACCGACGCAAGGCGTTCATCGCGGCCTCACGCGCCAACGCCGCCAGATCCGCACCCACGAACCCATACGTGATGTCCGCGATCTCGTTAAGCATGATATCTTTGGCGATCTTCTTGATGAACTCCTCGGGGTTCTCCCGGATGCTCGAAAGCCTCTCGTTGATCTGCTGATCGCTATGGACATCAAGCTCCGGGTCCTCAAGGTCAAGAGGCAAGATATTCGTAACCTCGTCCGCTAAGACTTTGACGATCCGCTCAAACAGCGTCTGGGGCAACTCATCCTTCACCGACGCGAACGCCACATTCAGATAATCGCTGACGACCGCAGACCGCTTACTGCGGTTCTTCGTCTTCACAACCGTCCGCAGAAGATCCGACACATGGATCCGCTTGATCGCCTGACGCAGGATCTCCTCGACCTTCTCCGAGGAGACGTTCCCACCAGGGAACAACTCCGAGAAACTCGGCTGAATCGGCATCCCGCGGGTATGAATCTGCAGGATCTCCTTACGTCCGTTCCGATCAGGGACATCAATACGTATCTCACGGTCGAACCGACCTGGACGGCGCAACGCTGGGTCAATCACATCCGGCAGGTTCGTCGCCCCGATCACAATCAGCTTCCCCCGGCCCTTCAACCCATCCATCAGGGTGAGCAGCTGGGAGACGACACGCCGCTCCACTTCACCGTGGACCTCGCTGCGCTTCGGCGCGATCGCATCGATCTCATCCAGGAAGATGATCGACGGCGCATTCTTCTGACCCTCCTCAAAGACCTTGCGGAGGTTCTCTTCACTCTGACCGTAAAACTTACTCATGATCTCCGGGCCATTGATCGTATAGAAGTTCGCACCGGACTCATTCGCGACCGCCTTGGCGATTAGCGTCTTCCCCGTCCCTGGCGGCCCATGCAACAGCACCCCTTTCGGCGGGTCGATGCCGAGCCGGTCGAACAGCTCAGGATGCTTCAGCGGCAGCTCGATCATCTCACGGACCTTGGAGATCTCGTTCTGCAGGCCGCCGATATCCTCGTAGCTCACCCGCGGGCCTTCCTCCTCCGCGATCTTCGCAGCCTCCTCCTTCACATAGAGGTTCGTCCGCTCCGTGATCGAGACGATCCCATGCGGCGTCGTCTCAATGATGATGAACGGCAGTGCATTCCCGAAGAACGCAATCCCAGGGATGATGATCTCATCGCCCTTCGACAACGGCCGACGCAGCAGGTTCTTACGGATAATGACGTCGATGCCCATGCCGAACTCGATACGCTGCCCCTCAGGCATCAGGGGAGCAAGCGTCACGTCACGCGCCTCGCGCACTTCGGCCCGTCGGATCTTCACCCGATCCCCGAGTCCCGTCCCGGCATTCTTACGCGTCAGATTATCGACACGCACAAGCCGCTTCCCCTCATCAGAGGGATGCGCCCGCCACACGGACGCAGCGGTGACCTTACCGCCCTCAATCTCAATGACATCACCAATCGACAAATCAAGGTCCAGGCGCGTCTGATGATCGATACGGGCACGCCCGTACCCGACATCCTGCTGAAACGCCTCAGACACCTTAAGAACAACTTCACGAGCCATAAACGCGTTCACTCCCACCAAATTCGAAAGTTATCGGAGCAGAAGAGACGTTTGAAATATAAAGCTTTCTCCCACGCCCCAAGACCACGCCAGTTACTAGGGCAGAACCATTATATAGACAAACGCAGATAATTCCAAAACAATAAATGTCTGGGAGGCTTCACCGCATGAAATTCAAATACGTTATTCTCGTCGTCTCACTCGCAAGCCTGGCCCTCCTCTACCTCCTCACCGGCCTCTCACAGCCACCCACCATCGCCCTCACCGACGCCCCACACTACGAAGGCCAACACGTAATCGTCACAGGGCGCGTACAACACTACCAACCCACCTCAAACGGCGCCCAACTCATCATCATAAACGCCCCGGACACAGAGACTACCCTCACGATCTACACCACACAACCAACCGCCATAGACTACGGCGACCTTGTCTCGGCAGACGGCACCATCGAACAGTACCAAGGAGCCTGGGAACTTTCCGTCGACACCACACAAGCCATCACCATCCTCCAACACGACAACACATCACTCTACCCCCTCTGGCAGCTCGCCCTCGACCCCCACAAATACCAAGACACCACCATCACCACCACCGGACTCGTCGACTCCGCCACCCACGCCTCCTTCACCCTCAAAGACCCGAATGGCACAACAACCATCCTGGTCTACGGCGCCAGCACACAGCCCACCAAAGGAACACTCGTCCTCATCCACGCACGCTTCCTCTTCGACCCAGACACCTTCCGTTACACCCTCCAACTCACCAACACATCCGTCCTCGCCATCCAAGTGAGGTGACAACTCTGCTCGACCTCCTTCTCATCATCACATTCTGCTTGCTTGGCGTCGCCATAGGCCTCGTCACCGGCTTGCTCCCCGGTCTGCACGTCAACAACATCGCCTTGATCCTCCTCTCCTTGGCAGGCAGCATCGCAGCCCTCTGCAGCCCTCTGCAGGCGTACGGGCTCTCCTCCTCCTTTATCCTCATCCTCATCTGCGGCCTTATGGTATCCCTCTCACTTTCACATGCGATCCATCAATACATACCATCTACGTTCGTCGGCGCACCCAACGAGGAGACCGCTCTATCGATTCTGCCGGCACACAAGCTCCTCCTCAAAGGACACGGATACAAGGCCATCTCTTTAGCTGTCCTCGGCAGCATCGGCGCCATGCTCGTCTGCCTGCTGCTGTTATTGCCCTTGCGGTTCATCATCGGACCACCCCTGTCGCTGTACAATACCATTCAAGGCGTCATGGTCTGGATCTTACTTGCCGTCGTCGCTATCATGATCGGCACTGAAAAATGCCGCATCCCGGAACTCGGGAGAGAAGGTAAGCTGCCTGCAGCCGCCGGGATGCTATTTGCACTCTTTGTCTTCCTCCTCAGCGGGGTCTTCGGCCTGCTGATCTTCAACCTCACACCACGTTCTCCCATCGGGTTGCCCGCCCCCGTCCTCTTCCCCGCGTTCGTCGGACTCTTCGGACTGCCGACGCTGCTTGCTTCATTAGCGACGAAGCCCGACATCCCAGCGCAGAACCTGGAACCGTTAACGCTCAATCGGATTGATACGAAAGCCTCAGCTGTCTCGGTCGTCACCGGCAGTTTCGCTGGTATCTTCGTCTCGCTCATCCCGGGGTTGACAACGGCGACAGGCACCGTGATCGCGATGAACGCCCGCCCGCGTGCCAGCCTTGAACAGACGCTTGTGACCCTCTCTGCGGTAAGCTCGTCAGCATCGTTCTTCGTGGTGGTCGTCCTCTTCCTCACCTTACGGGCTCGCAGCGGCATCACGATCGCGGTCACGAGTCTGCTGCCCGCTGAGGCGTGGTCGTCCCTCATCATGCCAACCACGCTGATGTACCTCCTGATGTTCCTTATACTGAGCGGCTGCGTCTCCTATTTCACTGCGATGCACACGGGACGGTGGTTCGCAAAGAACTTCTCACGAATCCCGTACACCTTGCTGGTGACGTTCACGATATTGTTCATCCTTGCGTTGGTCGTGTTGTTCACCGGCGTCTTGGGTTGTCTAATCGTCGGGGTGGCCACGTGCATCGGGTTTCTTCCCATCACCTGGAGCGTCCGGCGTAGTCAATGCATGGGCGTCCTCTTGCTCCCCATCATCCTCTATTTTCTATGAAAACAACGATGGTGATTTTATGGTTTCTTCATGGGCGACTTCAGGTGTGCCTCGACCGCGTCATAAAAAGTCGAGACGTCGCAGTCGTGTCGATGCGCGATCCAGAGGACAGCAACCTCGGGCACTACATTTTTCTCAGCGGCGAGGGCTACGGTTTCACTAGTAATCTGTTGCACGGGCTGTCTTGTGTATTCGCTGACACATTTTACGATTTGATCGAGGAGTGATTCTTGCGTGGTGTGTACATGCGTTTCCTTGCTTCGCGTCTTCTTGGACGGTGTGAATCCCCGTGGGATATTGACGGCAGCGATCTCAAAGGCGGGAGCAAGTCCGTTATCATGCGGATGAACGAGCTTGTCGTCCTGGATGTGTTGCACGAAGTCTTTTGCTTCGGTCGCGGTCATCCATCCAAGGTCCATGGACAACGAGAGATACAGCTCTGGTTCTGTGAGAACGGATTTACCGCTACGCTTGTACAGAAAGGCAATGATGATCTCGGCTTCGCTGCTCATGGATGCTCCGTTGATGCAAAGAACGAGAAGTCAAGAAACACACCAGCAAACGGTGTTGTGTCAAGATTCTGATTCGATCCGGTCATGTTCAAGAGGTACGAGGGTAGTTGCGTGAGAGATAATGGACGGTTGGGGAGAGGATCTTGTGTATAGGGGATGATGAGTCCATTCATTTTTGGCGGCACGACGCATTCCGGGTTCTCATAGTAGGCGTACAGGTTGCAGTCGGTGATGGCGAGGATTTCGTCGACATTTACGGCGGGCCACAGAGAGGGCCGGAGGATGACTGCGGTGGCGCCTGCCATGACGACATCCATGAGGTCCTCCAGGATCCGCGGGCCAGCGTCGATCCATAGGTCCGCGTGGCTGCTTAGACGCTGGTAGGTGTTGTAGTTCGGTCGGTTTTTCGTGATGCCATCCTTGTCGAACAGGTAGAACGGCTGGTTTGCAGGCGCATGTTTGATGACGTCCCGTGCGGTGTATTGCATATCGCGGGAGTAGAGCCGCTTGTTTTCAATTCGGAGGTAGGGGTAGCGGTCCATAGGTGTGCCTACAGTCCTGGATGGGCTGGTAGTTTATCAAAATTGCCGGAAAACATATAAGCCTGAAGCTCCGTTCCTTTTCTTGTGATTCTTATGAAGAAGACCCTGTTTGTGACCCTGTCGTGTATGCTTGCTGCATGCTTCCTGCTGCCGGCTCTGTTGCCTGCCCCAGTGTCTGCGTCGCCAGCGGCGATAACCCGGACGCATATCATCAAAGCCATCTATTTCGGACATACCGCCGTCTTGAACAAAGGCTATGTCGTGGAGTGGTACTACTCGCCGGAGACCAAGGCGTTCCACTGGCATCGCGGAGCGTTCGTGCGGTACGATAGCTATGAACACCAGATTGGCTACAAAGGTCCGTGGCTCTTCTTATACATCTACATATAGACAGGTAAAAAAAAATAGGTGAGGGCGGGGCGTCCCCGCTCCTTTCTCTTGTTTTATTGTTTTTTTCTGCCGAGCTGCTGTTCGGTCTCCGCGATGCGCAGCCGCGTCTTGATGACGGTGTCCGGGTTCAGTGAGATGCTGTCGATGCCGCATTCGACGAGGAAGGCGGCGAACTCGGGGAAGTCTGAGGGTCCTTGGCCGCAGATGCCGACTTTTCGTCGCGGCTGATGTTCATGCGCGGTCTGGATGACTTGTGAGATGAGGCGTTTGACCGCATCGTTGCGTTCGTCGAAGAGGTGGGCGACGAGGTCGCTGTCCCGATCCAACCCGAGCGTGAGCTGGGTGAGGTCGTTGCTGCCGATGCTGAAGCCGTCGAAGACTTCCGAGAACTGGTCCGCGACCACGACGTTGGAGGGGATTTCGCACATGACGTAGACTTCGAGGCCGTTCTCACCTTGCCGCAGGCCGTTCTTGTTCATGATGCTGATGACCTTGCGGCCTTCATCTGGGGTGCGGCAGAAGGGGACCATGGGTTTGATGTTGGTGAGCCCCATCTCGTCGCGGGCTTTCTTAAGCGCCTTACATTCAAGTTCGAACGCGGGCTGGAATTTCTTGTCGTAGTACCGTGATGCGCCGCGCCAGCCAATCATCGGGTTGTGCTCGTGCGGTTCGTACATGTAGCCGCCGACGAGGTTGGCGTACTCGTTGGTCTTGAAGTCGGAGAGGCGCACGATGACGTCGTTGGGGTAGAAGGCGGCCGCGATCCGACCGATGCCGTAGGCGAGGGTGTCGACGAAGAACTGGACCTTGTCGGTGTAGGCGACGCTGCGTTCGTCGATGTCTTTGATGACGCCTGCGATTTTCTGGTCTTTGCTGGCTTTTTGCTTCAGTTTCTTGTAGTCGAGGAGTGCGAGGGGATGGATGCCGATGTGGGAGTTGATGATGAACTCTTCTCGTGCGAGTCCGACGCCTTGGTTGGGGATCTGGCATTGAGTGAAGGCCTGTTCGGGGACGCCGACATTCATCATGATCTGGGTCTTGGTCTTCGGCAGGGTGTCGAGTTTGACTTCATCCACATGGTATTTCAGGAGGCCGTCGTAGATGCGGCCGACGCCCTCGGAGCAGTCGATGGTAATGCTCGCGCCGGCTTTGATCTGCTCGGTGCCGGTGCCCGTGCCGATGACGCAGGGGATGCCAAGCTCCCTGCTGATGATCGCCGCATGGCAGGTCCTGCCGCCGCGGTTCGTGACGATGGCGCCCGCGACCTTCATGATCGGCTCCCAATCCGGGTCCGTCATGTCGGTGACGAGCACTTGGCCTTTCTGGAACTTGCTGATGTCCTTGGCATTATGGATGATGTTAGAGGTACCCTGGCCGATTTTCGAGCCGACCGCCTCGCCTTCCACGAGGACTTTGCCTCTCTCGTCGAGTACATAGGTCCTCATAATCGCCGCGCTCTTGCGCGAATGGACGGTCTCAGGTCTGGCTTGGACGATGAACAGCTCTTTGGTGTTCCCGTCTTTGGCCCATTCGATGTCCATGGGCTTCTTGTAGTGGTCCTCGATGATGACCGCCCAGTTCGCAAGCTTGACGATCTCGTCGTCGTTGATGACGTATTTGTGACGGTCCTCAGGGGTGACTTTTTCTTGTTTGGTGCCGGTCTTGCCGTAGATGAGGCGCTTGTCCTTGGAGCCGAGTTTCTTGTCGATGACGGCCTTGTAGCCTTTCTTGAGTGTGGGTTTGAAGATGTAGAACTGGTCCGGGTTCACGGCGCCCTGGACGACGTTTTCCCCTAGGCCGTATGCCCCGGTGACGTAGACGACGTTCTCGAAGCCGGTGTCGGTATCCAGGGTGAACATGACGCCGGAGCAGGCGAGGTCTGAGCGGACCATTTTTTGGACGCCGACGGAAAGGTAGACGCTGAAGTGGTCGAAGCCCTTGTCGACTCGGTAGGAGATGGCGCGGTTTGTGAAGAGTGAGGCGAAGCAGTCGCGGACTTTTTCGATGAGGTCGTCTTCACCGCGGACGTTGAGGTAGGTCTCCTGTTGCCCAGCGAAGCTGGCATCAGGGAGGTCCTCGGCCGTGGCACTGCTGCGGACTGCGACGTCGACGTTCTCCCCGTATCTGAACTCCATCTCCCGGTAGTACTTGCGGATTTCTTCTTCAAGCTCCGGGGGGATCGGGGTGCTCTTGATGAGATCGCGGATCTTGCGGCCACGCTCGGCGATGTTGGTGACGTCATGGGTGTTGAGGTCAGAGAGGATCTCCTGGATCTTTTGTTGGATGCCCGCCTTCTCCATCATGTACTTGTAGGCGTACGCGGTGATGGCGAAGCCGGAGGGCACCTGGACGCCCTTCTTGCCGAGGCTGCGGATCATCTCGCCAAGGGATGCGTTCTTCCCGCCGACAGAGGGGACGTCATTAATCGTGAGGTCTTCGAACCATTTCACAAATTCCTGTATCATGAGACTCTCTCCTTTCATGGTGGGGGGTTATTACAATCTGACATATAAACTCTTTTTACCGTTCTGCTAGGTGTTCTCCCCTCGCGTTTCACATCATGCGTATGAAAAACATAAATACGAGAAGCGAGATAATTACTCTTCGGGAGAAAATGCTGAAACAAAGGAAAAGATTAGGCGTGTTTCTTTGTGCCGTCATTCTTTGCGCTGTTATTGTCCCTTTGGTCCATCCTGTCGCATCGGCGACCTCTTCGCATAGCCTACGAAAGGACGGATGGTATTATCTTCCTGCCTACCCGAATTACGCGCCGCGAGGTCTCCCTGATTTCGATCAGAAGCAAGATACTTGGAAGCAGACGCAAGGCAAATGGCTGTTCATCGGTGGCATCTGGTCCTTTTGCGGCCCAACAAGTCTGGCTGATATCTTCTGGTGGTTTGATTCCATGCACGAGAACTCCACCGGGTATCCTGGAGATGGGAACGACACGTACCCTCTCGTTCGTGATTTTAAAGCTCCAGGAACCCCGACACCGGGACCCAAGACTGATGATCATAACTTCAATAATGTCAACGACCTTCAGACACCATGGAACAAAGGACAGGGTGCCAAAGAACTCATCGAGACGCTCGCCTGGTATTGTAACACCAATTTCTGCCGCTATCCGTATATCCGGGGCTATGCGGGGACATCTGCGAAATATCTTGAAAGCGGAGCTAGACAATGGATACAGGACGCTGGATTACAGGATCACTATACCATCGAAGGTATTTGGTGCCCGGATTTTTCTCTGCTGGTGAGTCGGTTGCAGAACAACAGCGGCATCATCCTTAATCTTCTGCTGTATAATCCAGACGCCCTCATTTTCAAAACGTTCTTTGGTCATTATGTCGCGGTTGCAGGAATAAACGCGAACGGCTCGATTGCACTTTCCGATCCCTTTCAAAATAAAGCGAATCCAACACCTAACGCATCAGACCATAACGATGCAAACGTCGTCTCGTACGATATCTATCAGGTGAATTTCACATCGCCGTTTCCTGATAAAGCCTCATGGTGGCTTGAAAATTATTTTGATTTAGGGCCGAAGAAATTGGGTGGAATCCCCTGGTACGCATTGATCATTTCCGAGAGGTAATAACGCGCCTTCCTATATGACCATTCCTCGAACCAATAGAAAATTAAAAAAAAAGGGTACTACTGGTTCATTTACCGTTTTCCATGAACACGGCCGCGGCGATGACCGTTGTCCATAGCCCGTTCTTGTCGCCCTCGGCAGTTTGTGCGACGCTCTGAGTCCGAACGATTTGGCCGCTCATCTTGTACTCCTGCTTGCGTTTGTCCCATGCGGTATCCGGGTCGAACTCCAACCCAAGCGTGGTGGCAAGCATGGTTGCCGCGAGGTCCTCGACGTAGTCCTCCAGCTTCTTGCTGGTGACTCCGAAGGCGTGATGCTCGGAGATGTAGCCGTACGAGTTCTCATCCTTGGGGACTGCGACGCCGACCGCGGAGCCGATGAGTCGGTTAGGTTCGTCCGTGGTATTGCGCGACATGACGACGTAGGTGATCTCCCCGGCGTTGAGCTCCTTGATGCCTTTCTCCCGGGAGATAATCTTACAGTTCGGTGGGATAATACTGGAGACGTATACGAGGTTGCATTGTTCGATGTCGGCGTCACGCAGCGCTAACTCAAACGACTGTAGTGCATGCTTATGCTTGCCGACACCTTTGGTGAAAAAGACGCGCTTAGGAACCATCGCCAGATAGGCAATGTTTCAGATTTTAAAAATCTATCTATGCGGAAGGGTTTTTCTTCGCTTCGCCTTCCGTCTCGTCCTTTTCCTCATCCTCAGAGGCATCCTCGTCCTGGGCAGCCGCGGCCTTAATCGACCGCTGCTTCTTGAGTAGCTCCTTCATCTGCTGCTGGATGTCGACTTGTTCCTTGCCGAACGCCTCACCCTCCGGTTCTCCCTCTGGTTGTACGACCTTGGGTTTAAGTCGGTGGGTCTTAACGGTCTGCGCCTCCGGCTCCTCCTCAGGTTCCTCCCCAGTCTCATCCTTTGCCGCGTTCTTCGAATGACCAGGGGCCTGTTTTTTCAGGAGGTCGCGCATCTGCTTCTGGATATCGACTTGCTGACGCTGGAACTCCACCTGCTCCTTCTGGTACGGAGTAATATCGGTACCCTGGTGGTGCTCGTTCACGACCTTGAGGATTTCTTTGAATGGGTAGACGCCGAATAATTCATAGAAGCTGCGGGTCCGCGGGATGTTGACGTCCTTTCCTCCACCGGCGAACCCAAAAAGCTTGAGTCGTGAACCACCGCCGACGCCGCCAGCCGCGAATGTCTTATCGCTACCCAATCCGAGACCGGATTCGCTGACGGGGATGATGGTGCCAAACCCGAAAATCTGCCCCAGGATCCCCTGTTCGCTGTTGAACTCGGTGATTTTCTCGTAGCGGATAGCGCGTGTCCGTTTCGTGAAGATGCCGCCTGAGAAGAGCAGCCGTTGGTTTGTGATATAGTAGTGATGAGACCGGCGGTAGACCTCGACGCAAAGGAACCCGACAATGGAGGCCGCGGCCGAGTAGAACGGGATAAACAACGCCGACGATGGCAGAAGGTTCTGCCACAGAATAATCGCGACTGCGCTGATGAACACGGCGAGGTACAGGAAAAAGACACTCCATTTAATTGACACGAGCGCGATAATGACACCGGCAAGCAGCAGGACGATGCCCCAAATGATAATGGGGAGCCATGGGTTGCTAGTTAGTGGTTTTTGGAATTGGGAGAAGCTAACAAGCCACCAAACAATAATACCCCAGACGATGAGGAAGATGCAGACAGCCTGCAGTCTCATGAATGAGAGGGGATGGGGTGAGAGGCTGGAATCAACCTTCTCGCCTTTGAGAAGATCTATGCTTTGCATCATTATCCCTCCTGTGTTTCATCGCCGTTGAGGCTTTAAAGGTATTGGTCTTGAACCTCAACAGGTAGATGGTGGCGATGAGCGTAACGCCCAGCATCCCAAAGAGAGACGCGCCTTCGGCGTTCTCAACCGGGATGAGGTAGAACAGGGCCCGGAACCCGAGATACGACACGAGCATGGAGAGGAACGGGAGGAACCGCCAGCGTGCCTGGATCTCATCCAGGGTCCGCAGGAAGATGAGCAGCACGAACGTCACAACCAAGGTCAGAATCGCGATGAGTGCGATCCAGGCGAAGACCGTGACGACCTCAAGGAACCAGGGAGCTTGGGTGAGGAAGGAGGCGGCAGCAATCCCGTACACTATGACGATGAGGCCGACTAAGTACAGTGGTTTGCCGAAGAAGAGCGACTTGATGTTGTCAAGGTCGGTGAACACCGTGATGCGTTCTTTACGGTGTTCCCCCAGGTAGCTTGGTCGAATCCCCAGGCCGCAGAACAGCAGGAGTACCAGGAACCCGAAATGCAGGGGATTGAGGAGGTTGAGGTGCGAAAGGAACGTGATGAACGCCTGGATGAAGCCGATTAATGCCTCGCCAAACGACGTAATCTGGCCTTGGAACGTGAACCCCGCCTTGGGGATGATGAACCCGTTCTGGATGACGAAGTAGCCGGCGAGCAGCAGCAGCCCGGCGGGGATGAGGAACGGACCGAGGAACAGGAAGCCGTCCGCGACCCATTTCGCGAACCCCGTTTTCTTGCGCTTCGGCGTCACGGCGCCATCGTTGATGGAGAGATGGAACTCCGCGATCCCGCTGTGCGTGACCGTGTAGCCGAGCCACTGGCAGAACGTCTGGAAAAGGATGCCGACGAAGTTCGTGAACCGGATGAGCGGCTCATGCGTATGTTTCAGCTGATGCAGGAACCGTTTCTGGCCCTCGATGACCAGCAGCTGCGCAAGCCACAGGCCCAGGACCGCGCACATCAGCACGAGCGGAACAAGAAGAAACGTACCTATGTCGGCAACGGAAACCACGGTGACATCCCGACCCGATATCCAAATGACTGTATAAAAACAGTTCTATGAACAGGTTCTGTAACTCCTCAGAT
>CAIRCU010000009.1 GCA_903877165.1 Methanobacteriota archaeon | reverse complement strand
GGCTACTAAAGGTTTCAAAATTATTGTAACTTTTTTTGTAACTTCATTTAGGGGGGTCGCAATAACAAAAAAAGAAAAAAAGAAAGAGATGTCTGTTATCCGTTTTGCACAACAGATGATGAAACTGGCAGATGTCGAGCAATTTTCCTGAAGGGACTTCAATAAGTCCCGACAGGTCCGCTCTCTTTTTTTCGGAGCCTCTTGTATCCTTGTGTACTACTTGGTGTTGTTTTTCTTCCTCTGCCTGTGTACTTGGATGATGAGGACGCTGCAGACTACGGCGAACCCAGCGATGACGTACAGGCTGATGGGGATGGCGATGCGGTTCGACTGGACGAGGGGTGCGTTGAGTGCTTCGGCGGTCGCATAGATGGTCGAGTTGGTGGGACCTCGTTCGATGATGAAGTAGCATGTCTTGGTCTGGCCGGGTGCGAGGATGGGGATGTTCATGTGCCAGGGTGTGGTGTTCCAGTCGCTGGGGACGTTTTTCAGGTTGATGACGGTGTCGATTGCGGCATAGTCTCCGATGTTCTTGACGTCGGCTCGTACCACGAATGCATCGCCGTTGTTTTTGTGTTCCCAGTAGGTGTCTAGGCTGATGAACAGGCTTGTTTGGGTATCAGATGTGGCCGCGACAGCCCCGGTGATGAGCGGGGTGGCGATCAGCAGCAGAATGCTTGCTCCGATGATTGCTCTTCTTTTCATTATTTCATGACCTCCTTTTTTTCCGATGGGAAATTCTTGGTGATCTTCAACCAGGCAAGGAAACAGACGATAATCCAGATGAAGATCAGGATTTGGCCAAAGGTGTCGTGGAAAAATATGGACGCGTCGATGGAGATATGATAGCCGACCATGACACCTAGGCCAATCCTGACGATATTGCCGAGGAAGATGAGAGGGAGGAAGAGGACGGCGATGAAACGGTGCTTGTACGAGAAGTTGGGGACGAGGAAGACGACGATGAAGTAGATGGAGAACAGGATGAGTCCGCAGCATTCGTACGACAGCTCGTAGATGCAGTCCGCTGCGGGGAACGAGGCGACGAGGAACCGCCCGTAGCTGACCGCGTGGATACCGACCGCGTTGAGCAGCCAGGCATCCGCTTGTGCTGTGACTTGCGGCAGCGGCTGGTAGGCTGGATAGCCGAGGATCAGGTAGGCGATGCAGGCGAGGATGAGTCCTGCCCGAATGCCAATGTCTAGCGTGTGCCCCATTTTGTGGTTTTTAGTGTACATAGTGCATACACCCGTACTGGGAGTAACAGGAAGATGTGGCAGAAGGCGTACAAGGGGAAGACGAAGAACATCTTCTCCCGTGTCCGCAGGTATGCGTAGATGCCGCGCAGCAGCGAGATCGCGACGACGATCGCAAGGTAGCCGATGAGGTAAATCCAGCTGTCGGTGGTGGACCTCAGGAAGACGAAGGTCAGGGATCCGATGAGGAGGAAGGGCAGGATGCATTGCATGAGCAGGTCGTAGATCATGTAGACGTTCTGGCATTTGCCCGGGATGATGACTCTTCGGATGGTCCAGAGGAATTCTCGGTAGAAGCTTCGGTTCCAGCGGGACTGCTGTTTCAGCCAGGGTTTGAGGTGCTGGGGGACGTAGGTCCGGGCTTTTGCTTTGCGTTCGTAGTGGACGGTGTAGCCTTGCTCCAGGACGAGGTTCGTGAGGTGCCGGTCGTCGCCGTAGGTACAGTAGTCACCCAGGAACTTCTCGGTGATGTACTCCTCTTTGACGCGCTGGACGAGGGTGTTGCGGTACGCGGCGAGCGGCCCGGAGCAGCAGAGGACCGTGCCGAAGAGGCTTTGTGCTGCTCGTTCTTGGTTGAACGCGGTCCAGTATCGGGCGTCGATGAGGGTGGTCAAGAAGTTCTGCCGGATGGCTCTGACGTCACCGGTGACCGCACCGACCTTGGGGTCCGCGAGACGCGCGACGAGATAGGTGACGGCATCCGGCTCGAGAATCGTGTCGCTGTCGATCGTCACCATGATGTCGACGCTGTCGCCGAAGAAGTCGAACCCGTATTTCTGCGCATGTCGCTTCCCTTTGTTGACGGGATACTCATGGATGAAGAGGTTCGGGGTACCCTCGAAACAACGCCGGACGTGGTTGATGCCTCGCTTGTCTTTGCTGCCGTCGTCGATGACGATGACGTAGAAGTTATGGCGGTAGTCCTGGCGCAGTGCGGAGCGGACGCAGTCCTCGAGTTCCTGTGGTCCCTCGTTGTAGGTGGGGATGACGATGGCGACGCTTTGGGTGAAGTACGGCGCTGCGCGTTGGTTACGGACCGCGGTGGATTCTTCGCAGTCTTCTTTTTTGATCGAGTCGAGGTAATCGCGGTGGCCGAAGCTGACTTGAGCGAACAGATGGGTAAGGGTGAGTATGCCGTACCAGTTCAGAATTTCAAAAATGGCCGTCTCCCCCCGATAGAGTAAATAGCGTTGTTAATGGTCTCACTCACACTTCCCCCACGTTCTGTATGACGGATTCTTCGAAAACATTTAAGCGTACAGCGTGCGTTTTTCTTGCAAAACAATGAAATAGTCGATTGGAAATAACGGTTTGTTAGAATTATGGACCGCTTGGATATCGCCGATCGTCGCATCCTGTACCAGCTGGATCTGAACTCGCGGCAGTCGCTGACGCAGATCGGCAAGAAAGTGCGGCTGAAGAAGCACGTCGTCTCCTACCGGATCAAGCGGATGCAAGAGGATGGCATCATCACCGAGTTCTGGACGCAGATCGACTCGTACAAGCTGGGATACATCGTCTTCCGGTTCTACCTAGTATACCAGTACATGACCCCGGAGATTGAAAGCGACCTCATCGCCTTTCTCGTGAAGGATAAGCGGACCTGGGTGGTGGAGTCCATTATCGGGAAGTACGACCTCGGCGTCTTCCTGTGGGTGAGGAACATCCGGGATTTTTATCAGTTCTGGGAACGGCTCCTGGACCGGTTCGGGGACTATTTCGCGGAGAAGATCTTTTCGATTTACGTCCAGGGCCTCTCATATCCCTGCAGTTACTTACTGGGAGAGGAGTTTGTGGAGAAGGACCGGGAGAAGGGGGAGATTACCGGTGGTGGTTCTGAGGTGAAGGTCGATGAGTATGATTTGCGGCTCCTGAACCTTGTGGCTCTGGATGCACGGATGTCTCTGGTCGCGATGGCGAAGGAATTAGGGTGTTCTACCCAGATGGTCACGAGTCGGCTCAAACGATTGCGGCAGCAGAACGTGATTCAGAGCTTCCGCGTTGGGTATGATTTGGCCAAGCTTGGGCTGAAGCCGTTTAAGGTCGATGTGCAGCTGCAGGAGCATACGCAGCGCAAGGAGATTATTGAGTACATCAAGCATCATCCGCATCTGGTGTTCATCGGGACGTCCGCCGGCGTCTCAGATCTCGAGTTGGAGTTTGATTTTGCGGACTCTGATGACATCCATCGGGTCATGAAGGATATCAAAGAGAGGTTTCCCCAGGCGGTGCGAAAATACGATTACTTCATCGTCGGGGAGGTGCATAAGCTCCGTTTCCTTCCAGAAGTCTGAGGATACTGAAGTAATAGTTTAAAAGAAAAAAAAGAGAATTAGATGGCTATGCTTCGGAAGCACCATGCCATCGCTGCTAATGCTGGGATAGCACCGATAATGATTTCCTCCATACCAAACCATACCTCCACTAACTGATTTCCTTTTCCTAGGTACTTCTCTGTTGGTTTGTCTATAAATACCTGGTGAGGGAAAACGACAGAACTAGGAGATTTACGCAATGGGAACGACGGCTGTTTTGCATCGGCGGCAGAGACTTTAAATTGTGCGGAAAGATGTGGGTTCAGATTTCAGGGGAATCGCACGATGGGGGAGGCTGAAAAAAACAACAAAAAGGCGTTTTATGTTTCTCTTGCGTCAGAGGGAGCGAAAAAAATTGAAAGCGACGATGTCGCTGACGTTGTAGGCCTTCTGCGGGAAGACGCGCTTGAGTGGATGGATTTCTCCGTCAATGACATGCTTAAAGATAGCCTCTCGATAGCCTCGTCCCTGAAATTCAGCCAGCATCTAGTAACCACCATTCTTGCGAGCCGTTACTCTGCATATGAGGACAACGAGACTGAACTTGGGTTGATGATGCCCGCGGTCCGCGTCGAGGAGTTCGACGTCCGGGTCTACCCGCTGCTCATTCTGATTCGAAAGAACCTGGTCATCACGATACATCCCCATGAGGTCGTCCGCCTGGAGAAACTGTATCGGTACGCCGAAATCTTCATGAAAAAAATGCGGCAGGATCTCCCCTGGAACGACAAGCTGACGATTCTCGTGACCCGGCTGCTGGATGAGAACAACGAGCGGAACTTCACGGGTCTGCGTGCGATTGAGGAAGAAGGCGATGAACTCGGGAAATACATGATCGATGTCAAAGCCCCGCGTACGGAGATCGGCAACGACATCTACAGGATGAAGCATGGGCTCATCACGTACCTGAACACGCTCTGGGCGTCGTTGGACGTCGTCAATTCCCTGCGGTACGGCGACGCGGAGATGATCACGGACAATCCGAAGCTGCTGCAGCACATCGGCATGCTCGGCGACGATATCTCCCGCAACATCTCCTTGTCTGAGCATATGAGTGAAGTGCTTGCGTCTGGCCTAGAGGTCCTGCAGAGTATCTATAACAATCAGTTGCAGCTGCTGAATAATCGTCTCGCGTTTCTTGCTGCATGGCTGGCTGTGCTGGCAACTGTAGTCATGGTTCCTAACACCCTGGCGACAATCTTCGGCATGCCGACGTTCAGTTTCCTTGACTGGCACGTTTCGCTGTCGATTCTCGCTGTTTCCACTGTGTTTTCTTCGGTGCTGATTTACATGCTCATGAGGCGCCGCGGGTGGTTCAAGATCCAATAGCCCCTCTCTTTTGTATTCAGAACAGGTGGGGGATGATTCGCCAGGGGACCTGTTTCATGTACTGCTGGTAGTCCTCCCCGTATTGCCGGACGAGGAGTTTCTCCTCATCGAAAATGCTCCAGATCATGATGGGGATCGCGATAGTCGCGATTACTAAAGAGAAGAGAGAGTAGAAGAAGAGGGCGAGTCCATAGCCAACGATCAGAATCGAGGTGTAATGTGGATGCCGGATCTTCTGGAAGATGCCGCCGGTGACAAGCTGCCCATGGTACTCGCGGTACCAGAAGATCTCCCATTTGAAATAGACATAGGCGGCGGCAAAGAAGACGGCGACGCCGGCGAGGACGGTTACAATCTTCGGGGTGGGCAGTTCCCAGACGCCGTAAAAGGCGGTGAGCGGTCCGACCAGGATGATAAGCAGGAGCGGGGCGTAATGGACGATGAAGAGGGCGCGCAGTTCCTTGGGTGGCCGGTAGTGGAGCATAGAAGATGAAAAGGTGTTAGACGAGGCGGATGCCGCCTTTGTCGATCTGCATGTCCTGGGGTTTGAGGGTGTGCTTGGTGCTGCGCATCTTCAGGATTGCGAGTTTGCGGCGGTCCATGGTGGGGTCGAGGGAAAGGACGATGACGCCGTCCGCGAGGAATTCGGAGATCCCGTCGCGTGACATGTGGTTGGATCCTGCAGGGAGTTCCGAGGTGACGACGGCGGTGGTCCCGGAGGTCTCCAGGGCGTTGACGATGTAGTGGAGGTGGAGGCGGCGGACCGGGAAGTTGCCGCTGACGAGCTCCTCAGGGTCGACGTTGGAGAGGTCGTTGGAGAACTCTGGGTTGTTGAGGTAGATGGGCATCTCTGAGAGGGGGGTGATGGAGTCGAGGACGATGCGGTCGTAGTTGCCGGAGAGGATCTCGTTGACCATGGTTTCGTAGATGAGTTTCTTGTTGATGTTGAGGAAGAGGAACTTGGCTTGGCCTGCGTCAATCGCGGGCTGGAAGTTGAGGCCGAGTTCGCTCGCCTGCGAAAGGAGGCCTTCGATTTTCTTATCTAGCGTCATGTAGAGACATTTCTGGCCGTCGGCGATGCCTTGGTAGGTGAATTGGTAACAGAAGATAGATTTGCCGCTCCCTGGGGGGCCGGATACAAGAGTGATGGTGTGTTTGGGGAGGCCGCCGGACAGGAGGTTGTCGACTCCCGGGACGCCGGTTTTGAGGCGTTGGATTGTTGTACCTTGGGTTTTTTTGTCTAATTGTACGAGTGTCATCGCGTCCATCCTCGGGTGTGGTATGGGGGTGCTTGTATAATTATTTTATCCTGAAGCCCATCCAGTAGTCGTGCTATAGTGTGGCATGCCTGGGGACCCTATATTAATTTATATGAAAATATTTATATATTTATAAAGCAAAGTATATATTAAAGAGTGAGACGGATACCCATGGCACAAAATGGCATCAAAATCTGGATCTGGGTGCAGAACTACCGAATCCTCAAAGCCATCTCAAACCAAGAGGCAGGCACCCTCACCATCTACGACGAATACGACAACATCCTCATCCGCAGAATCGGACTCTCCAAACAACAAGTCAAAACCCTCGAGGCCCTCCTCACCACCTTCAACGTCAAACGCCTCGACGACCATAAAGAACCCTATACCTACTTATAAACCGGCAGGATTACCTGGCGATCCGGGAACACCCGAATACCGCCAGACCCTATCTCCATCGAAAACACCTTCTTTTGATGCTGCGAATACCGCATCTTCAGCACCTCCACCGCGTTCTCCCGACGATCCCCACGCTGGATATTGTACATCACCAGGATCCCGTCCGCCAGGAACTCCTCGATCCCGGTGTCGCTGAACCGCGTCGGCACCGGCTCCGTCTCTGTAATCAGAAACGACGTCGCCCCAGTCTCCTCGAAGAAATTGAACAGCTGCTGCAGATACACCCGATAGTTCTTCTCCTTACTAATCGACGCCGAGATAATCGCGGTCAAGGAATCCACCACGATCACCTCCGGGTTGAAATCCTTCGGGATAATCAACGGCTTGATCTTGTACGACAGCTCGGTCGCCGACCCCGAGCCGCTCACCGAACCGAACTTCATCCGCAGGATATCCAGCGGATTGATTTTCTGAATCAGCAGCGACCCGTCATCCACATACTTCTTTGCGTCCCAGCCGAACGCCTTCATGCTCCGAACGACCTTCTCGATGCTCTCCTCGAAACTGACGTACATGCAGTGCTTACCGGCGCTCACAAGACTGTAGCAGACCTGCCGACAAAACGTGCTCTTCCCAGTCCCGGTCCCCCCAGCCACGAGCACCGCGTTATGGCGAGGGATCCCGCCGTCTGCGAACAACTCATCAAACCCTGGAATGCGGGTCCGCAGGAACGCATCCTGCTCCTTTTTCTCCGCTTTTCCCTCGCTCATACATAACTCTAAGCTGCAACATCGGACAGCTACTCAACCCAGCCCGGACCAATCTGAACGAAGACTTTAATGACGTTAACGTACAAATCAATGGTCTTCGTCCCCGGCGAGATCTGCACGTAGCCCGTCGGCTGAGCCGAATGCCTCTCAATAGTGAGATAGCCATTCCGGTCATACACACCTAAGATATTGTGAAGCGACTGGTTCCACGCAATATCATAATCGGAATAAATCTTGATATTCCCCCCAGAAGGAATAGTCCCAAAATACGTCTGATTCGACGAATAGTTCGTGCGAATAAAGCACTTCCCCTCGCCCTCCGTATCGGTCTTGTCCTGCATCCCCACAAACACGGGCAAATCAAAGTGCAACACAATTTTCGAAGACTGGTTCACCGCGGCAATGGACGGATCCGCCCGCATCACCGGAATGCCATTCGACTGCTGGACGACAATCCCACCGCCCTCCAGCACATACTCCTGATCCACGAAATACGCGTTCTGAGACTCAAAATGAACGGAGGAAATCGTCATCCCGCCCGAAGGAAACCCCCCGGGATTAGGAAATATCCTAATGAACGACGTGCTCTCGTTTGAAAACGACACCTTGCCTAACGCCTGGACTGTCAGGAAGTACGGCAGCTTCGGGCTTCCCATCGTCAGCATCGAGGAAATCGGCGAGGTCGACCGCGATATCGCCTGCATATCCACCATCGACTTCAGCTGGGAGAACTGGTTGAATACCATATCCATGTGATCCGCTTCTTTTTGTTCCATGAGCTGGGGGATGTACACGAGCTGAATCATGGAGATGATAATCGCAACCAACGCGACGAGAAGAAGAGCTTCAATAACTCCAGCGACTGCTGTACTCTGCATCCCACGGGTAAACCGCATCATCTCTCCTGCCGATTCCATATCGCTCACCTGCCCTTATACGTTTCCCCACGGCCCAATCTTACGGTCGCCTCAACCCAAGTAGAACGACGCAGATTACGCCGAAGAACACCAGCATCCCAATAACAAGGAACACCGGCACGGGCAACGCTGATAGTATCGAGCCTGCCGATGAACCTGGGTGCTGACCCGTTTCCGTTTGACTGCTCGCATCGGCAATGGCGACCAAGGCGGTTGACGATGCCGAACCTTGAGGATTAGTAACTGTCAGAGTGAGGTTGTACGAACCGGGTGCGGTATAAGTGTGCTCCGCGGATTTCCCCGTGCCATTGGTTCCATCGCCGAAACCCCAAGTGAACGTGAGGTCAGCACCGCTGGGGGAACTACTCTTCGAAGCGTCCACGAGGATCGGCTCACCGATGTATCCCTGATACGGCCCCCCGGCATCCGCGACTGGCGGTTCGGCCTGTGGGTCAGGCTGCTCGACGGTTAACAGCTGAGTCACGGGTGAGGACCAGTCGCGCCCCGCAGCCTTGATTCGCAGGGATATCGCATGCACTCCTATTGATAAATTCGAGCGAGAAAAGACGGAGGCTGAGCTGAGGACCCCGTCACTCGAAGAGGACCATTGATACTCGATCGCCAGGTCGTCGGCATTCTCTGCGTGGCCATGGAAGGTGACGGTCTGTCCAGCGTAGACTGTTGCTGGCGTGATGCTGTCGATGACGGGTTGAGGGCTTGCTTTGATCGTCAGCGTGGTGGTCCGTGTGGATGACCAGGCGCCGTCGTTGTCCTGAACACTCAGTGAAATGGTATGTACACCGACAGAAAGCGAGGTGGAGGTGAATGCTTTAGCGGTACTAAGTTGGCCGTCGCGGGTGGAATGCCAGGAGTACCCCTGGATGATGCCGTCGCTGTCCTGGCCTTCTCCGCTGAAACTGACGAGGTCGCCGACAAATGCTTCTGCGGGGGTAACGATGATGGAGACGACGGTTGGCGGGCTGTTGGTCTCGCCCGGCGGCTGCGTTGTCTTGAAGACGCCGAGGGGGTAGTCGTCTCGGTTTGCTCCTCCGGGGATGGAGTACGGGATGTCGCCGATGCCGTTGCTGTCGTTGTCATAGCCTTGGTAGTCGTCCCAGGTGTTCCCCTGCTGGCCTGTGGACCAGGCGTTGGTGCAGGGATCGGTGGCATGCTGGCCGTTGACCGTGAACTCGTTGTGCGCGAACTGGTTCTGCGATGACTGGTAGAGGTACACGCCGTACACGGTATTATGGGTGACGGTGTTTCCGGTGATGGTGTTGCTTGAGGAGTAGCTAAAGGAGAGTCCTTTCTGGCTGTAGCGAATCGTGTTTGCATCCAGGAGGCAGGAAGAGCACAGAGTCAAGCTGATGCCGGAGACGTAGGCGTTGGTGATGATGTTGCTGTGGATGGTGAGGCCGGTGCAGTGGTCAAGTTGGATGTTGTCGCCTTCTTGGCTGCTCTGGAGGGTGTTGCTTTGGATCGTGCTGCCCGTAGCATAGGAGCAGGCGAGGTTGGCGAACCCGTGCTGACCCGCGTTCTGGATTGTAAACCCGCTGATGCTGACCGTGATGGCCGCAGCCTCGGCTCCCGTGACCGCGACGGTATGGCCGTGTCCGCCTCCGTCGATGGTCGTCGAAAGGCTGCTGGCGCCGATGAGCTGCAGAGAATGAGTGATGACCACGTTTTCGCTGTAGGTCCCCGCGGAGACGTAGATGATCGTCGCTTGAGATTGGGCGACAGCGGTAGCGATAGTCTTGTAGGGATAGGCTTGGCTTCCGTCCCAGGGGCCCGCGGTGTTCGTGCAGTCGACGTACATCGTCTGCTCCGCACGCACGCCTAGCGGCAGAACCGCTAGCGTCATCCACAAGACGATGATGAAGATGAAGGCATGTTTGCAAAAGCGCTGTGCTTTACTCGAATCGTTTCCTAGCATCTCTTCCTAACCGTGTATGATTCTTTCTAGAATCATATATAAATGTAGGCTGGCAGAATACCAAAACAGGAGGCTTCCTCCTGAGAAGAAGCATAATGTTTATATCCTGGGAAAAGAACCTTTCCAGAGAAGAACGGAAGCCGTCTATGTCGAATGAGCACGTTTGGGTCTGGATGCAATCCAAGAAAAAAGCATATAAGGTCATCTCTGACATAGAACGAGGCATTATCGAGGTGTACAACGAACGGGGGGAGATTGTCTTACGGAAGGAGAACCTCAGCCGCCGTCAGGTGGAGATGGTGGAGAAGAACTTCCTTGTGTCCGTTGCCAAGCGGATCCTCGAACGGTCTGCTGTCAAGCCGCCGCGGCCTCAAGTCGATCCGTTCGATCCGATGATCGCCTAAGAATCACGTTTTTCTTCCACAACGGCATCCAGCTAGAGGATGTCGGCTTAGAGTCTGTTGATCTCCACTATACCATTGATTGTTGAAAGGGGGAAAAGAAAAGGGGTTTTGAGGTAAACCCCGTGATGCTTTTTTATGCGAAGATGCGGTGGAAGAACGCGAGGATCCGCTGGACGATATCCACCCACCATGGCCGATACGGCATCTTCACCGGCAGGGGGTCGGACCAGTCGCTCTGCGAATGGTGCGTATCCATAGCCCTGACTTGCACGTTATACGACCCGAGTTTCGACCAGTTATGGGATATCGTCACATTAACGCCAGAGGCATACGGGCCGAGCCACGCGCTGTACGTGCCATCCCCGAAGCTGAACTTGTAGTAGAGCAGATCGCCATCCGGATCGGTCGTCGACGCGGTGAACGTATAATCCGTCTTTGTACTCCCCTTAGACGTCCCGGCCGGCGCTGCCGGCTTCGAGGGGGCAGCGTTCCCGGAGGGGAAAAACTCCAAGGCTGGGTCCCCAAACAGGTTCATCTCGTAGTACACCCAGCGCATGCATCCGCCGTTAATCCGATGCACGTTCTTTTCTTTGGAATCCTGGTTCGCCCATCCCAGCGAGGTGATGTTCCTGCTGAACACGGCGTCCCAGAAGTACCGATGGAACCGTTGGTTCGCCCCATCGGTGCTGCCGATGACACCCCAGCCGTAACGCGCGCACATGATCACGGCGAACCCGGCATGTGGCGTCTTCACGGTCCAGTGTTCCGCAATGCAGTCACCTTGGTCAAACGCCCCGGCGTAACACCCCTGTGAATACACGAACGGAGTCACGGTGTTCGTCAACGCATCGACGTCATCGGTGTAAATCCGCATGTTGTAATCAGAGCCTGAATGCCCCAGATGGTTAATGATGGTGACACCCGCGTTCACTTCGCTGATGAGCGCGCTTGCCGGCCACCCGGGCGGGTACCCCCAGAGCTGATCGTATAGCCGAATCGTGGAGTACTGGCTTTCAGGGATGCCGACCGTCGTATACCCGTGATGGGACGACCCATTGACGAGTTCCTCCATGTAGTCGTCGCCATAGGTGTTCGGATCCCAGAGGAACTCACCGACGTTCAGCACCGGGCCGGTGCGAATGCCGTTGCCCTGCAGGTAGGCGACGCTCTTCGCGACGAAATTATCGACCTCGGTGGTGCTGCCGACGCACGCGCGGCCGACAGCCACCTCAGCAATCAGGTCGACATCGCCGCCATTCGTCCCGTCGGTCTTTTCGCCGTAATAGTCATTGCCATTATAGTTATAGGTCCCATCAAGACAGGCGTAGAAGAGATCCGAAGGCATCTGATCAGTGTCTCCCCCTGCCCAAGCCTCGACGTACAGTTTCTGTGCGGGGATGACGTCATCGTCGCCTCCGAGAAGGACGTACTCAATACCGCTGTTGAGATATTCACTGCGAATATAATCTCGGATGGTTGACGGCGTGATTGATGATGTCACGGGTGAGACGTCGTTGAGTGTTTTTATCTCGGTGGTAAGGCCCTGTTGATTGTGGGCGTCCATGAGTGGGGTGAAATGGTCTTTCAGCGCCGCGGTCGTCAGAATCAGAAGGGAGTACGACCCGGCTGTGGCCGTTTGGGCTGGAGTGTACTGATAGGTGAGCGCCGTCTCCGGGTTGTCGACCTTTTGGATCACTTGGGCTTCATCGGTGGGCCGCCCGCGGAAGAGTGGGTTCGCCGCTATGGCGTCTTGGAGGTGCACCGTGACGGTCAGATCGGGGTAGAAGAGGAGGGTTCCGGTGCTGGGTTGATACTGGACGGGGCTGAGCGCGAGCTCCAGGATGTTGTAGCCGCGGAAGCTCTGAACGCCTTGGTTCGTGAACACTGAGGCGGGAAAGACATCGGCTCCGTTGTAGATATCCTGATTAAGGGTCAGGGTTGGGACCGCGGAGTCAAGCTCGGAAAGCTTAACGGGGGTCGACACAGGCTGCACCAGGAACCCCGTGCCAAGCGTCACCGGGGAGCCGGCAGAAACATCAACGGAGACGACACTGGTCGCTTGGGGCAGGAGCAGCGAGGCACCCAAACTCGGGAGGTCAGGTTCACCGGGGGCGCGGGCGCCCGTGCCATCCGACAGCTGCACGGTGTCGAAGACTTGACCGCAGACGGTCGTCTGACCTAGGCTTGGCATCGTAAAATGATATTCCTTTGTGATAGTCAGTGTCGAGGATTGTGCAGCAGCATGCACTGGGACGCATGCACTGAGCAAAAGGAACACTAAAAGGCCTACTATAACGCTCTGGGATGAGCTATTGAGAACGTTCTTCATGATTATCCCCTTGCGCCACTTAATACCTGATGGTATTAAAATATGTCGCTTTCGTCTATAAGTATATTACGTCTCGAAGATATTTAAATATGTTGCTGATGATGAAAATTGTATTCGTAGCGGTTTTTTCTCCATCATTTCCTCGTCGCATAATGTTTTAAATAGACACGGTCGGTTCCCCCATTTCAATCGTATGTATCCACTAGAGGAATGCAAACAGGAAATCACCCAGATGCTGACGGACGCCCTGGCTTCCTTGCAGTATCCAGGGGACGTCCACTTGGAGACCCCTCCTCCAGGGATGGGTCAGTATGCTTTTCCATGTTTTACATTGGCACCGGTCATGAAGAAAGCACCACAGGCTATCGCCGCGACCATTGCAGCCACCCTGCGGCCAGGAGGCTGGGTCGATCGGGTGGAGGCCAAGGGAGGATACGTCAACTTCTACCTGAACCCCACGCGCCTCACCGATGCCACACTCCACCTGATCCTCAAGCGGAAGGACACGTACGGATGGCTTGAGGCACACAAAGAACACGTGATCATCGAGCATACCTCCGCGAATCCGAACGGTCCGCTTCATGTGGGCCGCGCCCGTAACCCGATTATCGGCGACACCCTGGTCCGCCTGTTCAAGGCCGCGGGATATCACGTTTCGTCACAATTCTATCTTGACGACATGGGCAAGCAGGTCGCAATCCTCGCCTGGGGTCTTAAGCATCTGGACCCAAGCACAATCCCTGCTCCCGAGACCGACAAGGATGATCATCGGCTCGTCGGCTATTATCAACGGGCGAACGAGCTCATGGAGCAAAACCCGTCAGTCGCCGAGGAGATCAACACAATCATCCAAGGCCTAGAGCACGGTGACCCTGCCTCGCTGACCATGGTCCACAACGCGTACGCCCCGGTCCTCGCCGGCATACAAACAAGCCTGCAGCGTATCAATATCGGCGTGGATGCATACGTCCCTGAATCCCGTTTCGTGCTTGACGGCAGCGTCGATGCGGTCATCCGGAAGTTGAAGCAGACGCCGTATTGCCACGAAGAGGATGGCGCATTCTACCTCGATGTGGAGTCCTTCGGCATCCACGGACGCAACATGAAATTCTTTTTCCTACGCAAGGACGGCACTACCTTGTATGCCACTCGGGACGTCGCGTATCATCAATGGAAAGCGACGCAGGCCAGCGCCCTGGTCAATGTCCTCGGCGAGGATCACAAGCTGGAGTCTCGCCAAGTAGAGATTGCACTCACACTCCTCAAGACTCAGCCGGTGCCGCAAGCCATCTTCTATTCCTTTGTCTCTCTCCCCGGCGGGAAGATGTCCACTAGGCGTGGCCGGGTCGTCTATCTCGACGACCTCATCGAAGAATGCATCGCCCGTGCCTACGAGGAAGTCAAGCAGCGCCGTAGCGAGGAGCTTTCCGACCAGCAAATGAGGACGATCGCAGAACAGGTCGGCATCGGTGCACTCCGCTATAACATCATCAAAGTCCAGCCGGAAAAAGACATCGTCTTCAAATGGGAAGAGGCCCTGAACTTCGAGGGCAACGCCGTCCCCTTCATCCAGTATGCGCATGCCCGTGCCTGTAGCATCCTTGCAAAAGCATCCGTCACTCGTCACAGCTTCGATGCATCGCTGTTGACGCATCCCTCCGAAATGTTGTTGGTGGAACAGTTAACGCGGTTCCCCGTAGTGATTGACGAAGCCTGTCAGAACCGCCGGCCGAACCTCATCGCCAACTATGTATACGAAACCGCGGCTGCATTCAACCAGTTCTACCGGGACTGTCCCGTGCTCTCAGAGTCCAACCACGTCCTTCGCGCCTCACGTCTCTCCCTGGTGGATGCTGCGCGCATCGTGCTTGCGAACGCGCTCGCGATTCTGGGGATCGCCGCCCCCAAGGAAATGTGAGATGCGGTACCGGGACGTCGCCTGCGAAAATGCCCTGAAAGTGATTACCCGACCGGATGCGCTTTTCCATGGGACGTACACCGTGGATCCGTACCAGAACTGTGCTTTCGGATGCCTCTATTGTGATTCCGCGCTCGAGACGGTGGACGTCAAACTCAACATCGCGGAGGTGCTTGCCCGGGAGCTTCAGCATGTGCCTCAAGGACGCGTGATCCTCGGGTCCGTCCATGACCCGTATCAACCCGTGGAAGAACGCACTGGTCTTTCACGGGCGGTCCTGTCGACGCTACGAGACCACGGCTTCCCCTGTCATATCCTCACGAAATCCCCGCTCGTACTGCGCGATCTCCCGCTCATCGCTTCCTTTGACTGTGCGGTAACGGTCAGTGTGTTGTCGGTTGATGAGACGCTGGCAAGGGTCTTTGAGCCGTCCGTGGTTTCACCGCAGGAGCGACTGGTTCTCGTACGGCACCTGCGAGACGCTGGAGTGACAGCAGGTATCGCGGTACTCCCCGTGCTCCCGTTGCTCGCCGAACCGGATCTTAAGGCCACGGTCGCATCTGCAGCCGATGCCCATGCCTCATACCTCTTGTATAAACACCTAGAGTTGAAGGGGGAGCAGCGTGACCGATTCATCGAGATTCTCCGCGACAGATACCCCCACCTCGTTTCCCGGTATCAGAGATGGTACGAGAGCGCGATCTCACCAGATCAAAAATACCTCAGCAGCTTGGCAACTCGTATCGACACGCTGTGCAAGCGCTATAAACTCGAAAACAGGATGCCGGAAGACCGGCTACGCTGATTTCTTTCTTTTCGTGATTCGCTCGACTATGGAGTCCTCATCGACCTTGACTGGACCTTCGCTCTTCCTGCGTTTGAGCGCCTCGTCAATGAGTTTGTCGTCGACTTGGACGAACACCTGCTCCTGCTCCGCCATGGTTTTCTTCGTAGCGGCCGCATGAATCTCCTCTTCGGTTGCCGAGTCGCGAATCGACGGGTCCTTTTCACCCGTCAGATGATGCTCCGGTTTGACATTCGGCGTCGGGACAACCGGCAGGGTCGGTGCAATCATGGCGTACGCCTCGTTGAGAAAATCGAGTTCTTCAGCGGTGGGATACCAGGCGACAGCGGTCTTCGTTAGCGTGACATTCGGCGCACCATGAGGAAACAGCACTTGTAGGAGTAACGCATTGGTTTCCGCATCTTTCTCAATCGCTAGTGAGAAAAGGATTGGTGTATGTGCCATGATCCCATCCCGGCACAAATTATATCGAATGCACGCATTTATACTTTTTCTTTTCTACAAATTCCCCTCGAGAACGATAATTTCTTATACCTCACGGGGCCTTACAAACATGAGGAGATGCGATGCATGAAGAAGATCATGGTTGTTGACAATGAACCTGATATCGTGGATTTGACACGGACGGTCCTGGAGCTCGGCGGGTACACAGTCGTTCCCTCATACAGTGGTGAAGACGCGCTACGGAAGCTGGAGAAGGAGCACGTTGACCTCGTTCTTCTTGACATCATGATGCCCGGGATGAGCGGCTGGGATGTATTCAACCGGATCAAGAAGAAGAATCAGGCTGTGAAGGTCGCCTTCATGAGCGTCCTTGAGATTTCTGAGAAACGCAAGCAGGTCCTGCTCGATGAGGGGCTCGCGGACTACATCATGAAGCCCTTTGACAAGGAGACGCTCCTGCAGCGGGTTGACAAGATATTAAAAGGGTAAATGAAATATCATCCCGATGTCCTGCCCCCGGGATGCCGCAGGACCACCCTTCAAACGTCGGATGGGATTCCAAACGTCTTCATCGGAGCGTGAGAGCCAGTGAGAAAGGTTCCAGCCATCGTCCAAGAACTCCAGGAAGAGGAGCGAGCAGGGAGGCTCGCCCGCTCGCAGGAAAAGGTCACCGTGGCTCCAATCTGCGCCCCTGAAGAACCGGCTCCTGTCGAAACCACGGACCACAACCCACCAATCCTGGGGATGTTCCATGGAAAAGAGGAGCAGCAGATCCTGCAGATCCTGTTCGACAACTCCCCGACCGCCACGTTGCTGCTTGACGCCCACGGCCGGATCGTCTCATGGAACGCCGCCGCCCAAAAACTCCTGCAGACCAATCGAACCGACTTGTTCCTCGCGCCGTTCGCAAACCTCCTCGCACCCCAGCAGAAAGCCATTGGGAACAGCATCGTAACACAACAGGAATCCTCGGCTCGCTACCGTGTCACGATTCAACCTAGCAAAGCCGTATCCAAAACCCTGAATCTTTCCGTCCTGAGAATCAATGGCGATGCTGGGTTTCAAGGATTCGTCGTCCTCTGCCAAGACGATACCAAGCAACTAGCCCATCCCACCAACCAACTGCGGACGCCCCAGAACGACGCTCTCTTCGCAGCCTCGCCCAGCGCGATGGCTCTTACGGATCTCGACGGAAACATCTTCCGCCCCAACACCGCGTTCCTGCGCCTCTGCGGCTACGAGGACGATGCAGACCTGACGGCAACGCCGATTACCGCCGTGCTGAAAACAAAACAATCACTCACCGAGATCCTCCAAAGCGTGCTTGCATCTGGGACCTGGTGCGGGGAAGCGACCGTCCGGAGAAAAAGGAAAGCAACCACCCATGTCCTGTTCGGCGTCAACCGCCTCGACCACACCACAGGCGCCACGCCCTTCCTCATGATTACCTGCACTGACATCACAGCCTACAAGACCGCGATACATGACCTCCGCGAAAACCAAGGACGGTTCCAGTTCGTTCTCGAACACTCCCTCAGCACCATCTACAAAATAAACCTAAGGACGCACGCCTTCGAATACGTCAGCCCTTCAGTCCAGAAGAACCTCGGCTACCACCCTGACGACCTGATGGCCTTCACCAGGACGGAGATTATCGACCGGATCCACCCTGACGACCGCACCTCGACTCTCGAAAAAATCAAATCATTATCCACCTACTGCAAAGAAAACGAGAAACCCCGGCATTTCGAATTCCGCTTCCGCTGCAAGGACACGGAATACCGCTGGGTCAGCAACACCAGCATGACCCTTTTTGACAGTCGTCACCAACCGCGCGCTCTTGTCGGCAATATGGAAGACGTCACCGAACGCAAGAGGGTCTGGGACGAACTCGTGAAATCCGAGGAACGCTACCGCGTCCTCGCGGAGACCTCCGCGGACGGCGTCTTCACTACCGACGCCCTCGGCAGGCTCTCCTACGTCAACCCAGCCTTCGAAAAGCTCCTGGGTCGACGCAAAGCCCAAATCCTCGCCACCCCGCTGCGCAGCTACCTCCTCGAAGACTCCATCTACTTCCTCCAGCAGATTTTCCTCGATGTCCGCAAGAAAAACGAAAAAATCGAGAACATCGAACTCGACCTCGTCGCCGCCAACGAGACCATCATCCCCATCGAAGTCAACATGGCCCCGCTGATGAAAGAGAACGAGTTCATCGGCGTCGTCTGCACCGTCCGTGACATCGTACAACGCCGCGAAATCGAAGCAGAACTGAAAAAAAACGAACGACTCAAAACCGAGTTCATGAACATCGCAGCACACGAACTGCGTTCACCCGTCACCCCCATCAAAGGCTACCTCGACCTCATCCTCCACGACCCAGAGGTCAACGACAAAATCAAGAATTGGGCGAAGATCAGTCTGCGCAATGCGGAACGCCTCCTCAAACTCGTCAACGACATCCTCGACGTTGCCCGTCTCGACAGCGACACCATGCGCTTCGACATGGAAAAACTCGACATGGTCGAGCTGCTCAACGAAGTCGGTGAGGACATGCGCCCGGCGATCATGACCAAAAACCTCAGGTTCAACCTCACCGTACCCCCCGACCTCCCGCACATCCTTGGCGATAAAAACCGACTTTCACAGGTCTTCAAGAACCTCATCGGCAACGCCCTGAAATTCACGGACACCGGATCCATCTCCGTCCATGCGAAAAAACAAGACACACACATCCTCATCACCGTCGTGGACACAGGCATCGGTATCTCCAAAGAAGAAATCAAAAAAATCTTCATCAAATTCTACCAAGCCTACACCGGCGAGGACCGCAACAACGAAGGCACCGGCCTTGGCCTCTTCATCTCAAAAGAAATTGTGAAGAAACACAACGGAAGAATCTGGGCGGAAAGCGAGGTGGGCAAAGGTAGTTCCTTCTGCATCGAACTCCCCTTCATCTACAAAATGAAAGTCGATTTCCATCCCCCGAGTTAAACCATGCCAACAGACCCCTCTCAGAACGGCCTGTCCCATGCCGAGGTGCTCGGCACAGTCATCAAAGCAGTCTATGCCGTCGCAAGCCGACGCACCACGCAGGCCTTCGCCGCCACCGTCCTTGGCGCCATCATCAAGACCCTGGAACAGAACTACCCGTTCCTCAAGGGAGTCTCCATTACCGGCCGGGAGGTCAGCGGATCCGACGTCATCAGCATCGACCCCGACATCAACCAAATCGAACGCGAAAAGATCGGTAAAGCCATTGAAGCCATCATCCGCATCCTCTACATGGATCTCGCAGGAAAAACCGGGCTGTTCTTCCTCAAAGAACTCAAGGAGCAAGCCGGCGATGAAGTCACCAGCGAACTCCGGGGATACAACGTGGACCTCTCGCTGCTACAGACCGAGCAGCGGTACCTCCATCGTCAGCACCGTCGAAAAACCAAATCGGAAAGCGACGTCAGCCTCCTTGGCTACACGTGGAAAAACGTCGGATCATGGAAATTCGACCCTCTGCAGAAAACCTGCGTCCTCTTCGACAAAGACGGTAAGGAACTTGACCGTCTCGACCTGGACACTATTATCGAGAGCTACGTCACCCACCTCACCCACGAGGAAGAAGAACTGCCGGCCTCGGTGACCACCGAGCTGCACCTCTCTGATAAAGAATTCGAGCTGCTCAAGATGCTCTCCACGAGGGATATGGATGCTGAGACAGCAGTCGTCCTATTGCACATCTCAAAAAACGAGTTCGAATCCTTAGTCTCCAACCTGGTACGCTCCGAGCTGCTTCACTACGTCTCGTATAACGAAATCGAACTCACCGAGGAAGGCATGAGTCTGATCACTGCGAACACCCAGGAGACGCCTTCGAGCGCGTAGCACATCACTCTTTAGGGCGACCGTTATACGGGTTAAAGAAATAGATGTCGACCGGGCCTGATGAGATGCTGTTCCCTTCGCTGTCGAACACCTTGGTTTCTAGCGTGTGTTTGAAGAACGCTTTCTCCTGCCACTGCCAGGTATAGGGAAATGACGTCGCAGTCTCTTTCAAGGCGCCGTCCACGTAGAACTCGGCCTTCTGGAAGCGGTCGTCATCGATTCGAACGGAGATCGGGCCGACGACCACGGTCTTGAAAAACGGTGCTATCCTGCGAGTGTTGATGTATACTGACCCGTCGAGAGTCACGCCTTTCCAACGTAGAAGGAGGAGGAGTATCGCGACACCGCCGAGAAGGGATCCAAGCAGGAGCATGAGCCCGTTCTTTTCAAGGAAGCTTTTCTGTGGTGCGGCACCGTACGAGAGGAAGATGTAGATGGCCTCAGCAGACAGGAACCCGGTTCCATGGAGTGCCTGGGCATCGACCGTTAGAGGATACGTCCCATTCGACAGGTACGCAGGTGGCGTGTAATAATAATGCTGTTCATCTATCTTCACCAGGTCGTCTTTTACGCTTTCGTCTCCGAAGGTCGCGGCGATGATTACGACCGGCTGGTTGAAGGAAAGCGAGATGGTCGGGGTGTATTCATTGATGAGGCCGCCGTCATTTGGTGAAAATGTGACCTGCAGAGGTGGGTAGATATCGGTGAAGGTGAGGTTGTACTCCGTGGATGGATCATCTAGGATATTGATGCGGCCGTTTTCCCGCCAGATTAGTGAGGCGGAGAGGTTCCGGGTCCCTGTTGATACCGTCAGGGTCGCGATGGGGTAGGCGTCTGTGGTGTCGAGGTAGACCCAGCCGGTTTTCTCTACCTGTATCGTGATAGTAGCCTTCTGCGCAGTCTCATCGACATTCGTATGAAGGATAGTTCCCGATGTAGAGGTGATGGAAAGGATGGTGTCGTTGGTTGTATTCCAGAGGAATTCGGGGATGGTGTCGTTCGCCGTCGAGATGAGGAAGCATATGGCACCGGAGAGGTTAACAGACGTGGGGTGGACTGCAACGAGGACGCTGTTTGGGTCGAAGAAGGAGTCTATCTGGCCGTCTCCGTTGATGTCGTAGCAGTAGAACAGGGCGGTGAGGTCGAGGTGGTATTGTGTGTTGAGGGCAGCGAGTCGTTGAAGGGGGATGTAATGGACGGAGAAGGATCCGACGACGACGGTGGTGGTGTTGGTGCCGTTCCTTCCTTCGTTGTCCGTGACGGTGAGCGTGAGAGTGTAGGTGCCTTCCGCGTCGTAGGTATGCTGGGCGACTGCTCCGGTGCCGATGGTGCCATCGCCGAACGACCAGTGGTAGGTGGTGATGTTACCGTCGAGGTCGAAACTGGTTGAGGCGTTGAAGATGAGTTCTTCGTTCGTAAGGGCGCGGTAGGGGCCGCCTGGTTTCGCGGTCGGTGCTTTGGTGTTGTTGTAATTTCCAGATTCGTCCGTGGCGTTGATGATGCAGTAGATGCGGTCGGTTGTCTCTTGTGGGGTGATGATTTTTTCGTAGGTGTTGGTGCCATTGGGATCCATGAGCACCTTGCGGTGTGATTGGTCGAGGGACCAGTATTCGATGGTGGCGTTGTGGAGCGTTGAGTCGTCGGTAATGACGGCTTTGAAGGTGTAGCTTCCTGGGAGCTCGGCGTATGACTGCCCGTAGCGCGTGACGATGATCCTGGGTTTTTGTTTGTCGATGACGCGGACGGTCGTGGTCGTGGTGAGGAGTGCGTTTCCCCATTTATCGCGGGCGTAGAAGTGGTAGGTAAGGTTGTGGGTGCTGTGGTCCAGGAGGATGGATCCGGTGAAGGTGTTGCCGGTGGCGTGGGAGAGGGAGAGGTTGCCTTGGCGGCTGGCGTGGATCCAGACTACGTTGACGAGGAGGTCGGTTGCGCTTGCGCTGGTGGAGGTGACGTTCGTGGTGAAGGTGAAGAAGGTGCTTGGGCTTGCGTTTTTTGGGGAGGTGTCTTTGAGGGTGGGTGGTGTGCCCGGGGCGATGGAGAAGGTCCGGTTGGCAGTGGTCCTGGTGTTTCTGGGGTCGGTGGCCGTGATGTTGCAGGTGTAGTTGCCGACGGTGAGGTACTGGCGGTTGCAGGTGTAGGTGGTCCCGGTCTTGTTGTGGGTGATGGGGATGGTGTATTTGAGGCTAGGACCTTTGACGTTGAGGACGACGGCATTGACTTGGGTGTTGTCCGTGACTTGGACGGTGATGGCGGTGTAGCCGCCGAGGGTCTGGGTGGTGGGGGAAAGTTGGATGGTGCCAATGGTGGGCGGGATGGTGTCGAGGAGGCAGCCGTGGTCTTTGTTGTCCGCGTAGATGGTGTACGGGTTGTCTGCGATGCCGTCGCCATTGGCGTCGGTGGCGCCTTCGCTTGTCTGGTCGTAGGTGTCGTAGTAGTTGCCTGAGATATTGCCGCCGCCAATGATGTTGGTGCCTGCTATGGTGGTGATGTTCCAGCGGTTCTGGCCGAGGCTTTTATCCTGGGCGTTGATGGTGTTGCCGTGGAAGGCGTTGTTGTAGACGAGGTTCTGGATGGTGAAGAAGTCGAGGTACGCGCCGAACTGAACGTTGTCCGCGATAATGTTGGCGGTGATCCAGTCCGCGGTGGAGTTGTAGAGGCGCAGGCCTGCATTGTGGTTGGCGGTGATAGTGTTGTTTTGGATGGTGTTGTTGTCGTCGGCGCTGAGGTAGATGCCGTCTTTGCCGTTCTGCGCTATGGTGTTCTGCTCTAGGGTGTTGTGGGAGCCGATGATCTTGGCGCCGTAGTTGGCGTTCTTGGTGATGATGTTGGTGGCGATGGTAGCCTGGCTGCAGTTCTCCAATGCAAGGCCGGTGTCGTGGTTGGTGCTCATGGTGTTGTCGAGGATGGTGGTGTAGTTGGTGAAGTCGTTGAGATAGATGCCGCTGTGGTTATTGGTGGAGCAGTTGTTGTAGCGGATGGTGTTGTAGGTGAGGCTGTCGTTGAGGAAGAGGCCGTTGTGGGTGTTGGCGGTGAGAGTATTGTGGTAGTAGCGGTTGGCGTCGGAGTAGTAGCTGAGGATGCCGTTGCGGCAGAGGGTGATGGTGTTGTAGCTGATGTTCTGGTTGCTGTTGGAGTCGTTGAGTCTGATGCCGTCTCCTTGGAGGTGGGCGATGGTGTTGTCGTAGATGAGGTGGGTGCCGGAGTGGTTGAGGTACGCACCGGTGTACCCGTACTGCAGGCTGTTATCGGTGATGATGCAGTGGCTAGCTTGGATGTCGACGAGGCTGTCGGTGCTGTTGGTGCCGCCGTGGGTGATGGTGAAGTGGCTGAGGTTGACGTTTGTGGATGTAATGGCGACAACGGTGCCAAGGTTACTGCCGTTGATGATGGTGATGCTGCGGTCTTCGCCGAAGAGGTCGATGCGTTTATTGATGGTGAGATGCTCGTGGTACGTGCCGTTGTAGACGAAGATGCGGTAGCCGTCCGAGGCGTTGTCGAGGGCGGCTTGGATGGTGGTGTAGACTTCTCCTCTGCCGACGTACAGGGTGATGGGAGCGGCGCGCAGCGGCGTGGTGAGGAGAAGGACGGTACATGGTGTACACAGAATGAGACTGAGGACCGCTACACGGAATTTTTTCGTCATCCCATCCTGGTGCATACGTACGTGGGTACGCATATCCGCTTGAGTCATAAAAATATATCTATGTGAAGCTGCCTTTTTTCTCGGGTTACCAGTCCCACAGCATTTTTTTCTCCAATGTTTGTGTCCAGAAGGTTTGGAGTCGTGGGGTGAGGAGGTCCGGTTTCTGTAGCACGCTGAAGCCCGTGTTTACGGATTCTGCGATGTCTTTGCCCAGGCTGAGTGCGGGGATGCATGCCCGGAGGAGGTCGGGGAGAGTGTGGTACTCCCGGGTGATCTCGACGTACCAGCGGCCGTTCTTTAGGTACGGTGGGGTGACGGTCCGCGGGTTCGTCTTCCATTTAGCGATAAATTCATCGACGTGCTGTGTTAGAGACGCGGGTGGGCCTTCGTGGGTCTCGGTCGCAGGCAGGGCCGTGGTCTTGGGTTGCAGGATGAAGACAAGGTGGTCGTCGAGGACCAAGAAGTCCGCCTCGGCGAGGGTAAAGCCGTAGGTGTCGCACAGTTCGCGGATCGCGCGCAGTGTCTTGCGGACCTGCGGGTACAGGTTTTCCGGGATGATGCGAGGTCTCGTGATTTGTACGCCGACCAGGTCGCGGTCACGTAGCGCCTTGGTGATTTTCTCAAGAGGCCAGGGTTGGATCGGGTTGGGGAAGAAGAAGGTGGGCTTGGGTTTTTCGAGGTAGGCGCGGCAGGCCTGGACGAAGCGCTGGAACGTGTCAGGGGCGAGGGCGCTGGCGACGTTGCGTGAGGCGTCGACAGGGTCAATGAAGACGACGGGGTTACCAGGGAAGGAGGGTGGCGGTGTCTGGGGAGTGAGGGTGAGGACGACGCCCGGGGTCCAGTCCGCGGTGCTCAGTACGAGTTCGTGGAACGTGTGGTAGTAGAGGATGAGGATTTCGCAGAGGTACCCGCTGAATCCTTCGATCTCGGCTTCGGCGCCGTAGCAGCCGACACCTTTGAGGAACTGTTTGAAGAGCCGGACCTCTGGTTTCTGATCCTCGTGCAGATGCGTGGTGATGTACGCGGTGTGTAGGGGTGTGCGGTCGACCGCGGAGAGCTTCTGCGCAGCGCTGGTGATGTGGTACGCGGGGACGATCTCGGTCTTGTAGCCGTGGTAGGTGCCTCGGAGGTACGGGTGTTCGGCGAAGCACTCCTCCTGGTCATGGAGGATGGCGCGACCGATGGACAGGCCGACTGACGCAAGCGTTTCCCGTGGCGTAGAAGGAGGGAAGAGGAGGAAGAGGTCGATGTCAAGGGAGGTGCGCAGGAAGGTGTCCTTGGCGGTAGAGCCGACGAGGGTGGGGGTGATGGCTAGCCCGGTCTTCATGATCTGCTGTTGGACGTCGGCGGTGAGGTCGCGGATGGTCTGGGCGACGGCCTGCCTCTCCGTGGCAGAAGGCGTGATTCTACGAAGGATGTCGGTTTCAAGATTCTGTAGTGTCATGGGGGCCTCGGGTGGCATGCCGTAGGAGCAAGAAGACGGAGACGGAAAGGATTGCGCCTCCGATGACGTCGGTTATCCAGTGGATGCCTAAATAGATGACGGAGATGATGACGCCGACGGCCAAGGCCGCGGTGAAGATCCGGAAGCGGCGGTTCCTGGTGAGGCTGACGCTGAAAGCGATGAGGAGCGCCATGGCGACGTGCAGGGAGGGGAAGCAGTTGTTCGACGTCGTAGTCGTATAGAAGAACCGCTCCACCGAAGGGATCACGGTGTTGAGCGCGGAGGGCTCATGGAAGTAGGTGTATACGTTGGTGACGGGGAAGAAGAGGTAGAATGGCAGGGCGACGACATAGATGAGCAGCAAGCCGACCGCGAACATCGTCATCGCGCGCCGCTGATTGGTCAGTACGAAATACAGCGGGGTGAACCACAGCAAGAAAGGATATATACCTATATATATGTATACGAATATAGTGAGCAGGGTAGGATTCCAGTTCTGGATGAACCACCGACCCACGCCGTCCTCAAGCGACACGAACAGCGGCGTGAAATCCATGCCGACCAGCGATGTCGCTAGCGGATCCAGCACCCGCACCTCGAACAGCTGGAGCGCGACCACCGCCACGATCAATCCTATCATCGGAAGCTGCCCGACCACGATGTACCTGGTGTTCGAGCGGAACCGCGACAGCCACCCTCGCGGGAAAATAACGACGAGGCAGAAAATAAACAAGATGACATTGAGAAGCCCTAGCTCCACCACCCAGGGTTCGACGCTCACCATGTCTTCCTCACAACGGCACCGAGATCAGGGTCGTGTACGTCGGCCCCGCAGGAGCCAGCACGCTGCGCTTCAGCACCACCGCACGGACCTCCTCTGAGGCGAATTCGGTGTCCTTGAACTGGTCGACCACGGCGAGCAGCTGAGGCTTGTTGCGCGCAGTCTTCACCCGTCCGACCGTGAGATGCGGGGAGAACGCACGCCGCTCCTTCATGAACCCAAGAGCCGCGCAGCCTTCCTCAATCCTGCTTCCGATGGTCTCCATCTGCTCACCAGTATGTATCCCTACCCACAGGACCTTGAGGTAGTCGCGGTTGGGAAACACCCCGGTGCCCTGCAATGAAACGGGGAAGGGACGGACCCCGGAGACGGCCTGTCGGATGATGTGTTCAAGGTCCGGCAGCATCTGCTCATCGGTATCACCAAGGAACTTCAGTGTGATGTGGATGTTCTTCGGCTCCACGAGCTTGACATCGGCCCCCGTGCCCTTGATTGCTTCTGCTAGCGAGGCCATCGCCGGGGTTTGCGTGATGTCCACCGCGATGAAGGTTCGAATCATTGGCATATGAACCGTATACCCTTCTTTTTTCTAATTAGCTTTATGGTAAGCCGGCAGAAGAGGAATGAGACAGTAGATCCACCCTCCGCAGTAGTTCCGCACACCAGCAACGATGTGACCCCTCCTTCCGGAGGAATCAGCGACATACCATTAAATAGAAAGACTGTACTAATATCAATGGGGCTTTTCTCCCATGGAAAGGAAACTCCTCTATCAGACTTTCTGTACCGTGCTTCTTGCGTGCGTGCTGTGTCTGCCCACCATACCTGCATCCATGGCAAGACCACAAGGATCCATCACGTACGGCACGAGTGATGACGGCACACACCGTACTACTCAGTTGAGTTTCGCGGCATTCGCCGACACCCATATCGGAGCAGGGTACCAAGACCCGCTCTACCGGATGGCGCATCACCTCGACAGCCTCGCAGAGGACCTCACCAACGGCACGAACCAACTGGACTTCGCCATCCACCTCGGAGACATTGTGAACCACAATACCGCACAGGTCAGCGGCACGGGTCTCCCCTGGTACGTCAACCAATACACCAACAACCTCGCCGCCGTCCTCCTCTCGCACGTCCACATCCCCTTCTTCGGCATCATCGGCAACCACGATGTCGACGACTACCAGCTGAACCCCGACGATCCGCACAACCTCACGAAAGCCCTCATCGACGAACTCTGCATCACCACCCCGATGTACGCCATGATGCACGACGGCATCCTCTTCCTCTTCGTCCCTGAGCTCGGCATCGTCACTTGGACGCACCCCGTCGAATACGCATGGATCAACTTCATGACTAGCCAGTTCCCGCAGACGACCACGGTCATCTGCTGCCACCAAGCCATTGTGGACACCACCAAAGACGAAAGCAACAGCCCGTACCGCGGGAAACAGGACATGGGCTGGTGGGCGGACCTCTTCCAGAGAAACCCGCAGATCAAGCTATGGATCCACGGTCATAACCACGTCTTGGATTGGTACCTGAATAACCAGAGCACCGGGCAAACCAACCCCATACAGTACTTTGGACACCCCATGGCGTTCTCCTCACCCTATTCCCAGATGAACTGGAACCTGCAACCATCGGTGGACCGCATCGTCATCTATAACATCACCGCCACGAGCATCACCACAGCAGCATGGGAAGACCGTGGCTTTGGCGGTCACTGGGCATCCGGCTACAGCCACACCTGGACGGTTCCTACGACCTTTGACCCTGACGCCATAGGCTGGTACGCCGTTCCCGTCCTACTCCAGGACAACGAGACCCAGTCCATGAACCTCAAGATGCTCTCACCCAACGTTACGCTCCAGCTCGTCGGCACCGACCCTATGGAGCTCTTCTTTGACTCCCGTATGCAGTCGCCAAGCGGCTCCTCAAACAATGTCATCCTCGGCTTCGGCAACGACCGCTCCGGGAACGTCGAGTGGACGGACCCAGGCATGCGGGTCCATGGGCCGACGCGACTGACCTTCCCCGAAAAATATCCCGATAATTCCTCGCTACAGGAGGACGGGCGTAGCGGCCAGCCGTACCATGCATTCCCCATGGGGACGATTGCGGCTGCGGTCCCTGGCCAGACCTACAATTTCACCATGACCGCCCGATGCCCCTCCGGCGCCGGCAGGCTGGTCGTGAACGTCAGTAGCTGCGACTGGGGCACACGGTCACAATATAGCATGCTTGCGGGAAGCGAAAACCTCGTCCTTTCTCATCGGTTTGGCGCGGAGTACGAGACCATTTCCGGTCAATACACTGTCCCTGGCAATGAGAATGCCTGGTTCCTGCAAGGTACCCTCGACTTCCTGGACTCCACTGACTATGACGTGTCGCTCTTTAGCGTGAAACGGGCGCAGACTAGCGACACTACGGAGGACTTCCACATCCGCCTCAACGATCTGTGGTACAACGCCTCGGGTCCTCTGACGACAAACAAGCTCGTGAACTTCTCCGTTGACCCACGCAATCTTGCAGATGACCAGGGAGTCATGACCTTCTCATCTCGCATCGACGGCAACCGTTACGGCATGGTGAATCTCTTTTTCCATGAACCGCTGCTGATGGGGCAAAACGCGCGCTTCCAGATCACGAATTACTCCAATGGCGTGTTCAATATCAGTCTGACGACCACGATTACACGGACGTCGCCAGCGTTGATGCGGCTGTGGCAGTCGACGGTGTTCCAAAAATTCCCGAAGATCACAGAGGTTTTCGCACGAGTGCTGATGGCCGCACTCCCCGACCGATTCCAAGAATTGCTCGCTCCTAACGCCTCGTCGACGTTCACGCTGATGCCCTTCAGCACCAATCCACGCTACGACTTCGTCACCGTCACGGCCGCTGACGGCTCCGGGAGGAAACATACGAGCCAGAACGGTAATATCTGGTGGTCCTGCCAAGGGCCGGACACCGGGAAACGATACCTCTCCATTACGATACCCGCTCATTAGAACTCGAAGGATTTCTCCTTTTATTGAAGTATGATATGATAGGTTTTTTCGGGATTTTGCGTATGGATAGTCTCAGCCTGTTTCTCCGTCATGACGCCTCGCTGCAGCAGACTTGCAGTAAGCGTAGGCACGGTCGCCGGTCCAAGGACCACACCGGGTCGTTTTGGATCGTCGATGTAGTCCGTCTCCATGAGGAACCGCGAGCCTTTGGTGAGAGCCGTCACGATGTTCTTCTTACTTGAAAGCACAGAGGGCATCAGCCCAAAGTTCTCTTCAGCCGTGATCAGCGGCGGAGCGAAATGTTTCACGATCGCCTCCGCACGCAGACCGACCGCACGGCCGAACTCAACGAACTCCTTGCAGCTCGCAGATGTCGTCGTCTCCGTATGTAGTACCACAGGGACGCCGATTTCAGCGGCGCACTGCATTCCGTACTGCAAGATCTCGTTCGAATCACGGATCACGTCAGGTGCGACCGGGAAGTGCGGCCGGCCGATCTCGCCGATGGCGATGCAGCGGTGGTCCGCGCAGAGTTGGGCAGCATCATCTATGCCTTTCTTCATCAGAACAATCGCCTGGTCGCGTCCTATCGCATCCCTGAACGTCAGGTAGTCGACGGGGTACGGGCCGACGACCACGAACACGGTGACCGGAAGCGAGGCCATGATCTCCTCCGCCATCCGCAGCGTCTCGGCATACACGGGTTGGTAGCTTTTCTCCGTGAGAACAAGGCTGGGCATCGGATACTGCGTCAGCACCAGATGCGTGCCTCCCGCCACGGTGAATTCTTTGGCCGCCTCAAGGAACCTGCCGTCCCGGCGCAGATGCAGATGGTTCTCAAAGATCGTCACAGAACAGTCACACAAGGGTTATGGAAAGAGATATTAAAAAAGATGAGGGGTGAGGCAGAAGTTCTTATTGTGCCTCAGGAGTGGCTTCATCCTGGACCTGCCGATGCCGGCTGAACTGTTCCAGGATGTCTCGGGCGACGATCCAGCCGAAGTAGGCCATGAAGAACGTCGCGAAGCCCATGACGCTGTAGATGACAATAGTCCTCATCGCGTCAGTGCCGTCTTCGACCATCATCGCCGTTCCAATGACCAGGTAGAGGAACAGCACAAGGATGATCCAGCGCAGCGACTTGAAGGAGAAGCGGACTGTGACGACCGGCCGGATCGAAACCGGTAATCGGTGCCGGGGTTGTTTCGGAGCGGCCTCATCAAGTGCGCAGACTATAGGCGGCGGGCAGACGGGTTGTTTCCTGGGTTCGGGTCGATTCCCTGACGAGCTGGCGAGCGCGAGGAACTGCACCGGAGCCCTGGTGGACTTAAAATCTTTCGATAGCGTCTTCGTGCTAATCTTTTTCGCAATCATGCGTCTCTCCTCCTAGCGTTAATAGACGATGAGTGTTTGAGTGATCCCAGACGTAGCAACCATTGCGGTGTTTAAATGCTTGTTTCGTAGCTGGGTGTGCAACTACAAGGCAGCCTGATGTGCAACTGCCCACCCCGCCCCCCTTGTTTTAGACGTCGGCGATGATGCTGATGATGTCCCCGTCTTTCACCTGATGGTCCGCGCCGACGACCCGATGTGCCCGTGCGTCGATCGCCCGGATGAAATGATCCCCCAAGTCCGTATGCACCCGGTACGCAAGCTCTTTGGCCGTGGTCCCCTTCGGCACGAGGAACGCATCCGGCAGCACCCGGCCCTCCTTGTCCGTGAGGTGATGCTCGTCGGAGACCGGGTACACCACGATAAGTTCCAGCATCCGCACCGCCTCGTCGATGCAGCGGTGCACGCCCGTCGACCCGTACTTGTCCAGGACATGCGTCTGGATGTACTCCAGCGCCTTCCTCTGTTTCTCCGACAACGTCTCAGGATGCTTAATGGTGAAACTCTTCGCGCCGGGGACGTACTCGATGACGCCATGGTCCAGCGCGTTCTCCAAGGCAAGCTCGCTTTCCGCGCTCGTCGGAATCATATGATAGCCAGGCAGCGCCAGCAGCTTCTGCATCAGCGCCTCCGGGGCTTTGTCGCTCTTGTTCAGCGCGATGATCATCGGCTTGCTGTACCCGCGCAAGAAACTCGTGAACCGCAGGAGGTCATCATCCTTCCACAACGCAGGCCGATCCCGATCCAGGTTCAGCTTGCGGATCGCGGCGGTGATATGATCCTCCTTGATGCCCAGCCCGGTGAGCTGCTCGGAGAGCATCTTCTCGATCTTCTTGTCCTCCAGCTCGGTTTTCCGCGAGTTCAACTCCCACGTCTTCTTGATGATGCCGAACAACCAGTAATCGATCTCCCGCTCAAGGAACTTGATGTCCTCACAGGGATCATGGCTGCCAATATCCGTCGGGTTTCCCTCCGTATCCGTGCCACCGGAGGCATCCACGATGTGGATGAGCGCATGCGCCTGCCGCAGGTCATCGAGGAACTTGTTCCCTAGTCCCCGGCCTTTGTGCGCATCCGGCACCAGGCCCGCGACGTCCAGCGCCTCAATAGGCACGAACCGGATCCCGTCGATACATCGGGAGTTATGCGGGTTACACGTCAGATGCATCTCCCGGCAGGGACACGGCTTGCGGATGAACATCACGCCGCGGTTCGCCTCAATCGTCGTGAACGGATAATTCGCGATCTCCGCGTGCGCCTTCGTCGCCGCATTAAAAAACGTTGACTTCCCCACGTTTGGTTTGCCCACAATCCCAAGCTGCATAGGAGTACAGAAGTGGTAGGAGAACAGACAATATAAAGGCAACGATAGCCAATGCACCCGGATTCCAAGGAAAAAAACCGTACGAGACGCAGATATTCAAACCCAAAATCCATAAGCCTTATATGCAGTGACTCTCTCACCAGCAAAGAAGGACCATATGATAAGGAGTAACGAAGCGAGCGAGGAGCCCGAGCAACACGAAATCCTCCCCCCCATCAAAGAATGGATTACTAAAGTCGAATTCAAGACCACCGAGGAGATCAAAGTCCCAGACTCCCTCCTCGACCAGGTCATCGGACAAGACCAGGCCGTCAACATCATCAGGAAAGCAGCGGAGCAGAAACGCCACGTCATGCTCATCGGCGACCCAGGCACCGGCAAATCCATGATCGCTAGAGCCATGACCGAGTTCCTCCCCAAAGGAGAACTCGAAGACATCATCGTCTACCCCAACAACGAGGACACCAACACCCCCACCATCCGCGTCGTCCCCTCCGGCAAAGCCCAAGACATCATCCGGGCGCAACGCGAACAAGCCAAGAAAAAAGTCGAACAGCAGAACAACTTCATGCTCAGCATCGTCCTCATGATCGTCGTCTTCTCCATCGCCGCAGGTTTCATCACCGGACACCTCGAATACGCACTCCTCGGCATCTTCGCCGCCGTCTTCATCTACCTCATCATCGCCCGCGGCGGCCTCTCGCAACGCAAAGAAATACAAATGATCCCCAAAGTCCTTGTCGGCCACGAGAAAAACGACCTCCCACCCTTCATCGACGCCACCGCAGCCCACTCCGGCGCACTCCTCGGCGACGTCCGCCACGACCCCTTCCAATCCGCAGGACTCGAAACCCCGCCCCACCAACTCGTCGAAGCAGGAGCGATCCACCGCGCCCACAAAGGCGTCCTCTACATCGACGAAATCAACACCCTCAGCCTCCCCTCACAGCAACACCTCCTCACCGCGATCCAGGAGAAGAAATTCCAGATCACCGGGCAGTCTGAACGCAGCTTCGGCGCCATGGTCAAGACCGAGCCTGCACCCTGCGACTTCATCCTCGTTTCCGCTGGGAACCTCGACGCCCTCAACGGCATGCACCCCGCGCTACGCTCCCGCATCCGCGGGTACGGATACGAAACCTACCTGTACAGCACCATGGACGACACCGAGGAGAACCGCACCAAACTCATCCGGTTCGTCGCCCAGGAAATCAAAAAAGACTCCAAGATCTCGCACTTCAACAAAGAAGCAGTCGGGGAAATCATCCACGAAGCCCAACGCCGCGCCGGCCGCAAAGGCAAACTCTCACTGCGTCTCCGCGAGCTCGGCGGATTGATTCGTGTCGCCGGCGACATAGCGTACGAACGCGGTGACAAGCTCGTCACCCAGGACCATGTCATCGAAGCGAAACTCATCGCCCGCTCACTCGAGCAGCAGGTCGCGGACCGCGCCCTCGAAGGCCAGAAGAGCTACCGCTCCTTCCGCACCGAAGGCGAAGAAGTCGGCGTCGTCAACGGCCTCGCCGTCCACTCCGCGGACCCCTCGATGAGTGAGTTCTCCGGACTCGTCCTGCCCATCGTCGCAGAAGTCACCCCCGCCGGCTCCCAATCCGAAGGCAAAATCATCGCCACCGGCAAACTCGGGGAGATCGCTAAAGAATCCGTCCAGAACATCTCCGCGATCATCAAGAAGTACATGGGCCGCGACATCTCCACCCACGACATCCACATCCAGTTCATCGGCACCTACGAAGGCGTCGAAGGCGACAGCGCCAGCATCTCGCTGATCACCGCGGTCATCTCCGCGATGGAGAACGTCCCTGTCAAGCAGAACGTCGCGATGACCGGGTCCATCAGCATCCGAGGCACCGTGCTGCCCATCGGCGGCGTCACCGCGAAGATCGAGGCGGCAGCCGAAGCGGGCATGACCGTCGTTCTGATTCCGAAGAAGAACCTCAACGACGTCCTCATCGAAGACCGCTACAAAGAAAAAATCCAGATCATCCCGGTCGAAACCCTCACTGACGTCTTGGAGAACGCCTTAGTCGGCCCGGGGAAAGAAGAGCTGCTACAGAAACTGCGGCTCATGAAACCCCCGAAGATCACCGGCAAAGTCGAGATGGAATCCGAGCGTAAAGCCACACCCATCATCAAAATCGATGACAAACAGAAACCCCGACCGGAGATCGGGTACCACGAAGCGAAACCCTCCGACAAACAACAGCCCTAACCAGGACACAGGGATGGTTATGAACGCGCTCCTCATCGGCCGGTTCCAGCCATTCCACTACGGCCACCTCCATATCATCCAGACTCTTTGTAAAACGTATACTAATGTTATCATCGGCGTGGGCTCTTCGCAATACAGCCACACCGCCGACAACCCTTTCTCGTATGAGGAACGCCGCGAGATGATCACACGGTCGCTTACTGCAGCGGGGATTGCGAACTACCGCGTCGTCGCCATCCCGGATCTCAATGACCCATCCCGCTGGGTGAACCATGTCCTCAGCTACGTTAACGACTTCGACGTCGTGATCTCCAACAATCCGGAAACCTGCCGGCTGTTCACAGAACAAGGGTACACCGTGAAACGGACCACGATGTATAAACGCGAGCAGTACTCCGGTCATGAGATCCGCCGGCGTCTGGCCTCGGGCGGACGCTGGGCGTCGCTCGTCCCGCCGCCCGTCGCTACTATCATCCGTGAAGTCCATGGGCAGGATCGGCTGAAGACCCACTAAATCGGTTTTTTGGACACCAGCTGTCAAGATAGCTTTATAAGATTGAAGAACTGAACGTGGGTACTGATGAGGAAGATTCGGCGTTATTTGATTCTGTTACGGCCGTTCACTCTGCTTGCTCCCTTAATTGTCAGCCTCAGCGTTATGACGGCTAGCTATGTGTATGCTTCGACTCATTCCCTTCCGTTACTCTCGTTATTCTGGTCCATGGTGCCTGCGTGCTTGTGCCTCGCGGTGCTGAACGGGGCATCGAACGCGTTGAACCAGGCCGCTGATTTTCAGGAGGACTGCCTGTCAAAACCGTATCGGCCGCTGCCCCAGCGACTGGTCACAGTACGAGAAGCCTATTGGATTGCGTTGCTGCTCTACGGTGTCGCAATCGGCTGCGCATTCCTCGTCAACTTTCTGTTCGCTGGTTTTGTGATCGGTATCACATTGTTCACGGTGACGTATTCGTTAGGACCGCGGATGAAGCGGTTCCTTGTGGTCAACCAATTGTGGGTAGCCCTACCTCGCGGTATGTTAGGAATTCTCGCCTCCTGGAGCGTGTTTGCTGATCCTTTCCAGAGTCTGCCACTGGCGATTGGGGGTATCGCCTCTGCGTTCTTGTTCGGTGTGACGGCGACGAAAGATGTACTGGATGCAGCTGCGGACCGGACGGTGGGGACGCATACCTTGTGTAACGTGGTTGGAGTACAGACGACTGCGGTGGTGTCCACTGGAATTATGGTGGCTTCGTTCGCCGCGGTGATTCCGTTGGTCCTCCTCGGAGTCCTTCCAGGAGTGTTCATGGCGTTGGCTGGGCTGATGCTGTGCGGCGTCCTTATAGGGGTGTTGTTGCTGCGTGGGTCTCGGAGCCGGTCCTGGGAAAATACGAACGCGTGGCTGGCGATGTATGTGACGTATTTCTTTTTTACGATCAGCTTTGCGTGTTTGACGATTGTTTCGTCTTTCGCCAGTCAAGCAGTGTAAGGACGAAGCCAGCCGCGGCCGTCAGGATCGAGAGGATGATGAGGTAGTATCCGCTACTGAGTCCCCAGGTCGATGTTATGGTGTAATCAACGTCGTTGATTATCACAGGGAGTGGTCCTGAGCCTTGGAGTGATCCGATGCCGATTTCGGTGAGGATCGAGGTTCCGTAGACGTACAGGATAGTGGTGCCGGCAAGCAGGATAATGAGGATGACCTGCGCAACCATGCTGACGCGAAGTTTTTTAGAAAGCGAGATAACGGCGGTGATGGCCGCAAGGATGCAGGTGAGGGTGAGGGCGATGATGACGAGGTTGAGGAACGTGGTGAACTGTGCGGGCATTTCGGAGATTGTCCGCTGAGTAGCAGTCTGGTTTGTGATGGTTTCTACGAGGGTGCCGGGTTGGATGTACATGGCGATGTGCCGGCTGATGGACGGCGTTGTACTGGTGCCCGTGAGTTCCCACCATGGCGTGATGATGGCGAGCAGCGCGAGGCAGAATGTGGCGGCGAGGCAGAGGGTGCGCAGGCGGGTTTTCCGCAGGACGGTGAGGAGTGCGACGAGGAGGAAGATAGTGACGCTGACGGCGATGATGTAGGGTGGGAGTGGTGGGTCGAGGGAGGTGACGATGGCGGTGTGGTGTTCGTTGGTGAGGTCAATGGTTTTCGTTGCGACCAGTTTCTCTTGGTCGTAGAGGAGGATCTGGTAGTGTGCGGGGGGTAGGAAGAAGGTGTGTTTAAGGGAGCTGTAGACCTGTGTGTCGTCTCTGAGGACTTTGAGGAGGATGCTTGAGGTGCCGATGGGGTTGCCGCGTTGGTCGTAGATGTCGAGTGAGACCGGGTAGGTCTGGGTGAATTGGAGTTGGATGGCGGGGCCGTCTCGTGGGATGCGGACGGGGAGGCTGTCGAGGTGGCTACGGTAGGGGACTTCGGCGGTGTAGTTGTCGGCGAGGAGGTTGGTGAAGTGGTAGTAGGTGCCGTCGGTGGAGTCTGGGGTGATGTCTGTGGTCTGGTTTCCGGTGGTGATGCTGAGGAGCGGGGTGATGTTGACGGCGGGGAGGAGGTTGAGTGCGTCCACGACTTTGATGGAGAGGTTGTACAGCGGGAGGGTGATGCTGGCGGTCGCGTATTGGATGGTGACTGGGAGGCTTGCGGTGTAGATGGGTCGCTCCTTGTAGAGGGCGGCGACGGTGTAGGAGTCGTTGGCGTTGTATGGGGCTCGTAGGGTGAGGATGCCGGTGGCGTCCGTGATGTTATGGTCGAAGACGACCCCGTCTTTGTTCTGGAGGCGGATGGTGACTTGGGGGATGCCGCGGTTGTTTTGGTTCAGCACCGTGATTTTGACCGCTCGTTCCCAGGTGCAGATGATCTGGGTGGTGGTGGTTCTGTTGAGGGTGAGGATGCTGGCGCCGATGACGTAGCGGGAGTTGGCGACGTTGAGGGAGACTCTGATGAGGTACCGTCCGGTGGTGATGTTGGTGAAGCGAGCGGTGGCGTTGGTGAGGAGGGAGCGGTTCGCCTGCTGGGTGGAGAGGTAGGTGCCGTTGCGGAAGAGGTCCATGGTGACGGCGGGGAAGGAGCTGCCCGTGTGTTGGCCGAGCCATGGGAAGGCGAGGAAGGTGCCGCCAAAGGAGGCGTTGACCGTGAGGTTGAAGTGGGTGGCGTTCTGCGGTGGGGTGGGTGGCTGGATGTGTCTGTGGATGAGGGCTTGGAAGAGGCTGGCTTCCTGCTGGGTGGCGAGGTAGCCGCCGGTCTCGGAGTAGAAGGTTTCGGCGTCGAATTGGACGAGGAGGTTGGCGGGGATGCTGGTGTCATGGCCGGTGGCGGGGTCGTACGAGTTTCGGCCGAAGTTGAGGGAGGCGTAGTCGACTTGGGTGCCGAGGAAGTTGAAGTACTGTTTTTCGCAGACTTTGAGGGAGATGCCGTCCTGTTCGCCGCTGCCTGTTTTGATGAGGCCGGTGTTGCCGGCGAAGATGACGGCGTTCGCGCGGCCTACGGGTCCGTTACCGTAGGAGATCCAGGCCTGTGGTCCGAGGTCTGCGTTGTCCTGGTATGGGATGATCCATTCGCGGTCCGTGGTCTCCGGGTTCTGGTCCATCTGGTATTCTTCGATGGGCAGGGTGGTGCTGTTGAAGTCGAGGAGCGGGGAGATGATGCCCATGTTGAGGCTGTCGATGGTGCTGCTGCGTGCTTGGACGCTGATGATGGAGCCGAAGCGGCCGTCGATGTTATCCATGCCTGTGACGGTGGCGGCCTTGAGCATCTGGTGGGAGGCGTGGACGTAAAGGTGTTTGTCGTCGCCGGGTGTGTAGTAGTAGCGGTATTCGTTGGTGGTGCGGATGTCGCCGAGGTTGGATTGGCTGGTGATCAGGACGCTGACCATGAGGGTGCCGTCCACGAGGATTTTTTTGTCGATGAAGACTTGGTCTGAGGAGCTTTCGTCTTTTTCGTCTGAGCCGTAATAGTAGGAGAACGCGAAGCTGACGAACTGGTCTGCGTTGAGGGCGTCGAAGTGGGTGGTGTGCTTGGGCTGTTTGACGACGACCTGGGCGCAGGCCCTGTCGAGGATCTTGCCTTCCTGTCCGATGCCGAAGACGTCGTAGTTGTCCTCGATGATGCCGTAGAACTGGGCTTGGGCGCTGATCTCTTTGATGGGGGAGAACTGGTAGGTCTGGTCCACGATTTGGAGGTGGTCAGGGTAGGTGGTGGGCTGGGTCTGGTTCGGGCTGTAGAACAGGAAGTAGCGCTCCAGGCCGTTGGCTGACGGTGGGACGAGGAAGACGACGTTGCAGGATCTGATGTGGGTGCTGTCGTTGGCGACGAGGTTGTAGATCTGGGACGGCAGCTCGCTGTAGCCGGTGCCGTTCCAGCAGGCGATCCGGATGGAGGTCGCGAGCGGGTCCTTGGTCCAGCAGGGGCTATGGAAGGCGACAGGCAGGTCGATGGGTTGGCCTTTCGCGCGGGTCAGGCTCGTGTCAATCGGGACTAGTATTTCTTGGCTTTTTGGGAAGTTTTTGTTCCAGGCTGGAAGGGTGTCGTCCGCTGCTCTGGAGTGGACTGCGACACAGGGCAGCAGCAGCCCCAGGATGAGAATGATGGCGAGTGCGGTATGCTTCATGCCGGTCCTCGGACGGCAGCATCCGATGCCGTGGCCTGATTGACTGATCTTGTGCACGTCTGAATGATGTGGGGTTAGATGTGGGGGAAGAAGGGGATGTAGCCCATTTCCCCAAGAATAATGAGTGTGGTGAAGCTGATCGCGTAGAAGAGATAGGTGAGGTACATCAGGGACCAGGCGGAGACGTTCTCCATGGTCTGGTTCTCGTGCTGCTTGAGCATGAGGTAGAAGACGAAGAACGCGGGGATCATGAAGATGATGAGGGGGAGGAAGTAGGGTTTGAGGATGTCGAAGTGGATGAACACGGGGATGGTGGCGAACGGGAGGATGAGGAACGGGAGGCTGATGTACGCGGCTTTCTTGAGGCCGAAGGTGTTGATGAGGGTCCGGGTGCCGGTTTTGCGGTCCGCCTCGCAGTCGACGATGTCCTTGGTGGTCATGGCGCCCATGAAGTAGACCATGGCGATGCCGCCGATGAGCAGGGGGACGGGCTGGAAGGGGTTGCCGAAGACGCTCCAGGAGGCGAGGATCGCGAAGAGGCCTCGTGGTATGGCGACCCAGACTTGGTTGATGAACAGGAAGCGTTTCATCCGTGGCGGGAGGCTGTAGACGACCGTGAACATCATGATGAGGAAGACGAAGACGCCGAACCACAGGTTAATCGTGACCGCTCGTAGGAGTGCGAAGAGGTACAGGAGGTACGCGATGCTCTGGGCTTCTTCCTTTTCCACGAGTCCTCTGGGGATGGGTCGGTACGGCTTGGAGATCTTGTCGGACTCGACGTCCGTGGATTGATTGAGTGCGTTGCTGGCGCCGTTGAGGAATGCAAGCGTCAGGCTCGCCTGGCCGATCGTGATCCACCAGTTCGACGGGTAGTTTTTGAACTGATAGGTGGAGACGAAGCTGGCGAACATGATGAACATAGAGACGAAAAAGGGTGCGAGCAGGGTGAAGGGTCGGAGCAGGTCGAGGTACGCCCGGAATTTTCTGGAGAGGAATCGTGTTTTTCCGTACGGCTGTTTCATCGTAAGTTTTACTGGCGCGTCATTCTCCCCTATAAGGCTTCACTCCTCTGGGTATGGAAAGGTCTGGGCTATCGTGCTGTTTAAACCGTGTTTTCGTAACCCTCATGCGGGCTCACCATATAAATAGTTTTAGCCTGAATCTGCCCAATGATTATAAATTCCCCATCTGGTCGAAGCCAATCAATCGGTATTGGTTGTGAGGATTAGTTGTTGCTCCCTTCTGTTTGCGATGGTTGGCATTATTTTAGGTAAGTAAAGTGGTAAAAAAAAAGTGCACGGAAGGGGACTCCAGTTCGAAGCTCAACTCTTTTCATCTTTGAAATGGTATGGAGAAAAAAAGTGATCGAATTGCGATTCTTCAAGGCATTAAACGCTATTCTGATTGATTTGGATACATCCTTTCGCTTCGATGCGGTTCTCTAGGCTCTATTGAAGACCTTTTTATCCGTCTTCACCGAGATCTCCGGTTACACTGGTTTCTCTTAGAACAAATGGAAGTAGACCATGGGTATGGCCTCGGTCCAGGAGCAGCCGCCTTTGTAGTACGCGACGGCGGCGATGGTGTCTTTCAGCAATAGTTTGGTTCCGTAGCTTTGGTTCATTGTCCATTCGTACGGTGGACTTGTAACGGAAACAAGGAAGTAATCGGTGGAGAAGGAGACTTTGATTAAATCTTCAGGGCTATAGACCTTTACTTTAATTGTTACCGAACCAATGACGATGGTTTTATTGCGTAGTGTCCGCCCGAGATTATGGTTGAAGAAGTAAAGATGTCCTTGTATTGGCTCAAGGACCTCGATTTTCTTCGGCACACCGGGCCCAAACGCATGGAGATACCCATAGTCTCGATAGCGAGAGCCGACGTAGACTCGGTCGTTTGGACCTATGCAGGGTGATGAATGACTCTGCTCGTTAGAGATCGTGGAGCGCCATTTCACCGTCCCGTCTGGATTGACGGCCACAAGGGCGCCATCAGCGTCGACATAGATGGTGCCATCCGCGGAGACCGCAGGAACGGTAGCGTAGACTGAGCCTTGCACGTCGGTGCACCACTTCAAAGTACCATTGGGGTAGAATGCCCGGAGCTGCTCGGTGCCGATGTAGATCGTGCCATCAGCGCCCAGGGCGACCCCGGCACCCGCGATACTGGCACCGGTATATGCCTTCCATCGCAATGTCCCATCTGGATTGAGGGCGTAAAGGTAGTCGTCGAAGCTTGGCACATAGATCGTGCCGTCGGGGGCTATGGATGCGGATCCCTTGATGTAGCTACCCGTGAGGAAACGCCAGCGAAGCGTACCATTCGGATACATCGCATACAGATAGCAATCACCGGAGCCGACGTAGATGGTGCCGTCACTACCTATCGCTGGGCAGCCCATGACGTCGTAGCCGGTATGATAATACCATTTTGTGGTTCCATTAGGATTCAACGCATAGATGAACCCATTATCCCCACCATAGTAGATGGTGCCATCCACTCCGATATTTGGGGAGTTCGAGTTCGCGGATGCATACGACCATTTCAATTTCCCATTCGGGTATAAAGCAAGGAAAGACGAATCACGCGAAGAACCCCATGTTCCAAAATAGATCGTTCCATCCTCTGCTATAGCGGGTGTGGACCAGATTAAAGCAGAGGCACGATATTTCCATTTTACTGTCCCGTTAGGATTCATGGCGTACAGACCTGAATCGGAACCGAGTGTGCCAAAATAAATTGTCCCGTTCTTATCGATGACTGCTGAACTCCACACTTCCCCTGCGGATTCTCCGTGAATCTGCCACAGTTCTGTCCCAGGATTGTTTTCCGTACTATATTGGCTTCTGCCGGAATGAACGCTATCATGGCTGAGCATTGGCCATGGGGAATCCATCGGTCCTCCTGAGAACAAGGTCGTTTCAGTAGGCAAATTATTTACCAATGACCTTCCACTTGACCCAGGGTATGATTTAAGAACGGCTGATGTTAAGTTGCCGTGGCTAACATGCCAATCGGTTATGTATAATTCACTGGCCATTGTATCGGTTTCATTTCTTTGCATGGAAGGCGATGCTTGGCTGAATAGAGGAGGAACTATTGAACCAATGAACAAGAGGATGATTCCAACAGCCAGACATTTCTTCATCTGTTTCCTTCCCCGATATGTAAGTAAAGACCCCCTGTCTATTTAAACTTTTATTAGAATGAATTCCCTCCTGATTTATTGGTAAAGATGTACCAAAATTATTCTTATATCTTTTATCCCCAATGATAAAAATAGTTTGTTATCCTGTCAGGGAGGATATCGACAGCACAGAGAGCGGCGAAAAAATGCAGATATATTGCGTTCTTGGAAGTGTTTCTACATGGTCTTCGGCTGCATCAGCGTCCCATGCAGCATGAGGTTCGACAACAGGAACCCAATCCCGGGGATAAACACCAACACCCATATGGCGAGGTTCAGGCTCATCAGCATGATCGGCACCATCGCGAAGTTCACCATGTAGTAACTGCCGATGAGCATCCGCGCCTGCCCACGATTAAACATAGGCATGGACAGCAGCCGATGCGACAGCAGCAGCATCACGACGCCGAGACAGAACAGCACGATCCACTGCCCAATCTCCCACGGCGTCAGGCCCCTGGTATTCCAGACGAGGAAAAACGGCAGGAACACGACGAGGATATCGAGGACTTGGATGCCGTACGCAATCACCTGAAAGGATGAAGGCACGTGCAGGCGGCCGTCCGTGACGCGCACGCCTAGGCGCACCGCCATGGTCCGGACCCCGCGAAGCGTATCGTTCTCAATATCTTTGATGCCACCGGCAATCTGCATGAAGAACACCTGGATTCCGCCCAAGGCGCAGACGATCCACGCCAGCGGCGTGATGAGCGTAAGACTCGATACGGTCGTGCTTGCCCCGTACAGGATGAGAAAGAAGACGCCCAGTGACACGAGCACATCCATGTACGGGTATTTCTTGCCGATTAGGTCGTACAGGACGATGAACCCGGCGGCGATGGCAAGGATGATAATGGGGTAGAACTGGTGGGTGAGGACGCCGATGATGAGCGAGACGATAAAAGCGGAGATGACGGCGAGCACGGCGAACACCCACGCCTGCCCGATGCTGATTGTGCCGCTGACGAGCGGCCGGTCGCCGATCTCCTTGGAGGACTTGTCGATGGTGAAGTCACGGATGTCGTTGTACACGAACCCAAACGTATGCCCCCAGAAGCCAACGATGAAGAGCAGGAACAGCATGCCGACGTTGAACTCGCCCATGGCAATCGCACCCATGATTGGGGCGACGCCGGTGAACACGATGTTGAATGACCGGGCTAGTTTGAGGTATTCGCGAATCATGAACTTCGTGTGTGAAACACCATAGCCAATAAATAAACTATCGAGAGACGTTGTAGTACGAGAAACCTGAGGCGGCCTGCGTCTCATTCGGTGCATAGCGCTTGGGTTATGCCAAATGTTTAATTACCGCCTACTCCATGGTTTCCTGCAATGATTATCACGCGGCAAAAAGACCTTCAAGAGATCCTTGAAAAAATTGGGTCCGGCCCGGTCTTCCTCGTCGGATGCAACGAGTGCGCCACGCTCTGCGGGACCGGAGGCAAAGACGAGATCACCGCCCTCTCCACACTTTTCGCTTCAAAGAAAATCCCGGTGAGCGGATCCATTGTCTTGGATCCAGCGTGTCATCTCTTGAACTCAAAACAGCTGCTCAAACCCTGTGCTGCGCAGGTCGATTCCGCCCAGATTATCCTGGTGATGGCCTGCGGTAACGGCGTCCAGACCGTCGCTGAACTCTATCCGGAGAAACAGGTGGTTGGGGGGACTGATGCCTTGTTCATCGGCGAGGTGATTCGTGCTGGCGTATTCGAGAAACGGTGTTCGCTCTGCGGCGACTGCCTCATCGATAAGTATGGCGGCCTGTGCCCCGTTGCCCGATGCCCCAAGTCGATGCTCAACGGTCCCTGCGGAGGCGCAGCCAACGGGAAATGCGAAATCAACGCAGAAATGCCCTGCGTATGGGATCAGATTTATACACACCTGAAGAAGCGGAATCAGCTGTATCTCTTGAAGGCCGTGCAGCCGCCGAAAGACTGGTCCAAGAGCCGAGAGGTGAAGGTGTCCCGTGACCATCAGTAACCTCGCCGAGGCCCTGGAGAGCGGCCGGTTTGTGGTGACCACGGAGATTGGGCCGCCGAAGGACTGCAACCCCGGGAAGATCCGGGAGAAGGCGGAGCTGCTGCGCGGCTCCGGCGTCGCATTCAACATCACGGATAACCAAACTGCGGTCACACGGATGTCGAGTCTGGCCGGCAGTATCCTGCTTTTACAGATGGGCATGGAGCCGATCATGCAGATGACGTGCCGGGATAGGAACCGGATCGGGCTGCAAAGCGATGTGCTCGGGGCGGCCGCCCTCGGCGTGCGCAACATCCTCTGCCTCACGGGTGACGCCCCGAGCTTTGGGAACCATCCACAGGCGAAAGGCGTCTTCGATGTTGATGCAGTACAATTATTACACATTATTTCTGACATGACGGGGAAGGGTGTGTTTCAGAGCGGGGATCGGCTCAGCGGCCCCTGCCCGCAGTTGTGTCTGGGCGCGGCGGCGAACCCGTTCGCGGAGCCTCTTGAGCTGCAGCTGATGAGGCTTGAGAAGAAGGTGGATGCAGGCGCGGTGTTCGTGCAGACCCAGAGCATCTACAACCTGGAGCGGTTCACCCGGTGGCTGGACAGTGTCCGGGAGGCGGGTCTCGACCGTCGGGTGCGGATCCTGGCGGGGGTGACGCCGCTGAAGTCGGTGAAGATGGCGCAGCGCATGAAGTTCCATGTGCCGGGCACCGACGTCCCTGACGCGGTGTACGAACGGATCGTGCATGCGGCAGATCCCGCGGAGGAGGGGTACCGGCTTGCGGTGGAGACTATCGAGGCGCTCCGAGAGGTACGGGGCATCCATGGGATCCATATCACGGCGTTGTTCTGGGAGTCGATCATCCCGCAACTCGTGCGGGAGACCGGGTTGGTCCCTTAAGCATCGGTGGTATGGTGTTTTGCCTGGTACGTGATTCTGTCAGCCTAGCTTTAAATACCAAGCATGTGAGAGGCTATCATGGGTCACTCCCATGCGTCATTCCTTCGTCAACACCCGACTCTTCCTCATCGGCCTTCTCCTGCTGATTTCTGCGATGGTCCTTGCTACCCAGTTCGCGGTTACCAAGATTGGCTATGACTTCACCATCGTCCATCCTTCCAACGCGAACATCCGGCTCATCGGCTCGGATAACTCCACGGACAACCTCCGGCTCCTTCGGGTCGCTGGCTCCAACGTCACGCGTGTGACGCTGAAGCTTGCGCTCGGCAACTTCACCATGGATCAGAGGAACTACTTCAGCGCTGCCTTCGGTATCGTCAACGAGGAGAACTACTCGGTCAACATCACGTACTTCAACATCTCCGCGCCCAACTGCACCTACATGAAGATCTGGCTGCACGGCGACCGGGACGCCAACGCAAACTCCACCACGAACGACCCTACCACGGTCCTGATGTACAACAACGGGACGGTCGTGCATGTGGGGAACACCTCGGCCTGGACGCTGGCGGCAGGCAACCGCAACCCGGCGGATATGTGCAGCAACGTCTCGGATCCCACGAACCATACGATCCCCACTCCCTGGGATCAGACGAGCCATGTGCGGTACTCGCGCAACGAGACGAACGCCTCTTCGAACACCTCGGATTTCGTCTGGGTCCAAGTCGAGATCGAGGTCCCGGCCTCCGCGGACTTCTCCGGCCTGCACGAAGGCACCATCTACGTGCACTTCCAGGCGGACCAGGTCTAAAGCCACACGCCCGCACCCCTCTCTTTTTCCCTTCTTCCCACTGAGAAGATTAATATATTACAACGAATATAGAAGCAGGGGAAGACCCGTGAACACCCCGGTTCTCGCGGCCTTCAGTACTATAGGACTGCGACCGGCATGCTCACTCAACTCGGACGCCTCGTCATCCGGAGGCCCTGGCTCATCATCGCCCCGGTCGTCGTCGTCACCCTGGTCCTTGCTAGCTTTTTGCCCACCCTGGAGTTCCGCACCAACTTTTCGGACTTCGCACCCGACGACCCCCTCACCGTCGCCAACACCCGAGTCCAGACCGACTTCGGAAGCTCCCAGCACCTCCTTTTCCTCCATGTGAACACCACGGACAGCCACGGCATCCTCTCCCCAGAATCCCTCCGCGAGCAGTACCGCCTGTCGCAGATCCTCCAGGCACCCTCCTTTATTAACGGCACGGTCGGCGTCGCAGACCTCGTCAACAACGCCTGCCAGCTGGAATACAACGCCAGCGTTGAAAACTGCACGGACGACCAACTCACCATCATCCTTCATGACCTCTTCTCGCCACCACCCACCGACCCCGTCGCCCTCCTCATCAGCAACGACCCCAACGAGGCGGTCGACACGCACCCGCGCCTCGGGCACGGCCGTAGCGCAGACGCACTCGACGTCAAATCCTGCTACCTGTCCAAGACCAACGACACCCTCACCGCCACCATCCAGGTCTACAACCTCTCCAGCGTCACCACCAGCCTACAGCCGCCGATCCCCCGGACCCGCCTCGTCGAATGGTACCTCGGCTTCGTCAACCACTTCACCAGCGCAGGCGTCGACCTATCCTACCAGCTCTCCGTCCGCCTCGAACCACGCAACCCCCTCTGGATCCACGGCAACGGACTCGCAAGCAACCTCAGGGCACTCCGAGTGAATCGCGATACCCGCCATGCCTACGCCGCCACCGCCTATCTCTGGGTGACGCCACCAGGCCAGACCATGGCCTTCCCCATCACGCTGAACACCAGCAGCGTTTCCTTCGACCGCGACAACAACAACGTCACCGTCACCGTCTCCCGTCAAGAACTCGGCACGTACGGCATCGCCCCCACCTACGGCTCCTTCTCACTGCCCGCGAAACTCACCAATTTTTCCGCCGGCACCCGCACCTACACACCCCTGCTGTTCCCCAGACGCGGCGACGGCATCACCTTCAACACCACCACCCTCCTGAAGAAGGTGACGTCCCTGCAGCAGCGCCGCATCCTCGGCGCGCTCCTCGACCGGATGTTCACCCGCCTCGGCATCCCTAGCGACATGCTGCAGACCCTGACGAACACCAGCAGCTCCATCACGCTGCCGCCCACGTTCTCCGCCTCAGACCTCCAATCCCGATGGACGCAGCTTGACACGACCCCGGACACAGGCACCTCCCCGGTCATTTACCCTCTCCTTCCTGCCTTCTTCCCAGACCTCCACACCAACATCCTGTCGTTTCTGCCTAGCACCAACCAGACTACGTCCTCCACGCAGGACACGATTATCCTGGTGTTCCTCCCACCCACGAGCGATACGGAACTGGTCGATCAGCTGACGCAACAAGTGAGAGGCGTGATCCACAACAGCAGCAGCGCGTTCCCCATCCTGTCCGTCATCGTCACGGGCCCTGATGTAGTCTCCACCGAAATCAACAAAGTCGCCATGGATGCCAACACGATCATCGCTCCGCTCATCTTCGTCCTCATCGTCATCATCCTGTTCATCGCCTTCCGCAAGCCGTCCTATGTCGTCCACCCGATTCTGGTGTTTGTGCTCTCCACGATCTGGTTATTCGGCACCATGGCGATGCTACACATCCCGTTCAACATCATCGCGGTCGCGATCCTGCCGCTGAACATCGGCCTCGGCGTCGAATACTCCGTCAACCTCTTGTTCAATTATCGGATCGAACGAGAGAAAGGAAACTCGGCCGCCGATGCCGTCTTCCTCTCGATTAAGGAAGTCGGGATCGCGATCTTTCTGGCATGGGCGACGACCTTCGTCGCCTTCATCTCCTTCCTCAGCGCTACCATCCCGCCGATTCGTAACTTCGGGCTCTTCCTCGCTCTTGGCATCAGTTACACGTTCATTATCTCCATGACGTGTCTCATGGCGATGCGGTACCTGGCCGACCGGAGCAAACCATACAAATCCACGTATCGCGAATCCTCCCTGTCGATTCAGACCCAGCTGCGCAAAGTCGCCGGCTTACTCCTGCGTCATGACAAGGCCGTCTTCCTTGTCGCCATACTCGTCTCATTAGTAATGCTCGTGGGCGTCACGCAGCTGAAGACTGGGTTCAGCGAGTCACAGTTCATCCCGCAGGATAACAAATCCCTACAGGAACTCACCACGATTTCGAAGCAGTTCCCATTCGCAAGCCAGGATCAGTCCTATATCCTAATTGAAGGTAACGTCGCCACGGTCTCCACCCTCCAAGGTATCGCCGAGACCCAGAATCGTCTCCGCGACGACCACTACATCGCCACAACCGCAGCTGGGGATCCCAAGACTACCAACATCTACAGCATTATGCAAAAGGCCTTAGCGGATAACCAATCACTGAAGGAAGTGTTCCATGTCGACCCCGGCACTGGCCTTCCGAAGGAGGATACTGATGTGGCGGCTTTCTACAATTACCTCTATGATAACACGGCCTATAGTACGGATGCCCAAAGCGTCCTGAACCGAAACGACGGACAGTACAACGCGACGGTCATCAGGGTGTACGTCTCCATGTCCTCTGACAAAGACATGACCGTGGAGTACAAAGTCCTCCAAGACGACTTGAAGGCAGACGTGTCCACCTACGGCTCTGCGACAGCCACCGTCACCGGCTCAGATCTCATCACCTACTTTATTGTGGTTTCTATGACGCAAAGCCAGTTGCTCTCAACCGGCATTTGTTTCGTTCTCGCGGCTGTCATGTTGATCGTAATCTACCGTCGGCCGACGCTTGGTCTGGTGGCGATGATCCCGGTCTCTATGTCAATGATCTGGGTGCTGGGGACGATGTACTTCATTGGATACACCCTGAACGTCTTGACGATCACGGTGACGAGCATCACGATCGGGGTGGGGATTGACTACGCCGTGTACATCACAGAGCGGTTCCGTCTGGTCGTGGACCGGACCGGGGATATCAATCAGGCGGTCATCGAGGCAATCTCTCGGACTGGCAGCGGCGTATCTATCGCAGCGGTTAGCTCGATTTTTGGGTTTGGAATCCTGATGTTAGCGCCGATCCCACCGGAACAGCAGTTCGGGTTGATCACCGCGATAACGCTCTTATATGCGATTATGACGTCGATTTTCATCCTACCATTGATCTTGGCCCGGTGGGCACGGTGGCGGCGCAAACGGGTCGGCTACGTCATCTCCCCGGGTGCTCCAAAGGACACCGGAGGCTTGATTGAGACAGAGAAAAAATAAACTTGGTAAAATGGGTCCGGTTATTTTTTTCCTTTGATGATGCCGATGGTTCCCAGTATGAACCACGGTTTCATCGTTCGGGGGATGACCGGTGAGTCTCGCGTCGGGATGAACTCGACCTGCTGGATGCCCCAGCTGCGGATTGCTTCCAGGAGGTTGTCGGTGTCGCCGTAGACTCGTTTGAGGAGGAAGAGGTCTTGGAAGGCGAACGTGCCGTCTGTCTTCACAGTTCGGAGTGTTTCTTTGAGGAGAAGCCGTTTGTCCTTGGTATCGTGGACTTCGTGGAACACAAGGTTGCTGACGGCGAGGTCGAAGGATCCATCAGGAAAGGGGATGGCTGAGGCGCTGGCTTTCTGGAAGGAGACGCGGTCCTGTACGCCCGCGAGCCTAGCATTCATCTCGCAGAGCTGCTGGGAGTACTCCCATCGGGCCCCCCATGAGTCAATACCGATGACGGTGGCGTGTGGGTATTTCTGGGCGAGCGCGATGGAAAGCGCGCCGCTGCCGCAGCCGATGTCCAGGATGCGGCCGTTGCCGTCCCAGGGGATTTGGTTGAGGAGCAGGGTGCGGACCTTGGTCTGGAGGTCGCCTCCGTTCGCGCTGAGGACGTAGCGTCCGTAGGCGAAGTAGCTGGCGATGATGAATGTCACAAGGGCAGGGATGAGAAGGAGGGTCCAGAACCAGGAGGCTGCCGCAAGGAGCAGGGTGATGATAGCGAAGGTCGCGATGATTCTCTTTGATACCCAGTTGCCGTACTCTGGGTGCTCAGGAGTGTCGTGTGTCGGTGTCATGTGGCATCTGGGTCGCAGTGAAACGATGGATGTATAAGAAATTACCTGTCTGGCAGATTCTTCTGTATCGTCTGATGAGAGTTGTGTAGTGGATTGTGAGGAGGGTTCTTCATCACAAAATATCTATATCACATCTTGATACTGGCTGGTAAGAATAAGGGGTGTTTATCCGTATGGCTACCAAGAAGATGAAGCATATTTTAGTGACCGGTGCGGTCGGACAGATCGGCTCAGAACTGACCATGGTGTTGCGTAAGAAGTTCGGCAACGACAACGTGCTTGCGACCGGGCGGAAGACGAAGCCTAGCGAGACCCTGCTGAACTCAGGGCCGTTCGAGTTCATCGACATCGCGAAGCGGGAGACTATCGAAAAAGTCGTGAAGGACTACGAAATCGACACGATTTACAACATGGCCGCGATTCTTTCGGCTGTTGGCGAAGAAAAGCCCCTGCTTGCCTGGGACGTCAACATCAACGGGTTGTACAACTGCCTGGAGGTCGCGCGGGAGCATGCGATGGCGCGGGTGTTCGTCCCGAGTTCCATCGCCGCGTTCGGCCCCGAAACACCACGAATCAATACACCGAATGAGACGATCCTGAAGCCTAAGACGATGTACGGCGTGACGAAGGTCGCCGGCGAGCTCCTTGGTGATTACTACGTGAAGCGCTTCGGCCTCGATGTACGCGGCGTGCGGTACCCTGGGATCATCAGCAGCGAGACGCTGCCGGGTGGCGGGACCACGGACTATTCTGTTGAGATTTTCTATGAGGCGATCAAGAAGAAGCGGTACACCTGTTTCCTGCGAGAAGACACCACGCTGCCGATGATGTACATGCCGGATTGCCTGAAGGGAACATTAGATGTCATGGACGCGGATTTCGCGAAACTGAAGCATCACTGCGACTACAACCTCGCGGCCGTGAGCTTCTCCGCTGGTCAGCTCGCCGCGGAGATCAAGAAGCACATCCCGGACTTCAAAGTGGACTACAAGCCGGACTTCCGCCAGGCTATTGCCGACTCGTGGCCGCAGTCCATCGATGACACGCCAGCTCGCAAGGAGTGGGGCTGGAAGCCGAAGTACGACCTCGCGTCGATGACGACGGATATGCTGGAGAAGCTTGGTCAGCGCTATAAAGAGGGGAAGCTGTAGGCTTCTCTCCTCTTTTTTTCTTCTTTTTTGTCGAAAGTTTTATCTGACCCGGTTATGTTGTCATTGTCACTGTTGAGAGGTGGAAGTACGCATGTCCCGTTTGGAGCAGGTTGGTGTGAGCATGAAAGGCAATTATGAGCAGATCCGTCAGTACCTTGGAAGCGATGCCGATTCTTTATTGAATCATACGTGTAAGGTCAAGAAGGAGATGTTGACGCTCCCGGGCTATGATTACGTGGACCGAGTGTTTCTACAGTCGGACCGGCCGACCCAGGTGCTGGTGAACCTGCAGTCAATCTACAACCATGGCAGGCTCGCTGGGACCGGCTATCTGTCGATCTTACCGGTGGACCAGGGCATTGAGCATTCGGCTGTTGCGTCGTTCACGCCGAACCCCATGTACTTCGACCCGGAGAACATCGTGAAGCTCGCCATAGCGGGCGGCTGCAACGCGGTCGCATCGACATTAGGTGTCTTGGGGTCGGTGGCGCGCAGGTACGCACCGAAAATCCCGTTCATCCTCAAACTCAATCACAATGAGCTGCTGACGTATCCGAATCACTACGATCAGATCATGTTCGCTGGTGTCGAGCAGGCGGCGGAGATGGGTGCGGCCGCAGTCGGCTCCACAATCTACTTCGGCTCCGAGGAATCCGATAGGCAGATCCAGGAGACCAGCGAGGCGTTCTCGTATGCGCATGAGTTGGGCCTGGCGACGGTCCTATGGTGTTATCTGCGTAACGATGCGTTCAAGGTCGAGGGTAAGGATTACCATGCGTCTGCGGACCTCACGGGCCAGGCGAACCACCTCGGGGTGACGGTCGAGGCGGATCTGATCAAGCAGAAGCTGCCGACAAATAATGGTGGGTTCGTGGCGTTGAACAAAGGTGCGGTGAAGTACGGGAAGATGGACCAGAAGGCGTACACGGAGTTGGTCTCGGATCATCCGATCGATTTGACGCGGTATCAGGTGTTGAACTGTTACGCGGGCCGCATTGGTTTAATTAATTCTGGTGGGCCGTCAGGCAAAGATGACTATGCGGAGGGGGTGCGCACCGCGGTCATCAACAAGCGTGCGGGCGGCACCGGGTTGATTACGGGTCGGAAGGCGTTTCAGAAACCGTTTGAGGACGGCATTCGGTTGCTGCATGCGATCCAGGATGTGTACCTCTGTAGCGAGGTCACGGTCGCCTAGTCCTTAAAATTCAGTTGGTATGGTTTTTGAGTAGGTATTCGGTCAAATTCAAACGAGGGGATGGTTATATATCGCGAGATAATCTCTGTGTCGAGGAGTAGTCGCCCTTGGATTGGCCGAGGGGTTAGTTTTTCCCAGTCACTCCAATAATTACGACTCCAATGTTGTCGATAGAAAATAAATAAAGGTAATTGCCAAATCATGCCTTGTTTGTCGTAACTTGCTTGAATAGTATTGTTAATAAAATTGTTGGAGCGCATGGTCAATCGAATGTTACTGCCTGCACAATATATTCCGTTCGTGTTCTCTCTGAATTCATTCTTAGAAATCATTGTTACTCCAGAGTAAGTAGAGTATAAACCTATCCCATTTTTTAAAAATAGATTATGGAGGATTGAACAATCACCACTGCCAAAAAAATAGCAGCCATCGCCGTTTGTTATGAAGATATTGTCATAGCAAGTAATGTTGGAACATTCTGCTATTGTTATTCCTTCAGAATTGTTGACGAGAATAGTATCATGTATTACAATGTTTTTTCGTTCGCCATTACTCCAGTTATAGATTAAAATACCTGTACCGGGTTTGCTGTTTTTTACAGTGAATCCGTTAAATTCGGCATTGTCAGCTTCCACGTCAACGACTTCCCAAATGCAAGTGCCATTTAGAATAGTAGTATTTTTGTCCTCGCCAACCAGATGTATCGATTTATTCAAATCAACGCAGTATGTTTTGTTCTCTATTCGATTGTAAATTCCAGTATAAACATAGACTGTGTCCCCATTGCTGGCGTTGTCCACAGCATCTTGAATATCAGTGTAGTTACCGGGTCCGCTCCCACCGACATACCACCACTTACCACTCGACGTAGGGATGGGCTGTTTTTCTGGTGTTTGTGCAATCGAGGGAACGAAGCTGATTCCAATGAATAAAAGAACTACTCCAACCGTCAACCCTTTCTTCATCATGAATCATCCTTCGCAGGATCTAAGAAATGCCGTGGTGCACAATGAGCTAACTTCCGTTGTGCTATTTATAATGATTTCTCTACTAATTAAATTTATTCGTGATGAAGGAAATAAAAACACCGACCACTCTTTATTGGTGGTAGATGAGCACGGCATCCGGTTGCTGCATGCGATCCAGGATGTGTACCTCTGCAGCGAGGTCACGATCGCCTAACCCAATTATTTTACTAATAAATAAGGACGGCTTTGACGCCTTTCGCATGGCGGATCCGTGGGATGAGGCTGGGTGGGATGGTGCCTTCGGTGATGACGTAGAGGCGGGGCTCATCGGTAAGCTCGAAGTCGTCGCTGATCGCCTGACGGATGCTGATGTTCTCAGAGGCGATGAGGGTAGCGACCTCAGCGAGGATGCCGGGAGTACTAGGGTCGGTGGGGATGATTTCCACGACACCCCAGTTCATGACCGGGGCTACCTCCCGGAGATGGCAGGTGGGCTGCAGCTTCTCGAAGATCTTGGAGAGTTCTGGTTGCTCGCGGATGGTGGCGATGGTCGCGGCGATGGCGCGGCGGTCCACGTCAAAGGCCCGTGCGAGCTTGGAGTCGGACAGCTCGATGGGGCCGCAGTAGACCTTGGTGCCTTGGACTCGTAGGCCGTATTCCAGCATCTTCTGGGCGATTCTCTTGCGGGTGGGATAGGCGTCGAAGTAGGGGGCGAGCTGCTTCCACATCACTCATGAGTACCAGCGTCGCATCATATAAAAGCTTGCATTAATGAACAATTTTATACACTAGAGCACAGTTTTAGCAAAGTTTATATAGCGGGCTGACCATAAAATACTACCATGAAGCGCACCAAAATCCTCCTCGACGAAAACGACATCCCCAAATCCTGGTACAACATCCAAGCAGACCTCCCCACACCCCTCGACCCCCCACTCCACCCACAAACAAAGAAACCGCTGCACCCCAGCGAACTGCGCCCCCTCTTCCCCGACGCACTCATCGCCCAGGAAATCAGCCAAGACCGCTTCATCCCCATCCCCACGGCCGTCAGGGAAATCTACCGCATCTGGCGACCCACCCCCCTCTACCGCGCAGTCAGACTCGAACGCGCACTCAAGACCCCAGCAGAGATCTACTACAAATGGGAAGGCGTCAGCCCCGCAGGCAGCCACAAACCCAACTCCGCAGTCCCCCAGGCATACTACAACTCCAAACAAGGCGTCGAACGCCTCGTCACCGAAACCGGCGCCGGCCAATGGGGCAGCGCCCTCGCATTCAGCTGCAACCTCTTCCACCTCCAGTGCCGCATCTACATGGTCAAATGCAGCTACGAACAGAAACCCTACCGCAGACTCCTCATGCAGACCTGGGGAGCCGAAGTCAACCCCAGCCCCACCACACTCACAGAAACCGGCAAGAAGATCCGCGCCGAACACCCAGACACCACAGGATCCTTAGGTATGGCGATCAGCGAAGCAGTCGAAGACGCAGCCACCCACGACAACACCAAATACGCCTTAGGCAGCGTCCTCAACCACGTCGTCCTGCACCAGACCGTCATCGGCCAAGAGCTCCAACAACAACTCCGTTCCATCGACCGCACCCCGGACGTCCTCATCGGCTGCGTCGGCGGCGGCAGCAACTTCGCAGGCGCCAGCTTCCCATTCCTCAGAGACAAAATCCGAGGGAAAACCCCGAACCTGCGCGTCATCTCCGTCGAACCCCTCGCCTGCCCCAGCCTCACCAAAGGAGAATACCGCTACGACTACGGCGACAGCGCAGGCCTCACCCCCTTAATGAAGATGTACACCATGGGACACCAGTTCGTCCCCAGCCCCATTCACGCTGGAGGACTGCGCTACCACGGCGACTCACCTTTGCTTTCTAAACTCACGAAAGACGGCTACATGGAAGCAATCGCCTATACCCAAGAAGAAATCTTCGAGGCAGCCATGCTCTTCGCCCAGACCGAAGGCTTCCTCGTCGCCCCCGAATCAGCCCACGCCGTGAGAGCTGCCGTGGACCTCGCCCGCATCGCCAAGAAAAACAACCAGAAACAAATCATCGTCTTCAACAACAGCGGACACGGTTACTTCGACCTCGCAGCCTACGAAGCCTACATGACCCACACCATGCCCAACGGAGAACCAGTAGTGAACGCCTCAGCCTTCAGCCTCCTCCAGCAGACCCAGCCCCTACGCACTCCCAGGAAACGACCGTAGTTCTTAATAAAGGGGACCAGATATCCCCCCATCCATCACCCACACCAATTCCTGGGGGGTAAGTAGAATGAAAACCCTGGATCTTTCCACGCTCCGTCATGGAACCGACCTCGTCAAACGCGGCTTCGCCAAGATGCAGAAAGGCGGCGTCATCATGGACGTCACCAACGCACAGCAGGCGAAAATCGCCGAGGACAGCGGCGCAGTCGCGGTTATGGCGCTCGAACGCGTCCCCGCGGACATACGCGCGCACGGCGGCGTCGCCAGGATGGCAGACCCCCAGATCATCAATCAGATTATCGACACCGTCAGCATCCCGGTCATGGCCAAGTGCCGCATCGGGCATTTCGTCGAAGCACAAGCCCTCGAAGTCCTGGGCGTCGACATGATCGACGAGTCCGAAGTCCTCACACCCGCCGACCCCTTCTACCACGTTAACAAGAAGCAGTTCACCGTCCCGTTCGTCTGCGGCTGCCGCAACCTCGGAGAAGCCATTCGACGGATCTACGAAGGCGCAGCCATGATCCGCACCAAAGGCGAGGCAGGCACCGGCAACATCATCGAAGCCATCCGCCACCAACACATGGTCCAAGGCATGATCCACGAGCTCAAACACATGAACGACCCTGCCCTGCAGGCCCTCGCGGAGGCGTACGCCCAGAGCTATGCCGAGGCCTTCAAGACGCTGACAGGCCATACCGTGGTCGCCACCAGCCGTGTCTTCGGCGACGACGAATACAGTGCAGTGATCAAAGAGATTCTCGCTGTCATCCAACAAACAAAACAGATGCAGCGGCTCCCCGTCGTCAACTTCGCAGCCGGCGGGATTGCGACCCCCGCGGACGCCGCGATTATGATGCAGTTGGGCAGCGACGGCGTCTTCGTCGGCTCCGGTATCTTCAAATCCGACAACCCGCTGAAACGCGCTAAAGCCATCGTCGAAGCAGTCGCGAACTACGACAACCCCGAGGTCATCGCCCGAGTCAGCAAAGACATCGGCGCCGCGATGCCGGGCCTTGAGATCGGTACGATTCCCAAAGACCAACTCCTCCAGGATCGAGGCTGGTAGTTGACGACCACCGTCGGTGTCCTCTCCATCCAAGGCGCAGTCGCAGAGCACCTCGACAGCATGCGCCGACTTTTCACAAAACCCGCTTATAAAGGACAGGCTGTCCTCCTTCGGACCCCGGAGCAGGTCGAGGACCTCGATGGCGTCATTCTTCCCGGCGGGGAGAGTACGACGATCTCCCGGATTCTGGAGCGCAGCGGCATCGGACCACAGCTTCGCACACGCATCGCTAACGATGACATAGCCATCATGGGGACGTGCGCCGGCTGCGTCCTACTGGCCAAGACCCTAGCGGACCCGACTAAAGTAACTCTCCTGGAGGCGATGGACATGGAGGTCCGACGCAACGCCTTCGGTCGGCAGAAGGAATCCTTCGAACGACCCCTGCAGATCAAGGGATTGCGTAAGCCGTTCCCCGGGGTTTTCATCCGCGCCCCGCTTATTACGCGGACCTGGGGGGATTGCGAGGTGCTCGCTGAGATCGATGAGGGGGTGGTCATGGCCCGGCAGGGCAAGTTCCTAGGTGTTGCGTTTCACCCGGAGCTCACAGACGACCTTCGCATCCATCAGTTGTTCTACAAAATGCTATAAGTGCCTAGGGTAGCACCAAGAAAAAAAGCTGGTTGCTTGAAGGAAAAGGAAGAAGGGAAGGGAGCGGATTTGCCCCCTGTGTAATATCCTTGGTTTTTGTTTTATGTTTTCATGATGGCGAGCAGGAAGATGCCCAGCGCGATGAGTGCGCCGACGACGGCACCAACCACCGCGACAACGCCTTTCGTGACGGTACCGGCAAGCTGCAACCAGTCAGGTAGGCCACCAAGCCCAAGCACGCCGGATCCCCAGAGGAAGACGAAGCCGATGATCAGTCCGAGGATGATGAGGATAGCGCCGACCCCTCGGCTCTTCCCGGAGCCGAAGTACGCGGTGAAGATTCCAGCGATTATGCTTGCGATTGCGAAAACCAGCATCAACATGCCTAAAAAATATTGGAGTAATGTTTGTGGCGCTACTAAGACATTCATTTTTTTTCACTCCTTAGAATTTAGTCCCGGTTAAGGTCTTGGTGTCTATGACTCCCTCGATTGTCCTGATCTTCTTAACCACGATGTCCCCGAGGCTTTCGAAGTCGTCAGCCTCGATTTTTGCGATAAGGTCGTACTCCCCGAACAAGGGGTGCAACTCGATGATCTGCGGGACTTTCAGCAGCTTGTTGTAGACCTCGTGTTCATGCGCAGGTGCCGCGCTTATCAGGACAAACCCGATGGCCATAAGTCCTTCCTTACCTCGCATCCCTTATACGGTCATGAGTTATAAGCCTTCCGTTACCGTTTCATCGGTTTTCCCCTGGAAAAAACAGGTTTGTTGCATTGCTCTCGACGAGCGGGTCACCGTCGGAGACGTTCCTGCGCTTAATAAGAAGTTCCTGGAAGGCGCCCTGGAAAACAGCCCATTGTACGCCAAGAACACCACCTGAATCGACTTCGACATTACCGGCTACGCCTAAAACTGACGCCGTCATCGCTTGTTGTTCGTAATCCTGAGGAAATGCTCTATGCTGCGGTCGTACGTCCGCTCCGCCTCACCTGGGAAATAGCAGGCAGGAAGCTCCCGTCGTCCCTGATGGTACCGCAGGCATTCACAGCAGAGACCTTTGCGGTCACAGGGGTAGCTGCAGGGGCACGCGGCCTGGTTCTTCTCCAGACGACACGGGTTCATGACACTATTCGCCTTCTATGAGTTTCTTGAATTCTGCTTCATTCAGAATACGGATTTTAAGTTTCTCCGCCTTCGCCGCCTTGGAACCAGGGTCTTTGCCGGCAACAACGTAATCAACGTCTTTTCCTACGCTGTTGACGACAATCCCACCATTCTTAATGACGAGGTCTGAGGCCTGAGGCCGTGTGAGCGTCTCCAAGCCTCCAGTGAACACGAACTTCTTCCCACTCAACGGTAACGGACCAGCGGGCGTCTGCTGCTGCATCGCCACCCCTGCTTTCCTCAACTTCTCCAGCAGCGCCTGGTTCTCCTCGGTCGCAAAGAACGTGGCGATCGCCTCCGCGGTCTTCTCCCCCAGCCGCGGGATCTCGTCGAGCTGCTCGGCGCTCGCATGCGACAGCGCATCCAGCGACGAGTAGTGGGAGGCGAGCAGCTGAGCCGCGAACTTCCCCACATGCCGAATCCCCAGGCCGTAGATCAACCGGGCGAGCCCCTGATGCTTACTCCGTTCGATAGATTCCAGGAGGTTCTCCGCGGACTTATCCTTGAATCCTTCGAGGTTCACGAGGTCCGCCTTGGTCAGCATATATAAATCCGCGATAGAGTCGACGAGTCCTTTCTCCATGAGCTTATCGATCGTCTGACCTCCGAGATGCTCGATGTCCATGGCATCCCGGCTGGCGTAGTACTCGATGCGCCATTTCAGCCTGGAGGGACAGCGTTTGTTCGGACAGCGGACTGCGACCTCATCCAGCGTCCGCACCACCGGGGTGCCGCAGTCCGGGCAGGTCTTCGGAATGGCCTTGACTTTCTCCTGGCCGGTGCGTTTTTCGATGATGGGTTTGACGACCTGGGGGATGACGTCCCCGCTGCGTTCCACCAAGACGGTGTCGCCGATGCGGATATCCTTGCGCTTCAACTCGTCGAAGTTATGCAGGGTAGCTCGGGAGACCGTGACCCCGCCGACCTGCACCGGCCGCAGGATCGCAACCGGCGTCAACGCACCAGTGCGGCCCACTTGGACCGCGATGTCCTCAAGCTTCGTCGTCGCCTGCTTCGCCGAGAACTTATATGCAATCGCCCATCGGGGGTGTTTAATGGTCTGGCCAAGCTCCTGCTGCTTCGCAAGGTCGTTGACTTTGAGGACGACGCCATCGATCTCGTATTCAAGGGTGTCTCGTTTCTCCCCGAGTCGCCTGCAGTACTCGATCGCATCGTCAATATTGGCAACTTTCTCAATAAGCGGGTTGACGCGGAATCCCATCCGGCGTAACGCCTCGAGGGAGTCCCTGTGGGTCTTGTAGGTGCGGCCCTCGCACCAGGAGATGTAGTAGAGGTAGATGTCCAGGGGTCGGCTCGCAGTGATGCGTGGGTCCAATTGCCGTAAGGACCCCGCGGCCGCGTTCCTGGGGTTGGCGAAGAGCTGCTCCCCGCGTTTCTCCTGCTCCCGATTCAATTTTTTGAATCCCTCTAAGGGGAGGTAGACTTCGCCACGGACCTCGACGTTTTTCAGTTCATCCCCCAGGAGGGCGAGCGGTATGCTGTGGATTGTTCTGAGATTCTGGGTGATGTCGTCGCCCTTGGCGCCGTCCCCGCGGGTTGCACCACGGATGAACACGCCGTTCTCGTAGAGCAGCGCGACACCCAGACCGTCGATTTTCGGCTCCGCGACGTACTCCACGGGTCCGACGTTTTTTTGGACGCGGGCATCGAACTCCTTGAGCTCTTCAAAGGTGTACGCGTTGTCCAAGGAGATCATCGCGATCTTGTGGGTGACGGGCTGGAAGCCTTCGACGGGTTGACCGCCGACCCGCTGGGTGGGGGACTCAGGGGTGATCAGGTCGGGGTAATGGGCTTCGAGGTCCTGGAGCTGGCGGAGGAGCACGTCGTATTCATAGTCGGAGATGACCGGGTTGTTGAGGACGTAGTACTGGTGGTTGTGGTAGTCGATTTGTTTGCGGAGTGCCTCGATGTGTTTTTTCGCTTCGGTTTTGTTCACAGCATTCATCCTTCGAGGAATTTCTGGATTTGTTTCGGGGTCTTGGTGTTGAGGATATCCGGGGCTTCGGCCCAGCCGCGCCTGGCGGTCGCGACGCCGTAGTGCATGTTGGGGAGTTGAGTTACGTTATGGGAGTCGGTGCCGATGGCAAGGGTGACGCCGTGTTCAATGGCTTGTTTGGCATGAATGTCGTCGAGGTCGAGGCGGTTCGGGAAGGCATTGATTTCAAGGAGCGTATTTGTGTCGTGGGCGGCCTTAATGACTTTGTCAAGGTCGACAGCGATGGGTTCACGTTGGCCGATGAGACGTTGCGTTGGGTGGGCGAGGATAGTGGCGTAGTCATTGTGCATCGCAGTGATGATGCGGGTGGTCATAGTGTCGATGTCCATTTTGAAGGTGCTGTGGATGGCGATATAGACGAAGTCGAACATCTTCAGGGTCCGTGACGGGTAATCGAGGCTGCCGTCAGGTTTGATGTCGCATTCGGTGCCGCAGAGGATGCTCAGTTCTGGATAAGATCGCTGGATCTTCTTGATTTCTTCAAGTTTCTTGATGATGCGGTCTTCGGTCAGGCCGTTGGCGATCCGCAGGGACTGGGAGTGGTCTGTGATGCCGATGAAGGAGTAGCCGAGGCTCTGGGCGGTGTGGGCGATGGTGTCAATGGAGTCGTTGCCGTCGCTCCAGAGGGAATGGACGTGGAAGTCCCCCTTGATGTCGGCTGGTGTGACGAGACGGGGGAGGGCATGGGTTTGTGCGGCTTCGATCTCGCCGCGGTTCTCCCGCAGCTCCGGGTCCATGTACTCGCAGCCGATTTTCTTATAGACCTCTGCTTCTGACCGTCCGGCGAGGTATTTGTCGGTGTCCTTAGTGAACAGCCCGTACTCGTTGAGCTTGTAACCTTTCTTGATGGCGAGTGAACGGAGCGCGACGTTGTGGTCCTTGGAGCCCGTGAAGTACAGCAAGGCGGCACCGTAGCTTTTCTCTTCGACGACGCGCAGGTCGACCTGGAGCTGGTTCTTCAACACGACCGAGGTCTTCGTCTCACCTTTCGCAAGCACGGTGTCGACGAGGGGATAGCCTGTGAAGTAGTTCATGACCTCCTCGGGGTGTTTGGAGGATACAAGAAGATCGATGTCGCCGATGGTGTCTTTCATCCGCCGCAGGCTGCCGGCGAGGCTAGCGTCGATGACCGCCGGGCAGTCTTTCAGAAAAGTAAGGATCGCGGTGCCGTCGAGATAGGCGCGGTAGAGGAGCACGCGGCCGCTCGTCTTCTCCCGCAGCTGGATGCCGCGCAGGATGTTGCGCTCCGTGATTTCGCCGAATCCCTTGAGCTCACGGAGCTTCCCCTCGGCTGCGGCGGCTTTCAGGTCCTGTACGGTCGCGATGCCCAGGCTCTTGTACATGAAGGCGACCTTGCGGGGGCCGAGGCCTGGGATCTGCATCAGCTCGATGAGGCCCTCCGGCGTCTCCTTCTTGAGATCCTCGAGGTAGGCGAGCTTCCCGGTCTGGACGTACTCGGTGATTTTCTTGGCGAGCGCCTCGCCGATGCCGGGCAGCTCCTGCAGCCTGTTCTCATGGACGAGGGTCGTGATGTCAGAGTCGAGCGTCTCGATCATCTGCGCCGCCATGCGGTACGCCCGCACCTTGAACGACATCTCGCCGCGCAGGTCCAGGATGTCCGCGATGGTGCTGAGGAGACTTGAGACTTGCTGGTTATCCATAAGCAACGATCCTACGTGGTGAGGGAGACGACGACCTCGACGCTGTCGCCGTCTTTGAGACTGAGTTTTTCCTTGAGGTGATACGGGGAGATGCATTCCAGGACAGCGGTGTAATGGCTGCGTTTCGGCAGGACGATTGCGGCTTTGACGCCGTTGATGGTCGCTTTGAAGCACAGGACGCTGCCGAACGTGCGGTTGTCGGTGCGGAACTCCTCGATGGGGATGCCGCCGCTGCCCAGCAGCCGCAGCTTGTTGCGATCCAGGGCGGGGATCTCGACGTTGAGCGTCCCCGGATAGGGTGTGAACCCGAGTTTCTCCTCGAACTGCCGCTGGTACCCCGGATGGGCCGTGTAGTACTTCCCTTCACCCAGCCCGGAGACGATTCGACCGTTGAATACGACCTGCGAGGAGAGCGTGAAGAGCTGCTGGTAGGAGAGGAACTCGGCTTCGAGTGCATCCCTGCCTTGCGGGGTGATGGAGATGAGCTGTTTCTTGATGCCCAGCTCCCGCATGATGAGATGGTCTTGGTCGAGCTCCAGGAGATATCGGGACGCGGTCTGCTGGCTGATGCCCAGGCGCGCGGCGAGCTCCTGCGACGAGAGTTCGATCTTGCGTTCAATCGCCCCCAGCAACCCGAGTGCTTTGAGCGTTGAGAGCAGGTACGGCTTCATACAGCATTCTCCTCCGCCAATTAACGGTACATCGTATCGACCAGCTTACGGCCTTTCTCGGTGAAAGTGTAGAACGGGCCTTGCTTGGTCACCAACTCCCCAGCCTCGAACTCATCCATGACCTTCTGCGCGACCCGCATGATAATCCGATGCTTCTTGGCGATATGCCGGATGTCGCGTTCACCGGCAACCAACTCATCGAAAATCGCACGGCGGAATTTGTTCGCAAGGATATAGCCTTCATCCATCATAGGAAACCAACAGTGTTATCAAGACGAAACCCATAAAGCTTTTCCACCGTATGTTCAACCTTCCCCCGATTCAGAGCGCCCAAGAGATCATAGACGCAGCGTTCCAGCGGGCAAAGAAGACCCACCTGTCGCCCGCGCTCAAGGAAGGCCCGATGCCGAAGCGGTACGCCGCGCACACCGACGCTATCCTCACCGTGATCACCAGCACACTCGACTCCTACGTCACCTCGTTCCCGACGCTGGATCGTCTCCCCTTGTTCTACCAGGAGATCATCAACATCCAGGTGAAGACGGATGAGTTGAAGATGGCGCTCGGGGCGGTGAGCTGGGCGAAAGAGACCTGCCGCTCGGTCTACAAGCAGCAGCGCCGCCTCCTCCTGCGGGAGCGTACGACTGAAGGCCTCAAGCACCGCCAGCAAGCAATCATCGGCCGGATATCCTCCATCCTGTACCAGATCGACCCGCAGCTCAAGTTCCTCGTAAACGCCAGGAAGCTGCTTCGGGACCTCCCGGAGATAGGCGACGTCCCCACCGTGGTCATCGCCGGCTACCCCAACGTCGGGAAGTCCTCGCTCATCCGACTGCTGTCGAACGCCAAACCGCTCATCGCGCATTATCCGTTCACGACCAAGCAGCTCGTCGTCGGCCACATGAAACGCACCAGGCGCTACAGCGACGAGTGGTACCAGGTCATCGACACCCCTGGGCTGCTGGACAGGCCGCTGGAGGACCGCAACCCCATCGAACGACAGGCGATCACCGCGCTGACGCATCTCGCGGACCTCATCGTCTTCCTCATAGACCCTACCGAGATCTGCGGGTACACCTGGGATGCGCAGCAGCATCTCCTCGAGTACCTCAAGACCGTGTTCGCTGACGTTCCCTTCCTCATCGTTGAGAATAAAAGCGACCTGAAAACAACCTCCTCAACCAACTGGAAGATCTCCTGCGAGACCGGCGAGGGCATCCCGGAGTTGAAAGCCGAGGTACTCGCCCGACTCGATCGCATCAATGCTCCATTGTAGCTGCATACATAGCTACATATTCAGCTGCGAAAAAGCTTCTTAACAGCAGCCCCCGATGTCTCATCCATAGGAAGGATGGAAGAATTTCATTTTCTACCCCCTTTTCCCCCTCAAAAAAATTCTTCCTTCCTCTTAATTTTCCCCACTGTTTCTCCTGCCTTGGAAAGTCTTAAGAAGAAACCGTCTCATACCTGGGTCGAGGGCGAAAAGGAATGGACGATATTCAGATTCAAGAGGAGAAAACCGTTGATCTCACGGACTCGATGCTCGTGGTCGCCTTTCCTACGGTCGGCTTGGTGAGCACGATCGCCGGGCAGTACATCATTGATTCGTTCAAGCTTGAAAAAATCGGGGTGATCTCCTCGCGGTACTTCATGCCGGCCGCGGTCATCCACAACAGTGTGCCGTCACCCCCGGTCCGAATCTATGCGGGCAAGAAAGTCTGCGTTGGAGAGACCTGCCACCAGCTTGTCGTGATTATCTCTGAGTTCATGCCGCCGGCGGAACTCATCCAGCCGGTGGTCGACACGATTTTGGACTGGGCGAAGGAGAAACACTGCAAGATCGTCCTCACCCTTGAAGGCATGCATGCTGCGGGTGAGAAAGCACCGCGGACGTTCGGCGTCGCGACCACGGATAAGATGAAAGCCCTCCTCAAACAGTACAGCATTGATGAAATCAAGGAAGGCATGATCGCGGGTGACAGCGGGGTGCTCCTCTATCGCGGTGTACAGCTCCAGCGGGATGTGATTTGTCTCATCGCGGAGGCGCACGCCTCGTACCCGGATTCACGGGCCGCAGGCAAGCTGCTTGAAGCCTTGGATAAATTCCTCCCTGAGATGAAGATCGACCCTGAGCCGTTATACAAGCAGGCCAGTGAGATCGAACAGCGGATCCGGGCGTTCATCAGTTCGTCCAAGCCGACCGCACCGCAAGCGCCGCCGCTTCCCTCAGCGATGTACGAATAAGACGAACGAGAAAAAAACAGGCGGGTTTATCGTCGGTCGTGGAAGGTGTGCAGGATTTCTTTTCCGAACGGCGTGATCATGTAGAGGCGGACGTTGGTCTTGCCTTTTTTTTCTTCCACAAGGTTCAGCTGGATTAAGGATTCCTCTTCGCGGTAGCGCAGATGGATGCCGCGCAGGGCGCCGATGACGTTGGAGGTCGTCGCGCCGGTGTGATAGGCGATCTCTGAGGTGTAACTGCAGTTGGGGCTGATCTCGTTGAGGTACTCGGTGATCTTGCGTCGTACGTTGCTGCGCCTCAGAGCCCTGATGGCTAGCGAGCGTTGAATCTCGATAGTCAAGTCTACCGAATCGGTGTTCTGCATCCCGTCCAATCCCGAGTTCTCTGAATCGTTGGTGTTTTAATAAAGGCATCGCTCGTGAATACTTCCCTGCGTATCCAGCTGCGTATGCACCTGCATCATCTGGTTTATTGGATGAAGAAGAACGCGATGGCGATGATGAAGTAGACGCTGAGCAGCTGTGCGCCTTCCAGCCAGTTGCACTGCCCGTCCGCGGAGAGGTAGTTGACAATGAGGACGGCGAGCATCACGGCTAAGAGCTCGAACAAGGAGAAGACCAGGGTGAATCCTAGGCCGAAGATGACGCTGGTGAACACGATAATGGGGACGACGAACAAGCTGATTTGGATCGCGCTGCTCAGCCCGATCTCGATTGAGGTGCTGATCTTGTTTTGCAGCGCGAAGTTAATGGCGGTCGCGTGCTCGGCGACGTTGGTGACAAGGCTGATGAGTACGATGCCGATGAACGTCTGCGTTATTCCCAAGGAGACGGCGGCGGTTTCGACGGTGCCGACGAGCATCTCGCTGACGATAGAGGCGATGACGATGCTGAGGAAGAGGATGAGGGCGGCGCGGCGGCGGCTCATACTTGGCTCTTCTTTGCCCGCGGGGACAGGCTCAGCAGCGCTGAAGAAATCCTTATGCGTCCGCAGGGAGAACACGAGGCCGGCGATGTAGATGAGGGCCATGACGATCGCGACTGCGATGCTGATCTGACCGAGGTGTTGCGTCTGTTGTGGGGAGGCGAGGTTGTAGTAGACGGTGGGGATGGCGAGGCCTGCGACCGCGATGATCAGCATCGTGGAGGAGACGCCGATGACCTGGTTGTTGAAGCGCTGGAACCGGTAGCGTAGTCCTCCGACGAAGATGCTGAGGCCGTCGAGCAGCAGGATGTTGATGAGGATGCTGCCGATGATGGAGGCTTGGACGAGGGGGATGAGCTGTGGGCCTTGGCGGAGTGCGAAGATGGCGATGATGAGTTCGATCATGTTGCCGAAGGTGGCTTGGATGAGGCCGTTGACTGTGGGATTGACGTGCAGGGAGATTTCTTTGGCCGCGTAGCCCATGATTCTGGCGAGGGGGACTAAGGCGAGGATCGAGGTGAAGAAGGTGACGATTTTGAGGTCGGTGAAGACGCCGAAGATGATGCTGATGGGGATGAAGGCGAGGAGCCAGTAGAAGACCCGGCCGATGTGCATCCGGCGTTTGAGTGCGTTGGTGAAGGAGAACGAGCCGGCTGCGCGTTCCATAGTTCCGCGTCGAACAACAAAGAGAGGCATCCAGGTCCGACATCGTACTCGATACCTATAAGAGTTTCGACAGAGACCAGGATGAAAAAATTAGGAAGGAAAAAAAGAGGGGAAAAAGGGATGTTTTAAGTGAACGTCCCTTTGAAGTAGAGGGCGGGGCCTGCGACGGACATGAAGCGGCCGGCGAAGGTGTCGTTGCGGCTGAAAAGGAATCCGACGATCGGCGCGTGTCGTCCGTCGGTGATGGCTGCGCGTCCGATGAAGAAGGGTTTGAGGAAGGCGCCGCGCATGGTGCCGCTGGCTGAGGTGTTTTGAAGGGTGATGCTCCAGTCGCCGGTGAAGCGGCCGCCGTGGGTTCGCAGGGTGTAGGTGCCGTTGATGGTGCCGACCGCGGTCCAGTTGCCGCCGCTGTTTTTGTACCCGATGGTGCCTGCGAAGGATCCAGTGGGCGCAAGGATCGGTTGGGTCTGGGTGCTGGGTGCGGTGGCGGCGGTGATGGCGGGGATGCTCGCTAGTATGAGGCAAACTGCAAGAATTAAGATTTTTTTCATAGATGTTGCCTCCAAAGTCGAGTATGAGGGTGCTTTATTAAATATTTTGTGGCGTAAGATGGGCTGAGACTGCCTCCGAGCGCCTTTTTATAGAGTGAGAGCAGGTTTAAAAGGCTCCTTAATAATTACTTAGCAGGGAGAAGGAAAAATGAAGAAGGTTTTGGTAATCGGTGTTGTCCTGCTGTTTCTGAATCTTGCCGCTATCGAAACGGTTCATTGTTCCGCGGCTACTAGTGATTCTGTTCACGAGGTGACTGTGGAAGCTTGTGGGCTTCCTGGGTATAAAGCGACCACGGTTCGGTTGACTTCTGAGAAGATCCAGTCACTGGATGCAATGTTTGTTAACTGGAGCAGTCAATTCTTGCAGGTAAGAACCACTGCCGAACGAAATAGACTCTGTGGTGAAATAACTAGTACTCTGCATTCCCTTGGGCTCCTGCCTCGTGGAATGACGGAGCGGCAGGTTGAACGGTTGATTTCGAGTCGTCTGCCGTATCAGGTGACGGGACATGCAAAGAATAGTTATATCGTGAAATTCCCACTCTTTACTCCCTTCAGCCTGGTAGGGATCATCACGTTCGGAAGCATGACTCAAATAGCGGATGGTCCTGTCGATTATTCTCCATCGACTGCATTGGTCTATGTCATCCATAACGGAGTCAACACGTCCTATGAAGGGAATCTGTATGGGACGCTTGGCGGACCGAGTCTTGGTTTTTGGTGTACTCAATATTACAATGGCATCAGAGGGTTCTGTGGTCTGAAGATCTCCGATTATTATTGCCATTTCATCGGATCCGCTCGGCAAGTAGGAATCTCCTATCATCATCCTGGGTAGAGGTCGAGAACATGAAGACGTTGGCTGTAGCAGGATTCAGTCTCTTGGCTGTTGGTCTCTTGGTGCTTGGGTCTCAGACGAATGTGGTGGGATATCAGACAGTCCAAGCCTTACAACAGAAAGCCCTCAGAGAGAGCATCAATCAGAAAGACCTTCTCTTCCAGACCATCTGTGACCTTGCTAACAACAAAGACATTCAAAGAATCATCCTTACTTCTCAGACAAACGCTGGAAGGCGTTTCACTCCCATTATGAAATTCCCAATCATCACTCCACCCACTTTAACAAAGAACCAACTCAATAGTATGTATCTGGTTGGTGTGATACTCTCAAAGTCCATCAGTACATCAAAGATGCATTCGATAGTTAAACAACATGGAGTTATTGACCAAGAGATGCAGAGTGAGATAACCGCTATTATCGAAAAGGATGCAAGACTCAACGGAGAGAACACTCAACTATCGAGTCAATCTTGTAACTGTGGCATTGTAATTAATTTCACCTGGCATTTCCCTATTATTTGCTCAATTCTTGCCGTCCTTATAATTATCTGCGCAGCGATATGGGCCATTTCGTATTGGATTCAGCCTGTAGTCAGTCTTATAGCATATGTTATTATAATATTAGGAGCGATTCTTCACTGTCGATGGTACTGAGTGGTTTTAGCTAGGATATAAGGTTAAATCATTCTTTTCACTCAAGATTAAATCACCCGCAAACCACGCCACTCTGCTAGATATCAATCCTCTCTCCATGAAGTTTTTCTAATCTTATAAAAGTTTAAAACCTCATCCGGTCACTCGTTAAGAAAATAACCAATAGAAAAAAGAAGAGGAGTGCGGGCGCCGGGATTTGAACCCGAGTTATAAACTTGGCAAGCTTATGTGATACCAGGCTACACTACACCCGCAGGCGTGACACCCGAAAACCATCCTTACTTAAAAAGTATTTCCACACCCCTCAAAGCCACCCGACCTTTAACCAAACACCCCACTCTGACAATATATATAGAGTAACATTTATTAATCAAGACGTCCCTCCTCAGCATATGAAGCACAGCGCCTTCCTGTGCCTGACACTCTTCATTCTTCTCACGCCTCTCAGCCTCACCACGACCGCGCACGCATCACTCTTCCAGCGGGAGGTCCTCCCCGAGGACGTTACCATCGGGGACGATGCTTATCATCCTTCAGAACTACCGCGCACCGAATGGTGGTACTTCGACGCCAGCCTCAACGACGGCTACAGCATCCAGGCCAACGTCCGCGTCACCACCACCCTGCACCGCGGCGCCGTCTCCACCCGCCTGGAGCTCTACAAGGACGGCCAGCTCCTCGCAGACACCCACACCAAACAAACCCTCTCCCATCTCACCGCCTCCGTCACAACCCCCAACGTCGTCCTGGACGGCCGTCAGCTGATCCTCGGCACCTACAACGCCACCAAAGACGCGTACGACTACACCGTCAGCTTCGGCGACACGGGACTCAACACGACCCTGCAGTTCACCGGACGGACCAAAGGCTGGAAGATTGTCCGCTCCCACAACGACAGCTGGGCGGTCATGTGCCCACGCGCAGACGTCACCGGCACCGTCAACTACCGCGGCATCACCCTTTCGGTCACCGGGCTGGGCTACCACGACCACAACTGGGGTGTCGGCCCCAAAAAAATCATCCCGTACGGATGGTTCTGGGGTAAAATAAACTCAGACCACTACACCCTCACCTGGTCCGCATTGCTCTCCACCCGCGCCACCTACACCCTCATCGCGGTCGAAAACACCGAGGACGGCGGCTACACCTATTACCACCCGGAGAACGTCTGGTTCAAACCAGACGGCTACACCTGGGACCACGGGCACCGCATCCCCACCCGCTTCTTCATCTCCATCCAGACCCCGGACCAGATGTCCGTCTTCCACTGCAACGCCATCGGAGTCCACTACCAAAACTACCTGGGCATCATCAACTACTGGCGCTACCATCTCCACAACACCGGTTCTTTTACCTTCGGCATCAGCACCGAGATCGTCGACGAGATCGCGATCGGTGAGTTCACCCAGTTCCGCTGACGACCGCCAAAGGCGCCATTCTTTTCAACGACTTGCTCAGATGCCGCCGGGCACAGACCGGGACCTCGTACCACCCCACGGCGACCGACCGCTCAACGGTCCGGAACCGCGCCATCTTTGAAGTACATCCGCACACGATACACCGGTACCCCTGATTCCTCCCCCGCGATTTCATATGCTTGCCGCACTGCGGACAGACCGGGTTCTCCTCTTTTTCCCTGATCTCCACGAGCCCAAGGACCTGGATCTTCTCGAGGTTCACCGTCCGAGGCTCATCTCGTACGCCGCCGTAAACCACCAGCTCGTCGCCGCACCGAAGCCCGCGGACCACCGTACGGAACTCCTTCGTCGGCTCATACGCCGCACACGCGATCGTACCGGACCCGTCATCCACGGCGAACACCACGTGGCCGCCTGGGATCGTCCTCGGGGCCTGTGCGACCCGACCCGTGATAGCGACGGATTCAAACGAACTGATTTCGCGGATGGATTTCCTGAGGATATGGTCGTCCGTGCCCTGATTCGAGTGAAACAGCACCCAGCTTTCAACATCCTCCGATCTGACCAAACCCCGGGCCTTGAGGAGGTCACCGGGGTCCTCCCCGCGGATGCCGTAGAGAATCGGGCAAGGGGAATGCGGTGCGATCCGCGGACACTCATGTAAGTAATCGTAGTTATCGAACGTCGACGGGGACGCCTGATCCATGGCTATCACCGAACCAGCATCAAGGCTGCGTGGCGTCCCCCACCGCGACCGTTCACGATAACTGATGATCTCATACGTCGAGTCACCGAGTGACCAGGCGATTGCCGCGGTCGCCCCGATGAGTCCGCGGCCGTTCTTGTACGGCGTGAACAGCGCCCCGCTCTTTATGAGTTCTTTTTGTACTCGATCGAGGCTGACGACGCTGGTGACCGCCTCGCGGTACCACCGCGGGTCTGGCGGCTTGGGCAAAAGGACGACGCCAGGGTTGGTTTTCTTGTCGTCGAAGAACGCATGGGCACGAACGAGCTCGTTCACCGTCGCATGAGCAGATGTATATTCGTCTTCCTCAAGATCAGTCTGCAGCACTGGAGAAGCATGTAGTGGTCGACCGTGAAGGTCAGCGATAGGCATCTTGTGACCGCGTCCTCGACCGACCTGAAGAGCGATGGCGCCGTTGCCGCGCGTCTTCCAAGGAATGTTAGGATTGAGGCGCACGAGCCGCGGGTACCCAATAATCCCAAAGCCCTGGTCGGTAAGCCGCTCAAGGATCAACCGCGCGAGGTACGTCGTACAGCCGCCCCGCACCGAGTCCGTATCATCAACGCCGATCCACATAGAGAGAGGCCACCACAAACATTATTAGAGAGGTTATACTTAAGTTGGATTTATATGGAACGGGCAGAGCTCCTCTCGGAAACCCGCAGCCTACTCGTCTCCGCCGGATTCGTCGTGTCGGAGTCGTTTGAGATGCGGCTTGCTGGCTTTGATATCGTAGCACGCCGTGGGGAGACGCTGCTGATTATTAAAGTACTCATAAACATCGACACGTTTTCCGAGTCGGTGGCACGCAGCTTGCGTAAACTCGCGTCGATGCTGAAGGCCACGCCCTTGTTGATCGGGGAGAAGAACGGGTTCAACCCACTGGAGACGAACGCGGTGTACGACCGGTTCGGCATCCAGACGATCACCCTGGGGACCTTGAACAGTCATCTGCTGGAGGATGTGCCGATCTGGGCGTACGCGGGCCCGGGAGGCTTCTACGTCAACCTCGATACAGAGCGGCTCAAGGAACTTCGACAGGAGAAGAACATCTCCCTGGGTGAGTTCGCGCGGTTCGTACGCGTCAGCCGACGCACCGTGCAGATGTACGAGGACGGGATGAGCGCCCGCGTGGACATCGCCGCCCGCATCGAAGAACTCCTGAAATCCTCGGTGATCACGCCGATAGACCTCTGGAAGAACATGCCGGACGACAGCCTGTCCCTGGAGGCCGGCCTGGGACAGATGAAGGCGTTCCAGCGCGAAGTCCTCACCCTGCTGCATCGGGTCGGCTACAAGATCGTCCCCATGGACCGCTGCCCCTTCGAGGCCGTCAGCAAGGAACGTGACCAGATCCTGCTCACCTGCATCCAGGAGTACAACAAGCACCTGCGCAAGAAAGCCGAGGTCCTCGCCAACCTCTCTCGGATAACGGAGAGGCAGGCGGTGGTGTTCCTTGACCGGGAGATCGCCCGTAACAACCTCGCTGGCACCCCCATCATCATGAGACGCGACCTGAAGAAAATTCGGGACCCTGAGGACATCAGCCTCTTGATTTCCGAGCGCACCGATGAGCAATAACGAATCCGCCCCCTGGGGGAGACGACACAAACTTTTATAAATGAGCTTCTTATTCCCGAGAACTACATTCCCTGTAGGGGAGTAGCATTTACCCAATGTACAGTACAGATTCACTGGTGTTCTATGGCAGACAGTAAAACTGCTGAGGCAGTTCAAAAAGCCTTGGACGACTCCAAGAAGGAAGAGCGGAAATTCACGCAGTCCGTCGACCTCGTCATCAACCTCAAGAACGTCGACATGAACGACGCGAAGAACCGCATCGAAGAAGAAGTCGTCCTCCCCAACGGGCGCGGCAGCGACGCGAAGATCGCGATCTTCGCCAGCGGCGAGCTCGCCCTGAAGTCCAAGGCTCATGTTGACTTGCTTATCAAACCCGAGGAGATTGAAGAACTCGCCAAAGACAAGAAGAAGTTCAAGAAGATGGCGGACGAGTACGATTTCTTCATCGCGGAGGCACCACTCATGCCCACCATCGGAAAATCCCTTGGTGTGGTCCTCGGTCCCCGCGGCAAGATGCCTAAGCCTGTATCCCCGACCCTCGATATCAGCAGCATCGCCAAGAACCTGCGCAAGACCGTCCGCGTACGCAGCAAAGCGAGCACCTCCATCCACGCCCTGGTCGGCCAGGAGAAGATGCCCACGGATCAGATTGCAGACAACATCGACATGGTCATCAAGAGAATAGAAGCGAAACTGGAGCGCGGCCGCATGAACATCGGCTCGGTCTACGTGAAGACCTCCATGGGCCCCTCCGTCCGCATATGGTGAAGACATCATGGCACACGTCGCAGACTGGAAACAAGGAGAGACCAAATCCCTCGTCGCCCTCCTGACCAGCCACAAGATCATCGGCATCATCGACATCGGCGGTATCCCCGCACCGCAGCTGCAGAAGATCCGCGGCAACATCCGCAAGAAGGCCACGATCCGCTCCGCGAAAAACACTCTCATCGTCCGTGCGCTGGACGAGGCGGACAAGAAGGTCAAGGGTCTCGGCAGGCTCAAGGAAGCGGTCAGCGGCCAGGCTGCGATCATCGCCTCCGATAGTAACCCGTTCTCACTCTTCAAGGACATCAAATCCACCCGCACCAAGGCACCAGCCAGGGGCGGGGAGACTGCAGCGACCGACATCGAGGTCATGGCCGGGGAGACGCCCTTCAAACCCGGGCCGATCGTCGGCGAGCTGCAGAAAGCCGGCATCCCCGCGGCGATCCAGGAAGGCAAGGTCGTCATCAAGAGCGACAAGGTCCTGATCAAAGCCGGCCAGAGGATCCCCAAGGAAATGGCGCAGATGCTGACGCGCTTGGAGATCTTCCCCATTGAGCTGGGCTTGAACGTGCACGCCATCTACGAGGCGGGCAACATCTTCAAACCCGAGGTCCTCGACATCGACATGGACCAGTTCCTCGGCAGACTGCACAAGGCGCACTGGAACGCCCTGGGACTCGCCCTGGAGACCGTGTGGACCAGCAAAGGCACGATTAACCCACTCCTGCAGAAAGCATATCGCCAGTCATACACCCTTGCAATGGAACGGGCCATCTACACTAAGGATACCATCGGCCCGCTCATGGCCAAGGCCCAAGCGGGTATGATGGCGGTTTCCTCTCTTGCAAAGAAATCAGGAGAAAGTACACCAAAAACAGCCGCATAAGGAGGTCAACTGAATGGAATATATCTACAGCGCAATGCTGCTGCACTCCGCAGGACAGCCCATCACCGAAGACCACGTCAAGAAGATCCTCACGGCCGCCGGCGTGAAACCCGACGAATCCCGTATCAAGGCTCTCGTGGCATCCCTTGAGGGCGTCAACATCGACGAGGCCATCAAGAACGCAGCCATGCCGGTTGTCGCTGCTGCACCAGCTGCAGGAGCACCTGCCGAGAAGAAAGACGAGAAGAAGAAGGAAAAGAAAGAAGAAGTCTCGCAAGAAGAAGCGGCAGCAGGGCTCAGCGCACTTTTCGACTAAGCCACTGTCCTTTCTTTCTTATTTTTCCCTGTTTCTCTTACCGAGTGGACACTCTATCTCTTTTCAACAACGACAGCGCTGTAAAAGTGGGGGACGGGATGCATCGGGTAGGAGGAATGTGCTTTTAGTGGAAAGCAGATAGCCTAAAGCAACCTCCCCAATTGTTGCTAGTCCCCCACGTGTTGTCATCCTTTCCAGTAATAAAAAACTTTTCTTTCCAGGAGAGTTTCTCCTTGAGCCCTGTGACCATGGGTTAGGGTGACGCAGGCAGCCCGCCGACCATGAGGCTGGGGTCGCCGAGCAGTAGGAACTCCTCCAGCGTGAAATAATCCAGACCCACGCCATTGAGGTACCCCACCTGCGCACTCGTCATCATCTCCCCGAGGCGCACGCCGTCGTGATACCCGGCGAAGAACTGGACGTCCAAATACCCGGCGCCGCCGTAGATCCCATGCGCATCCACATGCGTGTACGCCGTGCGCGTCGCCCCTATGGAGGCGATGGCGCCGCCATCTGACTTCGCAAGGAAACTCCAGGCGAAACACGGGTAGAACACCGACGGGTCGTTAGCGACTTTCCCCAGACGAATCAGCAGACTCATCAGATTAGGGTAGTAACCCTCCAGGTCCGTGACGTTGAAATCCAGTTTCGCGGTCAGACACGCATCGAAGAACATGATCGGCAGCATATCGCCGTTCGTCAGTTTCTTGATGAAGGGAGTATAATAAAACACGAAGGACTTCGTCTCGGCATTCGGCCGGTACGTCCCCCAGCCATGCTCAAACCCATGACCTGAGTAGCAGACGAATCCCGCGCCCTTGTCAATCGCGCGATTGAAGGTAGATGCATGTAATGTATGCGTCGAGGTCCACAGGAACGTCGGCGTGAACCCCGGGATGGTCGCGGCGACCGCGGTGTTCGTGATCTCGCCTTCGAAGACGTTGCGCGGCGCGCCCATGCTGGGCGGGAACGTATCCCCACCAGCCAGGACGATGTGCTTGAACCATGACTGGTTATAGGTCTGCGTCTCATACGTGATGATCTTGGCGACCTGCGTCTGCACGTCGGTGACAGTGGAGCAGGCGAGGCGTCCGACGTTCACATCAGGGTAGAGATCGACGCCATCGAGGTCGACGCCATCATGATTGGTCTCGCCAAAGCGATTGTTGTTATTCTTATCCCAGGAGCAGAACTGGGCCTGGGCGTTGTAGACGTCCGCGTAGTAGAGATCCGCGAGGATGTCGGACTCCCACCAGGAGGCATATGTCAACCGGATTGGTAGTTTCTTCATATCCCCCACGAGCAGGACGTAGCTTGTCCCCCACGTCTCGATCGCGTCTTTGATGCAATACTTGATTTTCTCAGGGAGATCTCGGCCGGAGAAGGAAGTGGAGATGGACTCCAAGGTGACCAACGTGGTCGGAAGCCCGTGGGCGTTCTTGTGGTCTACGAGCGGCTGCAGCGCATCTGAAAACTCCTGCGGGGCGATGATGACCAGGCCGTACGTCGTCGTTACCGGGGCCGGCGCCGGTGGAACATCGTAGGAGACCGTGATCGTGACCGTCGTGGTGTACTGTAGCGCACCAGCAGCAGGGCAATAGCGGACGGGTGTGGCATGTAGGCTGAGGAACAGGACGTGTTCGTTGCGGCTGTTGATTCCTGCACCGAGCGTGTACCATCCCCATGTGGCGGGGTAGGGGTCGGTCGTGCTGTAGACTGCCTCGTTGTAGGTCGTCTGGGGGATGAGCAGGTCGCCGATTTTCTGCGGCGTCGGCACGGGCTGCACCGGGGCGTTCAGTCGCATGGTCTGGATTGTGTCAGGAGTGAACGTCACGGAGCGGATCTGCGTACCGCGGGGTAGCTCATACACCGAGGTGACCACGGGGAGCTGCGGCTTGCCAAATTCTTCCATGGTGCCGGTAGCCTGTGCAAGCGAGACGCGCAGCATGCCGTCGGTCAGGGTGGTCGTCGGAGCTGAGCACCGATTGGTGACCGTCATGGGCCGGCTGCTGGGCTGGGCCTGTAGCAGGGGCGAGGCAAGACCCATGGAGCAGAACAACAGGAAAATGCCAATGGCTACTGTGCGTGTCGCAAGATGATTCTTCATAGAGTATCCCCACTGCAGCATAATTCAAGGTCGCCTATATTAATCTATAGGTACCTGGTGGCCCTGGGTTTTTAAATACCTTTCTCCTGTAGCCGGTTGGTTGAGGAGCGTGTCGAGGCCTTCGCTGGTGTACCCGAAGGGAGACAGCAGGCTTTCGCCGCAGGTCGCGAGCTGACGGAGGTAATAGGCGGAGTCCGCCTGCTCGGTGCCGGTGAAGGTCTCGACCGTGCGGACGCGGTCGCGGTAGTGCGGGGAGGCTTCGTGGGTGACGAGGTAGCGGACGGACTGCCCGGGCTCCACGGCCACGTCAGCGTCCTGGAGCTGGAGGAGCGCGGCCTTGACCAGGGTGTTGACCGCATATTGGTCGGGGGACCTGGTGACGCGGCTGCAGACGACGAGCTCGTGGACCGGGACCGTGCCGCTGCGCAGCCGTGCCGCCGCTTCTCGCAGGACGTCCACCGCGGCCGGGAGTGATGCGTGGAACGCTGCCGCCGTCTGCGCATTCCCAAGGACGGTGAGGATGCTTTGTTGTGCGGCGCGCAGGAACGCAGGGGTGTCGCGCTGGCGGATCTCCACGCCGCGGACTTTGAGTTCTCCGGTGTCGAAGACGCCGTAGTACCGTGTGAGGGCGCCGACCGGGAGATTTGCGCAGGGGAGGAACACGATCCAGCGGAACCGGCCGTCCACGGCCATGCGGATGCCGGTGTGCTGGCTGATCCGCCGGGACAGGGCAGCGACGGTCATGGTGGGGCTGGCGGGGGTGACCCAGAGGCTGTCGACGATGCCGTGCAGGACGCGGTAGCCCGCCTGCTCCGCGGTCTCTTTGGCGGTGAGGAGGGCGTCGCGGCTGAAGGCGGTGATGCTCTCGTGGCATTCGATGCGGCCGTAGCGGGCGTTGCGGTACCCGGTGTAGCCGAAGCAGACGATGAGGACCCATTTCCAGGCTTTCTGCAGCTGCTGGTACCGCTCGTGGTCGTAGCCGGGGTGCTTGGAGCGTGCCTTGTAGCAGAACCTGCGGTGCAGGATCGGGCGCAGCACCCTGGGGAGGAGGCCTTCGTGGCGCTGGCAGAGGTGGTAGCCGAGCTGGGGGACTCTGTGCGGTGAGTCCGGGCAGCAGGAGCAGAGGATGGTCTCGGGGCTGATGTTGTGCAGCAGCATGATGTTGGGGTAGAGGCTGGCGTAGTCCAGCTCCCAGGCGTCCTCATGCAGGCCGACGACGGGTTCGAGCATCAGGCCGCCGCGGTCCGAATGCAGCAGTTCGAGTCCGGTCTTCCAGCCTTCGGGAAGGTTTTTTTTCCAGGGGATGTGGTCGCCGAGGCGTCGGGCTGTGTTGGTCTGCATCTGGCTGATCGCGGTGCCGGGGCCAAGCCTGGAGAGGAGCTGGAGTGGGATGTTGCTGCAGCGGGAGATGTCCACGAGGCCGTACAGGCTGCTTTCGCCGTAGAGGAAGGAGGAGGCAGTGTCGATGTGGGCGCGGCCGCGCAGGGTGTAGAACGCGGGGCGGTAGACGACCTGGCCGTAGCTGAGGTACGACTTCGCTTGTTTCTTGGGGTGGACGTCGCCGGCTTTCTCCCAGTGGTCGCGGCCGAGGTGGACGGAGGCGGAAATACCGCAGGCTTGGGCGCGATGGGAGAGGTACGGGAACCAGAAGCTGTCGCCGCCTTTGGTGTAGAGGATGTCGGGGTTGAGCTGCTGCAGGGCGGTGACGGCGGAGAGGATTGTATCCGCCTCCGTGGATTCGTGGAAGGTCTCGTCGCCGATGCGGATGCTGCGGACGGGGGCGGCGTAGGAGGGGATGGTGGAGGCCTGGTCCGCTGTGATTTCCAGATCCGTGCTGGTGTACGGCGGTGCTGGGTAGTCCAGGGCCCATTGGTCCTCGGTGGTGTGGAAGGCCTTGCCGTCCCAGCGTACGGCGGCGTTGCAGAAGATACCGCAGTCTTCGAGGTAGCGGGTGGGGAAGCGTATGTCCACGTCGAAGAGGCGGTAGCGGTGGTACCGGCCCCAGGAGTCGACGAGGGTGGCCAGGCCATGGAAATTTTGTAGCGTCCGTGGGGTGACCGCGAGGACCGCCGTGCGGTCGATGGATCCCAGGGTGAGTCTGGCGTCCGTGAAATCCAGGGTTTTCACGAAGGGGCTGTCGTGGAGTTTCCCCGCAATCTCGTAGAGGTCGGAGCGGGGGGCGGCGACGAGGAAGCGTGGTTCGTAGCGGTCTTCGACGCGCAGGGTCTTGCCGCCTGCGGCGAGCCAGGTGACCATGAGGTTGCGGTGGTAGTCGGCGTGGACGTCAAGGACGCTGCCGCGCAACATGCTCTCGAAGCTCGCGGAGGAGCTTCTCGTGCTCCAGGAGGATGGAGATGACGATCGGCTCGAAGGGGTTGGGGTTGGCGGTGTTGGTGCCGGCGGCGGCGTGGCGGCGGGCGTGGTTGAGGAGCTCCTCGAAGGCCTCCTGGTCCACAGCTCGTAGTGCGCGTTTGAAGTCGTGCCACTCCCAACCGAAGGACTCGACCACGGCGCGGAAGGTGGGGACGGTGCGGCCCATGACTTAGCCTCCGGTGAAGGCGTCGAGGCGCAGCTGCCCGCGCGCGGAGAGGACGATGGTCGCGGTCCTGCCGCTGGTGAGATGGTCGAGGTGGATGCAGTCGTCGAGTTCCTTGATCCTGAGGACGTCGGTGGCGGTGCCGTAGAGGGTGTCGCGCAGACCCCGCTGGCTGGGCAGGATCGTGCGGTCCTTGTTGGTCAGCACCGTGATGAGGCGATACTGGGTGGTGAGCCGCTGCAGCGTCTCCAACGTCGAGTCGAGGAGGGTGGTGGCTTCGTCGCTGGGGACGTCCGGGTCGAGGTAGAGCGCGGGGAAGCGGCCGATGATGAGGGTGCGGGGCTGATGCGACTGGATCGTAGGCTCGAGATGGTCGTGGATGAGGCTGGCCAGCTGGTGCAACGTGAAGGCGCGGGCGATGGACACGGAGGCGAGGACGTCGCAGGCGTCGAGGTGCAGGAGTCTGGCGTAGAAGGCGATGCGGTAGGGGTTGGCGGCCATGCCGCCGTCGATGTACAGGGTGGGAGCATGGAAGGTCTGGTAGGTCTGGGCGCAGAGCTGGTTGGGCAGCTCGCTGATGAGGCTGCTGTTGCCGTCGACGAGGGTGATGGCGCCGGCATGGAAGCCGCCGAGGAGCCTGTCAAGCTCGGGGATGCCGGAGAGGACGATGAGGTCGAGGGGCTGGGTGGTGGTGATGGCGTGTGGCCGCGGCGGGCCGTACGGTGCGCGTGGTGTCGTCATGCTGTTCCTCCTGAAAAACCATTCCGAAGCTAAACATGGTACGGACCTTAAATATCCGCGTAGGGGGCCACCGAAAGTATTCAATGGCTTTGTCTTAAAAGTATTCGGCCGTTTTCCCTGTTTTGAACGGTTTTCGGGAGGAGAGATGCTTTTGTTCTCATGCCAATTTGTTCTTGCGATCCAGAAACTGAAACAAACAGACTGTTTTTCTCGTATAGGTTCGTGGATGGTCCAAGCGGTTATAAGGAAGAAGGACATTGCTTCAAGACTGAGAGAGGATCAATGACTGAGGATCCACTATCACGCGTCCTCGCACGGAACAGTTGGAAGGGGGTGACAACACCGTGAATATCCTTCTTATCTACCCGCCTCACGCCCAATTCCGAGTCACCGAAACTATCAAGATCTCCATCGGCGGATTCGTTCCACCCCTCGGACTCCTCTATCTCGCCCGGATGCTGGAAGACAACGGCCACCATGTGACCGTCATCGACAGCACAGCCGAGCAAACACCGGAAGACGCCGTCCAACGAGCACTCTCCAACATCGACGTCGTGGGCATGACGGTCTATAGTGGTAAAGCCGGCCGCGACGCCTCGACGCGCATCGCCAGGATCGTCAAAGACTATGATCCTGACATCCCGCTTTTGCTGGGAGGACCGCACCTCACCCTCTTCCCCCACCAATGTCTCATCGACCATCAGGCACAGGTCGGCGTCCAGGGCGAGGCCGAACACCGCATCAACGCCATCATGGATGCCTTCGCCGGCCAGACACCCTTCGCCAATATCCCCGGCATCACGTATTATAACAACGGCGCGGTCCATCAGACCGAGCCGTCACCCCAACTCCTCGACCTCGACCCGCTCCCCTTCCCCTCTCGTCATCTCGTCAAGCACTATGAGTACGGCTACTCCGGAGGCGTCAAACTCATCCCCGGCAGCGTCACCTCCATGATGACCTCCCGAGGCTGCTCCTTCCACTGCCGGTTCTGCCAACAATCAGTCTTCCTCCCCCACTACTGCGCCCACTCCACACCACGCATCACCGCCGAGATCGACGCGATCGTCGACCAAGGCTACACCTCCATCGCCTTCGCCGACGACAACTTCCTCGCCAACAAAAAACGGACCATGCACATCATGGACCACATCATCACCCACGGCTACGACCTCACCCTCTGGATCCTCAACGCGCGCGTCGACTCAGCAGACCGCGAGCTCTACGAAAAACTCCGCAAGGCCGGCGTCGAACACATCATCTTCGGCATCGAATCAGGCGACCAAGACATCCTCAACTACTACAACAAAAAAACCACCCTCGACCAGATCCGCACAGCCGTCACGCTCAGCCACGAGATGGGCTTCTTCACGACCGCGAACTTCATCCTCGGCGCTCCCATCGAAACCCACCATCATATCGAGCACACCATCGCCTTCATCCGCTCACTCCCCCTCGACAATATCCTCATCAAAGAACTCGGCTTCGGCGCCCACTCCCCCCTCTGGCAGGAAGCCGTCGACCACGGCAAGATCAACCCCGACGAAGACCTCGTCACCGCCGGCAGGGAACGCGACCTCGGACGCTTCTCCACCCGCCAACTCCAACGCTATTGCAACCAAGTCTATTATGCTTTCATGCTCAATCCACGCTACTTCATCCGACAGGCCCGCTATGCACTCGAACACCAAAACCCTAGATACCTACACCTTGGAGCACGCATCCTGCTGAAAATCATGACCGGATAACCACAAAATGTCGCTATTGTAGAGGCTCTTTAAAGGTCTGATTTGTCTGGGCGCAGAGCTGGTTGGGCAGGTCGGTGATGATGTTGTTGTTGCCATCGACATAAATGGTCTCGCTTGTAACTTTCCTGTCTGAACCACTGTTCAACAGATTCATAGAAGTCACAGAACTGGAAACGCTGCTAGCAACAAACAGTAGGATTAAAGCAAACGCAATCCCTTTCCAACCCATGATTTTACTAATGTCGCATCCTGTTTATTATCTCTTCTTTCCTATACACTCGAATCCACCCGAAACCCTTATAACCACACTTGCGTAGACGTCATCGCAGACCACGCCTCCTTACTGGAGGAAGCCACGAAATAGCTTTAAATAGTGAAACAGTATTCTGCCTACCCTCAACCACTCATACTAATTCAGAGTACTACAATAGGGTGACCGTATGGGCAAAGGACTGAACGCCGCACGTAAAATCAAGAAAACCAGAAAACAGCTCCGCTGGAGCGACCGGTACTACAAACGCCGCGTCCTCCACCTCAAGGAGAAAGCAGACCCATTAGGTGGCGTGCCGCAGGCTAAAGGCATCGTCATCGAGAAAGTCGGCATCGAAGCCAAACAGCCCAACTCCGCGATCCGCAAGTGCGTCAAGATCCAGCTCATTAAGAACGGACGGCAGATCACCGCGTTCGCCCCAGGCAACCACGCCATCGGCTTCATCGACGAGCACGACGAAGTCGTCGTCGAAGGCATCGGCGGCCGCATGGGACGGTCCTACGGCGACATCCCCGGCGTCCGCTTCAAAGTCATCAAAGTCAACGACGTCAGCCTCGACCAACTCGTCAAAGGGAAAGTCGAGAAACCCATGAGGCGGTAACCATGACAGACACCACAGCAGCCGCAGGCAGCGGCTTCTTCCCCATGCTGGCCAAATACGACATGACCCAGCTGAAGATCGAAGACCGCGGACTGCAGCGTTACATCAACCTCGAACACAAGGACTTCTTCCTCGGAGCGCCCTACGCGAACAAGAACTTCGGCAAGGCCAGCACCCCGATCATCGAACGCCTCATCAACAACCTCATGAAAACCGAGGTGTACACCGGCCAGAAGACCAAGGCCTACCGCGTCGTCCGCGACGCTTTCGACATCATCGACCGACGCCAGAAAACCAACCCATTGCAAGTCCTCATCGACGCCATCCAAAACGCGGCACCCAAAGAAGAGACCACGAGGCTGCGCTTCGGTGGCATCATGGTCCCCAAGGCCGTCGACGTCGCGCCCATGCGCAGACTCGACATCGCGATCCGCAACATCTGCACCGGCACCATGAACGCCAGCCACAAGAACCGAAAACGCATCGAAGCCTGCCTCGCCGACGAACTCACGAAAGCAGCCAAGAACGACCCCGCGTCCTTCGCCGTCGCCAAGAAAAACGACACCGAACGCGTCGCCAAGGCCGCACGGTAAACAGACCCCCCCTTCATACTCACCATCACCCATTCCCACTCAATAAAAAAAAAGTTTCTCACAGTGGAGCGTACATCCCTATGGGACGAAAAGAAGAGAACATCGCCAAAGCCAAAGACCTCATGAACAAGCTGCCCTACATCCGCAACATCGGGATAGCGGCGCACATCGATCACGGGAAGACCACCTTCTCCGATAACCTCATCGCCGGCTGCGGCATGATGAGCGAAGAGCTCGCCGGCAAACAACTCGTCCTCGACTACGACGAGCAGGAGCAGGCCCGTGGCATCACCATCAACGCGGCATCCGCCTCCATGGTCCACACCTACCAGAACAAGCAGTACCTCATCAACCTCATCGACACCCCGGGTCACGTGGACTTCGGCGGCGACGTCACCAGAGCCATGCGCGCAGTTGACGGCTGCATCATCCTCGTTTGTGCCGTCGAAGGAGCCATGCCTCAGACCGAGACCGTCATCCGCCAGGCGCTCCGAGAAAAAGTCAAACCCATCCTGTTCATCAACAAAGTCGACCGCCTCATCAACGAACTGCGGCTCTCCCCGGAGGAGATGCAGCAGCGGTTCGTCAAGATTATCGCCAAGGTCAACGAGCTGCTCGCCCGCTTCATGCCCGAGGAGTTCAAAGACAAATGGAGCGTCAAGGTCGAAGACGGCTCCGTCGCGTTCGGCTCCGCATTCAACAACTGGGCGATCTCCGCGCCGTACATGAAACAATCCGGGCTCAGCTTCAAGGACATCTATGATTGCTGCCAGAAGAACGACCAAAAAAGCCTGGCGAAGAAATCCCCAATCCACGAAGTCATCCTCAGCATGGTCATCACACATCTGCCGTCCCCAGACATCGCGCAGAGATACCGTATCCCGCATATCTGGCACGGTGATCTGGAAAGCCCGCTCGGCAAAGCCATGCTCAACACCGACGAGAAAGGACCACTCGGACTCATGATCACCAAGATCATCCTCGACCCGCACGCAGGCGAGGTCGCGGTCGGCCGCATGTACGGCGGCAAAATCATCCGCGGCCAGGAAGTCTACGTCGCCGGCATGCCTAACAAAAATCGAGTCCAGCAAGTCAACGTCATGGTCGGCGCGGACCGCATCCCCGTCGAGTGGGTCAGCGCCGGCAACATCGCCGCCGTCACCGGCGTGCGTGACGCGATCTCCGGCTGCACCATTGTCGATAGCCCTGACATCGAGCCGTTCGAGCGCATCGTGCACATCTCTGAGCCCGTCGTCACCGTCGCGGTCGAAGCCAAGAACACCAAGGACCTCCCCAAGCTCGTCGAAGTCCTCCGCATGATCTCCAAGGCAGACCCCAGCATCCAAGTCCAGATTAACCAGGAGACCGGCGAGAACCTCATGAGCGGCATGGGAGAACTCCACCTCGAGATCACCGAATACAGAATCAGGAACGACCACAAGCTCGACATAGTCTGCAGCGAACCCATCGTCGTCTACCGCGAGACCGTCCTGAAAACCACACCGCAGAAGTTCGAAGGCAAATCCCCCAACAAGCACAACCGCTTCTATGTCATCGTCGAACCCCTCCCCGAAGGCGTCGTCAAAGCCCTGTACAACAACGAGATCCCGGACAACGTCAAGAAATTCAAGAAAGAGGCAATCAAGATCCTCACGGACCTCGGCATGGAAAAGGACGTCGCCAAGGGCGTCTTCGGCATCCACGGCCTCAACATGATCACCGACGTCACCAAAGGAATCCAGTACCTCTTCGAAACCCGGGACCTCATCAAGGAGGCCTTCGACGAGGTCATGCGCAGCGGCCCTATCGCCAACGAACCGTCCCAAGGCGTCCTCGTCAAACTCGTCGACGCCAAGCTGCACGAAGACGCGATTCACCGTGGCCCCGCGCAGGTCATCCCCGCGGCCCGTAACGCGATCAACGGCGCCATCGTCTGCTCAGATCCGACCCTGCTTGAGCCTATTCAGCGGGTGTTCATCAGCACCCCCCAGGAGCTCATGGGCGAGGCCAGCCGCGAGCTCAACAGCAGGCGCTCCGAAGTCAAAGACATGACCACGGAAGGCGACCTCGTCAACATCGACGCCCTCGCCCCCGTCGCTGAGATGTTCGGGTTCGCCTCAGCCATCCGCTCTGCCACCGGCGGCCGGGTACTGTGGAACACCGAGAACCGCGGGTTCGTCCCACTCCCACGCCAAATGCAGGCCGACGTGATCCACAAGATCCGCGAGCGCAAAGGCCTCAAGCCGGACCCGTACCCACCCGAGTACTACATGGGATAGACGACACAGCTCTCTCCCATCCTTTCCCTCTTTTTTCCTTCTTACTAAAACCTAAGATTCTTATAGCACACCCGATATTCCTGCTCCGGAGGATCGGATGCAGCGCGGCATAGTCCCTATCACACCTGCGTACGAGCTTGAGTATCGCTACTACGACAAAGACCCCAGCTACCGCTACTTCAACAGGCTCTTCGAAATCTACCTCATCGAACGCAAATCAACAGGCCGCTCGTACATGCTGCACATGGACAACTGCGACATCCGCGACGGCCACTGGGCCCCACACCTCCACAAGGCCTCCAACGTCGCCAAGAAACTGTACTTCGGCATCACCACCGTGAACTGGAACGAAATCAAAGAGAACTTCACCGCCTGCCTCATCGCAGAACTCGGCGAAGACCACAAAAAAATGGTGAAGAAGGCGATGGCAAAGATCGCCTCACCCAAACTCTAAAGACTAATCGCCCGCTTTTCGTAACTTCCCATGCCCGGGCTCATAGAGCTGACCGTCTTTTACAAGCTTTGAGAGAGCATCTTCAACCTTGCTCGATTGAATCCCTTGGATCTCTGCCTCTTGAATGACGTCACTTCGGTTTGCGTTCCCATCCTTTGATTCCGTACTTAGCTTCTGCACGATATCCAGGATGATGCGCATCCGGTCATGCTGACTGTGACTAATCCCGGTCGCGATGATGTCGATGTCGAACTTCCCGGTCTCCTTATCGGTCCCAACGCGACGCAGATACGAGTCGATGATTCCGATCGCGCGTTTCGCATCCTCCACGGTCGCCTCCTGACTCAGCCGAATCCGCGCGCTCGCTTCAGCCAGCCGCACGAACGCCTCCAGCTGACGAGGCGTGAACGGCACCGAATCCTGCGACGACCCCCGGAAATCCACATAGTAATTCTGCAGGATTATCAAGGCATCATCCGACAGCACCGGGAAGACCCTGCGTTTCGCATACGCCACGTACTTCCGCAAGAACTCCGGGACAAAGACCGGGATGATGTGCTTCATCAGCGCATCCTCCTGCTCCTTGGTGAACAACTCGTCCGTCGTCTTCTTCAGATGCTCATGGATCTCCCCGCCCTTATGCGAATGCAGGATATGATCCGCCAGCACAGTATCCGTCTTCCGATTCGGTTTATCCAGAATCGAAAAAATCAAATCGAACCGGGACAACAGCGCCGGCGGCATGTTAATCTGCTCATGGATCGACTGAAACTCATCGAACCGTCCAAGCTTCGGGTTCGCGGCCGCGAGCACCGCACACCGGGCCTTCAGCGTCGCATTAATCCCCGCTTTCGCAACAGAAATCTCCTGCTGCTCCATCGCCTGATGCAGGCTGCTGCGGTCCGTCTCCTCCATCTTGTCGATCTCATCGATGCAGGCCAGCCCCTTGTCCGCTAAGACGAGCGCGCCAGCCTCCAGCGTCCACTGACCCTCGCCGAACTCATCACGAACCGCGGCCGCGGTCAACCCCGCTGCAGACGACGCCTTCCCGGAGGCGAACACGCTGCGTGGCGCAAGCTTCGACATGTACGACAGCATCTGCGACTTCGCAGTACCGGGGTCCCCGACGAGCAGCATGTGGATGTCGCCACGCGTACGCGTCCCATCCGGCATCTCCTTGGCGATTCCGCCGAACAGCTGCAGGACCAACGCATCCTTCTCCGTATCCAACCCATAGATAGTAGGAGCGATCGACTGCCGCATCTTGTCGTAGATCGTCGGATCACGGCTGATCTTCACGATCTCCTTCTCGTCCTCCTCCGTGACCTCGACTTCCTCAAACGCGTACTCCTGGCTCTCGATGCTGACGGCCTCGAGGGACTTATCAAACGACGTCAGCTTCAGCGCACCACGCAACCGCGGCATGCTGTGCAGAATCCCGTTCACCACCACCCGGTCCCCAGGGGACACCTCGCCGACGAGGTCATCCTCCAAATAAATCGAGATGCGCTCCGGCTGCGCGCCGCCACGCAACCCCTCCGGGTTCTCCTGGACCTCGATCTTCTGCGAATCGATGAACGACGAAAACTGAGACGAAAGCTTAAACGACGAGACCCGCCCGCAGCCACCCTGGTCCTCCAGGCACTCCGGCGGCTCCTTCAGCACATCCTCATCCTGCTCGATGCGGATGATCGCGCCGCATTTCTGACAGTGGAACGCGGCTACCCGAAGCTTCGGACGCACCTCCGTGATCTTCTTCACCAGGCCCTCCACCCCAATCAGGGTGCCAAGCCTGTTCGCCCGGATCTTCCGAATCAACACCCGCTGCATATCAGGCAGGTTCTTCACACGGAAATGCAAAATGATCTTCTGCTCAGCGGCGACATCGACTCTCTTGAGCGCCTCCTCAGCGTTGAACACCGCCTTATAGGGCTGGCGCAGCAGCATATCAGCAAGCTTCGGGTCGTACTTATCGATCTCCCAGTAATCAACCATGAGGCTGCGCTTCTCCGGGTACGACAACGCAAGCGTCTCAATATCCGCCTTGCAGGTCTCCTCGAAAAAACCAAGCCAGGATGCGACCGCACTCTCATCCTTTAGTAGCACCATAGGTTCGTACGCCTCCCAAAGTTATGTCGTTCCGTATTCGTACTGGGTTTTAAATAAATATTGGCGGGTGTAGACGTCGCAGCGAGTGGGTGTACGTGGTACCCCTACGACGGCCCGTCTGCATTCTCAACCCCGTTAACCCTCTGAGCATCAGCAGTCTGTGGTAAGGTTGCTCACTTCCGTGCCTCGCCCGGTACCCACAGCGAAGACAGGGGCACAATCCTCCGATTGCACTCCCCTGTCACCTCCAATCCCAGAGGACAGGGTGTCATCGTCAACAAACGGATCGTAGAGGACTCGACACACCGCCTCGAACATTCGACCCCAGCATATCGGCGATTTCTGGTTACAGGGAACGCCTAGCTCCCCGGTCTAGTCTACACCTCTCGCCATTTCCCAACGCCGTCCCTTAGAAGGAGCGCGTGCTGAGCTTGCGATAGGAGAGGAACAGTTGGACGAAGATGATGACGAAACCGACAGCGACGAACGCGATGTCACGCGCGACCGCCAGCCACGCGTTGGACAGGGCAATGGAATCCGTGGTATTCGACAGCATCCCGGCATGGGTGCTGTCCAGGACCAGTAGATAGAGGAAGACGGCGACGATGATGAAGATGACGACGTTTATGTAGAACGACACCCGGTTCCACATCTGCTTATCAATCTGAAGGTTCGGCCGGTCGACCATAGAGGTACCGCACCACAATTCCACAATGGCTATAAGAAGATTGTGTTTAGAAAACCAAGGCGATAAACGGAGAAAAGTCTCCTAGAAGAAGTCGCTCAGCTTCGTGTTCTTCACTTTGTCGCTTTTAAACAGCGAATCGATCGATTTCTCCACCAGGCTGATGCGCTGCCGGGCGTACGTCGGCAGGTTGTACTTCTCCGCGATCTCCTTCGAGATGTCCAGGTACTTCTTTACGGACATCTCATGGACCGTGAGCGTCAGCTTCCCCCCGCACTTCGTACACGACCCCTGCAGGGGAATCCGCCGGTACGTGACGTTGCAGGTCGGGCAGCGCACCGACTGCTTGCTGAACGCCCGCAGGTTCCCGATGATGTCCGGCAGGAAATGCTGCTCGATGACTTTGTATGCGACGTCCGCCTCGTCCACCGCCCGGATCTTCGCCGCGAGGCTGAGCTGCAGGTTCATCTTCTCCATCATGGTCTTCAGCGTCTTGTAGATGGATTCCTTGGGGCCTTCGGAGATGTCGTTGGTGTCATGCGTGAAGCCGAACTGCTCATACTGAAGCTCAGTCCCAAGCCGGGCAGAGACGCAGCCCATGATCGACTCCAGCGTCCTTGAATGCTCATGCTTCCAGGTGGATTCGTAGAATTTCAGAGGGTAGCGAGCGAGGGTATCGAGGTTATGCGCTTCTTTATCGACCTCTGAAGGATCCAGTCGTGTGGTGATGAGCAAGGGGAGGTCCATCTTGCCGCCGCGCTTGTCCGGGATGTAGGAATATGAGAAATTTAAGAGGGCATCCATGAGAAGCATGAGGCCATCTTCGTCGCCGTCGCAATTTCTTCTTTTTGTTGCGTGGTAAAAGGGATGTGTGTAGCACACCTGGGCTGATGTAAACCCTATAATTCGACCAAGGGCGCCTGCCGATGTATGCGGTGCGAGGCCGACAACCAGATGGCCGACGATGTCCTGCTGTTTCCTGAGCTTGTAAAACCTCTCTAGACCATAGAATTTGACGAGGAGATCGTCGATGAAGTGCGAGACTTGGAGGAAGTACTCCGCGCAGTTCGTGGAAACAACGACGTCTTGGACTTTGAGCTCGCAGATCTGTTCGGTATTCACGAGTTCATTGCCTAGGTAGTCTTTCGTATAGCCTAATTCGCGGATGCGTTCCAGCGGCACGCCGAGTTCCTTGGGTTTGAAATGGGTGAGAGGAGCGTCCGTCATGTCGAAGCGGATGGTGCCGTCTTTGAACGTGTAGACCTCGTGTTTGGCGCGCAGGATCCCTTTTTCCAGGGGCTCCGGGGTCTTGTGTTTGGAGATCGTTCCCATGACGCCTTTGATCGTCTCTGGGAGGATGCGCTCGCCGACACGGTCTTGGGCGCGGGTGAGTTCCTCTTGGAGGTTGATGGTCTGCTTCTCTATTTGATCCGGTAGCACCGCGGTGTGGTTGCCGCAGGTGCAGGTAATCCGGAATGTTTTTTTCTTGCAGGTGGGGCAGAGGCGAACACCTGCCTCGACCATGATGGTGCCGGCGTCGGCCGCGGTTTTGACGAGGCGTTGGTTGCCGCCGTAGTTGCCGAGGGGGAAGAGGACGTGGGGCGGCGGTCGCATCTTGCGCGGGGATGCTTTTTCTGGTCTGCCCATGCGGGTGCCGATGCGGAAGGGGGCGCGTGGGCGTATCGTGAGTCCTGAGAGTCGTGAGGTGAAGGCGATGGTGGTTTCTTTTTCTTGGGGTGGTGTGTAGTCCGAGGCGGAGGCAAGCGTGGCTCCGGAGACTTGGATGCCGAGGCAGCGTAGCAGCGGCTGGGTCATGGCTTCGATGAGGATGCGGCCTTCGCGCTGCTTATGCAGGAGGCAGAGTTCGATGAGGATGCTTTTAATCGCTGGGTCTGCGGGAAAGGAGAGGACGAGTGGTTCTTGGGTGGTGAAGGTGCCGTTGGCGAGGATGAAGTCCCGGAAGATGGCGGCTTGGTCTGCTGTTATGTCGTGCCAGAAGATGGTGTAGTTCGGATGCAGAGGGATGTGGTAGCGGTCCGCGATGGCGAGTGCATCCTGTGGGGTGGGGTGGTAGAGGTCGACGGGATGCCCGAGGTCAGCAGCGATTTTATCCGCTGTTTTAACGTCCGCTTCATTAACAGCTTGGGGCGTGTTTTTCTCAGGGAGGATGCCGAATGCATTTTGGAGGTCTTGCAGCCACCACTCGGTGACGTAGGAGGCATCGGGCAGCAGTGCGTTGTTCTCGAGGAATTCGCCGTAGGGGACGAGGAGTTCGCCGACGTCGATGATCTGCTTGATGTCGGTGAGTGCGGGGGCGTCTGCAATGGCGTTGACGGCGATGAGGTCGCCGTTGTGCAGAAGGACGATGGGGCCATCGATGGTGTCGCAGGGGGTGCCGATGGTACCTTTGCCTGGTCGTTCGGTCTTCATCTGGGTGCCGACGGTGATGAAGTCATCGAGGAGATGCATGGTGGCGGGGTTGATGGCGGTGCTGGCAAGGCCAGCGGTGCGTGCGCGGCCGTATCTGAGCCGGAAGCCGCCCTTCCGGGATGGGTGTGAGAGGACGGGTCTGCCTGCGATGACTTCGCTGATGTATTTGGTGGAGGGGAGGATTTGTGGGATTTCGTTGGGGTCTTGTGTGGTGGTCTGGGTGCTTTTGGTCGCGAATTTTTCGAGGAAGTCCCAGCCCGTGAGTTTGAGTTTCTTGATGTGTTTGTAGATCTTGGGTGCCTTGAGGCAGAGGCCTTCGGCGATGACGAGGCAGGCGCCGCCGCGCAGTTTGTTGGTGCCGACGCGTGGGAGGTCGCGGTAGCCCGTGACTTCTTCGTCTTCGGTGCCTTCGCCGTTGATGCAGATGGGGCAGTGGCTGACTATTTGATCGATTTCGTCGACGGTGGGGACGTACTGGAGGTGCTGTACGCGTTTGTAGAGCGGGATTTCTTCTTTGTAGCGTTCGATTTCGCCGGTGCTTGCTTGGTAAGCGCCGATCCCGAGTTCGCGGCGGACGACGTCGGCGATGAGGACGCTCATGGCTTGGCCTGTGCCGCCCGCGCTGCGGATGGGGCCGGAGAAGTAGAGGTCGACGTAGCGGGTGCCGTCCGTGTTGCGGCCGAGTTTGACGTCGGCGATGCCTTCCAGCGGAGCGACTAACACGCCTTCGGTGAGGATCGCAAGGCCCGTTCTGACGGCTTGGTCCAGGGATTTCTCGACGCTTGGGCTTTTAAAAATGGTGCCTTTGACGATCTCCCGGGCGATCTCGAGGCTGACGAGCTCGCGGTTGCCGATGCGTTTGGTGGTCTGGCGGATGAAGGGGGCGACGCCGGGTGGTCCGACGAGCTGTTCGACGCGCGAGGCTAGGTCGAGGGCTTGGGGAATCTCGACGGTGAACTCGGGGTCCAAGCCCTTTCTGCGTGCTTGGTTAGCAACGGCGTAGCAGGTGTCGATGCCCGTTTGAAGTGACGCGAAGTACGCGCGCATCTGTGGGCTTGCTGCAACGTTGGTTTGCTCGGACTCCCCATCCATCGTCTCTAACTCTGGAAAAAACTCTTACTGTTTGGACATGGTTCTGGCGGCTTTAAAGGTTTGGATAGCAGGAGATATTAAGTGGATTTTTTACTGAAGTCCATGGTAGTAGCGTTCCCGGTTTTCAGATCCACAATCGGAAGTTTGGCGCTGTCTGGGACGAAGTTCAGCATCTTTTGGTACGAGGTCTGGGACTGCCAACTTGAGGCGTTGATGAGGGTGATGCCGCGGTACGTGTCGAGTTTAGAGGTGTGGACATGTCCGGTGACGAAGATGTCGGGGACGCTCTGGATGATCATGTAGTCATTATGTTCCGGGGCGAGGGGCGTATAGCCACCGTAGGTGGGGGCGAGGTGGCGTTTGCGCAGCATCAGCTTCATGACCTCGGTGGGCTCGTTGTAGCTGAGTGCCTGGATGTTCGTGGAATAATCCAGCAGGCTTTGGCCATGGTAAGAGAGTATCTCGACGCCATGCAAGGAGAAGCTGCAGGGGTTGCCGAGGAACTCGTAGTGCGCGCCCGTGAACAGGTCGCGGATCTCTGCTTCGAACGCGGGCTGCGGCTCCGCAGGACGGACCGCGTCATGGTTACCAGGCTGTACTATAATAGTGATGTGATCCGGGATCAACGCAAGCTGCGCGGCGAGCGCCTTGTACTGGTCGTAGATGTTAGTGATGGAGAGTTCCTTCTCCTGCCCCGGGTAGATGCCGATGCCGTCCACCAAATCTCCAGGCAGCACGAGGTATTTGAGGCGGCTAGCGACATCCCGCTGCCTGCTGTTGCCCAGGTCCCCGTTGATCCAGCGCAGAAACGCGGTCCATTCGTCAGCCATGAACATCTTGCTGCCCATGTGGATGTCGGAGAGGAACGCGGCGCAGACCGGCGTCTCGGTGCGTTTGCGCTCATGCTGTATCTTGACGTCAGGGAAGATGATGTTCTGTATGAGGATGAGGTCGCCTTGTTTGCTGAACTTGCCGACGACGCCGATGACCTCGTCGAGCATCACTTCGGAGGCGAGCGGGAAGACCTCGGTGAAGTTCTTCAGCGCCATGAGGGTGACGCACCCGGTCTCATCTTCGAGTTCGATGATGCGGTGTCCATTGGGTGTGGTGCGGACGTTTTTGACGATGCCGATGAGTTGGAAGTCGGGCATGGTTTTTTTGAGACGGTTGATGGGAATCGCGGTGGAGACTTCGCGTCGTTGTGTGTGAAGGATTTCTCGGAGGTCGTGGTACCGGTGTTTGAAGAGGCTGGCGAAATCGTCGGTGGTACCCTCGCTGGTGCGCTTCCCGGTGACGTCGGAAATGACCTTAACCTCCGAGTCATAATCGCGGGCGAGCGGGTTCCAGCCGTGGACCGGTTTGATGATCGGCGTCTTGAGGGGCTCGGGTCCTTCCGCTGGTTGGTCCTCGTCCGTGTCTTCCTCGTCATCTTCTTCGCTTTCCGCAAGGGTCTTCGGACTGCTGAGCAGTTTGGAGAGCATCCGTTTCTGCATTTCCTTGTCGACCGCAGGTGCTGGCGCGAGGGTCGGCTCAGGTGCCTTCGCCACAGGAACAGGCGCGGGTGTCTCCTTGAGCTGGGCGGTGGCGTTCTCGATGTCTTTGATGGCGTCGACGGTGAGGAGGAGTGGGTACTCCCGCAGGCTGCCGAGCAGGAAGCCGGCGAAGTCCGTGGGGTTGTCCTTAGAGGCGATGTAGGTGAGCGCCTCGGGTTGGACGAACGTCCCATGATCTGAAAACAGCCGTAGAATCTCCTTCATACCCCAACCCTATGTCACGTGTGTGAAATAGTCCGGTGTGGTGTATCGCGGTTCGTGTTCTTAGCGTTTCCCTCGCCCGTGACACAACTACATATAGGATGAGGCCATTCAGGTCAAATGTGAGTATGACGCAAATCGCTGAGGCGCGGCGGGGGAAGGTCACCGCGCAGATTTCATCTGTCGCCACCGCAGAGCATCTTGATCCCGCAGTGATCTGCCGGCGTGTCGCGGACGGCATAATCGTGATACCCTCAAACCCTATCCATGCACCAATAAGCCTGGGCATCGGTAAAGGCCTGCGGGTGAAGGTCAACGCCAACATCGGCACATCCCGGGAACACTGCGACATCAACGAGGAAGTCGAAAAGGCGAAGGTCGCGGTCGCAGCGGGCACGCACGCGGTCATGGACCTCTCCACCGGAGGAGACCTCGACGCGATCCGCACGACACTGCTGAAGACCATCCGAGTCCCGTTCGGAACAGTACCGATCTATCAGGCGGGCATCGAGGCGATAGAAAAACACGGCTCCATCGTGGAGATGACCGAAGACGACATGTTCAACACGTTTGAGCATCAGGCGAAGCAAGGCGTGGACTTCGCAGTCGTCCACGTCGGCATCACCCAGGAGAGCGTCGCCCGACTCAAAGCGCAGCACCGCCTCATCCCCATGGTCTCCAGGGGTGGCGCGTTCCACCTCGCATGGATCCTCCATCACCAAGAAGAGAACCCACTCTACAAGAACTTCGATTATCTCCTGGAGTTGGCGAAGAAGTACGACGTGACGTTGTCCCTTGGGGACGGGATGCGGTCCGGCGCCCAAGCCGACTCCAACGACCGGGCGAAGTTCCAGGAACTCCTCATCATCGGAGAACTCGTGGAGCGCGCGCGGAAGGCAGGCGTGCAGACTATGGTCGAAGGCCCAGGCCACATGCCACTTTCCGATATCCAGGCGAACATCCAGGTCATGAAGACCGTGACCAAAGAAGCCCCGTACTTCGTCCTCGGGCCGCTCGTCACCGACATCGCACCAGGCTACGACCATATCGTCGGCGGCATCGGCGGAGCGCTCGCCGGGTATTACGGCGCGGACTTCCTCTGCTATGTGACGCCCGCGGAGCACCTCGCACTTCCCGATAAGAACGACGTGCGCGACGGCGTGATCGCCTCGCGGATCGCGGCCCATGCCGCGGACCTCGCCAGGGGCATCGACCGGGACCTCGACAGAGAGTTCAGCAAGGCGCGGGAGTGCCTGGACTGGGAGAAGATGTTCGCCCTGTGCATCGACCCGATTAAGGCGAAGGAGTACCGCTCCAAGCGCCTCCCCCTTGAGGATACGAAGGCCTGCTCTATGTGCGGCAACCTCTGCGCTATCGAGATGGTCAGAAAGAACCTCAGCGAAGTATAGGCGTCAGTACAAATGCGGGACTATCACCTTCATGCATAGATGAATGAAGGCTTTCAATAGCCCCTGGATGCCAAGCGCCTTTGGGGCGAAAAGTCGTCACCGCTTTTTTAAGGTCTGGCCTCTAAAAATAAATTATCCCAATACGCATATATATACCCCATGAAATATGAAAGCAGTGGCTTCCGATGATACAGAACGAGAAATCCCGCGTCCTTATTTTTTTGATACTCCTTGTACTGATAGGAACCTCCTTTGCCCCTCTATCCTCATCCAAGAACCTTTCTACGCTGGAGGGACAGGGCGGGAGAGCGATCAATGGACAGATTTTGTTTGCTCCCTTCTATGACACGACAACCTATTTAATCAACAGCACGGGTGCTGTCAACCATACGTGGTCAAGTGCGTATCAGCCTGATGCTGCTGCGTATTGGTTAGGGAACGGTACGATCCTGCGTCCCATCATTGCTGGCAGTGGTGGTTTTCAAATAATCTTATGGGATGGTACGATAGTTTGGGATTATCGATATACCGTCTCTGGATGCACCTGCCATCATGATGTGAAGTATCTGCCGAATGGAAATGTACTGATGATCGTATGGGAAACAAAAACGAAAAACGAAGCGATCGCGGCGGGACGTAGCCCAAGTACCATCCAGGGAAACACGTTTACGCCTGACAAGATCATCGAGGTGAAACAAACAGGCCCGACCAGCGGGACGGTCGTCTGGGAGTGGCACGTATGGGACCATCTCATCCAGGATTATGATGCATCAAAAAACAACTATGGTGCTGTCGGCGATCACCCGGAACTCGTCGACATCAATTTTGGTGATGCTTTTGTGGGCGACTGGCTTCATACGAACTCCGTTGATTACAGCCCAGAGTATGATCAAATACTCATCGACATCCATAATTTCGACGAAGTCTGGGTCATTGACCATAGTACCACGACAGAGGAGGCCGCAGGACATACCGGCGGACACTATGGGCATGGCGGTGACCTCTTGTACCGCTGGGGGAACCCACAGGCCTACAACCGGGGGACCTCCAGTGATCAAAAGCTGTTCGGCCAACACGATGCCACATGGATACTACGCGGCTACCCTGGTGCCGGGGACATCCTCCTCTTCAACAACGGCATCAACCGTCCCGGTACAAAATATTCCACCGTGGATGAATTTACGCCACCGGTCGACTCCGATGGTGTGTACGATCTCGAGCCAGGATCAGCCTATGGACCGACCGATTACACCTGGGATTACACTGCGAATCCGCCGACCACGTTGTATTCCACCGTCTTTGGTGGCGCCCTGCGCCTCAAGGACGGGGATACCTTGATATGTGACGGGGTCCCGGGTAAGTTCTTCGAAGTAACCCCGGATCAAACCATCGTGTGGCAGTATGACAACCCGTATCCAGGCTCGGGTAAAATGCATGACGTCTTCAAAATCGACTACATACCACCTCCACTGCCCAACAACCCTAACTTGTCGTGTCAGGGGAATATTAGTTTGACCGATATAGAACCCGGCAGCACCGTGAATGGTACATTCCAGGTGGAGAATATCGGCAGCCCGAATTCAACCCTGAATTGGACGGTGGACACGTATCCGACTTGGGGGACCTGGTCGTTTACCCCGCGATCCGGAGATGGCCTCACACCGGAAGACGGGCCCGTCACTGTCCAGGTGTCCATCAAGGCACCAGATCAGAAGAATACGGAATTCCAGGGATCTATTCGAGTGGTTAATACGGACAATGCCACCGATTTCGACCTGATCCCTATCTCTCTGACAACCCCACTAGATGAGTTCAATGTTCAGGTGCAGACACATCTCTTTCTGCCGCAAGGCAGCATGGTATTCCATGGGACGAGAGTCGACGGTCTGAAATGATCGCACGTCATTTTTTACCGTGTATCAACGACCGTCGTGTACGAAGGACATATCTAAATACACCGACGAACCTCCCTTGAAAATACTACAATAGAAACAGATAGACCGGGGAAGAGACGTCGGGTGCGAACCATGAGGCTCCTTTATAAAACAACACACAGACCCCTCTGGTTACAAACTAATGCACAATTAATTCCAATAGAAATACAATACCTTTTTATTGTAATACAGGATACGATTTGTAGAGGCAGTGAGTGGATATGACCTGTCCTTACTATGTTGATTTTACGAGAGACTGCATACGGACGTACCCGATGATTATTGAACACAGGGATTTCACCCCGTGCGAATCAGAGGGGTACCATCGATGCCTCGTCTACAACATCCTGAAAAGCGACTTCCGCTGCCAGCACCTCGACACCTGCCTGAACATGTTTCCAAGCGACCTCCCTGATTTCTACACAGTATTGAATCAGAATCGAGTCATCTATGACTATGTCACCAAACCAGTCTACCAGTACTGCCTCTCAAAAGACAACCATGTGCACTGCGCCCGGTACAAACTCAAGCAAGACGGCCAGGAACCACCACCCGGGCTGAACCCCGATGGAAATATCATTAATATCGCAGACTCCACCCACAAGAATAAGATCGTTTTCGAAAAAGCAAAAAAACTGTAACTTCGGAGACGATTCACGCTACACATTTTTATTACATCCACCTGACGCAGGATGTGAAACGATGCCTCCAGGCAGCATACACGCGTACCCACGCAAGCCCTTAAAAACGCCTCGTTAGTTACCTGCTCCACATGCAAGACCCGCCGTCAGAGCCCCACGAACTCCTCCCCGTTGCCATCATGGCCGGCTTCTTCGTCCTCATCCCTGGCATCGGCCTGCTGCTCACCAACCTCTTCGCCTCGCAAGGACTCCAAGCCTTCAGCAACACCTCAGACCCCCTCAACCTCGTCGTCATCTTCGCCATCATCCTGGGCATGACACTCGTCATCCTCCTCATCGCCCGCTTCTGGAAAAAACAAGTCATCCACATCATCATCCTCTTCGCCATCGGCTACACCACCTTCTACGTCCTCCTCCCCATCCTCACCTTCCTCGCCGACATCCTCGCGATCCTCCTTGCCATACTCATTACTGTCGGCATCGTACTTGCCCTCTGGAAATATCCTGAGTGGTACGTCATTGACCTCTCCGGCGTCCTCGTCGGCGCAGGCGCCATCGCTATCTTCGGCATCTCGCTGTCCATCCTCCTCGTTATCATCCTCCTCATCGGCCTCGCGGTCTACGACGCGATCTCCGTGTATAAAACCAAACACATGATAGACCTCGCGGACACAGTCATGGACCTCAAACTCCCGGTCCTCCTCGTCGTCCCCAAGATCAGCGGCTACTCACTCATCAACGAAACCAAACGCCTCAAAGAACAGATCGCCGAAGGCGCCAAACGCGACGCGTTCTTCATGGGACTCGGCGACGTCGTCATGCCAGGCATCCTCGTCGCCGCCGTCTATTTCAAAACCCATGATCTTCTCGTCACTTCTTCGATCATGCTTGGCACCGTCATCGGATTCAGCATCCTCATGATTTTCGTCATCCGAGGAAAACCCCAGGCCGGCCTCCCCTTACTCAATACCGGCGCCATCCTCGGCTACGCCCTCTCCAGCCTCATCCTCTACGGCTCCCTCATCGGCCTCAGTCTCTCCTTCTAGACCTCAGCCTGGAAATGGCCCTCGAAGCACCACAGCCGCCGCTCGTCATGCTGCAATGGTTTGCCGCAGACAGGACAGCGCGCCTTCTCAAAAAAATTCTCAAGCCACAACTGACGGACCTGCGGCACATCCTCCTTCGACACACGATCAAGGATGGACGCAAGCTCCGGCCTCGTCGCGAGCGGCCGAAGCGCATCAAGATGCAACGAACCTGGAGCCTCCCGCTCACCGTACGGGTTCCGCTGCACCGGCTTCTTCAGATGCTCGGTACTCCCCCGTACCAATACCGCGGCCAGGACGATTCCGCTGATGAGGCCGCCGAAGTGCGCGTAGTGCGCGGTGGAATCCTGCGCCCCGACCAGCACGAGCACGGTCTCTAGTAACGAAAACAAGATCGCGGCGTACAGCACCTTGATCTTCGTGACGATCATGATGCCGACAGGAATCGGCATAACGATCTCGTCCCAGGGGTACGCGTAAGCGAACCCACCTAGGATCCCGAAGATCGCCCCGGACGCCCCGATGAGCACCGTCGTCGACCCAAGGTTCAACACCGAGTGCGCTAATGCGCCGCACACCCCAGCGACGAGATAGATGAGCAGGAACTTACCGCGGCCGATGCGCTCCTCGAACGCCACACCCATGAAGAAGAACACGAACATGTTCCCAAGGATATGGAGAATCCCATCATGGACGAACATCGAGGTGAACAAAGTATAGAGTTGCGGCAGGTAGGTGACCTGCAGGTAAATGGGTCGGAATCCTAGCTCGTTCATCTGGGTGTTGCCGTTGATGAGCCAGAGGCCGAAGACGAGGAAATTACCGATGATCAAGGCATACGTAATGGCAATCTTCTTTGCCCATGCAATGACAAGACTAAGGACCATGATTGCGATCGCGATCCACGACAAAGGACTGAGTGTGAAGATTACCATCGTCGGCGTCTCCAGTCGTACGCGATGAACAGCGCAGCGACGGTGACGACAACGACAATTAAAATGAGGTTCTTAAAGTCTCCCCATGGCGCACCCGCCGGCTGCCCTGAATGAACCGCGGACATGCCCCAGTCCGCAAGATAGACGGCGGCGAAGTACGAGGCGACCGTCGGGTTCTCAACTAGTACCGCGGCCTCACGGTTCTCACGGACCGATACCTCGTTCCAGTTGACGCTAGAGATCAGCACAGAGCGGTTGTCGATGATCACACCCTTATTGTGGATGGCGGTGAACGGCGACTGATCTGTGATGCACCGCTGCACCTTGATTCCCGTGCCGTTCAGTGCGGCTTCGATGTCAGCAGCGGAGGACGACTCATACGACGGGTTGTCGTTGAGGAACAGTCGGACGTCGAGGCCCTCCGATGCCTTCGCTTCCAGCACCGTGACGAACGGGTTTTCGACCCCCTCCCAGTCCAGGGACATTTCCAGCTGCTGGATGTAGATGGACTGCGTGGCGTTCTGCAGGGCTTGGAGCACGAGCGTCTCACTCGTATCTGGGGAGAGGACGGGGGTGATCTTCGATGGTTCGTGTACCGGAACGATGTGGAACTGAGGGTGATAGGTTCCTGTCGGGATGTCACTGGACGGAAGTACTAGAGATACTGCGGTGAAGTTCATCGCCTCAATGCTTGCGCTGTCGCAGCGGCTTGGGTCGAAATCTACGGTAAACACATCGGTGAAATACTGGGAGAGCTGAGTGTCTCTGATGACGATGCCCCATTCGCGGTTCCCGTAGGTCGGGTTGACGGGGACGCCGGTGAACGCCCAGTTCCCACTCGTCAGTACCAGGGTGGTTCCGTCGACTATGAGGTATTTCGCATGGTCGAAGCGGTAGCGCGTGTAGACATGCTCTTCTGCGCTACCGTGGAGGAACCGGAGGTGTGCGCCAGCCTGTATGAGGGTCGCGGCGATAGCCTGTTCGGTGTCCGTGATGCCGCCGACCGGGGCTCCTTCCAGGAGGATGCTGACGTTCACGCCACGATGCACTGCTGCGATGAGCTCCGAGGCGAGGGGGACGTTGGTGAACTCGTACATGTTGAGGCGGAGGGAGGCTGTGGCGTTGCGGATCTCCGAGGTGATCGCGGGGTAGCTGCAGTCCGGTGAGGTGAACGGGATGATTTCGGCTTGCGACGCTATCGTGATCGGGAGGAAATGGGATTGGCCGATATGGAAAACGCGAGGATGGGTCCAGTCCGCGGCAGTGTCCGTATCGATTGGTCCGCTACTGTTGACGTTGCGGAAGAGGACGACGCCTTCCCCGCAGGCAGGGATCGGGGTGCCGTTCCAGCCGAATCCGGGCGGTTCGGCGTCTCCGTAGCAGATGAGGTCGATGCAGGCGCCGGTGGGGTCGTTGAGGGAGATAGAGCCGCCCGTGTTGCTGAGGCTGACGGTGCCTTGGGCCAGAAGGCCGGGTATGTCCGGGCGTGCGTCCGTCCATTCATAGGCGGGCAGGCTGCCAGTCTCGTAGGCGTACCACGTGGCGTTCTCGGTAATGACCCATGTCGTGTTCGCCGGGATTATGCTTGGTGCAGGGAATTGGAGTTTCGCCTGAATCTCGAAAGGTTCAGCAGGCTCGTCTGTGAGGTAGCAGCTGGTAAGGTCGACGGAGGCGTTGGTTGGATTGGTGACGGCGATGAACTCGTCCTGGACTCCCGGGTGTGCATCGTAGTAGGCCTGGGTGATACGGACCGGTGAGGTGGCAGCGGTCGTGTACGAACCTTTGGTCGTGTCAGTCGGAGTATTGGGTGCACCCGGCGTCGGAGTGGGGTTGTCGATGAAGTCCGTGGCGGAGTCGTCCGTGTCCTGACCCGGGATGCGGGCGAGGCTGTGGCCTGTGGGGACGAGAGTGGCTGGTGTGCCTGGGATGTCGTCGTAGTCGGCGCCCCATTCCATGCAGTCGATGAGGTTGCCGGTGTCGTCGTAGAGGCTGAGGGATTCATGCTGGTTGTTGAGTCCGGAGCCGCACAGGGTGCTGTCGTCGACGCTCAGCCTGAGAGCCGCGTCCGGGATGGTGAAGGTCTCGTAGACGGTCGTGCCGTGGTCCGTAAGAATTGCGTAACTATCTGGTGGGAGTGTGGTGTCGGTGCCGCGGATAGGGTCTGGGGTGATTGCGTCGGTCTCGGTGCGGTCCGCGATAGTCCAGCCGGCAAGATCGATGGGGGCATCGGTGGGGTTGTAGAGTTCGATCCATTCGTTGGTGCTTTCCGCATATGTTGGATGGTACATGACTTCATTGATGAGGATGCTGCCTGGGTCCGCAGCATGGCCTATTGCGCCGAAATGTACGATCGCCAGCAGGATAATGAGTGTAGTTGACAGCCTCCGGACTTGTGTTGGTTGATTCATTTGTGGTTACCTCCCTTAGAGGGCGGGCTGGGATTTGAACCCAGGTATGCGGATCTGCAGTCCGCCACATAGCCGCTTTGTTACCCGCCCAGCCTCCTGTTGGCTGTAAAGTGTGTTTTATATCAGTCTAGATGCTAGGTGCCCAAGAGGTATTCCACGAATTCAATGGTCTGTTTTAACACTTTTGGTGACAATTCGTCTTCTGTTCTGGACATCTAAGAAGCATTGTACGGACCGCTCCTTCCTTTATGGTAAATACAGAAAGAAACCCAGTGTTATGTTTGGTCGGCAAAACGCCACCATGCAAAGGTAGCTAGACATCCGACGATGCAGGTGATGAAAAGGATACCAAAGCTTATGACACCTATTTGGGAGCTGCCAGTTCCAACAGTACTATACGTTACTGGAATCGCCCAGGGAAAATATGGTGCAAGACCCAGTATGCCGATAAATTGTGCTGCAATAAGCGTCGCAATAGCAAAACCCATCGGAGGCAAGTACCCACGGCCGTAGCTGGCAAAAAACGCAATAGGCGTACACAGCAAGATCGTCAGAAAAGAAGTCACCGCAAAGCGATTTGCCGCAAGCAAAGCAATCTCACCTGACCAACCAGAGACGTTAACTACGACTCCAACGAAAAGACCAAAGACAAAGAATATCAGTGAAAGAAACGCGCACCAGAGTACTACGACCATGAATTTGGATAACACGATGGATGAGCGTGAGACCGGTAACGCAAGGAGGTCCGTTACCGTACGATCGGAATATTCACGGCCAAAAACCCAGCTTGTCACAAAGGCAAATCCAAGGGCTCCGATGCCAGCGATGCCTTCAGTGAGCAATCCGAAATACGTTGGCCAGTCCGCCTTCCCAAACATAGAGGCCTTGGTGCTTACGATTCCTAATTTACTGGACAACTCTGGGTTTTTAACGACAAACATCAGAAACCCCATCATAAGGGGAATGAAGAAAGAAATAAGAAGACTCATCAAAAAAATCCTGGACTTTCGGATTTTCAGAATCTCAGCCCAGAACGTCGCCAGTATGCTCCTCATTTCACGCCTCCTAGCATTCCGATGACCCTTAAAAAATAGGATTCCAGGCTTTCCTCATCAACGCGTAATAAGGTTGGCGGCAAACCCGCTTGCACCAACAGCGTCGAGATAGCCTCTGGATGATCGATGGCGTGCTGGCTGGTTACTTCCAGGGTTCCTTCTTCAGATACATTCACGGGATACCCCTGCGTACGAAGAAGTGCTTGGGCTGCTATGTTATCAAATGTATTTAGCAGCAGACGCTTCCGGCGAAGGCGATCCAGTTGGTTGGTGTCAACCTCCTGTATCAATCGACCTTCATGAATGATGCCGATCCGGGTGGTCAGCTTGGAGATTTCACCCAGGATATGACTGGAGATAAAAATGGTCACTCCGTGATCGGATGCAAGGGTACGCAGCAGATTCCGTATTTCGACGATACCCGCGGGATCCATCCCGTTGGTTGGTTCATCCAAGATTAGGATTTCCGGATTGTGCAACAGTGCTTTTGCCAGTCCTAGACGTTGGGCATTCCCTAAAGAAAGATGTTTTGCCTTTCTCTCCGCATATGGACCTAATTGAAGTTTGTTCATCACCGCATCAACGGATTTTTTATCGGAGATAAAACGCAGTCGTCGTACGATTTCAAGGTTTTCCCTGACGGTAAGGTCCGGGTACGAATGGGGTGTCTCCACCAGGTACCCAATGTTTTTCCACAGATCATGGTTTCCGGAGTGAACTTGTTTACCGCACACAAAGGATGCACCAGCGGTAGGATGAATCATTCCCAGGAGCAGGCGAATCATGGTTGTCTTACCCGCGCCGTTGAGCCCGATACACCCATAAATCTCACCTTTTCTAACACTCAGAGAAATGCCATCTACAGCGCGAACTTTGCCATAATATTTGGATACATTGCGTGTGAGAATAACTTCATCCATAGTGTACGTCCTCTGATTGAACACTTGATTCGCTTTACTCACCGATGGTTTCTTTAATCCACATCACGATGGTATTGAACACCTTGGCCCCTTCGGCTGTTATCTTCACATATTGATGCCCATCTTCCATGTATGTTGCTATCAACCCTTTTCCTTCCAACCAACCTAAATATTTCATATACACATCGTAATTTAGTTTTACCGCCATTTGCAGGTTAGTTTTCTTATAGTTCTTATGTCCCAGCCATAGCGTTTCCAGGAAACGAGAGACAATATACAGATCTGGTTTCCAATGCGATTGCGTCAAGAACCCACCTTAGAGTTTTGAGAGAAGGTTCTCAGTATTTCTATGTAACTTTTCCATATGCTCTTGCCAGAACTTAATCTCCTTTCTGATCAGCATATGCCTTCGTATGAGATAGGCGATTACTGTTAAAAAGATAATAACTCCAATAATCACGCTTGGAATAAAAAAGTCACCGAGAAGCGCTATCTTTGCTTGGATCAGAGCAGTACCAAAGAGAGCAGACACGATATATGCAATAGGGACGATGATGAGAAATGCTATGATAATCAGGGAATCTCTTTCCATCTTCCTTAGCCATATGTCGGATTTTTCAATGAGCCTTAATAATGTTTCAATCGTGACCTGCTGTGAATATTCTGGTTCGCTATCTGTATTTGTTGAAGACATACTCTCGCCAACAAAAAAGCTGTTCGTATGGTTAAATAATTTCCTCCACGATGATACGTAAAAATGAAAAATTTTATCGATTTTTTCTATTTTCCAGAAGAAATTTTGGTCCTAAATCCTTTGTTACCCGCTCAGCTTCCTAATTGTCGAAAAGCATGGTATATGTCGGTTTCGTTGCTCGTTGCCTAAGAGGCATTCCACGAATTCAATGGACTGTTTTAACACCTTTAGTGGATTCTTGTTCATACAAAAGAAGGGGTGGTTCATGTTGAGAATTTAAATTCTCATCTCAATAGTAAAACGATTGATTGTGTTCAGTTTCCTTAAGACCCGGTTCTCTTTTTATGCTTCGTCTTTTTCGTTGCTGTTGTTTTCTCAATGACTTGTACAGATGCATACGGAGTTCTGGTCAGCTCCTTTTCCAATCGCCCCAGCCAGTCCTCAAGCTTATACACCTTCTCATGAAACTGTGCTCGCTGATGTGCTTGTTTGTACGTCAGTCCTTTTGTCTCCATCAACTCCAGTTCAAACTTCTCGTGACCCTGAAGAATCCGTTCCCTTCGTTTGGGGTCATCGTACACGTTCTTTCGTATCCATATCTCATTTTCCGGGATTTTATGCCTGAAACGAATCGGTAATTCATTTTCCGGAAGCAGACCATGAAGTGCGATATAGTCTCCCATCACCGATTGCGGCTTCACCTTCACGATGAACGGTAGAGTCTCCTTTCCACGGCCATACGGATCGTATCGTTTGACTTCAACTCTTTTTTTTGTTTCTCTCTCTGTCGTTCTCCACGGCTGGTCCCCTCGTCTCACCATCCAGACGCTCTCCAAATGAAAACCATAGGAATGATACAGGTGCATCGCAGGATTCTTGCACGCTACGCCAAGTCCAACAAATTTTACCGCTCTTCGATCCAACTCTTGTAAGAGTTTTTCTAATAATCGTTTCCCGACCCCACTCTTACGGTATTCAGGGAGTACACACAACTCATCGAGGAACCCCATCTCTTCTATTCGGTATACTGCTGCCTCATCCCTTTGCCCGATATGCCCCGTAGCGGCGCCGATAATTTTCTTTTTATCTTGGGCAATGAAGAAAATTTGATTCTTATCTTTCAGATATTTTCGTTGACAATCAATAATATATTTCTTACATTGATCTTTCGATTTGAGAGCGTCAAGTTCCTTGTCATACTGCATATGTTCAACAGAAGAAATCCAATACAATTCAAAAAAAGCAGCTATATCTTTTTCCTCCCCATCTCGAATAACAATAGAATCGTTGAGCATTTCCGATCACCCTTCAGTTCACATTGAATCTTCATACCGTTATTATGACTTATGCTTGAATCTGCGCGGTACCGAAATCGTATAAAACAAGCTAGTAACCCATCCTCTTTCGTGTAAATGAATCCTCAACGGCCTTTAGGGGGGATTTCCACGGAACAGCCGGTGCCCCTTCAAGCGACGACTACAAAAAGTGATGTATCGATATACTCATGAGAATACACCACAGGCCCATTAAAAACAGCCCCCATATTCAAACTTACTTTAAACTCTATTCGTCGAAGAGCCGGGCCTAGTTCATACTACTTGAGATGCTCCTCGTCAATGAAACCAAAGAGTGATAAAACAAAGCTATATAAAGCCGACCAACGATAGTACATCGAAAGGAAGAAACCTAGGTTTTCTCATAACAAACTCATGTGAGATGCTTTTGTTTTTTTTCTTTGGGGACACTAAAAAGAATTTGACTATCTTTCGGGGAACTCTGCAGGGCCCATTAATACCAGCACTAGGATCATGTCGTGAAGAAAAAGACACAACAACCTATCGAAGAAATTATCAGCTGTCCTGATTGTGGAAGCGGGCATCTGCGAAAAGATTATTCTCGGGCTGAACTCGTCTGTGGAGACTGCGGCCTTGTCCTTGATGAAGATATCATCGACCATGGGCCTGAATGGCGTGCGTTTGACAGCGAACAACGAGAAAAACGGTCTCGAACCGGAGCTCCTATGACGTATACCGTTCATGATAAAGGGCTCAGCACGATTATTGGATGGACGAACCGGGATGCGTATGGGAAGTGTATCCCTCCCCGGAATCGTGCACAACTCTACCGCCTCCGAAAATGGCAGCGGCGCATTCGTATCAGTGATGCCACGGAACGGAATCTTGCTATCGCCTTATCGGACATCGACCGCCTCTCCTCGGGAATGGGACTCCCTCGGTCGGTGCGTGAAACCGCAGCGATGATCTATCGGAAGGCTGCCTTGAAAAACCTCGTTCGCGGTCGAAGCATTGATGGCATCACCGCAGCCTCGTTGTATGCGGCATGCCGGCAATGTCATGTTCCCCGTACTCTTGATGAAATCAGCATTGTTGCGCGGATGCCGCGTAAAGAGATCGGACGAAACTACCGCTTCGTTTCCCGTGAACTGGAACTGAAACTATTGCCGACGATGCCAAAAGACTACATCGCTCGTTTTTGTTCTGAATTAAAACTAAGCAATAGTGTTCAGATGAAGACCCTTGAGATTCTTGAGCATGCCGCGCATAAGGAACTGACCAGTGGACGAGGTCCCACCGGTCTTGCGGCAGCCTCGATGTACATCTCGTCGGTGCTCTGTGGTGAGCGGCGGACGCAGCGTGAGGTGGCTGATGTCGCGGGAGTGACTGAGGTCACGATACGGAATCGGTACAAGGAATTGGCATTGAAACTTGATATAACAATTATTATCTAATCACTTGCCAAGCGTACCTAGAAGTTACCATACTTATTTAATCACGTGAGTGATATCAACATGCAAGGAGGAGCGGTGATGCCTGCCAAGAAAGCAAAAAAGACAGCAAAAAAGACAGCAAAAAAAACCAAGAAGAAAAAGTAATTTTTAGTACATCTATCTGATATCTTTCTCAGCATTTTTTTTATTGCCACAAGAGACCACAGTAGGTAAGTACTTGCTCCTTTGAAAAAATAAAATGATAGGATTTTCAGCTGTAACCAGCCTATCCTATCCATAGCCCTTCGACACGGACATGAATGCCATCTTTTGTCTTCGCAAGTGCGTTCACCAATCCGCAGTGCCTCCACTGCAGCATGCAGTACCGCGGTTGGAAGTAATAGCGCCGCCCGATCTCAAGGGTTGTCCGTGAGTGCTTCACGAGGCCTTCGTAGGCGGTGGTGTTGTAGTATCCGATGTTGATGCCGCGCTGTCGCGCCTGCATCGGGCCGACGATGCACCAGATGACCGTGCCGTTGAAGTAGTCAGGGTCTTCGACCACGACGCCCACGTGGGTGACAGGGCAGCCGCAAGAGATCCACGCGGGACGCCCGTAAAGGACGTCCCCTTTCTTGATCTTTAGCTTTTCGACGTTCGTGGGGTTGAAGAGAATGATGGTCTCGCGCGGTCCCAGCTCGCCTGGGAACTTGTCAAGGATGAAGTCGTAGTCCCTGTCGAGGTGGTCCTTCCAGGTGATCTCGTTCTTGAATGCCTCGGCCGCGGTTTCATCCGCCGGTTTTGCTTTCCCATCTATGTAGATGCATCGGTTGATGGCGTCTGGGTCTTTTGATACGATTTCGGCGAACGCCTCGCAGCTTTTCAGCCCGCAGAGGCCGCAGTTTTTACCTGGCAGTTTTTGGAGGATTTCCTTCTGGGTCATGGTTATTCCCCTCGGTAGAAGATATCAGTCTCAAGTGTTCGCAGGACCCCGAAGTGTGCCTCTTTACCAATCTCTTTCTTACCGACACAAATCGTGCAGGTGCCGACGGGCGGATTGCCTCGGAGCAGGAGTGGCGCGGAAATATCCTGGGTGCGTTCGATTCGGGTGACGAGGTGGCCGATGTTAATGCCGTGGAGGGCGTCGGTTTCGACGACCGCGACGTGCTTGGCCGCCTCGTTGACGTTGGCGCGAAAGACTTCGCGCTCCGCCTGGGAGACGAGGTCGATTTTGGTGACGACCGCGACGTCCGCTAGTGTCAGCATGGGTCCGATCTTGCGGGGGAGGTTCATGCCGCTGGTGGCTTCGAGGACGACGATTCCCAGTGAGCGTTCGATGTAGGGTGAGCAGCGGAGGCAGAGGCCCGCGGTTTCAACGATGAGGATGTCCGCCTTCTCCTCGGCCGCCCATTTGATGGCGTCTCCGAGGACGACGACGTTGCAGTGGTCGGGGCAGAGATCCCCGGAGTAGACTTTCTTGGTGGGGATGTCGAATTCCTTTTTGAAGAGGATGTCTTCGTTGGCGAACTGGACGTCGATTTTGAGGTAGGCGAGGCGGTGTCCTTTTTCTTTGAGGATTTTGGAGACTTGTTTGAGGACCGTGGTTTTACCACTCGTGGGTGGCCCGGCGCAGACGATGACTTTCATGTGTTTTTCCTCCTTAGACGACGTAGCCGAGTGCTTTGAGGCGTTCTTCGAGTCCCTTGAAGGTGATGTGGCCGCCTGCGCGGATTGCGGTTCTGAACTCAAGCATGAGGTCGTCGAGCTTCTTGATTTCCTCGGCTGCTTTCTTCTCCTCGCGGTCCGTGACGATGAGTGACTGCATGGAGCCGTTCTTCATGCAGACGCGGAAGTCGGAGAGGAGCGCGATGCGGGGGTCGTGGGTGACGAAGATGAAGATCTTCTTGTACTGCTTGAGGAGCTCGATGGCCTTGGTGCGGTGGATGCCTGCGTTCTCGATCTCGTCGAGGAGGATGATGGGTGAGTTGCCGATGATGACCGCGTCAGCGATCAGCAGGGAACGGGTCTGTCCTCCGGAGAGCTCGGTCATGGCACAGTGCTCATTGATCGGCTCGCCGGTGAGCTGGTTTGCGAACTCCAGGGTCTCGTTGACGATGGTCTCGCTTCTCCCGGCGCCGCGGATTTTGGCGTGGATTGTGAGGAATTGATGGACCGGGAGGTCTGAGAGGAAGTTCGTGTGCTGCGTGATGAGGGCGATGGGGTTCTTGGATGGGTCTGTGGTGAACTCGTCCGGCGGCAGTGTGCCGTTGATCAGGATTTTTCGTTTGGAGGGTGTGTTGCGGTTCGCGAACAGTTCGATGTCGTTGATGAGCGCTGTTTTTCCTGAGCCTGTGGGTCCGACGATGCTGATGACGTCCCCCATTTTCAGTGAGACCGTGTCGAGGAGTTCTTTTTCCCCGTTCTTGCCTATTCCGCCGAGGATGGTGATTTCTTTGATGTCCATAGGTCTATGTTCCCCCTTTGACTTTGACGATGAGGATGCTTCCGTTCTTGAAGTAGATCCATCTGATTTTGTCACCGTTGGTGAGTTTGAGTCGGTCGACGATGGTCTTTGGGACCGTGGTGCGTCGTCTCGTGCCGCGTATCGTGAGCGTGGTTTCGGTGATGAAGTCCACATCATCCATGTTGACTTGCATAGGGTTCAACTTCCACTATCCCTGTAGGATACCCAGTATATAAATTTGGTGTCAAACCAATATGCTTTGGCGTCAATCTAGTTTGTTTTCAGGCACCCCTATGTCTCCCGAGGACTCAAGGAGAAAAAAAAGCGCTAATCTCAAAAGAAGGAACCCCTGACCAAAGAAATCACCGTGCACAGAAAAAAAACGATAGGAAATGCCAGCGTTTTTTTTATCGGTTCATCGACACAAAAACCTAGTCGAAATTGGTGGATGCTCCGCTTCGCAGCAACTGCGCCCTGCCGACAACAATCTCCAATTCGTCCATGGCAAGATTGACTCATCATAAGGCGGTTATGATTACCGGTGCGATTCGCCGACGACATCGAACCCCCCTAAACTATTTTAAGAACACAGGGGATATTCGCGCCCAAGACAGACATGGATGCGGTGACACGACTCCTCTGGTGGCTCCTCGCAGGCTCAGCAGGCGGCAGCAACCGAGGCAGGATCCTCTGCGAACTCTTTCAAACACCGCGCAATGCCAACGACCTCGCCACTGTTCTCCACCTCGATTACAAGACCGTCCGCCACCATCTCGAAGTCCTCGAGAAAAACCGACTCATCACCGAGATGGGCAGCGGCTATGGCAAGATGTACTTCCCCAGCGACCTCCTCGAAACACACAAAGTCACGTTCGAGACAATTTGGAGTAAAATTGGGAAAAAACAGATAACAGAGCACAAACCATGAAGGGTGAGCACACCTATGAATGACCAACCGACCACACAGCAAATAGGGCCGAAAACCAAAGCCATCATCTACCTCCTCGTCTTCATCATCGTCGGACTGCTCATCGGCCTCGTCCTCGCCCGCGTAAGCATCGCGTACGCACAGACGAAAATCAATGAAAAATATGGGGATAATCCCCGGCTCCAGCAGCTCGTCGGTGCCTACGCCGATATGTACACCCTGGGGACCATCACCATCTGCATCAACATCTTCCTGCTCCTAGGATTACTCTACGTCTATCTTGATTCCTTCCGGAAAACGAAATCCAGCTTCGTTTTCGGCCTCGTCCTGTTCATCGGCGTCCTATTCATCCAATCCATCGTGTCCCTACCCGTCTTGCAGGCCGCCCTCGGTAACACCGGATACGCACTATCGACATCCAAGCTCCTCGAGGTCTTGCCCAACATGTTCGAGACCCTCGCCCTCGTCATCCTCTTCTACCTCAGCATGGAATAACACAAAGCCGTGAGATTTGGGTGTCTTTCTGGCCATATTTGGAGGACTCTTGGGTAAACCAGCATTAAAACAAACACCCATAGCCGAGGCTAAGGTGAACAAAAATGATGAAGAAACGCCTCATATCCGGAGCAGCCATCACCATCCTCCTGCTCCTTGGAACAAGCCTCCTCGTCGAAGCAACAACACCCTGGATGAAATCAGCACCCGCCATCAGCGACACAGCCATCGCCGATGAAACAAACTCGTCTGATGCAGCGTTATCTCAGCTGGTAAACAACACGAAAACATCGTTTCATGGCGTCTGGGGATACAACGAGTCAAACGACACCGCAGGCATCATTACCGGAACCCTGGTAAAACACCAGCGAGGAGTCGTCCTGAAAGGACGCTGGACCACCACAGACAACACCACACAAGGACGCGTAGTTGGCGTGCTTCGGAACGGCTACTTCTGCGGCCGGCTCCTCATGGGAAACAGCACATACTACCGGATCACTGGGCTGTTCCGCTACGACTCTGACAGCAAAATCCTGAGCTTACGGTGGATGACCAAGGCTAACATTGGATGGGCACACTGTCAAATTCTTCAATCATAGCCCTACTACCCTTTTTTTTTATTTTTTATTTATTTTGGAAAAAAAGAAAAAAAGGGGGAGTTTACTTGAACATCCCTAGGAAGGTGGCTGATATCCTCGCGAGCCGTAGCGGCGATATGTTGAACATATGCATGGAAATTGAGGGCCCCACATGCACGCGCTTCAGGATAATCGATCCTGCTTGTTTTTTCAGCAGGCTCGTGGACTTGTAGTGGACGTAGATGGCGAAGAAGGTGTACCCGAAGCGTTGTTTGTGGATGTTGAAGACAAAGCCGTGGATGGTTGTGCGCGGCAGGATCGACGGCATCATCGCGGCAGCGACGATAACTATCGGGAGAGCGTGGAACCGCCATTTTACGATATCGACCGAAGCGGAGGCGTTGTTGCCCAAGGTATCATTGGCGAATACGGTGATGGTATGCCGAGGGGTTAATTGGATGAGTGGCCCCCACGTGTAGTTGAAAAGCCCAGCTGTGACATTGCTCGTAAAAGCCTTGATGGTTTTGTTGTCCATTTTGAACAGCACCGAAGAAAGGTTCGTGCCGTTCACCCAAACCTGAATTGTGATCTGCCCGTAGACGAAGGTGGTTTTATTGACTGTTGGCCCAGAGATCAGTTTGTTTTGTATGTACGTCGCGCCTGCTAAGGGCTTGATGATCGTTATCGTCAGATTGCTGCTCCCGGCCGTTCTCGGCAGAACCGGGGAAAGGCTAGGGGATGCCGCTTGCACGCTAAGAGCAGGCAGCAGAAGAATTAACGAAAGAAGGACCGCATATATGCAATTGTGCTGAGTCTTCTTAACGGTAGTTTCTTTTCTTACGGACATAAAATGTCGACCTCACCTAAATAGTATCTGCCCTGGTTTATAATGATTTCCCTGGATTTAAATAGACTTCAGGGGAAACGAGGGTGTTTTTCTCTATTTTTTCCAAAACAAATAGCCGTCTCAATATCGACGTATGACAAGCAATCCATCACGACGGAGACGAAGAAAGAAAAAAAGAAGAGAGGGGTGGAGTGCGTCTATTGGTATCCACCGATTAAGAGGCTGGGGTCGCCGAGCAGCGCCCATTCCTGCACAGTCTTGTAGTCGGTCTGATCGCTGTTAGGCGGGAACTGAGAGACGTAGTCCGAAATAGCCTGGGAGTGGATCTGACCGAGATAGGTCGGCTGCGCTGCATCGAGCTTCTCGCGGAAGACTTGGTAGAAGTGGGAGTCAATCCAGCCGCCGAGTCCTTCGGTGCTCGCCCATCCGAGGTACCCGTAGCCGAGGCCCGTGGAGCCGATCGTGGCTATGGAGCCTCCATGCGGCTGGCGGATGAGCGTCCAGCTCCAGCAGTCAGAGATCGGCATGCCGTACGTCCAATAGATCGCCCCCTGCTTAATGGACCGCAGGAAGGTGAGGTTGAACATGCTGTTGTGGCAGCCGCCGACAATGACGACCGGGAGCTTCTCGCCGTTCTTCAGCTCTCTCATCGGGAAATACGGGCTCTTGAGATGCTCGTTGGCTAGTCCCGTGATGCTCGCGTGGCTCCGGCCGCCCGGGATCCCCGGGAAGTGGTTCGCCCAGACTGCGGGGTTACCGTGGCCGGCGAAGTACACGAACTCCGCGCCAGCGCTCATCGCGGTGATGACGTCTGACTCGGCCTTCCATGCGCCGTTGGAGCTCCACAGGTTCTGGATCGTGTAATCAGAGGGCATGTAGCTGATGCCTTTCGCGTTCTCCCGTTCTCCTTCGAACCACATCTCGGAGAGTTCCTCGGTGTCAAAGACGGTGGCATCCGCGCTGTTCTTGATCCAGACATGGATGATGGTATAGTTGCCGCCAGGCCGAGGATCATAGGATTTCCCTCGCATGACCATGACGCCGCTCTGGTACTGAACCGTGGCCCAGAGTTCCCCGATATAGGCTTCGGGCGGGATGAAGTTGACCGCGGTATTCCCCAGGATGTTGCCTTCGGAGGGAGAGGTAATCTCAGCCCGCGGGGGTGCCGGATAGGTCAACCCCGTGAGGTAGTCAAGCTCAGAGAAGGTGATGTTCGATGGTTGGGTGAGATCGACGGTCACGTTCGTGATGTCGATGGGACCTAGCGTACCTGTCATGTTGCGGCTCTGCGCGTAAATCGTGTACTGCCCGGTCGGTAGGGAGTTGACGTTCCATGAGATAGCGAGGTCATTTTGGTCCTGGAAGCCGTCCCCGGAGACGGTGATCATCTTCTTCAGCCAGTCACCGCTCGAGGTGTTCTCATAGGTGATGATCTTGTTGATAACGGTCTTCGCTTCGCTGACTGTTGTGCAGGCAAGCCGGCCGACGTAGACATCGGGGTCTAAATCAAGATTGTCTTTGTTCGCACCCGGGTAGCCCCAGGCGGAGAAGATCCCGTCATGGTTGGTGTCCCAGCTGGAGAATCCACCCGTGCCGGTGTAGATGTCAGAGTAATAGAGGTCGGAGAGGTACCCGGGGTCGAAGATATCAGGGGGAGATCCATCCCAGACGTTCGTGTACCGAGCGGGAACCAGCCAGGCTTTGCTCCCGGTGTTCGCATTCTCACGGTCAATAGCATAGATCTTGTTCTTCAGGCCGCCGAACAGCAGTACGAACTTGACGCCGGACTGCTCTATCGCATCCTTGATGTAGTACTTGACTTTCTCTGCGTTGTCCGTGCCATTGTACGTCTTCACGATGTCTTCGACGTTCTTGATTACCGTCATAATTCCATGAGAGATCTTATGGTTGACCAACGGCTGGAGGACGTTGTTGAATTTCTTGGGCGCGATGATGACGAGGTCGATGCTGTCTCCGAACGTCTTCGGAGTGCTGGGCGGCTGGTAGCTAATCGTCACCTGCATGGAGTCAACGGTCTGCAGGGTCTTGGCCGCCGGCACATAGCGCACCGGGTAGCACGTGACGGTGACATGGGTGACGTGGTTGCTGTTCTGGTCCAGCCCGCCGGTCACCTGATAGTCGAACCAGGCGCTTGGGTAGGGGAGGGTGCTTGTGTAAGTAGCGGCATCCTCAGCTAGGACGTAGCCGGCTTCAGCACCATCCACCAAGGGCAAGGCCTTGTACCCGGGATGGATATCCTTGGTGATCGTCTGTTCGTGAGTGGTTCCCGGGAGGCATTGGACGGAGACGTCCTGAGATCCGAAGGGTAGATCGAAGACGTGGACGACCTTGGGTAGGATTGGTTTTCCTTCCACAATGAGACTTGAGGTCATCTCCGCGATTGTCACCGTGAGATAATTGTCGATGGTGACGAATTGTGGTGATGAGAAGTCGATGGCGGCGGCGACCTGCCGTGCGGTGTTTTGTGGGACCGCGACCGCGACACACCCGCTTAAAACTACTGCTATTGCCACGAAGAGTGGTAGACTTTTTTGCATGGTTTTCCCCCAATAAATCAATTATAAGTTATTATCTATTTATGGCGCTGAGCTATATAAAGATATGCTAAAAAAAGGGTGGTATATTCCTCCGAGAACCAGGCATGTCGTGCCTCACGGCGTGTGGTTCATCAGGTCTTGGAGGGTGAAGTGATGCACCGGCTCGCCCCAGGCGTTGTGCTTCCCCTGGGCCCAGTCGATGAGCATCTCCCCGGTCTGCGGACAGGCGACCCACTGATGGATCGTGCAGTATAGCCGCAGCCTGACGAACTGGTAGAAGAGGGGATCCGCGGTCCCGTTATACACGCTGCGCAGAATCGCCATGCTCGTGTTCAAATCCAGGCGGCCCCATTGGTCGTCCAGACACTGACTCAAGGCGCGGTAATGGCGCCAGGGCAGGTACGCGGGCACGATGTTCCAGCCAAGCTTGCTCTTCCCGGTGAGATAACTAAGGATTGGAAGCAGGCGGGGGTTGTAGATGTCGCGCTGTGTCTCCGCTGTCGCCGGGTCGATGAACAGGTTCGTCCGGCGCACGACCTGGGGGATCTGCCAGAACGGCGGGGTGGCTTCCACCGGGTCGTCCCACGTGCCAGCATAGGAGACGTTTGCGGTCTGCTCGATCGCATACCCGCAGCGTGTCGTACCGTCCGCCAGGATGCAGTTCCATCCTTCGGTACGGTTCCCATCCAGGATGGCGAGGGCCTCCGAAAGGGATGCTGCGTGATCGAGGATCTCGCGCTGGCGGAACATCAACGGAGTACCCGCATGTCGCTCGTCATTGCTCCAGCAGGAGAGGACGTCCGTGGCGATGCCGTGCTCGTTGAACCCGCCGTCACTGCCCACCATCCCGGCGAACGAGGGATCAACCGACGCGTACCCCCCAGTCGGCTCACGGACGATCAGGACCACGTTGTCCTGCACCAGTGCCCCGGAGACGGGATCGCGAATGTACAACGGGAAGTCGAAGCTACGCGCATAGTACAACTGACCATCAACAGTGGCATTTCCCCATGCGGCGAACGAGGAACAGTGGAGAAACGAAGGGACCATATGAGCCATGGCGACCTGGTCGAGGCTTACGTTGGTGGCATCCGCGATTCCCTGCATCTCCTCGATGTATTCAGAAGGTATGTAGGGCTGGGCTGCGGACCAGGCGTTGAGTAAATCCTGCGAGGAATATCCGTAATGCTCAGCGAAGGCGACGATCGCTCGGAGATCCTGCCTGGCTCTTTCCCCCAGTAGCGTCCCATGCTGGTATCCCATGGCGTACGGCGTTCCTTCTAGGTGCAGAACTAGGACGCCGTCGATGGTATCAACCCATGCTCCCTGCAGCAGTCCGCCGTGCTCGACTGCGAGCGTAGGGACGACAGGCATACTCAGAAGCAGAATTATTGAAACGATCATTATGGTCTGGTGAAGTCTCATACTCCTTCCTCCCTATTTTGCGTATAAACCCTCAATGGTCGAGGAGGTACTTCAACCTTTCTTTCCTTAGGAGGCCGCATAGTCTCGGCGGGTGCGGCATGGTCTTAAACCCATGATTAATAGGGTCCGCACATGCATCGCCACGAACGGCTCCTCGCGTTCGTCATGGGTGTCTCTTTCCTAGGATTCTTCATTGTTCTTGCTTGTGTCTTCACCGGCCTCACCCAGACTACTGATCAGTGGGTATCACTGCATATCCAGGCCTGGTGGAGCCCCGCAGTGACGCAAGCGATGCTCTGGGTGACAGACCTCGGCAGACCGCTAGTCCTTGGTGGCATCGCGGTCGCTGTCGGAATCATCCTTCTCGTACGGAAGCGATGGTTCGCCGCAATCCCAGCGTTGATGGGCGTCGCCGGCGGCGCATTCCTCGTCCTGCCGATCAAAGAACTCGTACACCGCCCTCGGCCCGAGACCGGGCTTCTGACCGTCTCAGGGTACAGTTTTCCAAGTGACCATGCAACCGTCGCCGCACTCTTCTTCGGTTTTCTCCTCTGCCTCTTCATCCCCGGACGGAAGCCTGGGGCTCTCAAATGGCTCCTCATCGCGTTTTCGATTGCAGGCATCGTGCTCATCAGCTTCACCCGATTGTACCTGGATGTCCATTGGCTCAGCGACATTCTCGGCGGTTGGCTGTTCGGACTCGGATGGCTCTGCGCGTCCCTGCTCCTTGCGGACGTCCTACAGACACGCAGCTCGCGCGACAAGGAACCATAGGTCAATAAAAGAAAAAGCAAAAGAAAGGATTCCCCTCCCAAGCGTCTATCGTCTTATGTGAGTTGAACCCAGATGAGATAGATGACACCTTGGCCGGTTGTTTGAGCAGTAACACCCTGCGAGCAGGTCGCAGAGAGTTCTATCGTGATTTTCCCCAAGCCGAGGAACATCCCTCCCTTGATAAAGGCAGTCACTCCGGATGACACCGAGCCAATGGTCCCAGTCTTATGGAGCTGAATATGGTTGAGGACGCCGCCGGTGATATTCATCGTCCAGGCGATGCCTGTCGCGGCGGCTATGCCTGTGTTCTTGATTGTCGCCGTGATTCCGACGCCACCTCGTGTGAGGCTGAGGCTCAAGGAAGGCATGGGAACCGAAATCGTCACCGTGAGGGGCGCCGACCAGTTACTTTCGGCCTCATGGGTATCTTTCGCCTTGACCTTCACTGCATAGATCCCCGCGGTGGTCCAGGCATGCGTGGAGGCGTTGCTGCTGATCCATCCGCTGTTGCTGCCGTCGCCCCAGTCGAACAGGTACGAGACCGTGTCGCCGTTGGGATCGGAGACGGGTGCAACCCAATACGGATAGGAAATACTCGTCATTCCGGCCGAAGGACCCTGGACCGGCTCAGGGATACCAGGGGGAAGGTTCGTCGTAGGCATAATGTCCACGATGACGCCTTCGACGACCGTTAACGAGTAGGGTAGATCATCAGGGATGTGGTACCAGCCGTTGTACGAACCACCCCAGCCGAAGTTAATGTGATAGTAATCATCGGTGTTGTAGCCATCCACGACCATGTTATGGCCAACCGTCCAGTCTTGGTTGACGACCGCGATGTGCGCGGGAATCGCGTTTTTCATATTGTCGGAGAGGTGCTGGAACATCTCGTCGCTTTCCCCCATGTAGAGAACGCTGGTGTCGAAGCCGAAGCGTTGGTACCCCTGATAGGCTTGGTTGACTCCGAAGGTTCCGGACCCACTCGGGTTGTAGACCTGTTGCATTGCGAACCCACAGGCGACGTTAATGGCCGCCTTGTCTTGGTTGGTGAGCAGGACGTGCGTGGCCCAATGGTTCTCCACGGTGTCAAGGTACGAGTTGAGCTGAGGCCAGGAGGGGAACTGATAGGCGATGTAGTCGTTGTCAATCCAGAAGTTCGCGCCTTGGTAGTTATGGTGGTAGTCGTCCGCGTCCGTGAACTGAACGCCCTTGGTGGTGTTGAAGTAGTTGACAATCTGAGACATGGCCACCGCAGGGCAGCCGGCGAGGCTGCGTTGCCCGCCGATGACGGGGCACATGTCTTTGTAGGGGGAGTCTTGGGTCCACAGGGTGAGGACCCAGCCGCCGGTCGGCGTGCTGCCTTCCGGAGGCCACTGCTCGAAAAGCCGAGTCGATGATGGCTCCGTGAGGAATTGATCCCATTCTGCGGCATGCAAAGCAAGCAGCGATGTGGAGAGGGTGGCTGTACTATCGATGCGTATGGTGATGTCGGTAAGCAGCATGTCGAAGAGGGGATTGGTTTGGGTGTACTCGCCGAAGTCAGAAGTCCATGAGTACGCTATGACGGGGGGAAGGAACCGGGATGCAGGGACGACAATGTACCCAGCGGGCTGTAGGGTGAAGACATAAAAGAGAGTTCGGCCGTCGTTGACAACGGTGTGGCAGCTTGCGGCGGAATAGTCTGGTTTGTCTGATCGCTGGAGTTGTCGTTGTGCGATGAGTGATGCCTCGGTTGCTGTGACGGCTGCATCCGGTGTGTGCGCGGATGCGACTGCGGTCATGAACAGGGGGATGCTTGCGCCGATGAGGTTTAGTACAGTGATTACTACTAGACAGTATCGTATGAGTCGTGGAGCCATAATGTGCTGCCTCCAGCTCTATGGTATGGTTAGTTTTCCCTCTTAAATCTTTGTATTTTTCTCTCATGATAATATATCCGGAACGTGGATTTTTCGCGTGGTTCCTCGTAATCTAGATGGGAGTCTGTTAAGAAAAATGATAACCTTAAATAATGAATAACAGTTCTTTGCTCGGGTGAGGCATAAGATGGGAAACCGTAAACTCATGGCTATTGTTCTGATAGGTCTAACGTTTGTAGGCATGACTCTGTCAGGATGCACGCAACAAAAGGCAAACACGATCATCGTCGGAACCTCAGCGGATTACCCGCCGTTTGAGAACACAACTGTGAATGGATCGATTGTCGGATTCGACATCGACCTGATAAAAAAAGTACTGCAGGATGAAGGCTATACGGTTCAGGTCAGAGACATCGCGTTCGATTCCCTGATTCCCGAGCTACAGCTGGGTCACATAAATGTCATCGCGGCCGCCATGACCATCAACGCAGAGCGCGAAACACAGGTCAGCTTCAGCAGGCCGTACTACGATGCGAACCAAAGTGTGCTCGTACAAACCGGCTCTGGTGTGAACATCACGAATACCATTGACCTTACGAAATATATCGTTGGTGCGCAAACCGGGACGACAGGATGGGAATGGGTGAACTCCACGCTCGTTGCCACCGGGAAACTCAACCCAGACCATTTCAACAGCTACCAATCCGCCCTATTGGCAATCAACGATCTTCAGAACGGTCCTACGCGGTTAGGCGCACTTGTGATTGACTCCCCGGTCGCTAACGCTTTCGCTGCGAAACAGGCGGTGAAGGTCGCACTAACCATCACGACGAATGAGTCGTACGGGTTCGCCGTTAAAATCGGTAACACCGCGTTGCTGACCAAGATTAACAACGACCTCCTCAATGTCACCGGGTCAAGTTACTGGAAGGAACTCGTGGACAAATACTTCGCCTCGTAATCAATGGCATCGACTAGCGTGGTCTCTTGCCCCTAGATACCCTGATTCAAGCGCTCCCGCAGCTCCTGGATGGACTGAAGATCACCCTTTCACTGACGGCATTGGGCATCGTGCTGGGGACCACGCTGGGAATTCTCCTCGCGATAGGTCGGTCGTTCTCCGGTCGGCTGCTTGCCACCGCCGTTCTCGTATACGAAAAAGTATTCCGCGGCATTCCGCTACTCATCCTCTTCTTTATCATTTATTTTGGATTCCCTCAGTTCGGCCTTAACATGGATGCGTTTTCCGCTGCCATCCTCGGACTTGCGCTACGCAGCGCCGCGTATCAAGCACAGATTTATCGGGGATCGATCAACGCCATTCCCTCCGGGCAGATTACCGCGGCCTACTCCCTGGGCATGTCGAAGCTTAAAGCGATTCGCTATGTCGTGCTGCCCCAGATGCTCCGCCTCTCCCTCCCCGGGTGGTCCAACGAGTTCACGATCCTGCTTAAGGACACGTCGCTTGCCTTCGGCATCGGCGTCATCGAACTCATGCGGCAAGGGACCTACATCCAAGTCCGAGACCCGGAGTTGGTCTTACCCGTATTCCTTCTTATAGCGGCTATTTATCTGGCATTAGTACTCACCGCAAATAGACTTCTCAAGTACCTAGATCAGAAGTACCAAATGGTCGGATACAGACCGGAGGCACATCGCTGATGCGACTGCGGAGAGTGTCACCATGGCCATGTTAGAGGTTAAAGACGTTCGAAAATCCTATGGATCCTGTGAAATCTTGAAGGGCGTCTCGTTCTCCATGGAACAAGAACAGACGAAGGTCATCATCGGACCGAGCGGTTCAGGGAAAAGCACGCTGCTTCGCTGCATTAACCAGCTCAGCCCCCCGGATAGCGGCGAGGTCTGGCTCGATGGCGTAGAGATCACCGACCGAAAGGTGGACATCAACAAGGTCCGTGAGAAGATCGGGTTCGTGTTCCAGGATTTCAACCTGTTCAACCATCTTACTGCCTTGCGGAACGTCAGCCTAGGGCTGGAGAAGGTGAAAGGCATGGAGAAGGACGCGGCACGGAAGCGGTCGCTTGAGGAGCTTCACCGCGTCGGTCTCGAGGCGCAGGTGCAGCAATATCCTGCTCATCTCTCCGGTGGCCAGAAGCAGCGGGTAGGGATCGCCCGAGCGCTGGCGATGGACCCAGATATCATCTTGTTCGATGAACCGACATCCGCCCTGGACCCCGAGCTGATCGGCGACGTCCTTGACGTCATGAGGGGCCTGGCGGGGAAGGTCGCGATGCTCATCGTCACTCATGAAATGGGGTTCGCACGCAACGTCGCCGATGAGATTATTTTCATGGAGGCGGGCGTCATTGTGGAACAAGGTTCGCCGCATGAGATGTTCACAAACGCGAAGACGAAACGGGCGAAGGAGTTCTTAGGCCGCATCGGGGCGTTGTACGGAGGAAGCTAGATGACGTCAAGCTTTGGGCAGTTCTTCCTCAACAGTCTGCCCAAGCTTTTCGATGGCCTCGCGACCACGTTTCTGCTGACGTTCGTGGCGATCGCAGCCGGGTTCATGCTAGGGGTTCTGCTTGCGTTAGGCCGGGTCTATGGAAATCGATTGATCAATGGAATTTGTGTGACCTACATCGAAATCATCCGTGGCACACCCCTGCTGGTGCAGCTGTTCATCATCTATTTCGGACTTCCCTCCATCGGCATCTTGTTTTCCCCATTGCAGGCCGCGCTGCTTGGGTTGTCGATCAACAGTGCTGCGTATCAGGCTGAGTACCTCCGAGGTTCGATTCAGGCGGTGGAGGGCGGCCAGCTAGTG
>CAIRCU010000008.1 GCA_903877165.1 Methanobacteriota archaeon | reverse complement strand
CCAGGACCGCGCACATCAGCACGAGCGGAACAAGAAGAAACGTACCTATGTCGGCAACGGAAACCACGGTGACATCCCGACCCGATATCCAAATGACTGTATAAAAACAGTTCTATGAACAGGTTCTGTAACTCCTCAGATATTGCAAGAGAGGGGCTTATAGGATGTAACATATAAGGTGGTAAGTGAGAAAATGGGAAAGCCCCTATTATAACGGGGGCATACCTTAGAACAAGCGGTAGACGGTCAGGTTATCCCAGATGATTTGACCATCGTTCATATAGACTTTGGTTGTCAATGCTGAGAGGTTACTGAAGGCCGGCAAAGGAATAGCCTCATCGATAATGTAAGAATACGGCGGCCATAGCTCACCGTACATCAGTGAACCATCAATATAGAAGTATACTTGGTGGATGTTTTTACCAGTTACACTAGTGCCGATACTACCCACATACCCTTGTCTGAGACGAATAAATACGGGGGCAGAATAATTTGCAATCTTATGGGTGTTCCAATACAAGCCATCTGCTGGGATGTGTGTGAAGACGACTGAATCTTGCAGCACTTTAGGGGGAGCCTTATTCGCAGAAGGTGTTCCCGCATTTGCAAGGGGAGTCATCAAACAAAGGCATACAATAAGTAGTCCAAGAGTATTTATTCCATATCTTTTCCCCGGCATATGAAACAATCTTCAAATAATCAATATATAACGACGTGTATTAATTATTTTTGTAAACAATATTTAAATTGATGAGTTTCGATGGCTAATGGTTTTAAAGAAGGCATCAAAAAAAGCCATTACCCGAGATGTTACAAGGTTCGACTACGTAGGTTCATCACCCTACTCTGTCCCAGAACCCTACGGACACAGCCTCATATTATTTTCACGTCGAGCGGCCTGCCCTCATGGTCGTACGCCCGCCATGAGGACTGCCCCCACGGGCTCACCCCGACGATGAGGTGCACCCGGCCGAAATGCCCGAACAAATCCAAATCCGCCTCCGAGGGACGAGCAATCGACGACGGATGGCTGTGCACCGTACCGACGACGCTGTAGTCGATCGGCAGCATGTACAGCTTGAAAATCGCATGCGAATTCCCCGAGATCGTCCCGGGCAGCAGCACCACTTCGGTGATCGTCGTCTTCTCCTCCTCATCCACCCGCAGCAGCGCGCCGAACTCCTTAGGAAACGATGACTGGGAGCTTGCGAGGATTAACTCCAGGCACCGCCGCGTGATGTACCACTGCGCTGGTACTGGCGGGGTCTTGGACCGACGACCAAACCAACCCATGTTACCTCATCAGCTTGAGCCGGACCATCTGATAAAAACTCTCGCCGAACCGGATGAACCGCGCTTTCTCCTCAGAGCCGGTGATGACGATGTCGCTGCGCGGCGACACCGACTCCGTGTACCGCCCGTCGATGACCAGCATGGACTCTTTGCTCTTCGGCAGCACACTGATCTTCACATTCTTATCCAGAGGAATGATCCATGGTCGGGCAGAGAGCTTGAACGCAGCGAGCGGCGCCAGGATCATCGCATTCACCGACGGATCCATGATCGGACCGCCGACGCTCAAGGAATAGCTCGTCGAGCCGGTCGGCGTCGCCACAATCACTCCATCCGCCCCCATGGACTCGACCAACTCGCCGTCCACGAAGCATTTCAGATACAGGATTTTCGCGATCCTCGCGGTCTGAATCGTCACCTCGTTGACCGCATCCGGCAGTCGCTTCCCATCTAAGACAACCTTGAGTTTCGCGCGCTCCTCGATGTTGTAGTCCCCAGCTATGATCCGCTTGAGGCCCTCCAGCGCGTACTTCGCCTCCACCTCGGAGAGAAATCCCATGCCGCCGAGGTTGATGGCGAACACCGGCTTGTTGGTCTCAGACAGCGCGAGAAGGATCGTCCCGTCCCCCCCGACCGTGACGATGACATCCGCTTTCTTACCTAGGTCCTGGAACGTGAACGCGGGGACGTTGATTTCCTGCGCAAGCGACGTCTCCGCCATGACCGCCCCATGCTCCTGCAGGAACGTGTAGATCTCCTGCGCCATGTTCACGGCTTTCTTCGCCTGCGGCTTACAGACGATACCCCAGTTCATCCTTCCTCCACACACATATCTTTAGGTGCGCGCTAGCTTCATCAGCGGCGTCAGTTTCACCAGAAGCGACGGATGCTTCCCCACCAGCGCCTTGATGAGCGACAGAGTGCTGAACTCCTCGAACTGATAATCCTTCAGGGAATCCGCCAGCATATCCAGCGTCTTGTCCTCCATGTCCAGAAGGATCTCCTTCACGACGTAGTTACGCAGGAGTTTCTTACCGTACGCCTGCTGCCAGCGCGTCTCATACGCCATGAGGACATCCTTGTCGAACTTCTGCTTCTTAACGGCAGCGCCGATGACGTCCCCGGCGATCATCCCGCCTTCGATAGACGCCATTAACCCGCCACCTGTGATTGGATCCACCTGCCGCGCCGCGTCACCCACTAAAACCAAATTATCCCGAACGGATTCGATGGGCTTCGCGACCGGGTCAGCACCCGCAAGCAACCGGACGGGCTCACCCTTCCGAAGCTCCGGATGGTTCGCGATGAACTCATCTAAAAGCCGCATCGCCAAACCCGACTCACTCAGACTAGAAAGAACACCGATGCCGACGTTCGCCACGTCCTTTCCCTTGGGGAACACCCAGACGTAGCCACCAGGAGCAATCTTCTTACCGAGGTAGAAATCGCAGAATGCATCAGGACAGTCCACGTTCGTCATCGTATACTGCGCGCACGTCTCTAAATCATTGGGTTTGAGCGTCGTCTTAATACCCGCCCATTTCCCGACCTTCGACTCGACGCCATCCGCTCCGACCACCACGTCCGCCTCGATATCCAGCGGTTCCCCCTGGTAGAGGGCTTTGACGCCGGCGATCTTTCCATGTTTCTTCAGCAGGCCGATCGCGTTGGTGTTCATCTGCAGCTTCGCGCCTGCGTGGACCGCGCCACGTGCCAGCTCCTGATCGAAGATATCCCGGTACACAACGTACCCGGTCTCGCTGCCCGCGTACTCTGCGGACAACGTCACCTTCGTGCCGTTCGGGGAGAAGATCCGGGCGCCGTCCATGACATTGGCGACCCAGCGTTTTCCCTCAAGCGCATGAAATTTATCCACCTTCTGGCTGATGCCTTCGCCGCACAGGACCGGGACGCCGACTTCGGCGCGCCGCTCAATCATAAGAACTTTCGCCCCGGCTTGGGCAGCGAACCGGGCGGTGACACTGCCGGCAGGGCCACTGCCGATGACCACGACATCGTAGGTCATGCGTGTTCCTCCGTCGCCGCGCCCATCGGGCAGGTCTTGATACAGATATAGCAACTTGTGCACTTTTGTGAATCGACCGTGGCCTTCCCCGCAGACATCGATAAGGCGTCAACTGGGCAGACGGCGATGCAGCCGCCGCAGGCCAGGCACTTCGTGCGGTTCACGGTCGCTTTAGGCTTTGCCATAGGATTCACCCCGGACAATCCCCGATGCAATCAGATGGGCAAGACGGAGCGGCTCAGGAAGCACTCCCCGAATCGTCGCACGGCTTATAATCTCTTGCGCCTCATCAGGAGAACAGCCGACGAATTTCGCGTACAACGGGTTATGCGCAGTCTGGAATTCATGCAAGGTTCCTACTTGGTGGAGAGCCAGGCGGTATTCCCAGTCGGGGAAGTGTTTCCGCAGCGCGCTTTCAATAGCGGTAAGGTCTGGTTTGTCTCTTGTGATGGTCAGCACGGGGATCTGGACTGCCTCGTGTACCGTTTGGATGTCGACGACATTGAAGCCGCCCAGGCAGATGCCGTCGAGCATCACCGCGCGCAACTGCTCCCGATGCCGGGTCGTCTGCACCATAGTCGTAACGACCTCGGTTGCATCCGTACCATCAATCGTCACGCTGCTTCGGAGCACAGCCTCGAGGTACTCGCCGCCGCGCATGACCACGCCGACGACCATAGTCGACGTATCACTGAAGGTGAACGGCGCGTCGTCGATCCCAAGAATCCTAATCTCCTGTTTCATGCTCACGGGAGAACCACCCCGGAATCATAAGAATGTTTCGCATTCCAAATCGAGACAGGAATACAGGTTTATTCGATGAACAACCGTTCAATTCATACAACGACTTCAAAGAAAGATGGAAGAAAATAAGGATCATTTCTTCTTCAGAACTGCTTGACGGCCCGCTTCGAACGCCCTCTTGTTGATATCTTGATATTTCTGTGGTACATCATCAAGAATCGCCTGCAATAGAACGTCCTGGCTGAACGGCAGGACATCCACTGCGGACAACGCACCCAGGAGGACGATGTTCTTGGTGATGACAGCCCCAGCCTGCTTCGCCAGCCCCACGGCATCCACGGGATAGACTAGTGCGAACGATGCCAGCTCCTTGAGGATGATTTCGAGTTTGGGATACGGCTCGCCGCCCGCCGCGACCGTGAAAGGAATCGTCGGGTTCGTGTCCGTCACCAGCTTCGTTTTCGTATGCACATACATCACGTTACGTAGGGCTTCCACGGGCTCGGTGCTGACGAGCGCATCTGCTGTCCCCAAGAGAAGCATCGGGCTTTCGATTGCGCCCAAACGCACGGTGCAGACCACATCGCCACCGCGTTGCGCCATCCCATGGATCTCGGAGACAAAGACGGGGACGCCGGCTTTCACCGCCGCGTCACCAAGCATCTTCGCCGCGGTGATCACGCCCTGGCCGCCGACGCCGGTGAGCACGATGCTGATTTTCTTGTTCATGTCTTCGCCTCCTGGTGGATGGCTTTGAACGGACAGACTTGCACGCAGTTCCCGCAGCCGTTGCACTGTGTCGGATCGATGTGGACGCTGTCGTCCTCGGCGAAGTAGAGCGCGGGGCAGCCGAACCGCCCGATGCAGGTCTTACAGCGCTTGCACACCGATTGGTCGATGGCATAGATGTTGACAGACTCCTGCGCCTTGCGTTTCCTGGCGAGTTCGAGGAGGATGCAGGGGGATTTGCTGACGACGACCGACGGTCCTTTGAATGCGAGGGCTTTAGCGAACTCGTCGCTGGTCGCCTTGATGTTGTTGGGGTCGACGACGTGGATGTCGGTGACGCCGAGGCCTTTGACGACGTCCTCGACATTGATTTTGGTTGCTTTTCGTCCCATGCCGTCGGTGTCGGTGCCTGGGTGCGGCTGGTGTCCAGTCATCGCGGTCGTGCGGTTGTCTAGTATGGTGATGACGACGTTGTGCTGGTGGTGGACCGCGTCGATAATCGGGGGGATGCCGGAGTGGAAGAATGTGGAGTCGCCCATGAAGGAGATTATTTTTTGGTCGGTGGCGACCGCGAAGCCACAGGCGGTGCCCGCGTTGGAGCCCATGCAGAGCAAGACGTCTGCCATTTCGAGGGGTTTGGCTTTACCCAGGGTGTAGCAGCCGATGTCTGTGGGATATATCGTGTCTTTGGGTGCGATTTTCTTGACTGCGTAGTAGGTGGCGCGATGCGGGCAGCCGGGGCATAGGGAAGGCGGTCGGCTGGGGAGCGGGAGGCTGGATGTCTTGGGCGTGGGGTACGGGTTCTTTATGTTGAAGGTTTTGCACAGCGCGTTGGTGACGATGTCTGGGGTGTATTCGTAGAGTCTGGTGAAGTGCCCAGTGCTTTTTCCTAGGATGGTGACGGGGAGATGGTGGTCGTAGGCGATGGTCTTGAGCTGGTTTTCTAGGATCGGTTCGAGTTCTTCGACGACGAGGATGGTCTTGTGGGCTTTGAGGAAGTCGGCGCAGAGCTTCCGTGGGAGCGGGTTGGTCATGCCCAGTTTCAGGATCCGGGTGTTGAGTTTGAGGTCCATGGCGAGTTCTTTGACATAGGCGACGGAGACGCCGGAGGCGATGATGCCGATGTCGCTGGGTGTGCCGATGGTGAGGATGCTGTTGAAGGGTGAGGTCTCCGCGATCTGCTCTGCCTTTTCCAGGGTTTTGAGCAGTTCGGGGTGTTTGGCTCTTGCGGTGGCAGGGACCGTGACGAGCATGGGGTCTTTGACGAAGGTGCCTTTCCTGCGGGGTGGCGTGAGCGGACCGTAGACCACGGGGCCGCGGGCGTGGTTGAGCCTGGTGGTGGTGCGCATCAACACGGGCAGTTTAAGCTGCTCTGAGAGTTCGATGCCGGCTTTGGCCATGTCCTTGGCTTCTTGCGGTGTGGCGGGTTCGAGCATGGGTGCGCCCGCGAAGAGGGCGTAGTAGCGGTTGTCCTGTTCGTTTTGGCTGGAGTGGCAGTAGGGGTCGTCGGCGCTGACGATGAGGTGGCCGCCGCGGCAGCCGACGTACATGTACGTCATGAAGGTGTCGCTTGCGACGTTGAGTCCGACGTGCTTCATGCTGGTGAGGGCGCGCAGTCCGGCGAAAGAGCCTGCGGCCGCGATTTCGAGTGCGACTTTCTCGTTGACCGCGTATTCCATGTAGAAGCCTGGGTCCTGGCCTGCTTTGAGTTTGGCTTTGGCGATCGCGGAGAAGGTGTCTGCGATTTCGGTGGCTGGTGTGCCGGGGTAGGTGGTGGCGATGTCGACGCCTGCTTCGAGTGCCCCGCGGACGATGGCTTCGTTGCCGAGAAGAAGTCTGGTGGTGCCTGGCGTTGGGTCGGTCAGGTCTGTCATAGGATAGGGGTCTCCTGTGGAAGAAACCCGATGACGTGTGGTGTCTCCCCGGGTGAGTGGTACTCCTGAGCATGTTATAAAGCTAACCCCCTGGAATCGGGTGTCGTTACGGGAGTCGCACCTGGCAGGCCAGCTGCATATCTAGCTGCGAAAAAGCTACTTAAATGGCAGGGGTATTTGTGGGGCTGGAAGGAATTAAGCTGGTAGTTGTAGAGTGCATCCCATCCCTCCTAGTATAACCAGCATCCTTCCCTTTTTTCTTACGTGGTTCTTTCCCCTTGGCTTCTTCTGTGTGCTTTACGGGGCCGTGACACGATTTCTATTGTGTGAAAAAGCGGAAGCTTTTAGAACGCAGCTGGGATAGTGGCTCTTTGCGCGTGGAGAGGAGCCAAGCAAGAATCATCACGGGATGCACACTAGTCGTTGCCCAGAATCTGCTGATGATTTCACTGACTTCAAGACCGCTACTGACACAAGAGGAGGGAGCACGAGACATGGCATTACTTTCAGACAAACCCATCCAGGTTATCGCGCCGAAGGTGGCGCCCAAACAGATCCCGTTATTCGAAGAGCAGGAGGACGGAAACCTCGTCCCGTACGACCGGATGTAACACCGGTCTTTTCTTTCTTTCATTTTTATCCAGCTACATAATGGTTTATTAGGGGGAAGGGGGATTCCGGTACCTTGAGCATCCAGATGAAGAACACGTGTATTCTCCTGATCGCATCCGTGTCAGTGCTATGCTGCGTCCTGAGCGGCTGCGAGACACAGACTCCCTCCTTGACTGCATACGAGATTCGCACGAAGATCGTAGACGCCATGCGGTCGGCCACCAGCTACAAGTTCACCATGAACGAGACCGCGAACACGACGTACTACAACCAGACCTACACCTCCGTAGTCCTGAGTACGAACCAACGGGCAGGCGAAATCGACATCACCCATAAGCAAGTCCACTTCGACGTCTACACCACTGCCACCGGCGCTGCACCCACCCATATCATCAACTACCTCGTCCATAACGTCACCTACATCGGTACGGAAACCGGCGGGCAGATCACCTGGGAGAATACCAGCAAAATCACAGCCAGCCGCAGCTGGTCGACTTGGTCCCGTCTCGACGCGGAGTGGGAAACCCTCACCGGGCAAAGCCGTCAGAATCCCATGCAGCAGCTCAACGTCTCACTACAGCGGCAGGCGGACGCGGTCTTCAACGGAACACCCTGCTACGTCCTATCGTTCTATCAGAACCTCACCGTAAACGGCAACGCCGCCATGACCTGGAACACCTCGGAGTCATACCTGCATACGTACTGGATCGCCAAGGACACCTTCCACATCCTCAGCCATTACGCACGGAGGATCAGCGAGCCGATCAACGACACCCGAGAACCCCTCTCCGACGCGCTACGAACCCGACTGATCGCCGAAGGGACCGTGACGTACTTCGACTACAACGTCCCGGTGACTATTGAAGCACCCACCATCAATCAGTAAAAAAGATGGTCTTACGCTTCGGAGTCCTTCTCGTCCTTCTCGGCCTCTTCTTTCTTCTTCATCCGCTGTTTCTTCTTATACGCGGTCAGCGTCTCCTCTTCCTCGGGGAGCGGCACCAGCTGCATAGCCCGCACACCGCACCATGACTTCAAAAACCTATCCACACCGTCCCTAGAGTTTCTTGAAGAAAACACTGAAATACCCACCGGGTTCTACCACCGCCTATGCACCCGGCCGTCGCTCTCACCATCGCCGGCTCCGATTCCTCCGGTGGCGCCGGCATCCAAGCCGACATCAAAGCCTTCCAGTACCTCGGCGTCCACGGCACCACGGTCATCACCGCAATCACCTCCCAGAATACCAGAAACGTCACCGCGATCTATCCCCTTCCCCCATCCCAGATCACCGCACAGCTCGAGACCGTGCTTGCTGACCTGCCTGTCGCCGCCGTCAAGACCGGCATGCTCTACAACGCAACAATTGTCACCGCGGTCGCATCCACCCTAAAAAAGCATCATCTCTCCCCGGTCGTCGACCCCGTCATGGTCGCCACCAGTACAGACCGCCTCGCCGACGACACTTTCCTTGCCGCGCTGAAAACACAGCTTCTCCCTCATGCATTACTCCTCACAGCGAACATACCGGAGGCCAGTACCCTCCTCGATGCTCCCATCCGATCCCTGCATGATGCAAAACATGCCTGTCGAAAGCTCGCGGATCTCGGTCCCAGAAACATCCTCGTCAAAGGAGGACACCTCAAAGGCAGCACCGCCACCGACCTCCTCTACGACGGCACAACAGTCCATGAATACAGCCTCCCTCGCATCCCCCAGCGAAAAGCGCACGGCTCCGGCTGCACGCTCGCCGCCCTCATCACCGGCCTGATTGCCTGCGACACCCCGCTCCACGACGCAGTCCCCAAGGCGAAACGGATCCTCTGGGCGATGATCAACGAAGGCTACACCCCGGGGAAAGGCTTTGACGTCCTTAACCACAGCCCCCTAGTCATGGTCCCCCCTGAGTTTCCGACCCTACGGCACGCGCAGGTCTGGTGCGAGCTGCATGGCAGCCTTCCCCCGCTCCTCTCGGCGCTCTCGGTCACATTGATACCGGAAGTCGGCATCAACGTCGCGTACGCCATCCCCAATGCACGCACCCTCGCGGACGTCTGCTCACTGCAAGGCCGCATCGTCCGCGCAGGACGGGTTCCTCTCCGGTGCGGCAGCCTTGTGTTCGGCGGCTCCAAGCACGTTGCCTCCGTCGTCCTCGCCGCCATGACCGTTGATTCTGGGATGCGGACGGCGATGAACCTGCGGTACAGTGACGCGGCCATCACCCGGGCGAAGAAGCAGCGGCTGTCTACCGCGACGTTCGACCGCGATGACGAGCCGGCGGCTGCGAAATCCACTATGGACTGGGGAACGAGGACCGCGATCCAACGCCTTGGTAACGTCCCGGACCTGATCTACGACCACGGCGGTCTTGGCAAGGAGCCGATGATTCGGTTGCTGGCCCGCACCCCGGGGGAGTTAGTACGAAAACTTCGCCGTCTTTCTCCTTAAAATCCATAGTGGATTAGAAATGTTTATCTACCATACCTAAGATGGTAGGAGATATAGTTCAACCAAAGACTACTACTAGGGAGCAAAAGCACATGTCAGCCAAAGGAGAAGGAAACGAGGAAAATGTCATCTATATCGGAAACAAACCGCCCATGAGCTACGTCCTCGCCATCGTCACTCAGTTCAACAGTGGATCCAGTGAGGTCATCGTCAAGGCCAGAGGCCGGGCCATCAGCCGGGCCGTCGACGCCGCGGAGATCACCAGGAATCGGTTCGTCACCGACGCCAAGATCAAGGAGATCCGCATCGGCACCGAGGCGATTACCAACGAGGAAGGGCGCACTTCCAACGTCTCCAGCATCGAGATCTCCCTCACCAAATAAGACAACAGACTAGGAGAGACTCCCTACCCGCTAGTCTCCTACATTTTTCTTCTTTCGTTATGACCTACTGTCGAGTTTCCCCTTTTTTTTAAAAGGCCAGTCCCACTACTATACTGTTCCTCCGGCCAATCCCGTGACCGAGGCATATGCATACAACAAGAACCACAGGATAATCAGCAGCGTTCCCAGTGCAAACCCGCCTAACCCCAGGCTATCCTGTTCCATCCCCCAGTATGCGTAAGCGCCGAAAATCACGGCAAGAACGCCTAACGGCGGCACCAGAAAATGTACGATTGAGATGCTAGGCAGAAACATCAACACCAAACAGCACATCCCTATTGCCCCGCACACTATGGATGCGACCCCAAGCTCCGTGTACTTCCTTAATACCTGCTTCTCATCCTCTGTTCCCATACGCTCCTTCTTCCTCACAGAATCATATATAAAACGGCCTTAAAGATTTTTTCTCTCTTACTGATATATTAAATAACAAAAATTAAATAACAAAAAGAAAGGGAAGAAATAGAGTTTATTTCATGGTGAAAGCAAGGGTAACGAATTACAGAAGCACAGACATAGGAAAACGCGTCGTATGATGCAATCACAATCAAGAGGCCGATTCCCTTCAGTCCATAACTTTGAAACGACCCTGTCTGCAGGAACTGTCGGGCGCTCCCCTAAAAACCGATAGCCGTCCCCTTTCGCCTAAAAAAGAACTATTATTATAAAAAAAGGGAAAGGAAGGAGGATTACTCCTTCATGTCGACCATGTAAGCGATGTCGTCCCATGGGTGCCGGTATAATCCCTGCTTCAGCCGTTTCTGATCCAGGAAATGACCGATGAGCCCGATGCTGCGGCCCAGGACGAACAGGCCATTGAGCGCCCCCAGCTTGATGTACATATCTGCTTCTTCCTTAGAGAACTCGCTGCGCAACAGATCCGCAAAACAGATTCCGATGCATCCGTCCACGTTGAGGATGAGGTTGTCCTTCTTCGATGTCGTAATCTTCTCCACCTCAAGCGCGTAATCAAGTAGCGGTGTGCTCTTGAACTGTTTCTTTGCGTACTCCTTGATGATTTGCACCCGCATATCGGGGTTATGCACGGACTTCACCCGATGCCCGATTCCCTGGATGTTGGCACCCTTGGCCTTCATGTCGTCGACGAACTGCTGCGGCGTCCTGCCGGCATCGTATGCCTCACTGAACAACTGCGCGGCGCCATCGATCGCGCCGCCGAACCGCGGCCCAATCGTCAGCATACCGGATACCAGTGAAGAGATCAAGTCTTTTCCCGCGCGAGCGGCCACGATCGTGTTATGCGCTCCTGAGACAGCTGGGCCATGGTCCGCGGTCACCATAATCGTCATCTCAATGAACTTCGTCGCATACTTCGGCAACAGCTTCTTGAACCACAGGATACTAAGAACCCCGCCGATGCCCAGATCCCGCTTGAACACATCAGAGATCTCAAGGCAGCCGTACTTCAGCTCCTCACCACGGTCATCCGAGATTGTGGAGATGAAGTTCGCCGGACGACGAACAAGTCCAGCCTTGACCGCCGTAGTGTAGTCCATCGGGACCTTCACCGGGGTCGGCTCCGGTTTGGGTGTGATGACCTTCTTCTTCACCAGGGATTTGTACACCTGGGCTATCTTCTCACCGTAGTCATCAAAGGAGTTGGGGACGACCGCACCCGCGGCCTTCAACGCTGCGTTCTTCGCATCCGCAGTCTCAGCCTCAGATCCAGCCTTCGCACCCGCGTGCCCGAACTGGACCTCGGTCTTGAACGCCTTAGAACAGGTTCCTGTGACCCACATAACCAGCGGCTTGGTAATCTGTTTCTTCTTGAGTGCCTCAACAATGGTGTACTCATCGGAGCCGCCGACCTCGCCGAGGCAGACGAGCATTTTGATCTCCGGGTTCTTCTCAAACCGAAGCAGGTGATCTAGGAGGGTTGAGCCGGGGAACCGGTCGCCGCCGATCGCGATGCCCTCGTAGAGGCCGTCCGTGTTCTGCGCCACGATGTTGTAGGCCTCGTTGGAGAGGCCTCCGGATTTAGAGACGAACCCGACTGAGCCGGGCCGATGCAGCTTGGAGTCCATGATGTTCTCGATGGTGCCGCCGGTGTTACCAATCTTGAACTGTCCGGCGACGATGCCGCCGACCGTGGCAGGGCCGATGATTATTTTGTTGAGCTTCTTGGCTTTCGCGGTGAGTTCGCGCATGCGCCGCTCAGGGACGCCCTCGGCGATGATGACGACGGTATGGATCTGAGGGATTGCGAACGCCTCCTCCGTCGAGGAAGCCGCGGAGCGGAACGACGCGAAGTTAATCATCACGTCGACGTTGGGGTGTTTCGCAGCCGCATGTTTCATAGACTTGTAGACGGGCACGAGGACTTCCTTGAGGCCGAAGAAGAACTTCTGGAAGCCATCAGAACCCGTGGGGTTGATCATCGCGGCGACCGAAGGGGTCTTGCGGCCGGATGCGTAGTCGAAGTCCAGCATCCGCTGCACCGCGTTGGTCTGCATGTTGTAGATGAACGCCTGAGTGTTCTTGTCGAAGAGGACGTAGTCGTTTTTCGCCATGATTTACTTGTCTCCCTTGAGGGCCATGCTGACGATTTTAGTCATGTGCGTCTCTGGTCCGTAGACCTCGATGGGGACGCCAAGTTCGTTACCTAGCTCACGCATGATACGCAGGCCTTCCTTGTAGTTCGGCCCACCACGACGCACGTAGATCTTAACTTTGTTCTCCTGGAGTTTCTTCTGGTATTCTCGGAGGGCGCGCACGATGCCTTTGAAGGTGTTGGCGACGTCCGTGAAGTTCGCGATGCCGCCGCCGATGAGCAGGAACTTGCCTTTAGGGTTCTTCTTCCGAGTCATCAGATCCAGGATGGTCTTGGCATACAGGTAGGTGAATTCTTCGTTGGGGTCGCCGCTGTACTCCCCGTAGTTCGCCATCTCGCTCATGAAACCGAGGTCGGTGATGGTGTCAGCATAGATGACAGAGGCGCCGCCGCCCGCGACCATGGTCCAGACCCGACCTTCCGAGTTTAGTACCGTCAGCTTCAGTGATGCGCCAGTCTTGGAGTCGAGATCCGCGATGTACGCTTCTTCCGCTGAGAGCTGTCTGCCGAACGGCGAGGGGAAGGAGATGCCGCCCCATTTCCTGCCGCTGACGAACTCCGCGGTGTCATCCAGCTTCGCCGCGAGGTCCAAGGGAATGATAGTCCTGCCGGTCACAACGAAGGGGTTGATTTCGAGATAGGTGTAGTTGAGGTCGGCGTAGAACTTGAACATGCCTTCGATGAACCCGGCGATAAGGGACTGCCGCTCCCGGGGAACCTTCTGCAGGAGTTTGGATTCGATTTCAGATGTTTTAGGGAACGTACCAATGGGGACGAAGAGCCGGGAGGCCTTGGCGTCGATGTCGCCGACGTTGATGCCGCCTTCGTGGTGGAAGAGGATCTCGTCTCCATCCCGCTTCGAAAGAATCGCGAGGTAGTACTCGTCTTGCTGGTTGTGCGGGATGAAGGGCTCGACGATGAAGTGGTCCAGGATTCCGGTGACGGTGCCGACGGTGACGGGTTTGCTCATGCGTTCCTTGATCCATTTCTCTGCTTCTGGCCAGCTCGCGTTGAGGAGCAGGAGTTTGCTTTTTCCGCGGCGTTTGATGAGCTGGTCGGGTTTGACGACGAGCTTGTCTTTGGTCAGCCATTTGTACTGGGTCGGCAGCTTCTTCATATCGGTCCCTGGGCCGACCGTGACGTATTTGTCGGTGAGGGTGTAGAGTCCATTGGTGTATTCGGGGAGGAGGCGTGCGATCATGCGCTTGCCGTCCGCCTCGCGGATAGCTTTCTGTGCCATAGGTTTTTTCTCCTTAGAGTAGTTTTTTGTCGAGTCTGGCGTCGATGGCGTCAATGAACTCCTCGGTGTAGACCTGTTTGTTCTTGGAGCTTGGGGTCGCGACTCGCAGGAGGTCGCCGGTCATGATGCCGCTTTCGATCGTCTCAAGGGATGCTTGTTCAAGCTTGGTGGCGAAGTCGACGACCTCGGGGGTGTGGTCGAGCTCTCCGCGTTTCTTGAGCGCCCCGGTCCAGGCGAAGATGAGCGCCATGGGGTTCGAGGAGGTCTTCTCGCCTTTCATGTACTTATAATAGTGCTTCTGCACGGTGCCATGTGCCGCTTCGTACTCGAAGAAGCCCTGGGGGCTGACGAGCACGGAGGTCATCATGGCGAGGCTGCCGTAGGCGGAGCCGAGCATGTCGCTTAAGACATCGCCGTCGTAGTTCTTGCAGGCCCACAGCATGCCGCCCTCGGATTTCATGATCCGGGCGACCGCGTCGTCGATGAGGGTGAAAAAGTACTCGATGCCGCCGTCCTCGTACTTCTGCTTCCAGTTCTTCTCGTACTCATCCTGGAAGATCTGGCGGAATCGTGCGTCGTAGGTCTTGGAGATGGTATCCTTGGTGGCGAACCACAGGGGGAGTTTCAGGTCGAAGGCGTAGGTGAAGCAGGCTTTGGCGAAGCTCTGGATGGACTTGTCGGTGTTGTGGATGCCTTGGATGATGCCTGGGCCCTTGAATTCGTGGATGGTCTGGCAGATAACGGCGCTGCCGTCCGCGGGTTTGAACACCAGCTGTGCGGTGCCGGCGCCGGGGACGCGAATCTCCTGGTTCTTGTAGATGTCGCCATAGGCGTGTCTGCCGATGTGGATGGGTTTGGTCCAGGTCTTGACGGAGGGTGGGATGTTCTTGACGAGGATCGGGCTGCGGAACACGGTGCCATCGAGCTGGGCTCTGATGGTTCCGTTGGGGCTGGGCCATTCCTTCTTGAGGTTGTACTCTTTAACGCGGTCTTTGTTCGGGGTGATGGTCGCGCATTTCACGCCGACGCCGTATTTCTTGATGGCGTTCGCGGCGTCCATGGTGACCTGGTCGTTGGTCTCGTCCCGGTGCTTGAGTCCGAGGTCGTAGTACTCGAGGGGCATGTCGAGGTACGGGAGGAGGAGTTTCTCCTTGACCCATTGCCACATGACCCTGGTCATCTCGTCCCCGTCGATCTCGACGAGGGGCGTTTTCACCGTGATCTTCTCATGTGTCTTCTGTTTCTTGTTCATGTGTTCTTCTCCTGTCGTCCCATGTAGTTGAGGGTCCCTCCGGCGAGGATGATCTGCCGATCGCGCTCGGTGAGGTCGAACGCGGCGGTGAACGACTTCTGGTTCGTGGTGTCCGTGACCGTGACCTTGGTCTTCCCGGAGGCGACCGCGGCCCGTAGGCCTTTGATCTCCAGGCCGTCGCCCTGGGAGACCGTGTCATAGTCTTTTTCATTGGTGAAGGTGAGGGGGACGATGCCGAAGTTGATGAGGTTGGCCTTATGGATGCGCTCCATGCTCTTGGCAAGGATCACTTTGACGCCCATGTACATCGGGCAGATCGCGGCGTGCTCACGGCTGGAGCCTTGTCCGTAGGAGAGTCCGGCGACGATGATGTTGTGGAGGCCTGCGTCCTTGTTCTTCTTCGCGCGCTCGTAGAACTTGTTGTCCACGACTTCGAAGAGGAACTCGGAGTACTTGGGGACGTTGCTGCGGAACTTCATCCGGGCGCCGGCGGGGATGATGTGGTCCGTGGTGGTGAGGTCCCCGACCTTGATCGTGACCTGGCCGACGATGTTCTCCGGGAGTGGCGTGTTGCTGGGTGGCTCCCCGATGTTGGGTCCGCGGACGATGGTGACCGCCTCGCGTTTCTTCGGTGGTGGTGGGAGGATGAACATGCTGTCGTCGATGTAGAACTTCTTGGGCATGCTGACACGGGGGTACTTGATGCCTTTTTTCTCTAGGGTCCGTGGGTCGGTGATTACTCCGGTGATGACGGCCGCGGCCGCGGTCTGTGGGCTGACGAGGTAGACCTGAGCATCTTTGGTGCCGCTGCGTCCTTCGAAGTTGCGGTTGTTCGTTCGCAGGGAAACAGCCTTTGATTTTGGTGACTGGCTGTTGCCGATGCAGAAGCCGCAGGTGGGGTCCATGAGCCGTGCGCCCGCGGAGAGCAGGAGCGCGAGGCCGCCGTCCCTGGTGATGTTCTCCAGGACTTCTTTGCTGCCGGGGGCGACGACGAAGCTGACGTTGGGAGCCGCCTTCTTGCCTTTGAGGATCTTGGCGACGGTCATGAGGTCGGTGTAGGAGGAGTTAGTGCAGCTGCCGATGCAGACCTGGTCGACAGGCATGCCCTTGAGGTCCGAGACTTTGCGGACGTTGCCGGGGCTGTGGGGTGCCGCGGCGAGCGGCTCCAGGGTGGAAAGGTCGATGGTGAATTCCTTGTCGTAGACCGCGTCCTCATCCGCCGTGAGAGGTGTGAAGTCCTTGGCGCGGCCTTGGGCGACGAGGAAGGCTTTGGTGATGTCGTCGCTGGGGAAGACGCTGGTGGTGACGCCGCATTCCGCGCCCATGTTGGTGATGGTCGCTCGGTCAGGGACGGAGAGGGTGCTGACTCCAGGCCCGGTGTATTCGAAGACGTAGCCGACGTTGCCTTTGGTGGTGAAGTGTTCGAGGACTTTGAGGATGATGTCCTTGGCGCCGACCCAGGGGCGCAGCTTGCCGACAAGGTTGATCTTGATGATTTTTGGGTAGGTGAGGTAGAAGGGTCCGCCGGCCATGGCGACGGCGACGTCGAGTCCGCCTGCGCCTATTGCGATCATGCCGAGTCCGCCGCTGGTGGGGGTGTGGCTGTCGGATCCGAGGAGGGTTTTGCCTGGTGTGCCGAAGCGTTCCAAGTGCACCTGATGGCAGATGCCGTTGCCGGCGCGGCTGAAGACGATGCCGTATTTGGCGGCGACGGTTTGCAGGTAGCGGTGGTCGTCTGCGTTCTCGTAGCCGATCTGGATGGTGTTGTGGTCCACGTAACTGACGGAGAGGTCGGTTTTTACTGTGGGGACGTGCATGGCTTCGAACTGGAGGTACGCCATGGTCCCGGTGGCGTCTTGGGTGAGGGTCTGGTCGATGCGTATGCCGACCGTACTGCTTTTCGTCGGTGTGCCTTCGACGATGTGTTTGTTCAGGATTTTCTCGGTGAGTGTCATGCGCATAAGTTGGTTGCCTCCACAGCGTGCTAGTGTAAGCGGTTTGAATCGTCCCGGCTTTAATAAATCTTGCGTTTTTGTCCCTTCCAAATCGTGAATTATATCATTATTTAATAGTAGAAAGAGAGAAAGATAAATAAACTATTGCGCATTCTACTATTATCCTCGCATGCTATTTTCAAATGCGAGAATAATGAGGCGACGATTATTCTCTCGGCGCAGCACAAACTCTCGTTGACCCGCAACGAGGCAAGCGTCCTCTACGGACTCACCAGCTACCCCACGTACACGGACAGCGCGCTCGCGGACGTACTCGGACTCAAGCTCTCCACATTCACCTCAATCAAACGACGACTCGCAACCCACCAGCTCTTCCGCACCCTCAACATCCCCCTCGTCAACCATTTGGGCTGCGAGCTGCTCGCGGTCATCCACACCCAGTTCAACCCGGTCATGCCCCTCGAACAACGGATCCAGACGACCAAGAACAACATCGAGGTCTTCGACGAGCTCTTCCTCTCCGTCGGCGACCAGGAGAAAGGATTCTCCCTCAGCCTCTCGGAGAACTACACGAACATCGGACGGATCAACGAGATCCGCACGGAGCTGTTCGGCCGCATCGGACTGCTCGACAAGAAATACCCCACCGAGGTCATCTTCCCCTTCCAGACCAGTACCATCCACCGGTTCTTCGACTATGCCAGACTCCTGCAGCAGCTCTTCAGCCTCCCACCGCTCCCGCTCCCCAGCACCCGGCCCTGGTTCTCCGGCACCGAACCGGTCAACCTCTCACCGACAGAGCAGCAGGTCTTCCTCACCCTGGTCCAGTACCCGACCGCGACCACACAGGACATCGGCACGATGCTAGCGGTCAGCCGCCACACCGTCGCCCGCATGAAAAACGATTTCCTCACCCAACGCCTCCTGCGGCCCATCGTCCTCCCCGACCTCCACAGGCTCGGCTTCGAACTCCTCACCTTCACCCACCTGCAGTTCAACCCGCACAAGGCACCAACCGACGACGACCTCGCAGCCCTCGACACCCCAGCCACCATCTTTCTCGCCAGCAGAAAATTCGAGGCCGTCCGACTCGCCGCATACCCCGCCTACCAATCCCACCTCGAAGACGACATGACGATCCTGCGCCACCTCAAGGAGAACGACCTGCTCGCCTCGCCTCCCGCAACAGGTACGTACAGCTACGACCGCCTCGCCCTCATCAAAGACTTCGACTTCGCATCACTAACCAGAAAAATACTCGCCGCCAGCCCCGCATACCAGAAGGAAAACCACCAAAAGAAGACAAAAAATACTTAAGGCGCAAGACGATAGCGCCAGCGACTCCCGATGGGCCCGGGAGCACAGGGGAGGACAGCCCACGACCACCAGACCTTCCCCCGAACATCAGACTACCCTTGAACACACCCTGAAAAGGAAGCGATCCCCTATGACCGAAAACATCTCCGTTCTCCTCGACGAGAAAAGGGTCTTCAAACCCTCAAAAGACTTTGTCAACCAGACAAACGTGAAGCAGTGGATGGACCAGCACAACATCAAAACCTACGACGATCTCCTTAAAAAAGCCGAAGACTGGAAATGGTTCTGGGGCGAAATGGCCAAAGACGTCGTCGAGTTCTACACCCCCTACAAACAAGTCATCGAATGGAACGAACCCTTCGCTAAATGGTTCACCGGCGCCAAATACAACATCGTCCACGACGCCATCGACAAACACGTCACCACCTGGCGCAAAAACAAGGTCGCCATCATCTTCGAAGGCGAGCCAGGGGACGTGCGCAAACTCACCTACAACGACCTCTACATACAAGTCAACAAACTCGCCAATGCATTGAAAGAGTTAGGCATCAAGAAAGGCGACCGCGTCGGCATCTACCTCCCCATGATCCCCGAATTACCGATAGCCATGCTAGCCTGCGCCAAGATCGGCGCCATCCACAGCGTCGTCTTCTCAGGATTCAGCGCGACAGCCTTCCGCGACCGCGCGAATGATTGTGAAGTCAAGCTCGTCATCACCTGCGACAGCTTCTACCGCAGAGGCAAAAAAGTCCCACTCAAAACCCAAGCGGACGATGCCTGCAAAGAAACACCTAGCGTAAAAAACATGATTGTCTACCAACGCACCGGCGACCAAGTCAACTGGACAGCAGGACGGGACCACTGGTGGCATGAGATCACCAAAGACAAACCCAGCACCTGCCCCACAGAACAGCTCGACGCCAACGACAACCTTTACTTCCTCTACACCTCAGGCACCACTGGCAAACCCAAAGGCATCATCCACGCCCATGCCGGCTACGCCGTCGGCATCGCCCAGACCCTCAAATGGGTCTTCGACATCAAAGACCAAGACGTCTACTGGTGCGCAGCCGACATCGGCTGGGTCACCGGACACTCCTACATCGCCTACGCCCCCTTCATCCTCGGCGCCACCCAGATCATCTACGAAGGCGCCCCCGACTGGCCAAATCCAGACCGCTGGTGGGACATCATCGAAAAATACGGCGTCAGCGTCTTCTACACCTCACCCACCTCTGTCCGCCTCTTCATGCGCCACGGCGAAGACTGGCCCAAAAAACACGACCTCACCAGCCTCCGGCTCCTCGGATCCGTCGGCGAGCCCATCAACCCAGAAGCATGGATCTGGTACTACAAAAACATCGGCGGTGAACGCTGCCAGATCATGGACACCTGGTGGCAGACCGAGACCGGCCACTTCGTCATCTCACCACTCCCCATCACCCCCATCAAACCCGGCAGCGCCACCAAACCACTCCCTGGCATGGCCGCAGCGGTCTACGACGACAAAGGCATCCAGGTCAAGGACGGCGGCGGCAGCCTCGTCCTCATGCACCCCTGGCCCGGCATGCTGCGCGGTATCTACAAGAACCCGGAGCGCTACAAAGAGACCTACTGGGGCAGATTCAAGGGCGTCTACCTCGCCGGCGACGTCGCACGCGTCGACGCTGACGGCTACTTCTGGATCCAGGGCAGGGCAGACGATGTCCTCAAGATCTCCGGACACCGCATCGGAAACTCGGAAGTCGAATCCGCCCTCGTCTCACACCCACTCGTCGCCGAAGCCGCAGTCATCGGCAAACCACACGAGGAGAAAGGCGAATCCATCACCTCGTTCGTCGTCCTCAAGAAGGGCGTCGAACCAACCGAGGCACTCAAAAAAGAACTCCGCGACCACGTCGCCAAGGAGATGGGCAAGCTCGCCCGCCCCGACGAGATCTGGTTCGTCACCGACGTCCCCAAGACCCGCAGCGGCAAGATCATGCGCCGCGTCATCCGCGCGAAAGCACTGGGCCAGGAAGTCGGCGACACCTCAACGCTCGCCAACCCCGAGTCCGTCGACGAGATCGGAAAGGCGAAATAAAACCACGCCTCTCCCCCCTCTTTCTTTTTTTCCCTTTCCCCACCTTTTTTCTCCCCTATCAAAAACCTTTATCCCGCTGAACCGATACCAGGACGGCAGACCATGGACGACCACGACATTACGAGGGGAATCGTCGAACTCATCCGCACCGCAGAAACCACACTCCCCCAGGACGTCATCACCGCACTCAAACACGCACACACCAGTGAGACCGGCATCGCCAAACTCCAACTCGCCACCATCCTTGCCAATATCGACCTCGCGGCAAAAACCCACCGACCCATCTGCCAAGACACCGGCATCCAAACCTTCTTCATCACCGTCGGCACCCACTTCCCCTACATCTCACATATCCAGCAATGGATCCATGACGGCCTCACCCAAGCCATCACCACGGTGCCGCTCCGCCCCAACGCCGTCAACCCCATCACCAGAAAAAACGGAGACGACGCACACCCCAGCCCCATCCTCTACTGGGACTTCAATACAGGAGATACCCTCCAAATCCATACCCTCCCTAAAGGCAGCGGCAGCGAAAACATGAGCGCACTTAAGATGCTGGATCCATGCGACGGCATCGACGGCATCACCCAATGCATCCTGGACACCGTCACAACCGCGGCAGGACGCCCCTGTCCACCCACCATCGTCGGCGTCGGCATCGGAGGCGACGCCCCCACCGCACTCAAACTCGGCAAGAAATCACTCCTGCGCCCCATCGGCTCCCGGCATGCAGAAAAAACCATCGCTCGACTCGAAACAGACCTTATCACACTTCTTAACGACACCGGAATCGGTCCTATGGGACTCGGAGGAAAAACCACGGTTCTCGATGTGCGCATCGAGATGATGCCCTGCCACCCGGCTGGGCTTCCCGTCGGCATCGTCTTGCAATGCTGGGCGAACCGCCATGCCGAACTCCTCGTCACCGCAGACGGCTCCTGGGAGGTCCACTGACGCCATGACAGAGTACCACCTCAAATCACCGATATCCCCAGAGCAGATTCGCCGGTTGAAAATCGGCGACATCATCTATCTCACCGGCAAAATCTTCACCGCCAGAGACAAGGCTCATCAGCTCATCCTTACACTTCCTGCAGCCGAGATCCCTGCGGTATTGAAGGGTCTACCATTGTATCATTGCGGCCCGCTCGTCAAACAAGAACGGGGGAAATGGCTGGTGCTCTCTGCGGGACCGACGACGAGCCGCCGATTAGAGATGATAGAAGCAGAGGTCATGGAAAAACTCGGGGTTTCTGTGTTGATTGGGAAAGGTGGGATGGGGCCGAAGACAGCAGCCGCTCTTAAGCGGCGTCCTGGTCTGTATCTGGCCTACACCGGCGGTGCCGGTGTACTGGCCGCGGAGCAGATCACCGACGTCCTCGAGGTTATATGGCTGAGGGAGTTGGGCATGGCGGACGCGGTCTGGCTGTTCGATGTCCTAGAGTGTGGCCCATTGGTCGTGGCGATGGACGCGCATGGTGCATCCCTATATCCCAAGGAAAGAATGTGCACTACCGAATGAAGTGGTGTGCTCCTCTGTGATTTTTACCTAATCAAACTGTTCTTTTTTTCAGAGAACGTCTCGGGGCGTTCTCATGGTGTCTTTTGAAATGGCGAAGTGATATTTCGTCACGTTAGCTATATAAACAAAGAATGATAAAGTATATCATGGTGATAAATAGCAAGGAGGTGTGAGAAAAAATGACTGAGATTATCATCGCAGGGGCAGTTGCTGGTGCCATCGTGGCTGCAGGTTATATGCCGGGCTATATGCCTCTAGGAGTCATGCCAAAATAATACTGCTTTATCTAGTAGGCGTGAAGAGTTCGGGAAGCATTCGCTCTTTGTGGATTTTCTCCGCAATCCAAAACGTCTGCCGCTTGATGGCCGTTGGATATTTCGAGTTGATGTCTTCCATTATTCTTCCGAGGCTTTCGACGTTTTCCACGATGATCTCAAATTCGAGGTCGGACCATCCTATCGCCACATTCAACGTGTCGCAACAGGGTTTTTCTTTGAGATAACTCCAGATGGCATTCCGCTGTTTATGGTCTCTGAGATAAATATCCAGCTTATAGTGCTGCAGCTCCAGTTTCGCCAAATTTACGTTTACGCGGAAGGCGTTGATCACCCCGTGTTTCATCAGCTTCTTCAACCGGAAATTCACGGTCTGTGACGAGCATCCAATCTTCTCCGTCAACTGGATAAGAGGCATCCGTGCATTGACCGCGAGTTCGTCGAGCAGGCGGTAATCAATCTCATCAATGGCGATGGGTTTTCCACTACAGGTCGTCCTGTAATACAGCCGGTCGCTGCTCCGAATAGCCTCATCGAGTAAATACGATTTTTTATAATTGTAGGCCTCAACATAAACAGAGAAGGTGTATTTTGCGAAATAATCCTCGAACTCATCGAGCGTCGCGTTCCAGAACTGATAGAACTCGAAGATATCTTTTACCCAAATAATCACATCCAGGTCAATTTCTGCTTTCAGTGAAATGACCGCCCAGACGTTCCTGTACTTGATAAAATGCTGGATGATCCTTTCTTTGATTTCAGAGGAAACATACTGGAAATTGATGTAGATGCGATATACCTGGTAACCGATTTTGAAGGTGTTGATCGCTGTCCAAAAATTCGTGATGATCCCCTCGTCCTGCATCCGTTTGATCCGATAGGAGACCACGTCTTTTTTCAACCCGACTTTCTTCCCAATCTGTGTCAGGGACTGCCGGCTGTTCAGATCGAGTTCGTAAAGGATTCTTCTGTCCTTTAGGTCGACCAGCGCCATGGTTCTTTCATGTGTGTCTCTCCTATTTTATAGTTTCTATAGGGAGTTAACTTTAAATGGTTTTACTGGATTGATTTTCTCGGATTTGGGATGCACACGACGAAGCAATCCGTCTTACTCGTAGCTATGCCGTTTGCCGGCGTAACGATTCCTTCAATCCAGCTCCCGGTCCTGGAGGGCTATGGTCGAGAGCACGGTGTCGACATCCAGACCCGGCACCTCTATCTAAAGGCCGCGGAGACGTACGGCCTAGCGAACTACCATTCCTTGATCTACCCGCCTAGCGACTCCTACACCGCCCAGATGGTGTTTTCCCGATATCTCTTTCCGGAACACTGGCAAAAAAATATCGAAAAAATCAAGGAGTACTATGCCACTTTTGTCTCATCCTCGTCCTTCCCATTTGAAGAGTACCTCCGCCGCACCGACGTCTTCTATCACTGGGTACTAGAGCATCTCGACTGGCAGTCGTTCGACCTCATCGGGTTCACCCTGAACTACGGACAACTGCTTCCCTCGCTTGCCATCGCCAAACACATCAAGCAGCAAGCCCCGGAGAAAAAAATCGTACTTGGCGGAAGCAGAGTAGCTGGCGAAATGGGCCGAGGTGTCCTGCGCGCCTTCGATTTCATCGACTACGTCGTCTCTGGAGACGGGGAGGATGCACTCGTCCTTCTTGCTTCAGACCTAGGGAATTTCTCTTCAATCCCCGGGCTTATCTACCGAGACAGCGGCGAGGTGCGATGGAATACCACCGAATCAGTCATCGACCTCGCAGCATCACCGATACCATCGTACGACCCGTTCTTCGACGAGCTGCACTCATGCTCAGACGAACTCCAGCAGTTTTTCCAGTACTACGGCCGCCTCCCGGTGGAAATCTCCCGTGGCTGCTGGTGGAACCGCTGCACCTTCTGCAACCTCAACATCCAGCATCCCTGCTACCGAGAGAAGCCAATTGATCACATTGCACATGAGATCCAGCTGCTGTCAGACCGGTACCATATCCTTGACTTCCAGCTCATCGGCAACACCCTGCCAAGGACACAGTATCGAGGACTCTTCGAAGCCTTGAAACTTCTCGGACGGGATTTCTCGTTTTTCGTGGAGGCACGCGCCGGGCAACTCACCAGCGACGACTATCGGCTCATGAAAGAGGCAGGTTTCACCACTATCCAGACCGGCATCGAATCCTTCAGCACACACTACCTCCGCACCATGAATAAAGGCGTACGGGTCATCGACAACATCGCCGCCCTCAAGTTCTGCGCACAATACGGCATCTACAATAGCTACAACCTCATCGTCCGCTATCCCAACGAAGAACCAGTGGACTACGAGGAAACAAAAAAAATCGTTCAACAACTGCAAGGCTACCTAGATTCCCCGCAGCTCTGCCCACTGCGCATCATGCATGGCAGCCCAATCCAGCAACTCCCCGAAAAATATAACATCAGCGCCTTACAGACAACCCCCCTCGACCTCCTGATGTACCCCCCAGATGTCCTCGAAAAGAACTTCACGTTCGTCTACACATTCTCCACCACCAAGCCCGTCCCAGCCCATGACTGGGAAACATTGGTGCAGGACTGGACGAAGACTCGCGAGTCAACGGAAGCCGAGGCCGTGAAAACCCATGCCCTCATCGGCCACCTCGTCTTTTACAGCGTCGACGGCGGTACGTTCATGAAAATCTACGACAAACGCGACAAGCAGCACATCCGTATCCTCAAGCTCAACGCCGTGGAGCGCGACGTCCTCCTCGCCTGCCATGACGTTATTTCGTACCAGGAGCTTCAGCAGCGTCTTTCCACAGTTCCTGAGTTCACACTCGCTGCGATCCTCCAATCGTTCGAACACGCCGGTCTCGTCTACCATGAAGACGACTCCTACCTCAGTCTTCCCCTCCAATACCGAAGCACCATACCCCAAAACGCACAATTCGTGGAATCAGCCACCTCTCAGATTCTCGTCAATTCCTAAAACCCCTTTTTTTCAGCAAACACACAGAGAAACCATGGTTTTTGGCATTTTGACGGATTTCCTCGGAGACGGGCTTTATGTTTCTCCGATGAATTAGTAGTCTTGGAGGTTGAAAAAAGATGACATCATCCCCTGACCTGCTTCCCTGTTCTGAAATCGATGAATCTTTAACGAGGCGGCTCCAAGGTCATCTATCCTCCCTTGAGACACAGATCGCTCTGCCCCTTCATCCTGTATCTTGTGCCTTTTCCCGTAGCTATCTTATCGACTACCTTCAGGCCATCCAATCAACAACCCCAAAGGCCTTGATTTCGGATCTCACCTATACAGCGATCAGCCGGCTCTCCTGCCTTTTTACTGAGGACATCTCCAGCTTCTTTGGGTTCGAACATCGCCTACAGTCACCCACTGCACATGCGGACTTCCTCATCGCCGTCTCCTCCGAACGAGGAGAGCGAGAGGCTTTCGCACGACTCCTCACCGCGGGTAGCTTTCCGACTGAATATCTCCAGGTACCAGAATGGCAGCAAGTGCGATCTTTCGTCCAACACTGGGTAGATGCACACTCGATTCTTCACACCCATGTGCTTGGGCTGTGGCTTGAGTTCGACATAGACCCAGCCTCCACGAACATACCGATCCCCTGCGTGTTCATCCATACCATCCCCATGAAAGCAGCGAAACACGACTCCGACTACGACTGGCTTTTATCATCCACCCTCCCTGTGCTCCTAGGTCACCCACTCTCATCCACCGTGCGCAGCCGCCTGATTCAGGCGTTCAATAAACTCCCTGATACGGCGTCCATCATGGATGTCGGAGTCATGCTCTCACGAGCAAGCTCTGGCGTGAGACTGGTCTACCGACACCTGCAACCAAAGGAGATGATCCCCTACCTTCAGTCCCTTGGTTGGACCGACACCGACGGCGAATTGGCATCATTAATCGAAGAACTTACCGTTCACGCCTCCCGTCTCGTCTTGCACATCACCATTACCGACCAGGGTGTCGCACCGAAAATAGGGTTGGAATGCTCCTTCGCACCGGACCGCTATCAGTTGGAAACCCGATGGACTGACCTCTTCGGCTACCTCGAAAGCAAACACATCTGTCTACAAGGAAAAAAAGACCTCATCACAGACTTTATGGGCGCCGATCTTGAAGACTCAACGACAGCATTCTCCCTCGATAGCTATACCATGGCCGTCCGCATTCCGCACGCCCAATACTCAAAGGCCTTGATCCGGTACCTCAGCCATGTGAAAATCGTCTACAGCCCCGGGCATCCTCTCGAAGCCAAGGCGTACCCCGGTGTTCGCCTCTTCGGGGCGCTCTCACCAGCTGCGGGGGAATGAAGACCGATGAATTCTATCGATTCCTATTCAAATGCGTACGCAGGTGCAAACAAGGTATATAATTCCAATGAGGCGTTGAGACGATGACCATAGCGAACCAGAGAACTATGCATACGAATCTTCAACATCCCACGGGATTCATCCAATCCTTCAAGGCTCGAGAGCTGGGGCTAGAGACGACACTCTCCACCGACTCATTCTCCACAGAGTACACACGGATGAGCCGCCGCCTCCCCATCCACAGCATCTACGCCAGCACGTACCTCTCCACCACCCAACCGTTCATCGACCATCTGATCACCCCCGAGAACTACCAAGAGATCATCACCTTAGCCCGACAGTTCCCAGGCAATCTGACAAGTTTCCTCGGTTTTGAATGTCGATTAACCGAACCAGTCTCACGGACCGACTGGGCCTTCGCGGTCTCCGGATCTGGCACGGATAGAAACGTCCTCGCGAATTTCCTCAGCCAAGGATATATCCCTGATTATTACCTCCAAGAGGATGCATGGCAGCGGGTACAAAAATTCGCAAAGGCCTGGGCCACCCCGCAGTCCGCCCTCGACCGGCGCATCCAATGCTTCTGGCTTGAGTTCGACATGCCAGAGCAGCCACCGACCGTGTCCCTCCCCAGCGTCTTCTTCGGGCCAAACCGCCTCCCCAAAGGAGTCGCCTCCAACACCGTCTCAGAGTACGCATGGCTCACCCGTTCAGCCCTTCCCCTCCTCAAAGGCCATGCCGTCCACGCCTCTATCAAACAGCAGCTCGCGACATGCCTACGGCAACTCCCGGAGAACGCCAATCTCTTTCAGGTCGGCGTCATGCTATCGAGAGGGGACAACGAGAACCTTCGCCTCTTCATCAACCATCTCGCCCCTTCACAAATTCTTCACTACCTGCGAACCATCGGCTGGATGGGCGACGGAGACGCCCTCGCCACCATGCTTACTGAGATAGAACCGCTCGCGAATCGGTTCGTCCTCGGTTTCGACGTCACCCCGAAAGGTATCGGACCTCGCCTCGGCCTTGAATGCTCATTTCAAGCAGACGGGTACCATCAAGAACCCCGTTGGGCGGCCTTCCTCGACTACCTCGTCTGCAAAGGCCTCTGCTTACCCGAGAAACGCGATGCACTCCTGCGGTTCCCCGGGGTAGAATCCAACGGCGCCCGGGATAATAGCGTCATGCACCCACTCGCCTCTGTCTCACATACCCTCCCCGACCTCCTCAGCAGCGCCATCGTCCGCTACATAAGCCATATCAAAATCGTCTACGAAAACGGGAAAGCCTTTGAAGCGAAAGCCTACCCGGCCGTCCGCTTATTTAAGCCCTCGGAATCATCTTTATACGAGTTCGACTGATTTTCATCCACAGACTCGGTGTCACCCCATGAAGTTCGCGACTATCGGCCATCTTCTCGATGAGAACACCCTACGGCAACTACCTGCTTCATGGATACAACACGACTTCATCATCTCCCCTGAACTGGACGTCTACGGGACGAAAGGGCATCTGTCCGGTATCCTGATCACCGCCAAAGCGATGATGACCCAGCCACGCTCTGCAGTCAGACAGAAAATCCTTGATGCCGCGCTCTTCTTGCAGAATGAGTATGCAGTTGACGTCGTGCAGCTCGGGGCCCTGACGACCTCGGTTACCAATGGCGGCAAATGGCTCACCGATCAGCACCAATACAACGGCTATGTGAACCATGGCGATAGCTACACCGCAGCGGTCACCTGCCAAACGGTTCGAAAGGTGCTTTCAATGGTGCACAGAGATCCCGCAGATCTCACGTTGGCTATTGTGGGGGCGTATGGGATCATCGGTGAGGCCGTGTCCAAATTAATCGTTCCACAGTTTTCGCACTCGATACTTATCGGGCGAGACCAATCGAAGTTCGATAAGCTGGAAAAAAGCCTCACGGGTAATTTTGAAACCACGGTGAAGTTAGTCACGCAGAACGCGGATGTCGTGGTTACCGCGACCAGCCATCCGACTGCATTATTAGGCTCTGAGCATCTGAAGAAAAATGCTATCGTCGTTGATGTGTCGCAACCCGTGAACCTCGCCATTGATGTCTGCAGAGCCCGCCCTGACGTCTGCCGCGTGGACGGCGGGCTCGTAGACTTCCCTGTTCCCATCCCCATTCCAGGGATGCCACCTGGGAAGAATTTCGCCTGCATAGCAGAAGTCATCATGCAGGCGTTGAAAGAAGAGAAGCAGCATCACGTCGGATCAATAGAATTAGACCACCTCCACCTCACAGAAGCATGGGGTATCGAGTATGGTTTTCTACTCAATGAATTGACAAATTTCGGAACACCGATTTTTCAATAGAAAGGCAGGGTATGAAAAGTCATGCTGATGTCAACACGGACTACGATATTCTCATTGCGATTCAGACGGCCTGAACACGGCCTTCTTGTTGCTGATTAGACGCGCCATCAATCCAATCAGGCTCTTTCGCAGGCTCTTTCATGATTTTGAGGATTTCGCGCCGCGCGTTCTCCAGTTCTACCTCAAGCAGCCCCTTGTTCGCCAGCGCAGGCACGATCGCGACGAGCGCGTTCTCCGTATCCGGGAACACGTAGAACAAGACCTCGTAGTCCTGCAGTCGGAACTCCATCTCCCCAAGTCCCGTCTGCGCGTACGCCCCGATCACACCGAACACATCATCCATTGCCCGATGGATGATGTCCCAGATCCCGTGCACCTCGGGCTTGAATGCCTCACCCGTCGGCATGATTGTAATCATGTTGCGACGTGCCACCATGCACGCCAAAATATCATCCAGCTTCAGCAAATCGTCGAGCACGACGGCAATCGGATCCGCCATCCCGCACCATCTCCTTGCGATAGCTTAACACATGGCAGTATAAAAAATTATGCAAAAACCAGGAGAAAACACAGACCTGACGCAAACGAAGGTTTATTACCTTCCCCTCCATTCCATTTTCCAAGAAAGGAGGAAAAATATGAAAAAATTGTTACTTATCGCAATCACTGCTAGTGTACTGCTTAGTACGGTAGCGGCAGCAGCCCCACTCTCAACACAGAGCGCAGCCCGCCAACTCCCGCACCACATGATCACCCCGATCCCAGCGGATGTCTCCATCTACGAAGATGTAGTCGATCAAGCCCAGACCACGAACTACACCGGGAACATCTCCGTCGGCTACGTCAATTTCTACGGCTTTCACAACCTCTCCGTCGCTCAATCCTTCATCCCCACGAAAAAGATCTTGACTCGCGTCCAAATCTATAGCGCGAAAAACCCGAACTCCACTATGCCTTGTGTACTCGCCATCCGCAGCAACCTCACCGGGGAGAACCTCGCGTATGCCACCATGAACCCTCAAGCCTTCCCGGACTACCCTAGCTTCGACTGGGTCGAATTCAACTTCGACGACATCCCAATCACAATCAACACCACGTACTACCTCGTCCTCTGGACAGATAACGCCACAGGCAACTATTATTATGCCTCCGGCAGCGACGGCAACCCTTACCCCAACGGCAGCGCCTACTACACCATCAATAACGGACAGAACTGGTCCCTGCTCGGTAACGACGGTGACGCCGCCTTCCAGACCTACGGACGTGACGCCCCCTCCTGGGCCACCGGCATGTACTCCGGCGTCTGGGGCCTTTGCCCCGCAGGCATCCCTCTGCCTCCCAGCGGCTGGTTCACCGGCTTCACCCGGCAACGATTCCTCCTCGGGTATGACGGTATCTTCGCCCCGTTCAACACCCCGATCCACAACGCCACGAACGGCCTCACCGGCGTCGTCTTCGGCCCGTTCATGATCGGCGCCATCAAGAACCTCACCACCGGGAAAGCAGCCTGGTTCGTCAGCCTCGGATCCGGCAACGCCACCACCAGCGAGTTCTACTTCCGCCTCATGTTCTTCGTCGGACCCACCTTCTACATGTCGGGCAAGTACTACACCTTCTAGCCGCACGCAGATCCGGGGGGATCAATACATCCCCTCGAATCCCCTCTTTTTTCCGCCCCCCTATCCATGATCCAAAGGAGGATGTTGTTCGAATCTTTTCAAACAAACTATATAATTCAAAATGAGATATAAAAATACTCATGGGAGGCAAAGCAGGCTTCATACGTTCTTCTCTTCTTCATGTCCTGGGAAACCCTTCAAGAATCCTGCCCTGCCTCCCAACTGCCTTCCCCCACCCACTTCATAACAATCCTGAGGTAACCAGCCTTTCGAGCGGCACTCCACACGCGGAGGAGACCATCCATGGCCCTATCCTGTCTCTTCATTCAAGGCCACCCCAAAAGACTCCTCCGCGCCCGCTCGGTTCGAAGCTTTTCAAACAAACTATTTAAAAATAATTATTTATATAAAAATCACGGTATGGGAAGTGACCCTGCAAGGCCAAACAACGTATTCCCCTTCACACCCTTGTGTCTTCATCCCCCCTCGCACGGTCCCCCATACCATTTTCTCGTCCCGCCATCTCCTCCTGTTCGAGACTTTTCAAATAAACCTTTAATAGCAACGCTCAACCTAAAGCAAACCTATGTTGAGGCTTTCAAGAGCATCCCCCTATGCTATCTTAGCCATCCTTCTCTTAGCCGCTCTCTGGATTCCTCTGGTGCACAGTAAACCTCCGCTTAAGCTACCTGACACAGCCCCACCCATCATCCTCGCTATCAATCAATCAAACATGGCCATTAACGTCTCGGACTCTATCCTCCTTTCAGCTCAGGCCATTGATTACTATGCCTTGAGCTGGGCTTACCTTATTACCAACGAAACCGGAATCTGGCAGCGCAACTCCCCATGGTGGGATAGCCATTGGACCCGCTCTATTAAAATAACCGTCGACCATACCAAAGTCACAGGCACTCTCACCAACTTCCCTCTCCTCGTTAAAATCACCAACACCGACTTTCCCCTCCACGCACAACCCAACGGCGCCGACTTCGCCTTCACCGACCCAACCAACACTACCCAATATCCACACGAGATCGAAAGTTACGACCCCGTCAATAAAACCCTAATTGCTTGGGTTCGTATCCCGCGCCTCAGTTCGACTCAAGATGTCACACTATACCTATATTATGGCAACCCTACTTGTCCCGACCAAGTACATAGCAAAGAACTCTGGTCAGAATACATTTTCGTTTTCCATTTTGCTAACAGCATAAAAAGCAGTACTGGTAATTACACGAACGCCAATGCTGATAATATTCCTATCTTTAACGCTATAGGTAAAATCGGTTCCTGTATCAATTTCCCACTAAGTTCTAACTTCTTCATGTACGTTCCCGGTTTTCGTACTACTGAAGGAGCCCCTTATACGCTAAGTACATGGATTTCTCTTGAACAAACGGATCTACCCTTGGCTGCTATTACACAAGGTAACAGTACAGGTGGGTTCGCTCTCTTCGTCAACAATGTTAATAAAATTCAAACCATCGCCCAGACTACAGCTGGTCCCTCCTATTGTTACAGCTCAAGCCCACTTCAAATAGGATGGAACTCCATTTACAATCGAGTCGACCCAATAACATGGACACAAAATCTTATCATCAATGATATTCATGAGGCAACATCAGCCGTCTCAGGTGGCATTATCACCGAAATAAAAGGGTTAATAATAGGTTCGAATATCACTCATAATACCTTTTTTAGTGGTAACCTAGATGAGTTACGTTTCTGTGCTCGTGCCCTCAATGATTCTTGGATTACTACGGAAAATACCATGATTGACTCTCCGGAAACGTTCCTATCCTCTAGTGCTGTTTCCTCGCAGGGCTCCCAAATGCAGCCTATTTATCCTTTTAAACTAGTGGAGACGTCCAGTGCACAATGGGCCAATTTTACCTGGGACAACCCCCAGATTACACCTGGAAGAACCATTGGCTGGCGCATCCTCTTCCAAGATACGAGTGGAAACCAGAACCAAACCACGATCTCTAGTTTTCGCATATTCGGATCCACCCCACCAATGCCCCAAGGGCCTAACAGCGCACTCATCGGCTCCATCGTTACCTTCACCATCCAGAGTAATAATATCGACGATCTCTATTATCAGATGGACTATGGTGATGGTAGTCCGTTAAACTGGATTTATCTTATGCCAGAAGTCCCACAGAATATAACACATATTTGGGAGCAATCGGGTGTCTATGAGATTCGAGTACGAACCCAGGATAACTCTGGTGCCATCTCCTCTTGGTCCCCACCAGCAACAATTGCTATAATAGATAAGACTCCACTCACTTTAACTATACCAAAAACGGTCGTTGAAGGCGATGAATTCAACGTAACGGTGACTACTGACGGGCATCCCATCGCCGGTGTCGTGATCCGTTTCATGAGTATTCTTCGTACGACGAATGCTTCGGGTGTCGCCAGTTTCACCGCGCCTTCTGCATCCCGCACCCAGACCTACCCCGTGACTACCTCCTTCCCTGGTTACAATGTAAATAACCAAACTATCATTGTCACGCCAACGGTACCTGATGCGTCAACAGGCTGGATTTATGGCAGTGTTACGAATAGTACTGGTGCGGATCTCCGTAATGTCCAAGTCTGCGCTAATTCTTCAACTGATGGTATAAACCGCTGCGCGTTTAGTGACGACGCCGGTCGGTACGCGATTCCGGTTCCCCCCGGGACATATACGATTGAAGCAAGCAAGATCGGTTATGAAACCGGTCTGCTATCTGAGGTAGTCGTGAATGCTCTCGATGCCGTCGAGGTGAATGTCGCCCTCTCACCCACCACTATCATCAATAGGCCGTCAGGGAATCAGGATTTGATTGAAGCGGTCATTGATGCCGGGGTTGTAGCGGAGAAAATCGCGGGCAGGCTTGATATGGGCGCGTCCGGTACGTTTTCGGTCACCTCGTATGATGAGACCTTCTCCGCTTCCATGGTGCGTTTCGTGAAAGGGACGATGTCTTTCATGGTCTCGGATACCGAGGCTGCAGGGGCGATTATTGCGACCCGCCTCGTGGACCTTGGAGGCGTCGATGACGTCAGCGTTCTTGTAGATGGCCGGCTGGTTCCACAGGTGAGTATCAGCGAGCTGATGGCTGCGGATAACGGCTCGGCGGCCTATGCCCGTGTGATTGATGTGGTGGACGGGCAGACCGTGGTGTATTGTCTGGTGTATCTGCCGCATTTCAGCAGTCATACGGTTGAGATTCGGAGCGTTCTGCAGGCGGCTGGCTCGGAGGCTCTTGTTCTTTATCTCGGCGTGGCGGTCGTTATGGCCTTCATTGTCGTGTTGCCTATTGTTGTCGTGGAGCGGAGGCGTCGGTGATAATCGTTATAAGACCAGGTGTGATTGCCTGTTGCGGGTGAGACGGAGTGCTTGAAGGGGCGATTGTTTTTTCGGTGATGACGATTCTTTCTTGTGTGGTGTTAACTATTTCGCTGTTGAGTTATTGGAAGTACCGCTCGTCTCGGATGGTGTTGATCAGCGTGATGCTTGGGTTGTTTTTCGTGCAGAGCGTGCTGCTCAGTCTTGGGCTGTTTTTCCCCGTGGTCGCGGGGTTCACGTCGAGCGTGTACGTCTGGGTGTTTGACGTAGTGATTCTGGGTGTGCTGTATCTGGTTGCTGTGAAGCCGTAGTGGTATCCTATGGGCGAGCTGTTTGACCTTGAGACACGGCGGAGGATTTATGAGGTCATCGAGCAGCATCCTGGGGTGAATCTGAGTACGATTGCGCAGTTGCTTGAGATGAACGTGCCGCTGGTGGATTATCATACGCGGTATTTTGAGAAGCATGGGCTCGTATTGGTGGTGAAGGAGAGCGGATTCAAGCGGTATTACGTGAAGGGTGCAGTGGGGGTGCAGCATCAGCGGTTGTTTGCGGTGCTACGCCAGGAGATGCCGCTGCGGATCGTGTTGTTCTTGTTGAAGAACCCGGGGGCACGGTATCCGGAGATCTGCGGGTGTCTGTCCGTGTCGAAGTCGACGGTGTCGTACCATATGAAGAAGTTGATTAAGTGCGGGGTGGTGGCTGTGTCGGTGGAGGGGGAGGGGTGGATGTATTCGGTGTGTGATGAGAAGCGGGTGGTCGGGTTTTTGGTGCAGTATAAGCCGAGTCGGGTACTGCGGCAGTTCGCGGAGACGTGGGAGGAGTTCGGCCTGCCGTAGTCTGATTCTGAGGTTTCCATGGGAGATACGTAAGGGTCAGGGTCTGCATCCGGGGGAGGATGTCGGGGGGGGGGGGCTTCGGGGTTGCTCCAGGGCGAAAGATTAATAATGACCTGGGGAAATAATTATATAAACAGGCTGTGGTTTGTTCATATGGGGATATTGTATGGCATGTGATAGATCGTATGGAATTTTGCTGTGGTTTGTAATTGTCTTGCTGGTGAGTGGCTCGTGGGTTGCGGCAGGCGCGTCGCCGTCGTCTTCCACGGCGGTATCATCGAAGGCTGTTGGTGCCCGTGCTGGGAATTGGACGTTTGTTGAGACGGGTGGGGCGCTGACGCCATTGCGATTGAGGGATTATTCGAATTTCACGGTTCTTGGCGGGAAGCCGTGGCAGGTGAAGCTGCTCGGCATACTGTTCTCACACAATGCGCTGCAGATGGTCTGCCCGCATTTGCAGGTGCTGATGTCCGGCCTGGATTTCCAGGTGAACTACTCCAAGGTGTTGAACCTGCCGAGGCTACGGCATCGGTACGGGAGCCTGACGGTCGCGGTGAACGCGAGCAAATTCGTGTGGCTGTTCAATAAGGCGCACTCCATCGTCGTGCATGGGTTCACCGGAATCTTCCTGTTCGACCGTGCGAGACTCCTGAAGCACAATACAGCTCGGTTCGATTTCATCGGGATCGCCCAGAGCGTGACGATCATCCGCTGAGAAGAGACGGGCCTCCCTCCCGGTATCTCAAGGATAGAAGAAACGAGAAAAGCCTGAGGGGCCCTTAGGAGAGTTTCTTGTAGGCTGCTGGGTCGAGGAGGCTGGTGAGGTCCCCGGGGTTTTTGACTTCGAGTTCGACGATCCAGCCGTCGGCGTACGGGCTTTTGTTGATGAGTTCGGGGGCGTCGTCGAGCCGTGTGTTGACTGCGACGACCTTGCCGGTGACGGGTGCATAGACTTCGGAGACGGATTTGACGGATTCGACCACGCAGAGTTCTTCGCCTTTCTTGACGTCCTTACCGACGGCGGGGAGTTCGACGAAGACAATATCGGTGAGTTCGGATTGGGCGTGGTCAGTGATGCCGACGACCGCTTGTTTTCCCTTCACGCGGACCCACTCGTGTGACTTCGTGTACTTCAAATCATCGGGTACTTCATTGGACATACGAGAATCACCCAGGAGGGGGTAAACCCAAGACGGCTTTTAAGGCTTTTTCTTCCCCAGAGTTACAGATGAAGAAGAGAGAGTTGTTTACATCAGGGTATTGCAAGGCAACAGGGCAGATACCGGCGGATAATAAATTGCCGTCAGATAGTGTTGAAGAAGGTTTTTGATAATAAACGCTACAAACCCCTCATTTTATTTACGTGTAGCGGTCAAGCAGTGATACGGTTTTAGGATCACGGGTCCGGTGGCATTCCAAGGTAAATCACGAAGAAGGAGTAGAAAACCATTCAGGAGAGCGGCTTAATTTATATAGGTGAAATAAGAGCCGCAATTAAAAATTGTCCAAAGTATGTTTATAATGTATTCAATCACAACAACTAAGTTAATACCAATTAGTGCTAAAATACCAAGACCAAGAAAAATAAGAATAGCAATAAACCCATAGTAAGAAAGCATACTGATTGACATTAGTATTGTTAAAATAAAACATACTGCTGGGAAAGACCTATTTGATTTCGTGCAGGGACAATTCAGGAGAGATAACTGTGCCCTTTCCTCACTGAGTATGGTATTGTTTCCTAGGATGGAATTAATCTTCTCTTTGGTCTGTACGCTAAGTAGAGGATGCTCTTTCAGAGATGCCATTTGAGTCTTGTCCATTGTCTTAGATAGTATCACACCAAAATAGTATAGGCAATTCAATTGCTTCTTAGTAATCGTGGGAAATGAGGTTAGATGAGTTGTAGGAAAAGGAGTTAGGAACTTGTTTCCTTGGGACTCGAGAATGACCTTCTGAATCTCCTTGTTATTAGCGAGGTCGCAGATGGTCTGGAAGAGTAAGTCTTTTTGATTTAATCTCTCTTTTAGTGCATTCTGTTGTGAGGATTGAACGGTCTGATATCCAACCACATTCGTCTGTGAACCCAGAACAAGAAGAACAGCGGCTAAGATACTTATCCCAGCTAAGACTAATTTTTTCATTTGCCGTCCTCCAAATAAGCAATCAAGGCCGTGGTCGGGGTCTCGTAGGGTTTCCTTGCCGGCAGCCAGTCAAAATTCACCCAAGGGAGATACGAGAGCCCAATGAGCGTCCCGTAAATGACGTGCGGGAGAGAGGAAGCACGATTCCAGTAGTTCCTCGACCATCGGGTGTAAAGGGAGTCCTTGAACGCGGCTTGGTCACTGTTATTGAGAAACGTGTTCTTTTCCACACGACAATTCCTGGAATCTCCAATGAAGACTCCCATGGAGTTGTCTTGTATGACGTTCCACTGTATCTTTGTCCCTTGTGCGTGATAGGTCGAGATGCCACTTCCTCCACTGCTTATCACATTGTCCTCGACTAGGATGCTGTCACCATTAACGTAAATACCGAAGTTACAAGACCGAAGAGCATTGCCTCGAACAATTGTTGAATCGCAAGGGCTACCGACGATAATCCCGAAATCGCACGACTCGACAGAAACGCCTTCCACCAGGCATTGTAACCCCAATACATTTATCCCTGTCATGACCGCTGACCCTCCAGGGCTTATGGCAAAACCCTTGAACGTCACATTGTCGGCAAGAATCTGCACGAGGCATGCTAAACTCTTGTTGACCCCAACAACGGTTGTGTCCCTATTTTCACCAAAGACCCTGATTGATTTCTTGATGAGCAGACATTCCGGGTAATAGCCAGAATAGACGAAAACAGTGTCTCCATCTACCGAGGCATTGATAGCATCCTGTATCTTCGTAAAATTCCCAGGACCAGTACCACCAACATACAAGGTATGGGATAATGGTCGGGTATGCTCCTCGGAGAAGGCTAACGTAGGAATGCTTGAGCCAAGAAACAGCAGGATAACCCCAAATGTGATCAACTTCTTCATTGGGTTCCTCCATCTTCATTTATAGTTGGGATATCGTAGGGTTGCTTTGCAGGATGCCAGTCAAATTCAAACCAAGGTATTGGTGAGGTTATTATGTCAATGAACACAAAAATCCATAAGACTAATACTCCGAGTATCCATTTTGGGCCAACACCGCTCCAGGAATCCCAATAATTACTCTGCCACTTATTCTTGGGGTAACATAAAATATACCATTCCCACCAAGCCCCTATTTTACTATAATTTTTAAAATTATTTTCTGTGATAATATTTCCAAAGCCGTCATAGAGATAAACACCCACAGAACAATTTTCAATATCATTTCTATAGATGCGATTATACTCACCCCTTTCTTTTATCCCAATTCCACATCTTTTAATGATGTTTGCTGAAATCGTGTGATGTTCGCCATCAACAAAAATTCCATTCAGACGAACATCAGTTATAATATTTTGAGTTACGGTGAAACTTCGTGTATAGAAAAAATTGATACCAGAACTTCCACAGTGACTTATGTTATTATCTTTCACAAGAATATCCTGACCACCGGCTTGACAATAAATCCCCCCTCCACCGAGAGTGCAATTTGATATCGAATCATTACCCTGGTTTGTCCAAACAACATCCCCAAGAAAAATGCAACAATCATAAACACCGCTTTCATCCTGCTTTTCAATCCTAAAATTTGAAACGGTCACATTACTTGCTTTCACTAGAAGCATCGTTTCATTCCCACTAATGAAAGGCTGACCAGTATCATCACCACCAACAAGGTCATGAGAAATACCAATTAACGAAATATTTTCTTCGTCTATTGTAATCAATTCTTCGAAATATGTTCCACTATAAACCTCGATAGTATCACCACGACTTGAATTGTTCACTGCATCCTTTATGGATGTATAATCCGCAAGACCAGGTTCGTCATCAACCGTAATGATATTCTTACCACGAGTCTGTTCTGATGTCACTGATGGAATGATGCAGGTTCCGATGAAAAGAAAAATGATTCCAATTACTACCCACTTCTTTATCATGGGGCTCCTCCCTGACCAAGGAATGACCGAAGCACCATATCTAACTATCGAAGGGATATATAAGCCAGATTGGGTTTTTTTGCTCCAATTATGTGAAAACGCGTCCCAGATATTTCCTTAGACGACTTCGACGTGCGTCTGTGCCCATTCCTTGGGGACGAACGGGGGTTTGATGACCTTGGCGCTCACTGGCTTGTCCCGCACCATGATGGACAGCGTCGTGCCCGGCTCGCGGAGGTCTTGGCGCACGTAGCCCATGGCGATGCCGGTGTTCAGGCACGGGGAGAGCGTTCCGCTCGTGACTGACCCTACTTTCTCGCTGCCTTTCTGGATGTCGCAGCCGTGCCGCGGGATTCCCTTCTCGGTGCATTCCAGGCAGGTGAGGCGGTTGAAGGTGCCTTTCGTTTTCTGTGCCAGCAGCGCCTCCTTGCCGATGAACGAGTGCTCCCAGAATACGGTCCAGCCCAATGTCGCTTCCAGGGGGGTGCGGCCGCCGGCGAACTCGTTGCCCGCCAGCATGAATGCCTTTTCCAGACGCAAAGTGTCCCGCGCACCGAGGCCTATGGGACTGATGCCGAACTCCTTGCCTGCCTCCATGATTTTGGTGAAGACGCCCTCTGCCTTGCTGTTCGGCGTGATCTGCAGCTCGAAGCCAAGCTCCCCGGTGTATCCGGTGTGCGAGATGATGCAGTCGACGCCTGCGACCTTGATGAACTGGCAGCCAAAGAACTTCACTGTCGCCAGGTTCGCATCCGTGATTTTCTGCAGCGTCTCTTGCGATCGCGGGCCTTGAATGGCGAGGATCACGTAGTCTCTGGACACGTCCGCGACGTCCGCCTTCAGGTTGTGGGTTTTCGCCTGTTTCTTCAACCAATCTGAGACGATCGTCGCCATCCCTGCATTTGGGATCATCATGTAGCGGTCGCCGAGGTGCATGAAGATCGTGTCGTCGATGATCGTGCCGTCCTCGCGGAGGATCTCGGTGTACTGGCTGCGTCCGTCCGCGATGCGTGCCGCGTCCTCCACGGTTGTTAGCGAGATGAGCCGTTCCGCGTCTTTCCCGGAGATCCAGACGTTGCTCATGTGCGAGACGTCGAAGAGTCCGACGCGGCGGCGGACCGCCATATGCTCCTCTATGATTGAAGAGTACTGAATCGGCATTTCAAACCCGGCGAACTCGGTGAACCGAGCGCCGAGGTGAACCTGAAGCGGGTAGAGTGGTGAACGGATGGCCATAGAGGAGACGCCCCGAGGCTGAATACCGCATACCCTAGTTAACTATTTCGACAAACCATTAAATCAAACCATCCTGTTTTCCCGGCACATGCAGCCTACGGAGTATCCCGGCGTCTTTCATCGCGGTGACAAGCTCTTCACTGTGAATCCTCCCGCGTGTCAGGGTACCACCGTCTACGGGGAGCATCTGGTAGCTGAGGACGACGTCGAGTACCGGTCCTGGAACCCGTACCGCAGTAAACTGGCGGCCGCGATCCTGAAAAAACTACCGGTGAACATCCCGACGGCGTTCACGGCGCTGTACCTCGGGGCGGCGACGGGGACGACGGTCAGCCACCTCGCTGACATCGTATCAGACGGGACGGTCTATGCAGTGGAGAGTGCGCCGCTCGCCATGGCAAAGCTGCTTGTCGTCAGTGAGAAGCGTCGGAATATCATCCCGATCCTTGAAGACGCGAACCATCCGGATCGCTATACGAGTATGGTTCCTAGCGTGGATCTCGTCTATCAGGATATCGCGCAGCGTAATCAGGCGGATATTTTCCTTCAGAATCTCCAATGGTTCCTCAAACCACGAGGCATCGGCGTCCTCATGGTCAAAGCGCGCAGCATCGATGTGGCGTTGCCACCGAAGCAGGCGTACCTTCAGGTCGGTCAGATCTTGCAGCAGAAAGGGTATGTTGTTGAAAAAACCATGGAGCTTGGGCCCTACGATAAGGACCATGCGGTGTTCCTGGTCCGTCCTCGTAGTTAGATCGTGATGCGAATCTCTTTGAGCATTTTGTTGATGCTGAAGATCGGGGCATCGGGCAGGAACTTTTTGTAGTCGTTGTCCGGGATGAGCGATGAATTACTGAGCTCCTGGGCCTTGGTGATGTGTTTGGTGATTTCCTCGATGTACAGTTTCTTGATTTCTGAGGAGTTCTGCTGGATTTTCTTGCGGATCGCCCGGGTTTTGAGCGACCCGTTCTTCGAGGTCCGCTTCTCCAGTCGTGTCAGCAGGGGGATGACGACGCTGTCGATCATCTCGCCTTTCTCAAGGTCCACGAGGTCATCGGCGAGCTGGTACGCGAAGCCGACCTCTCGGCCGTACTCCGCGAAGACGTCTGCCACGCGGTCTGAGGCGTTCGCCCAGTACGCAGCTGCTTTGCAGGCCGCGGAGAACAGGGTGCCGGTCTTCAGGTCGATGATGCGGCTGTACACTTTGAAAAACTTGGAGTCCGCGGTGATGTCCGCGTTCTGCAGGTCTTGGCTGTTGAAGTTGATTTCGTTAAGCTGGCCGTTGAGGGTCTGGTTCCAGGCGTCGACGTAGAGTTTGGCGATCTTCTCCCCATGGTTGATGGCAATGGTGAATCCGATGACCAGCATCTTATGGCCGATGAGGATAGCTTTGTCGATGCCTTTTTGGATGTAGAAGGCAGGTTCGCCGCGGCGGTTGAGGTCGCCGTCAATGATGTCGTCATGGACGAGAGAGGCCCCGTGGGCGAGCTCGATGGCGACGGTGCCTTCCAGGAACCGTTGGTACAGTTCATCGGTCTCCTTGCCGCCGGTACAGGCTTTAAAGGAGATGCAGGCGAGCAATGGACGGAGACGCTTGCCGCCTTTGAGGATGTTGAGGATGTCGTCGTCCTTGACAATCTGTTTTATCTTCTGTTCGACGTCCTCATAAGAGTGCTTGAGGAAAATCTCGATAGCAAGTGAGTCGTCGTCCATTAGTCTTCCCCGGCGTCAAATTTTGTGTGGATATGGGTTACTATATAATATAGTCTTCTATCTTGACAGAAGAGAATTTGCTGTTTTATGGTATCCTTTGGCGACGATGTAGATTTCCGAACTGCTTTTGCGGGAGGCTTCCGGGGAGTACCGTTTGACCTGCTGGAACCGGCTGCGGACCTGGTTGATGAACCCGGGGGAGTCTTCACCTTCGAACAGTTTGCAGACGAAATAGCCACCGTTTTTCAGAATTTTTTCAGCGACCTGGAGTGCTTGTTCGCTCAACCACAGGCTGCGTGCCTGGTCCACAGAGTAGTTCCCGGTAATGTCTGGGGACATGTCTGAGAGGACGACATCGACGGCGGCTCCTTGGAGGTGGTCCGCGAGTTCACTTAGGGTGGTTTCGGTGCTGATGTCTCCTTGGATGATGTCGACGCCGGCAAGTGGGACCATCATGGAGAGGTCGATGGCGATGACGCGGCCGTTCCCACCGATGTATTCGAGGGTGACCTGACTCCAGCCTCCTGGGGCTGCGCCTAGGTCAACGACGGTATCGCCAGGGGAAAAAATCGAGAAGCGTTCTTGGATCTGTTTGAGTTTGAAGGCGGATCGGGCGCGGTAGCCTTGGGCTTTCGCTTCGCGGTAGAAGTGCTCGCGCTTCTTCTCTTGGTACCACCGAGTCATAATGCTGGTTAGAGGATGATGTCGATGTCGAGGCGTTCAGCGAGTTCTTTGTAGCGGTTCCGGATGGTGACTTCGGTGACGCCGGCGACGTCCGCGACTTCGCGTTGGGTGCGTCGTTCGCCGCAGAGGATCGAGGCGATGTAGATGGAGGCTGCTGCGACGCCGGTGGGGCCGCGGCCGCTGGTGAGTTCCTTGTCCGCGGCGTCTTTGAGGATCTCGATGGATTTGGCTTGGACGTCGCCGCTTAGTTTGAGTTCGCTACAGAACCGAGAGATGTAGTCCTGTGGTGATGTGGGCATGAGTTTAAGTCCGAGTTCGCGGGCGATGAAACGGTAGGTGCGGCCGATTTCTTTGCGGGAGACGCGTGAGGACGCTGCGATTTCGTCGAGGGTGCGGGGGACGTTGCATTGGCGGCAGGCGGCGTAGAGTGCGGAGGCGCTGACACCTTCGATGCTGCGGCCGCGGATGAGGTTCTTCAGTACTGCTTTTCGGTAGACCATGGCCGCGGTTTCGCGGACGGTGCGCGGCAGCCCCATGCCTGAGGCCATGCGGTCGAGTTCGGAGAGTGCGAAGGCGAGGTTGCGTTCGGTGGCGTCGCTGATGCGGATGCGTCGCTGCCATTTACGCAGTCTGTAGAGTTGGGCGCGGTTTCGGGTGGGGATGGATTTGCCGTAGGAGTCGCGGTTCTTCCAGCCAATCATGGTGGAGAGCCCTTTGTCGTGGATGGTGTAGGTCATGGGTGCGCCGACCCTGGCGCGTTTTTCGCGTTGGTCGCTGTCGAAGGCACGCCATTCGGGTCCGTGGTCGATGAAGTCTTGGTCGATAACGAGGCCGCAGTCTTCGCAGACGAGTTCGGCGCGGGAGTAGTCTTTACTGAGGTGTGTGCTGTTGCATTCTGGACATTGGATGATTTCTTCGATGCTTTGGCGTTTTTCCTTTTTTTTCTTGGATTGCATTTGCACCATGCCGACGCCCCCACTGAAAACTATTAAAACTTTCGATACGCTTTTATAGCCGGCATTGGCGTATTTCTATTTAAGCTTTTGCCTTGTTCCGGGAAGGCTCAGAGGTGGTTTCGAGATAGGGAGTAGTTTCTCGAGAAAAAAGGAAAAAAGATGGGAAAATATTCCCATTTTCTTATGTGGCTGCCCTGAAGTTGACGTAGATCGTCCCGGTGTAGGCGCCAGCCGCAGCGCCGTCAGGGATATTGAAAGAAACCATGATCCAGACGAAGTCGCTGGTCCCGTTCACAGCGCTGGTGTCGCAGTAGGAGTAGCGGACGTGGGCGGTATCGTCCCAGGGGGTTGGGAAAGCGTTGCCAGGGCCGACGCTCATGTTGCCTGCGTTCTGGTCTCCAGCCCCGAGTAACCAGGATTTAGATGCAGTAGTCAATCCAGCGATCGAACCCTCCCTCCAGAGGGCTTTAGTAGCGCTGGTGAGCATCCGGTCTCCATGTGCCCAGACGTACATATAGTCCGCGGGCGTCGAGGATACGGTGATATTGGTAAGGTAGACTGGGAATTTCTCTTCATTGACGATGCCGAACGCTGCTGTGTAGGTCTTGTTTTGGTTTTCCGTGAGGTTCGTGCCAAACACAAGGATGAGGTTGCGGTTCCCTGAGCTGTTGTCACCTTCGACTCGAAGGACTTTTACCCCCATGCTCGCGTTGTCGCTGCCGATGAACCGGATGTCCGCGTTGCTGGGGTGCACCAGCGTGTAGGAGTAGGAGATCTTCGTGGTCGCAAATTGAGTAGCCATAACCATGCTTAGCATAATCAGCATTATTCCAATAAAAGCTAGGCGTCTATCGATTCTCATTTCATCCACATCCCTTGTATCCTCACTGGGCAAGAATCCATAAACGGGTATTTAAATATTTTTAAATTCTGAAGACCGTCGGCATCGGCAGGGTTTGATGGGGCACAGAAAATCAATAAATAGAGGATGGCGGATTCCCATCACGTAACTACCTAGTAGATGGGGGATCACCATATGCGCCTCGCTATTCCACCAGAACCAGCCATGTTCAAGCCCACGGCCCAGACGACGCCCTGCTCTTGGGACATCGACTCCCTAGGACTGTGGTTCGGCAACCAGCTGCCTCGCTACCTCTGGCACGATGCCGGCTGGTCTCAGCCGCTCAAGGCCGAAGGCTACACCTGGCAAAGCTTTCTTCAAATCCTCTCGTTGCACAAGAAAGAAATGATCCAATGGGCACGCCACACCCTCTCATGGAAAGAGTTCCTCATGCGGATCCAGGAGACTATCAAAGATCCGGTCTTCAAGGCGCTCATTATCAAAGAACCCTAAGGCGACAGGCTATGACACGGCACCGCGGCTACCCCATTGTTTTGACGGCTTCTAGAGCGGAGGCCAGCGAGTACGACAACAACCCCTTCGCCGCATTCATCTGCACCTTCCCGTACAAGCTCTCCGGCTTGTTCCTACGCGACCACCTCGAAAACCTGCCCAGTAACCCTGACGGCACCGCCACCCGGACGATCTACGGGTTGCGCAAGGTCGAATCTCTCCTCACCGATGCCTTCGGAGACGATGCAGTCGCGGTCGCCCACTATGACATGCTGGACCGCGTGATTGGCCCAGACACCAAGATCGTCGCCATTTCCTCCATGGACCCCATGGGGCTCGCGTACGTCTCCACGACCTACAACTCCCTCATCGGCTTCGGCGGTGAGGCACTCAATGCCTCTGAGTTCAAACGCCTCATCAGCCATCCTGCGATCCAATGGTACAAACCGACGATTGTCGTCGGCGGCGCCGGCTCCTGGCAGATCGCGGAGGCAGGCATGCAGGAGGCCCTCGGCGTCGACGTCTTGTTCCAAGGCGAAGGCGAAGACGACCTCGTTCCCCTCTTCAGCAAACTCCTCCGAAACGAGGCAGTCCCTCCGATTGTGTCCGCAAAGAAACCGGACCGCTCCCACATCCCGCTCATCAAGCATGCCGCAAGCTACGGCATGGTGGAGATCACCCGGGGCTGCGGCCGCGGCTGCCAGTTCTGCAGCCCGACGAACCGTACGAAATACTCGGTCCCCCTCCCCTTCATCATGAAAGAGGTCGCAGTCAACGTCGCGAGCGGCTCCCGGTCTATTTTCACGGTCACCGAGGACATCTTCTTGTACAAGTCCAAGCCGAACTTCGTGCCCAACCGCCCCGCTATCGTCGAGCTCTATAAATCCATCGCCGCGTACCCCGGCGTTGAGAACATCCTGTTGTCGCATGCCTCGCTTGCCCCTGTGATCTACGACCGCAAGCTCCTCGATGAGCTCTCCCCGATCCTTCTTGAGAAGACGAAGTGGCGGCCGGAGACCAGTGGCTTTTACAAAAAGCCGTTCGTCTCCGTCGAAGTCGGCATCGAGACCGGCAGTGTTCGGCTCATGAAGCTGCATATGAAGGGCAAGGCCCTCCCGTACAGCGTGGACGACTGGCCACAGCTCGTGCTTCAAGGCATTGGGACGATGAATGACGCGGATTGGTGGCCGCTCTGCACGATTATGACCGGGCAGCCGGATGAGACCGAGGCGGACGTGCGCGCGACCCTGGACCTCATCGACGACTTGCGGAACCATCACGCCAAGATGTTCTACACCCCGGTCCTCTTCATTCCTCTGCAGGACGCTGTCTTGGGGAACCAGCACCGCACGAACCTCAAGAACCTCTCCGAACTGCAATGGGAGGTGCTGGCGAAATGCTGGCGCAACAACATCGACTTCTGGGCGCCGGATCTCAAATGGCTGTACCACCCCATGTTCTTCTTCAGCCACTGGTTCTACGCCCGCTGGCGCCATGGGAGCAAAGCCACCGCACCGATGATGCACCTCTCCGGGTTCCCCCTCAACAAAAAGGTGGACCGTCCGTGCATGCCGGAATTCTGTCAGGATGTCCAACCCAGCATTTCACCGTCGCTGACGAACGGGTTCCTGCGCCGCCGGTAAACAGATTTTTTTAACTGTTGAGAAACGCCTTGTAGGCGAGGAACGCGGAGTACACATCGACCTTGCTGGTCAGCTCGAATGGTGAATGCATCGAGAGCACGGCCGGCCCCATGTCGATGACCTCCATGCCGAGGCGGGAGATGTACTTGGCGACTGTGCCGCCGCCGCCCTTGTCGACCTTGCCGATCTCGCCGGTCTGCCAGGGGACTTTCGCTTTATCCAGGAGTGCGCGGATGTCGGCGATGTACTCAGCGGATGCGTCGTTCGCCGCGTACTTGCCGCCATGACCCGTGTACTTGGACATGGCCACGCCGCAGCCGAGCGACGAGGCGTTCTTCAGCTCGAAGACCTCGGTGTAGTTTGGCGTCACCGCGCTGTTCACGTCCGCGGAGATCGTCCGAGAGTGCAGGAGGACGGTGTCGATGTCCGCCTTGGGATCGACCTCATGGATGAGGGTGCGCAGGAAGATCGTCGCCTGCGCGGTGGTGTTGCCTTCGCTGCCGATCTCTTCTTTATCGACGAACAGCGCGATGGCCGTATGCATGGGGTGGTTCAGGCCACAGACGGCCCGCAGGGCTGCGTACGCTGATGCTCGGTCGTCCTGGCCGTAGCCGCCGATTAAGGATCGGTCAAAGCCAACGTCCCTTGCCTTGAACGCGGGAACCGCTTCGAGTTCCGCGGAGATGAAATCCTCCTCGGTGATGTCGTAGTCCTTGTGGAGTTTCTCGAGGATAGCGGTCTTGATCTTTTCTTTCACAGCGCGCCGTACGGGCTGGCTGCCGACGGTGATGTCCAGGCTTTCTCCTTTGATGGCGTCATCGAGTTTCTTGTCGTCCTGGACCTCATGGGCGAGGTGCGGGAGCAGGTCTGGGACGGAGAAGACAGGGTCATGAGGGTCTTCGCCGATGGCGAAGGTCACCGTCTCCCCGTTCTTTTTGACGATCACGCCATGTAAGGCGAGGGGGATGACGACCCAATGGAATTTCTTGATGCCTCCATAGTAATGGGTCTCGAAGAGTGCGAGGTTGCTTTCGGAGTCCTGGAAGAGCGGGATTTGTTTGAGGTCGAGGCGCGGGGAATCGACGTGGGCGACGACGAGACGGATACCGTCCTCAACGGGTTTGCTGCCGGGGACGACGACGGCTGCTGCTTTACCGCGGTTGACCATGACGCGTTTCTTGGCTTTCATGGCCGTCTTGTTGATGATGGAGACTGCTTCTCGTTCGGTTTTCGCGGCGTTGAGGAACGCGATGTAGTCGTTAGAGTACGCGAACGCTTCGTCGATCTGTGATTTGGTTAGGACGTCCCATGCTGTCTTCTTCTTATATGCGTATTTGCTCTCCGTCTCTGCCATGCCTCATCCTCGTGGTCTGACATAAACTCCCGTGTCCATAAAAAGATAGCGTAGAAAAAAGGGAAAAAAGGGGATGGGGGGCGGTGGTTACCGCCGGATGAGGTAGACGACGATGGCGACGCCGGCAATCGCGATGATGACGATGATGGCGATGAAGATCATGACCATGTTGCCGGAGCCGGTTGTGGTTCCACTGCTTCCTTGGATCTTGATCTGCCCGGCCTCGAATACTGTGGTGCCGACCTTGTCTGTGACGGTGCAGTTGTACGTGTAGTCGCCTGCGCTGCTGTACGCGTGGATCGGGTTCTGCTGGGTGGAGCTGGTTCCGTCGCCGAAGCTCCAGTGATAGGTGTATGGGGGAAGACCGCTGAATAATGTGACGGAGCAGTTGAATTGCACGTTCTTGCCGATGGCGACGAGGTTGCTTTCTGCGCTGACGTCATCGAGGGCAAGGGATGGGTTGGGTGCGTTGTCTTCGTATTGGATGTAGAATTTTGCAAAGTCGCTTTCGCTCATATTATTGAGATCGTCAAGACTGCTGAAATTGGTTTTGATGAAGTCGGCGGTGGCGTTGATACTGTCGTACTGTTCGTGCGGATTGGTGAAGGAAAAGGGCACGGTGAGGGTATTGTCGTGAACTGAATAACCTGTGATGTTCGTCGTATCGCCGCCATTGATCACGAGTTGGCAGGTATGGTTTATGTAGGTGATGGTGTAATCCGATTCATTGGTGAAGATGGTAATCGTATATTCAATGCTGTTCATTTTCAGGTAATCCGAGTAGTCTGTGCTGTTTTGATCGAAGATTTTCCCTCGGTTTTGGATTGCGCCAGCGACCTTGAGAGTGGTGGTCGCGGTACCCGCGTTGTCATCAGAGTAGTTGACGTTGGTGATGTCGATATCCGCGATAGTCATATAGGGGCTTGATGTCACGACCTGGCCGTTGCCTGAATTAATATCCAATGTCATCACGTCCCCGGTGGGGTCGCCGTAGGTGTGTTCGTTGGCCGCTTGCACCGGGATTGCGGAGAGGAAGAGCCCCAGGATGATCAGCCCTGTTGCGAGAAGAGGTGTCTTTTGCATGGTTTTGGTTTCTCCTACCGTTGTTCTGAGAAGGTTAATTCAACACCCTATATAAGAATTACCGTGACGTCTCGGGGGGAGGCCGTCCCTGTCAGGAGGTCAGCGGAGGGTTTTCTTCAGGACGGTCATCGTCGTGATCATCTGGTCCAGGGTTGCGTCCAACTGCTCGAGTGCCGCGTTGAGTTTCTCCGTGATCACGGCGCCTTGGGCTGAGGGTTTGACGACGCCGGTGTGCTCCAGGGTCCGCAGCGAGTAGCGGATGACGTGCTGAGGCTGTCCGGTCAACTGTGACAGTCGGATGATGCCGATAGGCCCATGGTCTCTGACGTTCTTGAGGACGTCGAGATGACGGCTGAGGAGGTCGAGTTCCTTTTCCGCCACCATGCTGATGGGGATGCGCCCCCTGTGATGGTTCTCCATGCTCACCGCTCCTAAGTTACATGCTAACATAATACACTAAGTATATTTAAGCATTGCCATGTCTTACCATAGCTCTATAGAAAACAAAAGAGAAAGAAGGATGGTTACTTCGAGAGCCACAGGCCGTGCACCGTGCAGTACTCCCGCGCCTGCACGACAGACGCCCGCACCATGAACTCCGCCTCGGGCTTCATCCCCGGCTTCAGCCACTGACGATAGGCCATGCCGTCGGCCAGCAGTTCGATCCACTCGATATAATGCTTCTCCTCCATGGGATGCGGCACTGCGCCGACCTTAACCTTGAATCCCTGTGCAGTCTTCTCTATCACAGGAACGTGTTTTTCATTACCGATATCTGTCGTCTTCTCCACCAGCCGTTGCATCGGCTGGCCGCAGCACACCAGCGTACCACCGCCGGCATGCACCACTTCCACGATGTTCCCACACTCGTTACACTTGTAGATCTCTCTTACTGCTACCATCTTTGGTTCGCCTCCGACACTCTTCCTTCGACTTCCGTACTCTATGCCTACTTCTTGGCCTTCCTGGCCCTATAATCCTTGATCGCCTCATGCAACGCGTCCGCCGCCAGGTTGCTGCAGTGCATCTTCTGCGCCGGCAGGCCCTCTAGCTCATTGGCCACGTCACCGCGCGTAATCCTCATCGCCTCATCCACGTTCTTACCCTTCGCTAGTTCCGTCACCATGCTGCTCGTCGCGATCGCAGACCCGCAGCCGAACGTCCGGAACTTGATATCCGTGATAATATCGTCCTTCACCGAAATGAAGATCTCCATGACATCCCCGCACACCGGGTTGCCGACCTTCCCGTACCCATCCGGATGCTCGATCACCCCGACGTTCCGCGGGTTCAAGAAATGCTCCATGACCTTCTTGCTATATCCGACACTTGCCATACAGATCCTACCTCCGATCATTCGACAACGGGGACAATGCCCGTAAGCGGTTAACGGTTTCCGTCACCGCCGATATCACATGCGGCACCTGATCCGGGGTGTTCGACTTCCCCAGCGACAGCACCATCGATCCATGGACCTGCTCATGCTTCAGCCCAAGTGCGAGCAGCACATGCGACGGCTCAAGCGTCAATGAGGAACACGCGGAGCCGGTCGACACCTGCACTCCGAACTGATCCATCAGCAGCACGATGCTTTCGCCCTCGATGTAGCTGAACCGGAAGCTCGCCTGGTTCGGCAGCCGCAACGCGGGATGCCCGGTGAGGTACGACTCCTTCACCGACACCATACCCGTGATGAGTGCGTCACGGATCCGCCGGACGCGGTCAGCCTCCTGTACCATTTCAAGCTGGGTTAACCGTGCCGCCTCACCCATCCCTACGATGGCGAAGAGGTTCTCCGTCCCGGGCCGAAGCCCCCGCTCCTGCCCGCCGCCGACGAGCACCGGCTGCACCTTCACCCCCGATTTAATGTAGAGGGCGCCAGCACCCTGCGGCCCTGTCAAATCATTGGAGGACACCGAGCAGAGGTCGATGCCGTCCCGCTGCACATCAACAGGAATATGTCCTGCGGCTGCGGTCGCATCCACATGCAGGTACGCCCCTGCATCATGAACGATGGCGCTCACCTCACGGATCGGTTCGATTGTCCCGATCTCGCTGTTCGCGGCCATGACCGAGACCACCGCGGTCCCCTTCGTGACCAGCTTCTTGAGTGCCTCAAGGTCGACCATGCCGTACGCGTCCACGGGAATCAAATCGAAGGTGTATCCCTGCTTCTGCAGGCCCTTCATCGGGTTGAGTACGGAGATATGTTCGATGGCGCTGGCGACCAGGTGGTTCCCCAGTTTCGGGTTGCGCAGTGCTGTCCCCTGGATTGCGAGGTTGTTCGCCTCGGTCGCCCCACTGGTGAACACGATGCATTTGTCGTCCTCAGCATGCAGCAGCGCCTTGATTTTTTCACGGGCGTCTTCCAACGCCGCACGTGCCCCAAGTCCGCGTGAATGCAGGGTCGATGGGTTTCCGATCGTCCCGTCGGAGAATGGGGCGGCGTAGGCAATCACGCGCAGGTCGACCGGCGTGCAGGCTGCGTTATCCAAATAAATCTGATCCATAACTTACTCCCGTGGTTAGAACCACATTGTGGCCTCTGCATCCAGGGCCAAGTCGTTCAATGTTCCAGCGCCGACGACCTTGACGCCAGGAAGTAACTCGACCTTCTGGAGACCTAGCATTTGCTTCGACGCCTCACAGGCGAAGATCTCGATGCCCATCGCAAGGGTTTTCTCAATCATCTCTTGCACGTTGGGAAACGTGCCGAGTTTGATGGTCTTCGCGACCCCCGGCATGAGGATCTTCAGGCCCATCCCCAGGAAATACACCCGGGGTTTGAGGTCCATCATTTTCGCGGTTTGTGCCAGGACCAGCGGTGAGTACTGCCGCTCCGGCATGTCACTGGTCTGCACATACAGGATGCTGTTGGGTTCCTTCATATTCCATCACTTCGTGCGTTTGAAATAGAATCGGATGAGGATGCCTTCTTTTTCGAACTTTACGATCACATGGCCGGTGCGTTTCGCCCAGGCTTTGAGATCCTCTTCTGCTGCGGGGTCGTCTGCCTCGACTTTGAGGACCTGTCCGACCGCGATCTGCTCGATCGCCTCCTTGGTCATGGCGATCGGCATCGGGCAGAAGAAGCCGACGCAATCCACCTCAGCGTCGTAGTGTGGCTCGCTCATATGCTCCAGGTGTTAATAGGCCTCCACGAAGAGTTCGTAGTGGGCTTGCGGGTGCTGGCACGCTGGACAGATCTTCGGGGCTTCAGGGCCCTCATGAAGGTATCCGCAGTTGCGGCAGCGCCATTTCACCGGCTTGTCTCGTTTGAACACCTTCCCGGTCTTGATGTTCTCCAGCAGTTTGAGGTAGCGTCTTTCGTGCTCGGCTTCGACTTTGGCGATGTTGCGGAAGCTGCGGGCGACCTCAGGGAAGCCTTCGCGATCCGCGACCGTGGCGGCGTTGGGGTACAACGTGCCCCATTCCATGTGCTCGCCGTCCGCGGCATGCTTGAGGTTTCCTTCGGTGGTGTCGATAGTGCCTGCGGGATAGGCCGCGGTGATCTCGACCATTCCTCCTTGGAGGTGTTTAAAGAAGACTTGTGCGTGCTCCTTTTCATTATCCGCGGTCGCCTGGAAGATGGCTGCGATCTGTTCGTAGCCTTCTTTTCTAGCGACGGAGGCGGCATAGGTGTAGCGGTTGCGGGCTTGTGACTCTCCGGCGAATGCGGCGAGCAAGATGCGTTCGGTTTCAGTTCCTTTGAGTGATTTCATGGTTCTCTCTTCCTCATTTTTTGTTGTAATAGGTTAGGGGCCGACATGGACCATCGGCCAGTACACGTCCGCTTCTTCGAAGCGTTCCATCGCTTCCTGTTCGACTTTGAGGAGTTCATAGTGGCCACGTTCCATGTCCGCGAAGTAGCGGATCATGCGTTGCGCCTTTGGTTCCGGTATCTTGGTGGAGAACGCCTCGTAGAATGCTGTGGCCGCCTGCTCTGCCTTCATCGCATGGCCGATGATCGTACTGAGCGGAATGTCCTCGTCAGCAACGGGTATCATGGGGAGTGGCACGGGTGTGGTAGCCGGCAGGGTCAGGCGCTGCTTGGGGAATTTCGTTGTGAACATTTTTCTGAGGTACGCGCGGTGTTTCTCCTCTTCTTTGGCGAGGTAGGCGAGTTTGTCTTTGAGCAGGCCGTTCTTCACCTGGGCGGCGAGGTCGGTGTACAGGGCTTTGCTGTCGACTTCGCTTTTCAGAGCAGAGAGGAGGATATCCTTGAGGGTGTAGGCTGACAGGTCCACGCTGGTCACATTCCTTATTTTTGTCCTCGTTTGCCTAGCTCGTGGTCGAGCATGAAGAGTCCGCCGCTGGATTTCCCGATGAGGTTGAGTTTGCTGACGATGAGCTGCGTCGATGATTCCTCTTCGACTTGCTCGGTGACGAACCAGTGGAGCATGACGTCGGTGGCGTGATCGCCTTCTTTCTTCGCGAGGGTGGCGAGGCTGTTGATCAGGCCGGTGACTTTGACCTCGTGCTTGTAGGACGCCTCGAAGGCATCGAGGGGCGAGGCCCAGCTGGTCGGGACTTTGTCGATGCTGGTGAGAGTGACGCGTCCGCCGCGGTCCACGATATGGCGGTAGAGCCGCATAGCATGGCCAAGCTCTTCTTTGGCTTGCACGGTCATCCAGTGGGCGAAGCCGCACAGGTTGCTGCTTTCGAAATAGGCTGCCATGGAGAGGTACAGATAGCCTGACCAGAGTTCAGCGTTGACTTGTTCGTTGAGGGCTTTCTCAATTCGTTTGCTAAGCATTGGTGTTCCTCCTTTTTTTCTTGTCTCGTGATAGGTGCGGATGCCCGTACGCCAGGGCTACGGTGCCAAGGCATGTTTGGGTGGTTGCGGGCATCAGCGAATGGGAATTTTGTGTTACCTCTTTCGAAGGTTTTTCAGATGGTTTTGCTTTTCGTTTGCAGTCTCGTTTTGCTGTAGACGTGTTTCTCATTACGAGTGTTGGGCTTCCTGCCTGTTCTCAGCCCCGGTCGCGTGTACGCGTTTCTGGTCTTTGATATAGTTGCCCAGCCTCTGTGCCGTGGCATAGACGGTTTTCAGATCGTTTTCATCCGGCAGGTATTGGGTTTTCAGGCTGTGTTCCGGCATCTCCCAGGCCAAGGCGTTCATGACGGCTTCGATGTCTGGGATGGACTGGCCGCCCCATCCGTACGAGCCGAAGGCGAGGCCGATCCGTTGCTTGGGTCGGAGCCCTTTGAGGTAGGTGAGGAAGGCGCCGATGCTGGGGAGGACGCCGCCGTTGAGGGTCGGTGAGCCGATGCAGATGAGCCGGGAGTCAAGCACGGTGGTCATGGCGTCCGAGATGTGGCTTGTCTTGAGGTTGTGCATGGTCACGGGGATGCCTGCAGCTTCGAGGCCGTCGCGCAGCGCGCCTGCCATGCGGTCGGTCGAGCCCCACATGGTGTCGTAGACGATAGCGGCTTGTGGGATGGTCTGGTAGGTCGCCCACTGTTGGTACTGCTGGAGGATCTGTGGGATGAATCGTCGCCAGATCGCGCCGTGGCTGGGGGCGATCATGTCGAACTTCAGAGGTGAGAGGGCGGTGAGGGCGGCGGCGACCTGGTCGCTGTAAGGCAGGACGATGTTCGCGTAGTACTTCGCGGCCTCTTCTCTGAGGATGTCCCAGCCGATCTCGTCGTCGAACCGGTAGGCTGAGGCGATGTGCTGCCCGAAGGCGTCGTTGGGGAGCAGGAGGCTGTCGTGGGGGCTGTAGGTGACCATGGAGTCCGGCCAGTGGACCATGGGGATGTGGTGGAAGTGCAGGGTGCGTTTGCCTATGGAGAGCGTCTCGCCGGTTTTCACCACTTTCATCAGCCAGTTGGCTTTGAAGTGTTTCTGCAGCCCGGGTTGGCCTTTCGTCGAGGTGACCACGGTCGCGTTCGGGATCAGGCTTAGGAGCTGGGGGAGTGCGCCGGTGTGGTCCATTTCCACGTGGTTGGAGACGATGTATTTGATGTTCTGGGGGTCGGTGATCTTGGAGATGCGGTCGACGAGGTCGGGGTAGAAGGGTTGTTTGACGGCGTCGACGAGGGTGATGTCGCGGTCCATGATGAGGTAGGCGTTGTAGGTGGTGCCGCGCGGGGTGCGGTAGCCGTGGAACTCGCGGAGGTTCCAGTCGATGGCGCCGACCCAGTACACCTCTGGTTTTATTTCGGCGGGCTCCATGGGGTGTTTACTCCTGGGGTTCGAAGGCGTCTTTGCCGGCTCCGCAGAGTGGGCAGACCCAGTCGTCTGGGAGGTCTTCGAAGGCGGTGCCTGCGGCGATGTCGCTGTCCGGGTCGCCGATTTCTGGGTCGTAGATGTAGCCGCACACGGTGCAGACATATTTTTTCATGGTTTTTTCCTCCTTTTTCTTTTTTTGTTGTTCGTTTGGTTGGTAGGTCGGCGCGGTCTTGGGGGACCGGCCGCCTTTGATTTCATGGTAGTATTCGTAGGTCATGGGCGGGTCGCTGGAGAGGAGTTCTGCGTCTTCGACTCGTCCGATGAAGATGGTGTGGGTGCCGACGGAGATCTGGTCGATGACGCGTGCTTCGAGGTAGCCGAGGCAGGAGTCCAGGACGATGGGTGCGCCGGTGACGCCGGTCTTGTACTTGATGGTCTTGAATTTGTCGACGTCGCGGCCTGACTTGTAGCCGAAGAGTCCTATGAGGGCCATGGGTGCGTCCTGGCAGAGGATGGAGGCGGAGAAGACCTTGCTTGTGTCGATGTACTCGTGGGTGAGGTTCTGTTTGTTGATGCTGACGGCGATGGTCTGGGGCTGGGCTGTGACCTGGAAGAGGGCGTTGGCGATCTGGCCGTTGAGCTTGTCGCCGCTGCGTGAGCTGACGATGTAGAGTCCGTACGGGATTTTATGCAGCGTCTTTGGGTTCATGTTTTCGCTCCTGTTTCTGGGCGCATTGCGGGCAGATGCCTTTGAAGTAGCCGTGGACTTCTTCGATGCAGTACCCGCCGCCTTCGACGCGTTTGATGTTGGGGCAGACGAGTTCGATGTCCGAGATGGTGTTGCAGGTGGTGCAGAGGAAGTGGTGGTGGGTGTCGATCCGGGCGTCGTAGCGGGTTTCGCCTGCGGAGATGGTGATGGAGTGGATGATGTTCTCTTTTTTGAGGGTTTCCAAGGCGTTGTACACAGTGGTGCGTGAGAGGGAGGGGCTGGTGTGTCTGAGGGCTGTGTAGATGTCGTCTGCGTTTGGGTGGGTGTGGTGGGTGTGGAGGTAGTGGATGATCTGGAGGCGTTGGGGTGTGGCTTTGAGGTGGTGTTCTTTGAGGAGGGTGATGTAGGGTTCGTACATGGTTTGTGCCTGGACTTCATCCTAACTTGTAATGATTACAATGTAGGACCGAATCCATGTCGTGTTAATAAACCTTACGATTTCTTCCATGGCCTGCGTCGTTTAATAAACCACGACGGATTCACCCACTCGTGCTCTCCCCCCTCGTCGAACTCATCCTCCCCTTCTTCCTCTCTTTTACAGTCGTCATCCTCATCACGATGCTCGCCGAGCGCTTCGGCACCAAGATCGGCGGCATCGCCGGCACCCTACCCTCCACCATCGTCATCGCCTTCCTCTTCATCGCCCTCAACCGCGGCATCCCCTTCGCCGCCCACTCCGTGTCCATCGCAGTCGCAGAAATGGGCATCAACGTCCTCTTCCTCGTCGCCTTCGCCGCCCTCAGCACCCGGTCACTACCCATAATCCTCATCGGCTCGTTCTCCCTCTGGACCTTCTTCACCGCCCTGCTGTACATCGCGGATTTCACAGCGATCCTCGTCCCCCTCGTCATCTTCGCAGTGGCCTTCGCCGTCTGCCTGTGGTACCTCGAGAAACACGAACACGTCGCGTCCCAGCAGAAGATCCACATGCAGTACACCTACCGCAAAATCCTTTTACGCGGCCTGCTCGCCGGCGTCGTCATCGCCGCCGCCGTCTCCCTCTCCAACCTCAGCGTCGCGCTCAGCGGCATCCTCGCCATGTTCCCCGCGATCTTCCTTTCAACGATGCTCATCGCGTACATCGAGCACGGGCCGCTCTTCACCAAGGCGCTCGCCAAAGGCATGATCTACGGCAGCCCCAGCGTCGTCGCCTACGGCGCCGCCATCTACTTCCTCTATCCCATGACAGGAATCCTGACCGGAACCATAGGAGCAGTCATCATCAGCGTTGCCGTCTCCCTCATCCTCTACCTCTTCCGCTCTCTTCTACAATAATAAAAAAAACATTGGCCGTCTTTCCTTCCATCCCGAATCATTCACAGGAAGAATCGTTTGGCATCGTCTCAATTTTCACTTCCTGGGCAACACCGAGATAATAACTTTTAAAACCGATCAGCAGGCGAATGCCGGTGAACCCCTCCGCCCCCGTCATACTGACATACGCAGTCGTCCCCAGCACACCATAATAGTCACCCCGCACGTAAAACGTGCCATTCCGACCCGCCGTTGCAATCCAACCAGTACAAGGACCAGCCGCAATACCAAAATCAACCCCAAACCCAAGCTCACCAGCCACACTCACCACCCCAAGCATCCCACGAAAGAAAAGAAACGCAAACACATACTCAAACAGAGGACCATAATGCCCGGAGAACACACGCTCCAAAAATCTCGACGCCATCCCGGCAACCAACACCGTATCGCCCTTCCCCACAATCAGGCACCGCGAATTTTCATACACTCCAGATCCTTGCCCGGACCGCGAAGCAGAGCACCCACCAAGACCCGAGACACGCTGAGAAATCTCATCACTACTTACCCGGGAAACCACGCCACATGATTTCAAGACATCAAGCAACCCTGAAACTTCTACAACTAGTTCCTCATGGGAAAGACCGCAGGATATTCTTTCCTGAAATCTTTCAAACGCATACTCGACTTCACGACACTGCTCAGGTGTAAGCCTGACCGTTTTCTGAACACCTGGCATCCCACACACATTGACCCGACAATCCCCGGCATCACGTGCATGAACCGACTCGATCAAGGGACTACACGAAATGCTAAGGAACAAGACGACAACGCCAACTGATACCACACCACGAACGAACGCAGACGTCCACATAGCAAACAACCCCACAATTAATAACAAATACCAGATATTTAAAAAAAACGCAACCCCTTAATAAAAGAAAACAAACGGCCTGTTACTTCCGCTTCTCCAGTGAATAAAACCTTTTTCATCGACTATACGGTGGAGACGAGCCAAGCTTCACATGCGAAGCGATACCAAACATGAAGTACGTGACGAAAAAACCACTAATCCTAAACCCAGTAAACCCAGTCGCCCCGGTATATACACCTAGGGCAGGAGGCAAGAAATAACTCGTTCCAATATTTCCATAAAACGATTGATTCCACTGAACAACACCATTATTGCCCGTTGTCCAGATCCAGCCGACAGAAGGACTATGATAAATTGGAGCCGGAGATTTCCCCGAATCGACCATCGAGTAAACGGTGTACCCCCCGAACGTCACATCACCAAAGAGATTACACGGCTTAAAAATGGCATACAATGAATAGATACCCAAGAACATCATAGCAAATATATACCAAAAAGAAGAATTCAACATCAATTTCGGTATTAACCCCCAGAACGTCGAATCACTCGCAGCCCCGACCAAGACACAATGGCGATTCTCAGCCAGACCATTGGTTACTATCGAAGACGCATCCGCACCTACCTCACAACGATCCTCCATCAACTTCTCAACGTACTTTACAGACCGGGAAGAAGGAAGAAGACCTATGGCAGATAAACGCGAAAAAATATCCCTGATACTACTCACCATTTCTTGCTTTGTCCTCGCCTGCCCAAGTCGTACCTGCAACTGCACAAAGAAGTCCTGAAGATCATGAGCCTGAGACGAAGTGAGTTTTATCGAACGATTATGAAAACCAGGAAACCCACATCCCTCAACCATTACCTCAACCCCCCCATCATCAGCACGAACCTTCTCAACACACGGAATAAAAGCAAGACTCACCAACAAACCAACTACACAAAACGAGATCACCCAAACCCGCGACACACGCTGCATACAACTTCCTCCATATAAAACAACACACGGACTATATAATAAAGTATGCAGACCCCTATAAATAATGCAATAAAAATATCGTAAAAAACAGAACCTACTTCTTCTGATACTGAAACTCGATCCGACAGCTCCCCTCACGACTCACCATGCACGGACCAAGTGGCGTCTGCGGCGTACACTGACAGCCGAACAGCGGGCACTCCTGCGATGCACACACCCCCCGCAGCACCGCCCCGCACAAGCATCCTTGCGGCTCCGGGAACGACTCACCCGCCAGCACCGAAAGATCATCTGCAAACCGCTTCCGAGCATCAAACGCCGCGTACTGCGGTTTCAAGAACATCCCTGACTTCGGGATCACCGGGAACCCACGCCAGGCGACATCCCCAGCAGCAAACACCTGACGCATCACACGCTGAGCCTTGACGTTGCCCTCTGCATTCACCGCCCGGGCATACTCGTTCTCCACAGCAGCCTTCCCCTGCTGCACCTGCTGCACCAGCATCCAGACTGACATGAGCACATCCAGCGGCTCGAACCCAGCCACCACCTGAGGCACATGATACTGCCGAGAAATCAGCTGGTACGGCTTCAGCCCGATGATTGTGGACACATGACCAGGCTCGATGAACCCATCGATCCGCAGCTCCCCCGCCCTCAAGATTGCCTGAAGCGCAGGCGGAATCATCCGATGGCAACTCAAAATCGAAAAATTTTCGGGAGGCCCGTTTTCGATGACTGCGGCGGTCGACGGCGCGGTCGTCTCAAACCCAACCGCCAAGAAAACGACCTGCTTCTGCGGATGCTGCTTCGCCAGGTTCACTACATCCTCGATGCTGTACACCATCCGCACGTCACTGCCCTGCGCCTTCACCTGCGCCAGGGATGCATCCTTCCCAGGCACCTGCAGCATGTCGCCGAACGACGCGACCGTGTACCCCCGGCGGGCGAGCGCGATTGCCTCCTCGATCTCCCTCGCGGTCGTTACGCACACCGGGCACCCCGGGCCCTGGCTGACCGTGACACCACACTTTTTTAAAACGGTATCCAGTCCATGCCGCACCAGCGTCTCCTGATGCGTCCCGCATACGTGCATGAACCGAAGCTTCACCTTCGCGGCCTTCAACTGCGAGAGGATCTCGTCAGCCACCGTCTTGTCGCGCAGCTCGAACACTAGGCCTCACCCGCCATCTCAAGCATCTCTTTGAACAGCGCGATGGTCTCCTCCGCCTCCTTGCGGTCCACCACCTGGATCGCGAATCCCGCATGGACCAGGACGTACTCACCGACCTTCACATCCACAAGCGACACGTTCACCGTACGTGACGTGCCGTCCCCGTAATCGACCTGCGCGTGGCCGGTCTTTGCATCAATCGTCACAACCTTCCCTGGAATCGCAAGGCACACAGAAATATCCCATACAGGATAGGATTATAAGATTAACCCAGAAAAAAAGAAGGTTTATTCTTTGATCGGGATGAGACACAGGAACCGCAGCATGGTCTTGCCGGAGTTCACGAACTGATGCCATTCCATCGGCTTGACGAAGACGACGTCCCCGGGCCCAAACGGCTCCTCATGGGTCTTGTCCCGCAGCAGCCCCGTGCCCTCGAGGATGAAGACCTCATGCTCCCAGTCGTGCTGATGCAGCGGGGAACAGCCACCCGACTGAACCTCGAACATGCGCATAGCGAAGTTCTCCGCCCCATCCTTCTTGGAGATCATCCAGCGGACTTTCAGGCCCTTAGCTCCCTCCTCTTTAGGCTGCTCCAACTCAACCTTGGAGTAATGGACATGCTTCATAGTAGATACGTCTCCTGAGATTCAGTTGCACCCCCGAATACACTGCCTCATCATTAATCTTATTCCACCAGAGAAAATAGGAAAAAAGGAGAAGTAAGGGAGGAGAGGACTACGGCTGGAGAAGAGTCAGGAAAAGCAGCTGATGCCCTTCGTAGTCCTTAGAGACGCCATCCACCGTCACATTTATGTGGATGAGTCTCAGTCCCAGGAAAGGCGTACAGGACACCGTCGCCTCTCCCCCCACGGGAATCGTGATCTGCTCCGGATGGGAGGCGTCCTGATGACGGAACAGACCACCAATCATCTTCAATGAGGTGGCTTGGTTATGGCCCTTTACTCCAGGAACCGGTATGGGTCAATCCTACTTATAAAGGGTCAGAAAATGGTTGGTGTTTCCCAAACGATAGGAGGATACAACCAGGAGAGACCTCGTCCTGCGGGCGGCTGCGGAATCCTTAAAATAATACCCCTTCTATTCTCCCGTCTGACCAGGTGATTACGTTTGAAGCTCGCGGACATTCGCGTGGGGGTTATCCGGATTGAAGGGACGAACTGCGAACAGGAGTCGTTGGATGCGTTCCAGCGACTGGGGACCGCACCTGAGTTCGTGCACCTCAAGCAGCTCCTCGGGATCGACTGCACCAAGGAGGAGACCCGTAACTTATTCGACTACCAGTGCCTCATGATTCCCGGCGGGTTCTCCGCAGGGGATTACATCCGTGCGGGCGCTATTTTCGCGGCGCGCATGAAAAGCCAGCTGGCACGTCCGCTCCGGGAGTTCGTGGAGCAGGGCTACCCGGTTCTCGGGGTCTGCAACGGCTTCCAGGTCCTCACGGAGCTGGGGCTGCTGCCCGGGTTCGATGAGACCATCAGGAACGTGCCGGATGCGTGCTTGTATCTGAACGACTCGAGCCGGTTCGAGTGCCGGCCGACGCTGCTGAAACATGAGAACAGCGGCACCTGCGTGTTCACCCGGAAGATCCCGAAAGACTCGGTCCGCCTGATCCCCAGCGCCCACGCGGAAGGCAAGCTCCTGTTCCCTCAGGAGAAGCAGGATGCGTACATCAAGCGGCTGCTGGAGAACGACCAGATCGTGTTCCGGTACGTCGATCCTGACGGGAAGTACGCGGGGTACCCCTGGAATCCGAACGGGTCGCCGTGGAACATCGCCGGGATCTGCAACCCCGCCGGTACGGTGTTCGGGATGATGCCGCATCCGGAGCGCAGCTTCTACGTCCATCAGCAGCCGACGTGGACGCGGACGGGACTCGGCAGCGAGATCGGCGACGGCAGGGCGATCTTCGAGTCCGTGGTGGATTATATTTCGAAGAAATTTTAAAAAAAGTTGTTTGAAGTCATGCACTCCTCCTTTGGAGTACAACTCCTATCACAAATTTTTCAATAATACAGATTTAGAATAAAACCCACGGTCATGCCGCCTCATCCTCCTGTTCAGGAACGCTTTTATATGATGAAAGCCCTTTCTTACCTAAAGGTTCGACTATGACTGTAAAGATCGTTGCGATTAGCACCGCCATCCTCCTGCTCCTCATGATCATCCCATCCTCACTGCAGGCAACACCATGGTTCAAGGTGAGCAATCCTGACTGGCCGGACGGAACGTTCCACGGCACCTGGAGCACCAAGACCAGTTCAGGCAGCATCAAAGGATCCCTGAACCAAGGCAGGCGCAACACCATAGGCATCTTCTCCGCAACCTGGAACAGCACCACGACAACAGGCAGCGTCACCGGCCTGTACCTCGGCCCCATGATCTCCGGACATTGGATCGAAGGCAACTCCAGCCACCCGTTCACCGGAGTGTTCAGGTCGGCGAACGCCTCGTTCTCCGGCCTCCTGCTCTGCCAGGGCCTCGGTATGATAAAGATCACCGGGCAGGACGACGCCTCATTCATGCCAGCGTTGACCGGCCCGTATAACATCGGCGTCCAAAGCCTCCACCTCATCGATACCACCCGCCCGGAGAACTTCACATCGGATCCCAACGACACCCGCGAGATCATGGTCCAACTCTGGTACCCTACCGACTCCACCACTGCAGGAGACCCCGTCCAGTACATGGACCCCTTGACGTTCCTATGGCTGAAGAACCAGTCTCCCATCCCCCTTTTCACCATCCCGGACACCGCCTACGAGTTCGTGCATCCCCACGGACGAACGCAGGCGCCCATCGCCCCTGGGCAGCATCCAGTGCTCATCTTCTCACCTGGCTATGACGGCGTCTACCAGATCTACACCTCCCTGATAGAGGACCTGGCGAGCCATGGGTTCGTCGTCGCCGCTATCAACCATCCCTATGTCTCCGGCATCGTCGTCTTCCCAGGCAATCGAACCGTGGACATCGCGACGCCACCCTCCGACCCCGCGGAACATGATGCGTTCTTGGCGATGTCGCTGCGAACCATGATTGGTGACGCGAAGTTCACCCTAGACGTCCTCACCGGCATGAATACCAGCGACCCCGTGTTCGCCGGGCATTTCGACCTCTCCAGAGTCGGGATGCTGGGCCACTCCTTCGGCGGGGGGAACACCGGGTCCTGCTGCTTTGAGGATGCCCGGTTCAAAGCCGGACTAACGTTGGATGGGTACTTCAGCCCGAGCTTCCTCAACGGCACGATCCATCAGCCCTTCTGCATGATGGTGCAGGAGTCTCGGTACCTCCCCGTTATCGATAACAACACCATGTACGTCTGGAACCACACCACTAACGATACCTTCATCGTCGGCATCTACGGCTCCACGCACTACGCGTACACGGATGTCGGCGTGTTGCTGTCGCATCTCGTTCCTTTCATTCCGCCCAAAGCTTTGAATTTCGGGACGATCACCCCGAAACGAATGGTGAACATCACCCGAGCCTACGAGGTGACCTTCTTCGAGGTGTACTTGGAGGGCCACCCCATGCAAGAGCTGCTGGATCTCTCCGCACGATACCCGGAGGCCATGGTCACCTACAAACTCGGGTAACAAAGGGAGCGGGAAATGCCACAGGTCGTCACCTGTGTCCTAGAGTATCAGGGGAAGATCCTGGTGCTCAGACGCAGCTCTTCTGTTCGTACCTACAAGGGACTGTGGGGCGGGGTCGCCGGATACATCGAGCCCGGGGAGGAGCCGCTGCAGACTGCGATGAAGGAAATCCAGGAGGAGATTGGTCTGCGTCCTGATGATGTCCAGCTGCTGGTGACCGGTGACGTCCTCACCTTCACCGATACGGATGAGGGCGAGCGGTACGACTGGGTCGTCCGTCCGTTCCTGTTCCAGTTGAAACACGAACACCCGTTAAAAATCGACTGGGAGCACACGGAGCACCGCTGGATCGACCCACAAGAACTATCCGGCCTTCCGACCGTCCCGCATTTCCCCGAGACCGTGAAAAACCTATTGAGGAAAGGAGGATGGGGAAGGGTGGAGATGCGGTGAGGAAGAGAGAGGAAAAGGATTCATTATTCCCCATCCATGGGTAGAAGTCTTGTTTGTGAGTATTTAAATCTTATTATACAGATGTATTGTATTTCCTCTCAAGAAGATTGGATTTTATTTTTTTATAAGCGAAATTATTGACTTTTTTCTATCATAATATTTAATAAGAGGAACAACCATTCATTATGCCGTGGATGCTTATTGTTAGCATCAGACAAGAGGGAGTTTGGTGGATATGAAAACAGCAGTTCAAACCATATTGAGGCTGGTTCCCTTCGGTATCGTGCTCTTGTTCGTCCTTCCCGCGGTCGCACAATCTGCAGTTTCACCGGTACCGCGCCCAACCACCGATAATTTCACGATTGTTATCCAACCTGGAGATACGCATGGCGGTTTTATTAGCGGCCATCTCGGCTGTACAGTAGCGGTCGAGAATAATATGAATGAGTCTATCCCGGTTGATGCTCATATTCTAGTTGAAGCGTACACTAATAATGAGGCGTTTCCCGTTTACCAGAATTGGACAGGCAATCTCAGCAATCATCAGAGACACTCCTGGTCCTTCCTTATCGAAGATGACCACCGGGTATCAGTAATCCGAGTCACCGCGACAGTCAATGATCGCGTAATAGCTCGGCTCGGAATCAGCTTTGGCCCGTTGGTCTTCTTCTTCCCCGGCAAACTATCCAGTTAAGTAGTCAACGAAAAACAGGGCAGTCCAGTGGGCCTTAGGTCGCCGGCGCCCGTTTGTCCAACACATCCAGAATGCCCGCTATCTCGCTTGCCGTCTCTTCTAGCGGTCGGCTCGTGTTGACGATGTACCAGCCTTTCGCAAGGAGGATGGCCTTCGATCGTACTTTCATGAACGCCTCCAGGGTCTCGAACATCTCGGTCTCCCGGCGCTGCTTCATCCGCTGCACCAGCTCCTCCGGTGAGGCGTCCAGGAAGAACATGTAGCGGGAGGTGGGGACGAGTTTTTCGAAGAACCGGTACCCGATGGGCGCGAGCCGTCTCGGCAGGTACGCGGTCCCCATGAGGTACCGCACCATGATCAGGGTGTCGGACTTCGGATGGCGATGATAGTGGCGCAGGGAGTACATCACGTCCATGGCGTAGAACAGGGAGGCTTTCAGTTGGTTCAGCTTCCCCTGGGCGAGCAGCGCCTTTTTCGCCTTGCGTCCATAGAAGTTGTCTGAGGAGGGATGGGACCGGACGATTACGGTCTCCCCCAAGGCTTCGTACCGTTCTTTGATGCGCTGGGCGTGGGTGTCCTTGCCGACGCCGTCCAGCCCGTCCACGATGATCAAGCGCATCTAATGGATCACCAGCCACCAGTACAATACGGCGACGACGAATGGCACCGACAGGTTATCGAGTCCGAAGGGAGTCACGCCTTCCACCACCATAGCGATTATGGCAATCACCACCAGGCTTATTACGAGGGTGGATGTCACCGGGATTAGGTAGTAGCCGACAGCTATGAGCAGTATGGCGAACGTCGCGACGGCCATGGTCAGCGAGCCAACGTAGCTTTTCGTATCATGGATGATTCGGTAGGTGTGTTTCCCGTACTTCACGCCAATCAGGGATGCCAGGCCGTCCCCGTAGCTCATCGCCAGGATCCCGATCGCGATGACCACCCGGTTATCGAAGAAGACGTACGCAAGGATCGTCCAGGTGATTGCGTAGTACACCAGTCCCAGGCCGTGCCCCGCCTCGGAGGTGCGCCCCCGCATGGACTTGATCGGGGAGTACGGGCTCATCAGGAAGGTGAAGAGGATGAACGGCCCAGCGGCCACGAACGCCATCATCTCCCGGGTCTGGAACACGGGGAGCAGGAACGCGATGTTGCCCGTGAGCATATGCAGCAGCTTGCGGCTCTGCAAGGGATAGCGCTTCGACAGGACTTTCTCCGTCAACACCAGCAGGAACGCGACGTACCCGTAGACGACCAGGACTCCGATGATATCGCCATAGTTCATCTGTTCACCCCACAAAGGCCCCTATCAGGAACCCAAGGAGACCGAAGAGCAGTGCGACGAGCGATAGCGTACGCAGCCGCGGGTAGTCCGCCGGCTTCCTCCGCAGCAGCTGCCATGAGACCCCAAGAAGGATGAGGTCGGTAATCACGATGAAACCCAGATAGACGTAGTTCCCGTAGTACCTGCCGAACACCGAATTGAGAAACGGCAGGAAACTCAGGATGACGGCCGCGGCATAGAAGCAAGCGGCAAGCGCATCCGCCCCCCGCAGGCCTAGGTACCGAGGAAACGACCTCACCCCCATGGCCCGGTCGCCTTCGTAATCCTGAACGTCCTTCATGACCTCCCGGCCGACGCCAGCGAGGAACGCGATGACCGCGACCATCAGGATCGCGGGGTGGAGCTCCCCGATGTCCCCACCGGATGGTATCACGGCGACGCCGCCGAACACGAACGGGATGGCCATCACATAGGCGATGAAGAAATTCCCGACGACCTTCAGGCGCTTCAAGACCACGTCGTACACCAGAGCAAAAGCGGCGGTGACCACAGCGATGAGGAAACACGGCAGGTTCACAAAGTACGCGGCGAGGAGCCCGAGAGGGAAGAGCACCGCGGCCAGCAGCAAGGCCATCCGTGGCGACACATCCCCACGTACGAGTGGTCGGTCCATCCGCTTGTTCCTGCGGTCGATCTCCCGGTCATAATAGTCGTTGAGCGCAAACGTGCTCGCCTCGAGGAACAATGCGACACAAAACGTCAGCACGAACATCAGCACTGGAGGCAACGAGGGGACGGCGATGACCGCACCGACCAGGATGCCCAGGGCGATCATCACCCCATGCTCAAGTCGCAGCAGCTCCCATATGGCCTTCGCGGTCCGCATACCTATTCTAGGACATCCGTTCAAGTGTTAAGAACCCATCGACACCATCCATCGAGCACAACAGGCCGACCCCCCAGAATTGGTGGACGAAAAACACTTAAACCTCCCTCTCTGATTCTTCCTTAACTCTCGTCAGGTGGTCTGCATCAAGATCGACATTGTTGGAGGCAGTCTCGGCGGCCTGAGTACCGCTATCTCCCTGAAAGAACGCGATCCCAGCATCACGGTCGTCGTCCACGAAAAATATAAACAGATCGGCTACAACCACGAAGGCCGCCGCTGCGGCGAAGCATACAGCCTCGAATCCGGCTGGGCGAAATGGAAGCCGGAGCCAGCCAGCGTCTTTGGCGAAATCCTCCATGCCACCGTCCACATGGGCACCACCGAGTACAAAGCCACCCGCGCCCCAGGCACCGCCTTCATGCTCAACCGTCAGGAGTTCATCAGCCAGCTCGCCAGACAGGCGCAGCGGCTCGGCGCCGTCATCCAGACCGACGACCGCGTGAAATCACCAGACGACCTCGACGGCGACTACATCGTCGACGCCTCCGGCTGCCCCAGCACCATCAAACGCGACCTCGGGCTGCCTATGGGCTACTTCGGCACCACGTACCAGCACACCCTGGAGAACGCGAACTGCTTCGTCCCCAATACCATCGATGTCACCTTCACCCCCTTCCGGGGGTACTTCTGGGTCTTCCCCCGCAACCCCAAGATCCATGAGGTCAACGTCGGCGTCGGCGTCCTCGGCAACTACGGCTTCGACCTCAAAGCCCTTCTCGAAGGATTCAAGGCCGAGCGCGGGATCACCGGGACCGTCAACTACACGCTCGGCGGCCTCGTCCCCCTCGGGCTCCAACGCCCACTTCGACGTCACCATATCCTCTTCGTCGGCGACGCCGGCGTCGGCGCCTTCCCTCTCTCCGGGCAGGGAATCTACCGCGCCCTCATAAGCGGCAATGCCGCCGGTCAATGCCTCGCAAACCATGAGGCAAAAAAATACCCACTCCTCATGGAGCGGGAGTTCTTGAGATGGGAGATGCTCAGCAGAACCTACCTGCGTCTCAATCTTATATTCTGCAAGATTCGCCCGAATTTCTACATCGAATCCATGAACTTCATGGCGCGACATGTCCCTGATCTCAGCATCCTCACCCACGGCTGACCAGATCAGGATTATGGTTCGAGGATGACTTTGATAGAGTCCTGCGCCTTCGCCACCAACGCGAACCCCTTCGCCGCCTCCGAGAGCGGGAGACGATGGGTGATCAGATCCTCGATTTCGACCTGTTTGCTGGCAAGCAAGGAGACCGCCTCCGTAATGTCGCGGGGGCTTCCCGCATAGGTTGAGACGATGCGCAGCTGCTTGTTCCAGACTTCGAAGAGATCACACGGGACCTGGACGCCGGGTTCTGTCGGGGCGAACAACAGCACGGTCCCCCCCGGCCGGACGCTTGCGAGCGCCTGCTGCACAGCAGATGGGGCACCCGTGCTGACGACAGCGAGATCCGCAAGATGACCCGCCGTCGCATCCTTCACGCGTGCTGCGACGTCATCCCGGGCGTTAATAGTCATGTCGGCCCCGCACCGCGTCGCAGCCTGGAGCCGGAATGCCGTGATATCGGTCGCGATGATCTGCCGTGCCCCCCAGGCCTTAGCAAGCTTGATGAACAGGAGGCCGGAGATGCCGCTGCCGAGTACGAGAATCCGTTGTCCCGCCGAAAATCCCGCCTGCCGCAATCCGCGGATCGCGCAGGCGAACGGTTCAACGAACACGCCTTGGTCATAGGACATGGCATCGGGGAGGAGGAACACGCCGCGGTCCACGTTGATTGCGGGGACGCGCAGGTACTGAACGAACCCGCCGGGGTCGAAGTTCGTGGAATGCAGCGTATGGCACAGCGTCTGCTGCCCATGAAGACAGAATTCGCAGGTGTTGCAGGGGACGTGATGGGAGACGAAGACCCGGTCGCCGACCTTGTAGGTTTTCACCTTGGATCCGACCTCGACGATGTCCCCGGCGATCTCATGGCCGAGGATCCGGGGTGCCTTCTTGATACGGTACCACTCCATGACGTCGCTGCCGCAGATCCCGCTGGCTTTCACGCGGACGAGGAGCTCGTCAGGCGCGATATTGGGGATGGGGCGTTGTTCAAGACGGACATCGTTGTTGTTGTAGTACACGGCGACGTTCATGGTTTTCATACGGACCCGGTCGGGGTATGGAGTCGATTGTTTAAAAGGGTTTTATCCCATCGCACTTTATTTCCAAGGCAGGTCCGGTCAGGCGATGACGGCGGCGCGGCAGATTCCCAGGATGTAGCGTTGGCTTATGAAGGCGATGATGATTTTGTGGATGATGATTTTCTCATGGGTGGTGTACTGGGTGGTGTTCAGGGAGGGAATCGCGCAGGTGTAGATGTTGACTGCTTTAAAGGAGATGGTGCCGTTATCGATGCTGAGGTTCGCGAGTTTTCCCCGGATGAGTTGGACGGTGACGGGGGCGATGGTCGGCTCGAGTTTGACGTACCCCCAGAAGTCGGGAGGCCAGTGTGCTGCGAAGACAAGATTCTGAGGACGGCCGCCCTCGTTTGAAGCATTTAGAGAGAAAACATACTCGCCGTTTTTCCCGTGACCGACGCTGTTGGTACCATGATTGACCGCGAATTCAACCGAATCATTCATTCTGAAAGCGTACACGTCGCAGTATTTCAGCGGTTCCCCGTCAACATCAGTGACGGTGATGACCGTGGAGATGTCTTTTAAGTAAAGGAAGGTCGAAGGTGAGGAGCGAACGAACGTCCCGTTCACGACGTGGAGGGTTTGACTCGCGGTCCCGTTCCCTGGCCAATTAATAGTGAAGTTCAGCGTCCCACCGGGCGTGATGGGTGTGACTATAGCCATCCATTCCCCGCGGGTATGACTGTACCAGAGATTCTGAGGGCCTAATGGAGTCAGGACATCACCGGTGAGCGAGATGTTCTTCCAGTCCTCCCAGGGATCGTCTCCGTAGAACCGCTGGGCACCCCCGCTCGTCCCCTCGATCGAGAAACGGATGGCAAGTGCAGGCGTCTGCGCCGACCCGGGGATATACGAGGGGATATCCACGAGCAGATCCGTCGCGTTCCCAGAGCCGTCATCAAGAATTGTCAGGGACACCGTATTCGAAAATGACGAAGCCGGTATAACCCACGCTTGACAGGGAACAAGACTTATGCACAAGACGATTGTGCATAAAACAAGGACATGAAACCGTTTCACTTCTGCACCACCCTTTTATCATTATCTCTTTATTTAAATCTTTTTACCGATTCGTTCTGCGCTATAAAAATAATATTTGTAACCCTTCAGAGAGAAAAGTTAAAGTCCCCGCAAGGATTCCTAACCTCCTAAGACGACCCTCAGGAGGAACCACCCATCAGTCTCTTCCATAAAGACCAAATGACGCTACAGCTCGAGAAATACGATTTCAAACCTGGGGACGTCATCAAAGGGTACGTCAAGCTCAACCTGCGCAAGCCGCAGCAGGGCCGCAAGCTGCTCGTCGCCTTCCGCGGCACCCGCGTCGACACCGTCATGGTCCGCACCACCGACTCGAAAGGCATCCCCTCCTCCCATATGGAGAAAATCAAGACCATCATCTACAACTTCGAGCTGCCCTTGGACGAGGAAAACACGTACCTCACCGAGATGTACCCCTTCGAGATCAAGATCCCCGCGGACCTGCTTGCGACCATCGACCAGAAACCCCCGGTCCACAATCTGGAGCTCTTCGGCCACACCCTCCCTCTACAAATGAGCAACGCTCCCCTCAGTACTGTCATCCTCTGGACCGTCAACGGACACCTCGACGTCCCATTGAAAATCGACGTCCGCGCCGAGCAGCAAATCGTCGTCTCATCCGCATAACATCCCTATCGAAAGAGGCATAAACATGACTTCTGTTACGACATCGCCTATGACGAGGATCACCGCGATAAAACTCAAGACCATCGAAGCACGACGCTACGTCGAACCGGACGATAAACCCCGCCAGATCCGCATTGACCACAACAGCCAAGTCAACCAGCTCATAAGCACCACGGACAAAAACCTCACCATCGAGTTCCAATACACGGCCAGCTACGGACCCATCGGGATCATCAAACTCGAAGGGACCCTTCTCTGCGAGGATGATGACGCCAAGAAAATCGCGAAAGAATGGCTCGACACCCGCAAGATGCCGGACCTGTTCGCCAGCAACATACACACCGCGGTCATGCACGCCTGCGTCCCTGAGGCTGTCGGCGTCGCCAAGGACCTCGGCCTGCCACCACCCATCCCTCTACCGCAGGTCAAGCTGAACACCGCCGCGAAGTCCAGCCAGGGCGGCATGGAAGTCGCCTAACCCGCCTGGTTCTTTCTCCTTGCGCATCTTTTAATAAAAACAAGCTGTTATCGGTAACCGATGAACACCGTCGTGGTCTCCGTGGGCGGCTCGATCGTCGTCTCCGATGAGCCGAACATCGACTATCTCAAACACCTGACCGCCCTCCTCAACAGACTCAGTCAGCACTTTAAGCTGTTCGTCGTCGTCGGCGGCGGGAAGATCGCCCGTCAGTACATCGCGCTCGGTCGTGACCTCGGATTGGATGAAGACCGTCTCGACCAGCTCGGCATCGACGTCACCAGGGTCAACGCCCGTGCCATCGCATATCTCCTGGGTACTTCGAACATCGAAATTCCTCACACCACGGATGATGTCATCCGTCTGAAAAACCCGGTCGTGGTCATGGGCGGCACCGACCCCAAGCACAGCACGGATACCGTAGGTGCGGAGATTGCGGAGAAAACCCATGCCGCCAGGTTCGTTAACGCGACGAACGTCGACGGCATCTACGATAAAGACCCCAACAAGTTCCCTGATGCCAAGCAGCTCAAAGAAGTCTCCATCGACCAGCTGATCGCCCAGTACGGCACCAAATGGGGTTCCGCTGGAAAGAATATCTTCATGGACGAGCCGGCTCTCGCAATCATCAAACGCGCGAAAATCCCTACTTTCGTCGTCAATGGCAAACGACTCGACCAACTCGAGTGCGCGATCCGCGGGCAGCCCTTCGACGGCACCCGCATCCTCGTCTAACACCCAAGACGGTTATTTCTCAAAAATGTTTTTAATCATCCAGTCAGGGTCGAACGGAATCTGGTCGTCGTACCCCTGGCCGACGCCCACGAACAACAACGGCTTGCCGATGGTATACGCGATAGACAGCGAACTGCCGCCTTTCGCATCCGCATCGACCTTTGTGAGGATGACGCCGTCGATGCCGACGACCTCGTTGAACCGCTTCGCCTGCTCCACCGCGTCATTGCCGGAGAGCGCGTCGCCGACGAAGATGATGAGATCGGGTTTTGCGACCCGCTTGATTTTCGCCATCTCGTCCATGAGGTTTGAGTTCGTCTGCATCCGCCCCGCGGTATCCAAGAGGACGACATCCTTGTGTTTCGCGGTCGCATGCTCAATCGCATCGAACGCGACCGCGGCGGGGTCCGCGCCCGACCCGTGCTTGATGATCTTCACGCCTAGCCGGTCCGCATGGATGGTCAGCTGCTCTATGGCTCCGGCCCGGAAGGTGTCCCCAGCGGCCATGACGCAGGTCATGTTTTTCTTCTGCAGAAGGTTCGCCATCTTCGCGATGGATAGCGTCTTGCCGGTGCCGTTGACGCCGACGAACATGATGACGATCGGTTTCTCATGCGTCGCTAGAAAGGTGTCGAAGTTGAAGTTGTTCGCCTGAAGGATATGGCCGATGGCGTGCTTCAGGATGGTCTCGATGAAATCCCCGGCTTTGGTCTTGTCGAACGGCAGGGAGGAAATCTCGTTCTTGATGTCTTTTTTAATGGAGTCGATGACGTTGTAGGCGACGTCCGCCTCCATCAGCCCCATCTCGAGGTCCCAGAGCAGGTCGTTGAGCCGCTTCTCATCGATGGTCCGCGCCGGCCTTTTCTCGGTGACGACCGTCTGCTCGATGCTCCGGCGGGTCTGGACTGCGCGCTGCAGCTCGTTTTCGATGCTCTCCTCTATTTGGCGATCCTGCTGCTCCGCGCGGCTTTGGGTCGGTGCTGCCGGCTCTTTGCGTACGCGCAGGGCGCGTTTGCGTGTCGGCTCAGCTGTCTTCTCGGCCGGTGGGGCGGTCGGTGTCGGCTCTATCGGTGTGGGCGGGGGTGCGGCCGGCTTGGTCTGGGTCGGCGGCTGCGCCGCCTCTTTCTTCAGGGCCGCCTCGATTTCGTCTTCGAGGTTTTTTTCAAAGATTTTTAGTTTCTTCTTGAGAAAATTGAACATAGGTCTTCGAGTGTGATGGTGTGGTTTATTTTTGTGCGGCGTCCATCATCTGCTGGGTTTTCTGGGAGAGTTCTTCGGCTTCGCTTTGGAGTCGTGTCGCCAGCTGGTACAGCTTCTCCTGGTTCTCCTGGATGCGTTTGGTGTGGTCGTCGAGCTTGGCGATCGCGTCCTGCGGGGTTTTCTCCATGACGTAGCCGGCGCCGATGCTGACGAGCATCGTGGAGGTGGCTCCGAGGGATCCGTTGAGGAACACGCCGCCGCCCGCGGGGATGAGGATGTCGGTCTTTCCGGTGTTGGTCTGGAGCTGGTCCACGGTCAGGCGGGCGCGCTGGTACTCGGCGAGCGCGGACTGGAGCATCTGGAGCTGGACGTCCAGGGATTCGAGCTGCTGTTTGTAGTACTCGATAAGGGTGAGATTCCGGGTGATGTCTTCCTCTTGCGTCATACGCTGTTTCTCCTAACCTTTGCTTGTGAGTTGCGTGAAAGTATCCTCTAACCGGCAAGGTAGTATTAAAACGTTATCCCCTCCTGATGATTGATGGTGTTTGCTGGCTGTGATTGCTCTGAGTTCGTGGTATCATAAATTATTTAAGTCCGTAGGTTATTTTCTCTTCGAGGAGAAGTAGGAGAGAGGAATCTATACATGAAACTCAGTCCGGAGTTTGTTGACAAGTTCTCCGAGATTTTCTTCTATAGCGATGAGGGGCATCATCTCGGGGAGTTCTGAAAGCCCCCTCTCTCTTCTTTCTTTTTGTGTCTGAAGGCAGGTTTATATTCAGTCGTGGTCTGATGGGTCGGCATGCGTCTTGTGGCGGTCGCTGACCTGCACGGGTCTCAGCATCGGGTGAACCTGCTGCTTGCGCAGGTCGCAGCGCATCAGCCTGACCTCGTGGTGGTGTGCGGTGACGTCACCCAGAACGGCCCAGCGCAGACCGCGACGCTTCTGTTGAATCAGATCCCGGTGCGGGCGGTCGCGGTATCCGGCAATATGGATACGCCCGATGTCGGTGATGGCATCGCGGCGAGTCGCGTGGAGAACATCGACCGGCGCCGCGTCGTCATTAATGGCGTTTCGTTCGTCGGTCTTGGTGACATGCTGCCGTCTTCTTTGACTACTTTATCGGTTGCTGACGGCTCCCGGATGCGTCCCGTGGAGGAGTGCGTCGACCGTGGTACCGTGCTGGTGACGCATGTCCCTCCGTTCAAAACAAAGGATCGGATGTCGCTGGGGTCGCATGGGGGCAGCAAGGGCCTGCGTCGTCTCGTGGAGGAGCGTGAGCCGCTGCTCGTGCTCTGCGGTCATATCCATGAGGACCCGGGTGTTGCTATGGTGGGCCGGACTACGGTGGTGAACTGCAGTCTTGGGCGTCGTGGCGAAGGCGCGGTTATCGACCTGGGGGAAACCGTGTCGGTGACCATGCTTGAGTAACCTTGGAAAAACGAGAGGCAAGCGTTTTCCCCTTTGAGAATTGTTCTATGCGTTGTCAGCGGCTTTGTTCACGTGAATGGTCTGGGTCGGGAACGCAAGCGCGATGCCTTCCTTTTGGAACGCCTCCAGTATCCCGTAGTTGATCCGTTCCTGGGTGTCCATGAAGAATGCATAGTCCGCGGAGTCGACGGTGTACATCCCTTCGAAGACGAGGCTGTAGTCCCCCAGGGTCTTGAAGTGGATGCGCTGCAGCGTGGTCTTCGGGCAGGCTTGGATGACGTCGGTGATGATCGCTTTAATCTTGCGCAGCTTCTCTGCCGGGGTGTCGTAGGTGATGCCGAGCTTGAAGATGATGCTTCTGCGCTGCAGCTTCTTGAAGTTCTGGATGTTCTTTTCGAGGATGGAGCGGTTGGAGACGATGAGCTCCTCTCCCGAGACAAGCTGCAGCCGGGTGGATTTCATGCTGATGTGGGTGACGGTGCCGCTGAAGTCGCCGATGACGATGTAGTCGCCGATCTCGAACGGTCGGTCGAAGTAGATGGAGAACGCGCTGAACGCATCGCCCAGCACGTTCTGTAGTGCGAAGGCGATGGCGATGCCGCCGACGCCGAGTCCGACGAGCGCTCCAGAGAGGTCGACCTTACGGATAACCAGGATCGAGATGAACGCGAAGATGTAGACGAGGACGTGGAGCAGTTTTCGGAAGACTATCAGGATGTTCTGCGAGAGCGGTTTGCCCGCTTGTTTGGCCTTGCGTTCCGCGTACCAGGCGATGAACACGTTGATGATCCTGGTGATGATGAACGCGACGAGGAAGACTTCGAGGGCGGTGAACACGAGCCCGATGTATTCTTGGTACGGTACGAGGGCGGTGACCTGGTAGATGCCGTAGTAGAATCCAGCCAGCATCACGAGGTAGTAGATGGGTTTCTTGATGTTCTTGATGATCTCGTCATCGAGTGTCGTCGCTGTTTTTTTCGCAAGCTTGGCGAGGTAGTGTTCGATGAAGTGGTAGACGAGGAAGCCGATGATGATGGCGACTGCGAAAAAGATGAGCGCTGCTATAATTTCTCCAACGATCGGGTCGATGATGATATGATCGTTTTGCAGTATGTTGTTGATGACCTGTGAAAGACTGAAGATCTCCACTTACTACCCTCCGAGGGGGGAAAATAAAGACCACTACTTTAATGTTTCTTGAGGTCCTCAAGTGCGATCGCATTCTGCGGGCAGACCTCGCTGCAGCAGTAGCATCGGATGCACCGTGTGTAGTCGACGGACGCCCGTCCGTCCACCATCGTGATCGCACATCGGGGGCAGATGCGCGCGCAGTCCCCGCAGCCGATGCATGCCTCCGTCACTCGCGGGGACCTCGTCGGCGCCCGTTTCTCTGCAGTCCTTGGTAACACGAACCCGTGGTACGCCACGTCCTCCGGCGACGACAACGGATAGGAGATCTCTGCGGGCCACAGCCCGCGCAGCCGCGCCGCGCGCAGCACCGGGATGCTCACTGGCTCAAGTCCCAGCATCCGGCACACTGATATGTCCATGGCTATCGCATCCGCAGAGGCCATGACGACTCCTAATTTGACCGGCGTCCCGGCCGTCCCTGGTCCTTCTCCCTGCATCCCCATCACGCCATCCAGGATGTTGAGCTGCGGGGGCACCATGGACAGCACATCCAGGAGCATGTCCGCGAACGCAGCCCTGCGTATGTACAGTGAATGGTACTTCGCCTTCGTCAGGCCTGCGACCGTGCCGAACATGTTCTTCACCGCAAGCGTCATGACCGTGGACGAATGGGTCTTGATCTTCGGCAATGAGATGATAACGTCCGCCTTCCTTACGTACGAGCAGAGGTTCATCGACGACAGTCGTTTGCCGTTCGGAACCGAGATTTTCTCCGAGTCAGTGTTCATGTTCAGTTCGATTCCCAGGTCCCTGCTGACCTCGAGCAACCCCGCCTTCTCGTACACACGTGTCAGCGCATGCTTCGTGAATGGTCCAGAAGGGGAGTCCGCGATGAACGGCGTCCCACCTGCCTTGAGCACAGCCTCGGCCACCGCTTTTACTAGGCGCGGGTCTGTCACCACCATCTGCTCAGGCGTGCTCGCCCGCAGCAAGTTGACCTTCAACAAGACATGGTCGCCGCGCTTCACAAACGACCCCAGGCCGCCCAAAGGCTGCAAGAGTTTCTCAAGACCAAGAGACTCGTATGACGCTCTCTGGATGCTTACCACGGTGTTCGACTGACCAGGCATAGTTCCTGCCCACATGCTAGTTACTTTATAAAACTATCATGACCACGCAGTCCCATGCGAAGGGTTTTTCACAGGCCATGCCGATGCCGTCCCACGAAAAAAGGTGCACATTTATGACTGACGTGACATGCTACGAGCGGTTCCCCCTGCGGATCACGCTGCCGATCATCCTTTTCTCCCTGGTGATGTATGTTTTCGGCGCATACCTGCTCCTTAAGCTGCATCCCGCCGCCTCGCTCCTCTACCTCGTGTACTGCGCGGCCGTCGAACTCAACGTCATGTACCGCAGCTGCCGCTCCTGCGTCTACTACGGGAAACGCTGCGCTTTTGGAAAAGGATGGCTTGCAGCCCGGCTCTTCTCCAAAGGAGACCCTGCCAGCTTCGCCACTAAAGAAGTCTCAGCCCTCAACCTGATCCCGGATTTCCTCGTCGTGGTCTTCCCCGTCATCGGCGGACTCGCCTCACTGCTCTACGCGTTCTCCTGGCTGACCCTGGGTCTCGTTGTCGTCTTCCTCGTCATGTTCCTCGTGGGGACCGCGACGATTCGAGGTAAGGTCGCCTGCAAGTACTGCATGCAGCGTGAGCGCGGCTGCCCCGCCGCCCAGATGTTCGAAGGTACCGCGAAATCCCCACCGAAGACGAACCCATAGCGGACGAGCCACGGCCTACTCCTTCAGTGCGGGGCTCTTCTCGAGAAGTACCTCGTAGGCGTCCACGAGCTCTTTCTGCAGAGACCGCAGCTGCCGTCCCCCCAGCACGTCGACCGCGCCGATGAGCCGGCATCTCGCCTCGTCGTACCGGGCGAAGGACGCCTTCGTCCCCGGCTTCTTGTACGCCGAGACGATGAGCGACAGGATCGCCTGCTCCTCTTCGATGGCCTCACTTTTTGAGACCCGCTGGGTCCCATGCGACAGGCCGACCGCAGACAAGAAAACCACTATACTATACTGCTTTCTCTCCAATTCCCAACCACCGTTGTACTCTTGTGCCTCATTTACTTATATACGTCGTGAGGAAAAGTAGCGCCACTGACAAAACGCCAGGGGAGACGATCCCGAGTGCCACGAGACGTCTATCCTGTTGACGAGCCGTCGGAGCACTCATCAAGAATCTGACCATCATGCCCGTCACTGCTTCTAAGAAACCGTGTCTCAGATCATCCATTCCCCCTATGAAAAAGAGATAAAGCGATGGCTACAGGAACACTACATTAGTGAGCCTTCACGCAAAACATGATGTACTCTTTGTGTTCTTCGACGAACTCGTCGATGAATTTCTTATCGAGCTTCTTTGCCATTGAACGGTATCTATGGCACTCTCCTCAATTTATAGTTAATGAAATGGAGTGGAGAACATGCTATCATAAACACTGATGGAGGAAAAGGGAGGAACCCGGAGAAGAGAAGCCTTTAAAATGAATCATGGAGGCTTGACAGCAAAATAGATTCTTTATTCTCGAAGAAAAACAGGATTTACATCAGAGGAACTGTTAGCATTACTCTATAAAAACTGAAATAAAAAAAAACGATCAGAGGAAAGTATTTATACCTTGGTATACCTAAGTATACTTGATGAGCGCGACCACCATCAAAATCCAAACCGATACCAAACTCCAAATCGATCAATTCCGAGAAAACAAGAACGAAAGCTACGATGAAGTCATCCGCAAGCTCGTCTATATCGTGAAAAACATCAAAAAAAACCCCGAGCTAAGCAAAGAAACAATCAAAGCCATTGAAGAAGCAAGGGAGCGATATAAAAAAGGACAATTTGTTACTCTTGAGGAAGCAAAGAGACGTCTGGGACTATAATTTTCTATAAGAAATTGTGACTCTACATTGAATCATCATTACCCAATGATTCACTTCTCTAAAAATCAGTAGTTGAAAACTCGCTCATACTCTTTATGTGGAAACCAATCAAGAATGACATTGAGGATCATGACTTTATCTTCGTAAATCGTGTAAATCATCCTCCATGCTTTGGGGAGATTGTATTTCCACAGGTTCGTAAGTTGGTAGCGTTTTGTGTAACTTCGAGGCCAGAGGCGACGAGGGATTTTCTTTCCGTACATCGGGTTCAATTTCAATATCTCAATAGCATGTTCCAATGAGGCATAGAGTTGCTGCTCTTCAAAGGTTCCCTGTTTTAATCGTTCGAAATTTTTCTCAAGAAGCGGGGTCGCGAAGGCAACATGGATGGATTTGGTACTCATCGCAATTTAACCCCGGATGATGCGATCTTCTTGATCATTTCAGGGTTCCATGTCCACACAAGACGATGGTCGGTGTCGACCATGATTTTCCCAGAGTCGATGAGATACTCGATGATGACGCAGAAGGTCTGGTACATGACTTTTTTCGGGAGTGCTTTCCAAAGTTGCGTTTTCGTTGGGTACTCCATTTTTTGGATGGTTTTTTCCACCATGACGATGGTGCTGAGGGTGGGAGAATGGATGTGGTCTTTCATCGACTCGTACCTATTATATAAGTTTATATAATTCTCATATTTAAGGATTATGTCGTCAACAGCGACTTGCCTCTGGTTAGAATTCATCGTTGCCTCCCGTCAGTTTTCTTCATATACAATCGATGCCGCGGTGCAAAATCCCTCTTAATCTTGTTCCTTATTCTAACAGCATCCTGCTCCGTCAGATCTCTCTTTTTAACAAGACGGTCTAGCTGATTCAACAACAATTCAGGTAGCAGGATCTTTTCTAGATATTGCTCAAGCACCAGTTCAATTGCCTCACTTCGGGTTTTTAACTTATACTTCTTCATCACCTTTTGAAGGGTCACTTTATTCCAATAATTAAGATCAATTCTGACTTGTACCAAATCGATACCTCCCAAATTATTTAGGAATGAAGAGGTTAAGAATTTATAAACGCAAAGGGAGGGTCACCGAAAGTATCAGGCTCCATCATGGAGGCTTGATAGCAATCTGAGTCTGCTTTCCTTTTCGGCTTTGTCTAATCTCCCGTTTCATTCGATCGTCACCTCTGCGCCATGCTTCCTGAGTTCTTCACCGAGGACATGGCGATGGCAACGCATAGGATCTTTTTCGAAACACAGGAGGGCGAGCCGAATCCGCATGATGCCCGTCTTGGAATCCTCCACGGTGATTTTTTTTTAAGATAATCCAGTTCTCTTACTTGGACCCGACGGTGACAACGTCCTTTGGCGGTACCGCCATGTTCCCCATAAAGTCCATACACGCCTGGACCCCTATGAAGACCCCGACGCCGAACATCTCCTTGGCCAGGTCTTTTTTAGACAACTCCTTGAGCTCCTCCTTCTTTTCCGACCAGATCCCTGGAAACTCCCTCTCGACCATCATGGCCGCTATGTTATCGGCGACCGTGTCCGCGAACTGCTCCATGGGAGCATCGATATGGACGTTCCGTCGTTCGTCCTCGCTGAAATGCTCATACTTCTTCGGGTCCTGGAAACAGGAGTAGCAGAGATGCTTCTTCGACGTCTTCATCATCCCCTCCGGGCAGTCGATTTCCTTGCCGCAGCCATCGCATTTGACTTTGACAATCACATCCTTCTTCATGCATTCACACCTCCCTGAAATCAATATACTGAAGCAGTAGTGTGTTTAAAAAAGATGACGAGAGCGGGGATGGGCGCGCTGTTTCGATGAGCCTTCCTTAAGCCTCAGGAGTTCCTTCCGTTGGCTCTCCGTGGCTTATTTTTTCTTGTAGATGTTCTCATGATGATCGAGATCGTAGAAATGGACGCTGTCGTTTCCTTTGTCATGGCGGAAGACGAGGACGAAGTGCGTGTCGATATGCACTCGTTTCAGATGCTGCAGGGGGCTATGTAGATTTTTGTAATGGTCGATGTCGTCGCATGAGACGATCTCCTGTATTTTCTTCAGAACAATCTGGTATCTCTTCGTATCTTTTTTGAAGAGAACGCGAAGGGTCTTTTTCAGCTCCTCCTCGACGGTGTACTCACGCATTTTCCAGGTCGTCCTTGAGTTGATCTATCGTTTTGTATTTCGTGAATGTGCCGTGTTGTTCGATCTTCTTGATCTTTTCGATGTAGTCTGGTTTGAGTTCCGGTTCGAGGATCTGTTGCTCGTACTCCTCAGCCATTTTCTCAATGGCTTGGCTTTTGTCTTTCAGACCGTATTTTGCTTTGAGGATGTTGAGGACTCTGTTCGCATGTTCGTTGATGTTGATGATCGCCTGAACCATTCATAGCACCTTAACTTAATATTAATACCGAGTATATATTTATACTTTCTTGAATACCAGGTTATCTCCACGGTCCAAACAGACACATCAGGGATCGCTCGTGTGTTGATACACCTCCCAAGGTTCACTGAAAGTATTCGAAATGATCGTGTTCTTTTTTTTATTTCAGACTGGACTCAGGAAGACTCGATTTCCTCGAAAAAATTTCACCATCGTAAGATATCAAAAATGATAACTATCGCATAAAAAATTTTATACCCCGGCAGCAGAGGAATCTAGGATGCAACCATGAAATAGATTTATGTTTAGTCAGCTAATAGGGATTAGCCATGGTTGAGTATCTCACCGAGGAAGACATCCGCCGTCTTAATCGCCGGTCCCTTGAGGTCAGTGGAGAGCTTTCTAACAATGTTGTTGTTCAACCTGACGACATCCGATTTGTGATTCGATACGTTTCTACTCACGTCCAAGACGACCCTTTTCAACAAGCGACCGCTTACTGTATCTCCCTAATTACTTTGCATCCATTCAAGAACGGGAACCATCGGACCTCGCTACTCTCCGCCGACTTGTTCCTTCAGAAAAACAACTTCATCTATTCGGGGACAGATAAAGATAGAATCGCTCTTGAAAAATGGCGGCTCACGTACGAAGAAGAGCACGAACTTCATCGAGAATTCTTTCGAATAACGAATCTTGAATCCGCGAAAGAGCGAATCAGAGAAATCGAACGGCTTATTGATTCTCCGTATGGAAAAGAGATAAAACGATGGCTACAGAAACATTACGCTAGTGAGCCTTCGCGCAAAACATGATGTACTCGCGGTGCTCGTCGACGAATTTGTCGATATCCTTTAGTTCCTTTTTCTTCGGCATGACAACCATTTATGCCATCACCCCGTATATAAAACTTGGTGCCAGAGATTGTAATTCAGGGAGGCTAGATAGCAATCTGAGTCTGCTTTCCTTTTCTGCTTTGTTTCATCTCCCAGTTCATTCGATTGTTACCTCTGCACCGTGCTTCCTGAGTTCTTCACCGAGGACATGGCGGTGGCAACACATAGGGTCTTTTTCGAAACACACGAGGGCGAGCCGTTTTTGTCGTGACAATTCAACGAGCCTCCCCAATTCCCCTTTTTGAGTAATCAAGTGCTTGCGATAGGCCACGAAGAGGCGTTGATAGTCTTCATTGGTCTGTAGTGATGCCCGTTGTGCCCGAGGTACTCCCAGCATGGGTGCGCCGAGGTATTCGACGCCAAGCTTCTTACAAAACGACATGAGGGTGCCTTTGGTGAACCCGTACTTCATGCTCCAGGGGTTATTCCTGACGTCGACGAGAACCTGAGTCTTGTCGGTAATGAGGCGATGCAGGAACTCGTCGATGGAACACCCCTCGTAGCCGATCGTCAGTATCCCGGTTCGATCTCGAGTGTACTCGACTTTCTTCTCGATTGAGCTGAAAATCGTGTACTCTGGATAGTGCGCGTAGACGTAGTCGATGAGCTGTCGGTCGCTTTGTTTGGAAACAGTTGTAAAATAGTCGAGAAGGGGTTGCGGTAGAAAAGCTACTGGATCCGTGTCGTCTTCAATGGTTACGGTGTTCTTGTCTGTCCGTACCACCCCGGCTTGTTCAAGGAGATCAAGGTCATGGAAAAGCTCGAAGGAATACGGACCGAATTTATAGGGGACGAAACTGTAGAACTTCCCATGGAGCAAGGAGGATTTCTCTGATTTAAGGAGGAAAAACACCTTGGCAAGCTTCATCTTGGAGCAGGATCCAGCGGTCTGCAGGAAGGAAGCGAGGTACTGCTGTCGACCGGTCCGCATGGAGAGAAAGAATCCGTTCTTCGTTTTTAAGGTCTCGTGGGAGTGGTGAAAGTATTTTTTTCTTGGTTGGCTTATTTTAATTGCATTCTTAGAGATAAACCGGCGATTGCGATAGTTATTAATATTTATCCTTTGATTCATATTTTAGTTTGGGAGGTACACATTCCATGAAAGTCCGGGAGATGCCGTGGTTTGAGAGGCCAGGTGCTCGTTTGAAGCGCAAGGGCGCTGAGTCCCTGTCTGATGCCGAGTTGCTCGCCATCGTCTTGTGGCGCGGTGACCAACGGGAGAACGCTATTGATTTGTCGCATCGGGTGCTGGCGAGCTGCAACCTGCCGAAGCTGTCTGTGCTTTCGCTTGCGGAGCTGCAGGACCTGGTGCATGATGAGGTGAAGGCGCTGAAGCTTGTGGCGATGTTTGAGGTGCTGCGGCGCACGGAGCAGGTGCGCCAGAAGGGGTTCTCTGCGAAGATTACGTGCGCGGAGGATGTGTACCATCATTTCGCGGCGCGTCTTGCGGACAAGAAGAAGGAGTACTTCTACGCGCTGCTGCTGGATACGAAGAACCGGATCATTGCCGAGGAGTTGATCTCCGTGGGACTGCTGGATGCGTCCTTGATCCATCCGCGGGAGGTGTTTGCGTCAGCGATTAAGAACCATGCCAAGGCGATCATCTTAGTACATAATCATCCGAGTGGGGAGTGCACACCGAGTCCACAAGACGAAAAGGTAACTGAGATGCTTAGGAGTGCGGGAGACGTGCTGGGAATTAATGTTCTTGATCATGTGATTATAGGGCAGCAGGGGTTTGCAAACATGGATGTAGAGAAATAATGACCTTTTTCAGAATTCTCGAGATTCATAACCCCGCGCCAAGGAGGAATATTTCAAAAGAAAGGTTAATGGATGTATCAGGTAAAAATTGGCAAATCTAAAAATTTAATACATTCGATGACCCCCTCTGGAGGTATATAATTTGAATTACTTTATGTAGAAGTTATCCAGATTTAAATAGTTCCAAAGTGATTTAGGTGACATCTATGAAGGCCGCAAAAATGAGGGTGGCGGACTTCTTCTGTGGGGCAGGAGGCTTTTCAGAAGGGTTCCGTCAGATGGGGTTCAATGTCGTCTTCGGACTTGATAACTGGCAGCCCGCAGTCAACACACATAAATTGAACCATCCCGAATCTAATACGGTCAAATTAGACATCCTGTCCTTGAAAACACCGGAGGACATTGATAGGGTCGTACCTGATGTCGAAATCATAATCGGATCACCCCCATGCGTCGCATTTAGTGGATCGAACAAGGCGGGCAAGGCCGAAAAAGGATTCGGAATACAACTTATCGAGTACTACCTAAGAATTGTTGCATGGAAACTGAACAGGCCTAAGAGCATCCTTAGATACTGGATATTAGAGAACGTCCCGAACTCGTCCCCATATGTGAAGGACAGCTATACATTCAACGACTTGAACCTTCCAGGTGGAGAAAAAGTCGCTCTTCGTATTAAGGAACGGAACATCCTAGATGCAGCCGACTACGGGGCACCACAGGGCCGATTGAGATTCTTCTGCGGGGATTATCCGAAGCCGATAAAAGAAAACGGTGAATCATCTAAGGTTTTTACCAGACGTGTGCTGGAGTGTCTGTCCGACCCTCTCGAAGAAAACAATGCCAAGATTATCACTGACCCAGTCTATGGCTTTAAAATACCAAGGAAAAATTTGACAGACCACTTTTATGACACGACGGTCGAAGAGTGGGAGTGGCAGCGGGCGAAGAGGCTGAAGGAGGACCACGGGTACATGGGACGTATGTCGTTTCCGGAGGACCTCGACAGGCCGTCGCGGACCATCATGGCGACCAGGTCCGGTTCTACTCGTGAGGCTTTGATATTCGGAGGGAGTAAAGGCGAGGACGATGTATATACCTCGTACCGTATGCCCACCATTCGTGAGATTGCTTCGATTATGTCGTTCCCAATAACGTACCAGTTCGAAGCGACGAACGAATCCGCTAAATACCGCCTTGTCGGCAATGCCGTCTGCTGCCTTCAGGCGCGCGCTTTAGCGAAAGCAATACTCGTTGAAAACGGTATTAAGATTCCAGAGGACTTTATTCCGCTGGAAGGAAATCGTAGACCCAGCTTCGACCTCACCGGCACAAGACACGAGCCCAAACCTCTGATTGCAAGGAACCCAGCATCAAAGTTCGCTCGGCACATCCCATACCTCAAGGTCAGAGGATTCCGTGTAGAGCTCAACAACCTGAAATCGGATTTCGAAAAAAACGACATCATCTGGTCCTCAATCATGCACCAAGGATGTGGTAAACATCCCCTGCGGTGTGAATGTATGAACGAGGAGTTCGAGCATCTAATGGAGGATTTGAAGGGTTTCAAAAACTTCAAGAGGGGCCTGAACAGGAATCTAAGGAACGGCATTCCAAATTCAAGAGAACTACAAGATATATATTGTAATCCCGACACTCATGAAGGTGAACCCGGTCCAGACGAGATATTGCAGCAAATCAGGGATCTCATCGATGAACACTACCCCGAAGAAGATTACCAAGACACCTACATCTTCAATGATTTGCGCGCCGTACGGTTACCACGCCGCGAGATACCTCTACGGATTCTCGTCGGCCAATATGCTATGAATGAGTATATCAAAAAAATCAACCGTATCTGATTTTCGGCAAGTCCAATACTTCTTTTCTAAGAAAAGATATCGAATTTAAATGCGGCTGGAGGTATCCCCAAGGAGTTACCTTTCTTAGCGACGTTGGTCCCTAAGCCGTAGGTCGCTACCAAGGTTGTTACGAAGTTATTCCTCAGACAGAATCCTCTTCTCTCTGCCGCCCCCATAACCGGATGTTTACAGAGCGAGTGTGCTTCTGAACCAGCAGGATTCTTGCTATCATACCCGCCCTGATGCTTCGGGCATGTCGCAAGGATGGTGTTGTCTTTTTCACTGTTCCTTTCTCCCCCAATGATTTTATTCCTTATTATCTGATAATCATACTGGATTAGTCGGTCCTCCTCGTTATTTGGAGACCACAAGAACGCCGAGAGCACTTTCCATGTGCTGGCGGGCTTTTCTGAGTTGTGCAGATAAAACACGAATAGGACGCGTTCCAGTTTACATGCCAATCGTTTGTTGTCATGCCATATTGGATGATTGAGAACGTCGTAATAATCAACCATTCCCAGCACGTTCCTTTCCTTTGCGTTGATTAAGCTGACTCGCTGCACATATTTTAATGGGCTGACCTTCAGTTCTATTTTCAGGTCCTGGAAATCAGGATTTTCGTACGAATTCGTCGGAATACCAAAATAATCTGTCTCGATGATATTTGCAATCACGCTTTTAGTACGATTCCGCGGAATACAATCCAGATTCTTTATTTCCGAGCTTATATCAGAGATTTTTCGGCCTTGTAATTTTACAGCATACTCTAAGAGCTGTCTTTCGCTAGTGAAGTATGGCGGCATGCCCTTCCTCACAAATCCCGATAAAAGAAAGGTTTTATCCACTAGAAATAATTATTCATCCTCAATGGACAAGGCGCGCTCAAAGAATAGTTCACCTCTAGGACCATCCCCACCTCCGAGTTCCCCAGCAACGACTAAGACCATGAAGGCAAATAAAGGCAAAGACACAAACCCCGAACTTATCTTAAGGCGTGCTTTAAGAGAAGCGGGTTATCCCGGATATCGTCTACATTGGAAAAAGATTCCCGGGCGACCTGATATCGCTTATCCTTCAAAAAAAATTGCGATTTTTGTTAATGGATGCTTTTGGCATCGATGCCCACGGTGTAATCTTCCTTTACCAAAGAGAAACAGGGAATTCTGGAGAAGGAAATTTTATAACAATAAAAAGCGTGACAAGCACATGATTAGGGCTTTGAAAGAAACAGGATGGACAACGATTGAACTTTGGGAATGTGAAATTAATCATAACATAGTAAAAAGTAAAAATAAGGTAATAAAGCAACTAAAGAAGGCAGTTTAATTTTTATACATAACCCGCATTTGGATTTCATTGACCTTCATGGCAGTTCAATCAAGGGGAGAAAAGCGATTTCAATGGACTATCCAGCGATCAGTAAAAGTAAAAAGCATACCATTTTTGATAAGGGAAATCTAATGAATCGAACTTGTTTTTCTTTCTGACTAATGTTCTTGCTTTTGCAGCTGCATCTCTTGCTCTTACTGATTCAACAACTCTAGAAATAATACTTTGTGATACAACTGGATGTGCTTTAAAATATGCTTGAATCTCTTTTACGCATGTTTCTTCTATTTCCATTCTAATATCAAAATTATTCAACTTTGTCTTAGTTTGACCTTCAAATTGTGGATTAGGTAATTTAATACTGACAATTGCTGTCAACCCTTCGCTAACATCCCTTGGTAATACATTAGTGGAAGAAACATCTTTTATAAGTCTCTCTTTTTCAATAATCTCCTCAATTACTTTCAGCAGCGCATTCTTAAAGCCGTTAATATGCACACCACCGCTTACGGTATTTAT
>CAIRCU010000007.1 GCA_903877165.1 Methanobacteriota archaeon | reverse complement strand
GACCGCTTCAACGTCAGCGAAACCAGTAAAAACAGACTCCTGGAAAAAGCGGACATCAGCATGGTCTACCAAGAATATTACTCCATGGTGCTGATGAACCTACTCGCCGGTTTCCTCTCATCCTTCCTTTCAACTTTATTCCTTTACCTTCTCTTCCCCACCAATGCGACCGCCCTCCTTCTCCTCATCGTGACCTCTGTCGTACCGGTCGTCATCGGACTGGTATACCTCCAGCTCCCTGCATCCAAGGCGAAAGCACGAGGGAAAAAAATTGATCTCCACCTCCCGTATGTTGCGAACTTCATCAACACCATGTCGGTCGCCGGCATCTCGCCTTCCGAGGTCTTTGGCACACTCGCCAGCATCTCGCTCTATGGAGAGGTCCAAAAAGAAGCGAAAAAGATAACCACCGAAATTGAGCTCATGGGAGTCGATGCCGTCACTGCACTGAAGAATGCGATTGCGATTTCCCCCTCACGGAAATTCAAAGAATTCCTCCAAGGCATCGTCGAGGTCCTGCAATCCGGCAGCGAGCTTGCCCCTTACTTCGACCGCTGCGTGGATCGCTACATGTTCGACGATCTCCAGGAACGTAAAAAAAATCTGGAATCCCTTGCAATCATGGCGGAAAGCTTCGTCGTCACCGTCATCGCCTTCCCCTTGTTCCTCGTCATTATCTTCTCGATCATGGGACTGACCGGCGGAGGGATTTCCTTTGGATTTCTCTATATTCTATCTCTTATGATATTGCCGATGGCCTACTTCGGCTTCTACGTCATGATGAAATCCGGGATGGGTGAGGACGTATAGGCTTCTTCAAACACTACGACGTCTCTCGGCAGTACGGCAAGGACAAGACCGTAGACATCATCATCGCAGGGAGCATCCTGTTCGCAAGCATCTTCTTCGTCTTCGGCTTCTTCGCCTTACTTAAAAGACCGATTTTGCCGTATTTCACGACCGTAGATTATCTTGTCTTTGGTGTTCTCGGCTGCATCGGGCCACTGGGGTTCTACAACTCCAAAAAACAGAAACGCAAACGCGAAATCATGGAGAAACTCCCGGACTTCCTGAGGGATATCGCGAACTCCTCGGCTTCAGGGATGACGATTTTCGACTCCATCGAATCCGCAGCGGACGGAGATTACGGGGCGCTCACCTCGGAACTGAAGGCTGTCTCCGCCCAGCTCTCCTGGGGCATCCCTGTGACCGAGGCGCTCACCAACTTCGGCGAACGACTCGACAGCAACGAGGTTAAACGCCTCGCTATCACTATCAACAAGGCCCTGGAGATCGGCGGTAACACCTCCTCGGTCTTCAACGCAGCGGCCAAAGAACTCGATCAGATCCGCCGCGTAGAACAGCAACGACGCACTGAGATGTCGATGTACAGTATCGTCATCTTCATCAGCTTCTTCGTCTTCCTCGCCGTTATCCTTATTATTAACGGCACTATTTTCCAAGCGATTATCGGCCTGCAGGGGAAAATGGCGGGGAAAGCCATCGGGAACCTGCGTATCGCCCAAATCGATCCTGTCGAGGTGAAGAACATGCTGTTTACCTTTGTCTTCGTTCAAAGCCTCGGCGGCGGTATGCTGGGTGGCTTCATGATGGAAGGCAAACTTTCTTCAGGAATCCGCCAGGGTTTCATCCTCGTCGTCATCTCCTTCCTGATTTTCAAACTGATGTTCTAATGGCTTTCTTGGGAATATGTCACGACACCGTTATATAGCGAAAGCAACAGAAAGAAACTCTAGGGTAGGTAGGATGTCGACCCACAGTTCTCCTCGATCATCATATGCAGTATCAGAGGTCGTCGGCGCCCTCCTCCTCGTTGTCATCGCGCTTGTTGTGTTCGCTGTTATTTATTCTCGATGTTTTCCCCTACCGTTGCCCCCTGGGGAGTCCAACGTGAAGCTCGCAGGGTTCGTCAACGATAAAGGCATCGCAGTCCTGCAGCATATCGGCGGCGAGAACATCCATGACTATGATGTGTATGTGACGCAATCAGACGGGCGGCATGTCTATTATTACACCAACGATTCCTGGCAAATGGGCCAGTGCATCTACCCCCCGGTGAACAAGGATTTGTTTGCACACGAACAGGTCGTCAATATCACCGTCATCGGCCACAACTCCGATGGTTCGACAGAGGTTTTATTCGAGGGATCCCTACGGCCGAAAGCCACAGAACCTGGCCCTTCTCCTCCCGGGGCGATTCCAGACCCGATGCTGGTTTCAACGCTGCGAAGCAATACCAGTGACGAGGACTTGGTCTGCTACAGCTATACGATACAACCGACGATTACCCCCACGACCTTCATCTACAACTGGATGGTATCAAACGGTGGGCCATTCACTCCATTAGCACGACTCCTGCTTCCCTTCGACACCCAAAGCGGGGTCATTGCGAAGGATTACTCAGGATTGGGCTATAACGGCACTCTTGTAGGTCCCGTGTGGAGCAGCGCAGGTCGGGTCGGAGGAGCCTATCAGTTCGCAAGCGACGATTTCATCACAATCCCCTATTGTTTTCAGAATCCCACCGTGAGTCTAGTCACAGTCGAAGCCTGGGTCAAGACCAGCCAGACCTCGGGAACTATAGTCTCGTACAATCGGAGCAACTACTGTGAACTCGCCATTACCAGTGGGCATGTGAAATGGAGCACGACCTCGACGGATGGCACCGTAGACCTCATCGGAACCACCCCTGTCAACGATAACCTATGGCATTTCATCGATGCGACGTACAATGCAACCTCAGGACACGCCCGCATCTATCTCGACGGTAGACCTGAGGCTGAGCAGCAGACTCACGTCAGCGGCAGTGTCCTTGGTACCGGAAACAGCCCCACTGGGAAGATTGGTGAGGGCACGGGCCTTTCAACGAGACGCATGATGTTCAGCACCGGCTTTGAGACCGTCTCCGAAAGGAACAACTGGGCTGAGGAGAACTCGTCAGGCAGCCAGACACTAACCTGGACGAACCTTAAATACGATGATTTTGAGAGTGGCATGGGCAGCTACACCGATGGAGGCACGAAATGCGACAGGATTAACAGCTATGCCCACCATGGTTCATACTCCGTCCGAGTGTACAACCATCTAGGGACCGATTCTTCCTTCTACCTCACGAACCCTATCGACTGTGACTCGACTGCGTATAAATCCATTAAGGTCGACTTCTGGTGGGAAGCTCGTGGTACATGGTCGGCTAGTGAAGACTGGTGGCTACTCTATTACGATGGGACTACGTGGCAGACCATCCTCGATGTGCATCCGGGGTCGAGTGTGAACCAGTACTACCATAAAATCGTGTTCATCAATGAAAGTTCCTACCTCTTCCCCTCTACGATGAAGATCAAGTTCCAAAGCGACAGCACCACCGACAGCGAAAAGATCTATTTCGATCAGATCTACATTAACGTGACAAGCTACGGGCGTATCGAATGCGATTTCAGCCTCCTGCCGTCTACGACGATAACGCCTCATCTCGGGAGCTACTCGATTGGTGGATCGGGGGACTTTGATCCCGAGTATGCCAAATATAACCGCTCCGCAATCGATCTGACTGGATATTCCTCCGTTCAACTGTCCGTGTGGTACAGCTATAAGAACACGGAGAGCAACGATTTCTTCGGCTTGTATTATCGGAACAACAGCATCTGGGTCCCAATCTTTGAAATCACGAACCCAACATCCTCGGGGCAGAAGACATGGACGCAGATACTGGTGAATCTCCCGCGAACCCTTTCCTCGCTGAAACTGCAGTTCAAATGGCGGACAACCTCAACGAGTGAATACATGGCGATTGACGACCTGACGATCACCGGGATTCCCTTGGGGGGAGAAAGCAACTTCACCGGACTCATTGACGAAGTTCACATCTATTCGTCTGTAATATCCGCGGAACAAAGCTACCAAAACTATCTCTGCACCTGCACCGGTAACTCAACACGAAGCGTCCTGGTCTCTGAAGGGCTCCACCCCGGGACGTTCATAAAATGTCTCGTGACCCCCAATGACAAGACCCAAGATGACCTCACGGTTGAATCCAACGCAATCCCCATCGGGAACTACTACGGGGGTGGCTAAACACATGCGCACCAATATCATTCGATGCATGGCGTTCCTCATCGTCCTCTTGCTTGGCCTATCCATCATCCCGTTGAAAGTACAGGCAGGGTCGTATGACGGTCACGACCTCGCGATTGCCATGCTAACTGATCCAAGCACCCTTGTCAGCTCTACATACTGGGACAAGGACACTGCCGGTCATCGAATGTCCGCAGTGCTCACCTCCCGTGGTTCACTTATCCCTACAGATGGATCGACCTTCGCTTGGTTCAGCACGGGACGGGCGGATCTCGTCGTCGCAACCAGCGGCGGCCTTGACCCCGGGAATGAGCGGGGAGACTGGTTCCAAGGCGGACAGTACGGAACCCCACGAGACGAGACTAATATTCAGATGCAACTCCAGGTTCCAAATTATATGCACTATTTATACTACGATGTTCAATTTTTTACTTGTGAGTGGCCGGAATACATCGGGACGCAATACAATGATAAATTGACGATTTCAGTCAACTCCCCGTCTATGGGTACCTCTTCCTATATTATTGACGTCAACGGCGGGGATTTTATATTGCACGCTAATGACCCTCCATTGCTCGGGACAGGATACAACCTGTATGCACAGAGTGGAAACCCAGATGGTGTCGACTGGCTGCAGACCACGCCAGTCACCAACGGGGCTGATGCAGGTGCAACCGCGTTAGTCAGCCGTCAGCACCCAGTGTCTCCTGGAGAAATAGTCACCGTGACCGTTGATTTGTCTGATATAGGTGACAACCAGTTCGACAGTAGCGCGTTCATCGATAACATGCATTTCTCAGGGTACGCGAAAGCCCAAATTATGGCCAGGAAAACAGCGGTGGACCTTAATGGCGGTCTGGTGCAATGCGGTGATGTCATCGAGTATGATATCACGCTCAGCAACATCGGGACCGCGAATCAGAATAATAACCCTGGCCATGAGTTCGAAGACTTCATCCCTGCGCACGTCCAGTACGTCGCTGGATCCGCGACTGCGGGATCAGGTACGATTACCTATGATAGCGGTACGAATAAAGTCTGCTGGGATGGGAGTATTCCTGCGCAGAGCAGTGTCGCGTTAAAATTCCGAATCACCATTGACAACGGTCTCGTCAACGCCACGAAAATCTCGAACCAGGGGGTCGTACATTGGGATGAGAACGAAGATGGCATTAACGAGAAAAATGAATTAACTGATGACCCGAACATTAACGATGGTATTGATCAGGATGGGGATGGTGAGACTGGAGACGACGATCCTACCATTCTCACTGTCTGGTCCTACCAACCACCGACTACGCTGACAGAGACCTTCGCGGATTTCGATGACACCGTCGGTGGCAAGGCTATGGATTCATACCAGGGACAGGTTTGGTTCGAGACCAGCGCGCAAGATGGGACGAGCAACTTCGAGGTCGCCCCAATCTATTACTACATGACGGCGCAGTCGTTTAAGACAAAGCTGCGCGCCTCCGCTGGACCTCAGTATTGGAACTACTCGTTCACCACACTGAACAGTGTACCAATCTCATGGTCATGCTGGTTCGCCTGCGGCGACAGCAGTGAAGCCGCCGATCTTTATTTGAATTTCAAAACCTCATCTGGCGTTGATATCGTGAAAATTAAAATCGAGTATGAGTATGTCTCAACTGCCCTGAAGTCTGCGTGTTATCAGGCGCGGCTCTCGTACTATACATCTTCGGGATGGGTGCAGCTGTCCTCTGATTTCCCCGGCGGATATTTAAACAATGGATGGTATAACTTGAAGGTGGAGAAAAGTGGAGAGACCTCGCTGAAGTATACGTTAATGAGGGCGGGGCAAGGCGTTACCGACCAGATAACCGCATCGCTCATCGGCCCCGCAATCTCCAATCTGGCACAAGTCGTCTGGACGTCGTCGAAAGAGCCCGCCGTCTGTCCGATCCTCTTCTGGGACGAGCATACGTTGACGCTTCTGCCTATCTCCTGAGGTCTGATTGCCTATGGCGCGTGAATTCAGCAGGAACATGTTCATCATGCTTGTATCCATCATGGTTGGAGCGGTCGTCATCACCTACTTTGCCGCCGATATCGTGAACCGCTCGCAGATCGATACCCTCACCACGCTTCACACACAACAAATAACTAATTTGAATAGTCGGAACGAGAACTTCACCAACTACATGCTGCAAGGTTCCATTAAAATGGATGCCGCGCGCGAGACCCGTGAGGTCGCCAACCTGCATTTCGATTTCGGCCTCTATTGGTTCGATCTCGCACTGAAAAACAGCGACCCTGGGCTTGCGGCACAGTGTATAAAAAATTGTACTGATGCCCAGATACAGTATCTCTCCGCAGCAGAGAGCTTCAATAAATCCATCCCCTATTTCCTCACTGCAACGAACTATACCAACACGTCGAAATATCTCGAGGTCATTGGCTACTACCTTGGGTTTGCACACGCGGGTTACAACGTTACGCTCCTGCGGTACAACGCCAGCGGGCTTCTCCGCCAGGCCGCCGAGAACCTCTCAAATGGTAATATGGAAAATGTCACGCTTCTCATGGAGAATTTCACGTCAGTGGAGTCTGCTGTCGGCGGGGCGCAACAGCAGTACGATGGGTACCGGCAGCAGATCGACGGGTACCTGTTCTTCAGCGAAATCCGAGAAATTCCCTAACGACGAGCCCATACTTTTTCTCTAAATTTTCTTCTTGAGATGCCCCAAAAAGTTAAAGAAACAGCAGTGATTATCCCTCCCCACTATTGCCCCGGTAGTGTAGCGGCCTATCATGCGAGCCGGTCGAGTTCGCGACTCGGGTCCGAATCCCGACCGGGGCGTACCAAACTCGGAGAGGGTCATCATACCCGCTCCTCCCTTTTCCAACCATGTTTTTTTCAAAGAACCGAACCTAGCGACTTTAGGACCGTGAAATCCCTCCTCTTAAAGCTTCTGAAGTACTCCCTGAAAAGATACCTTGGTCGAAAGTAGAATCGTTTGAACGCCCATCGACAATAATCAGCGAGTTCATCCGCCGTGAAATGACCACCGGTATCCCCTGACCCGGCATAGCGGAACGCGGTTCCTTCCTCGAGTAACCCACGAGCCACCGCCTCCCGCCACAGGTCAGCGCCACGCTGGTACGACAGCGGTCGAAAAAAAGCCATATCTAAAGGCAGCGACATGGAGAACTCTAGCGTTTCTTCCAGTTGTTCTTTCGTTTCAACAGGGGCGCCAAAGATGAAATTCCCCCAGGTGATTATCCCCATTTCGTTCGCGAGATCAACCGCCTTTCGGATCTGCGCAATCGTGATGCGTTTCTGGTAATAGTCCAGGATGCGTTGATTCCCGGATTCGATGCCAAACGAGATGAACTTCACGCCAGCGCGTGCCATCTTCTTATAAAGCTCTCGGTTGGCGCTATCAACCCTCGCACCCGCCACGAACATCTCCAGGTCTGAGCCAATCTCGATGAGCCCATCCATGATTCTCATAGCTCGATGGGGATCGACGAGGAAGTTATCATCCTCTACCATCACGGAGCCGTATTTTCCTTGCAGTTCACGGAATTCCTGCAGGACGTTCTCCAGCGATCGTTGGCGATAGCTGCCATTGAGGAAATAGGTAGCGCAGAACCGACACTGACACGGGCATCCACGACTCGTCAACACAGAGGTGAAACATGGACGGCTAAGGCGGACCCCGTTCATCACACCGTAGTCATAGTCCTGCACCAGATGTCGAGCGGGGAACGGCAGAGAATCTAAATCCTGGATCTCCTCTGGTTGTTTCCCAGCCTTGATTTGATCCTTCTCTCGGTAATACACCCCCGACAGCTGGGATAAATTATCCTTCTGCATCATCGTTTCTACGACGCGAGTAATCACGTGTTCGCCTTCTCCTCGGATGCAGGCGTCTGCGGTCGGGATGTCCACTAACGCCTGCCCTGCATGAATGGTACAATATATCCCTTGAAGTACCACTGGCACTTCCGGACGATGTTTATGGACGAACTCGGCAAGAACTCTCGATTCCTCGCAACACCCCGGTGAGACATTTATGAGTACAAGGTCAGCGCAGGCAAGCAACCGGCAGATTTTCCCTGTTGGGTCCGCTTCGCACATCACGTCAACAACCTGGACATGATGACCGCCTGTCTCTAAGACACTAGCCATCGATAACAGAGAAAGCGGTGGGGCGAACGGAGGCTGACGGCGCAGACGCGATTTCCCCGCGAAAATCTGTGACATCCCCTGGGTGGTCCTCAGCAGCAGCAGCCTCGCCATCGACCACAAGGATGAAACGCCCTGGTTTATATTGCTTCGCCTCACCGATCACGACAGAGAAAAAAAGAGTTGGGCCTCAACGTCCTTGGGAGACCCAGGCAATCCTACTTCGTTTTCAGCAGGATGACGAAGACCTTGTAGATGAGGATCTCGCTGCTTATCGGATGGTTCTGCAGGTCGTACAAGGTCACACTGATCTGATATACCCCATGCGGCAGCGGCATATCATACGACGCGCCATCGGAGAGGTTCATGTCATAGTACGACAGGTTCGTCCCCAGCATCTGCCGGGTCGCGATGAACTTCGCAGATACCGCCTTCTCCGGAACGGTATGCAGGACCACGTGCAGGGTGTTGTAGTTCACGACCACTGCCATATCCAGCTTCGCGAGCTGGTACACCGGGCCGATCTTCGGATAGTCGAACCAGTAGATGTACCCAGGGATGTACAACCCGTACTCCGAGACGCTCACCAACCGGCGGTCTAATCCGATGTTACCGGCATGATCAATCGCCTCTACCTTCACATCATAGGAGTCGCCGACGAACGCCGTGAAATTCCATGAGATGTTCGCTGACGCTTTCTGCGAGTACAACTCATGGTAGACCTCCTCGTCGTTGAGGAGGATGCGCAGCTCGTCGATACCTGACCCGGAAGTGGTTTCTATAGCTGATCCATTGATGGTAGCGATACCCGGGAAGATAACCAGCGGTGGAGAGTGGATCTGGATGCTAGGTGGTGTACTGTCGATATTCATCCCTGAGAGGATTCTATGAGGGAGCTCCTCGTTGCCTGCGCGGTCCACCGACCAGTACTCGACGGTGTTGTTCGCCTGTTCGGTGGTGACGTTGAACGGCTGCGTGTAGTTCGCTGTCTCCCCGCCATCGATGCAGTAGAACGTTGTGACGTTCTCAGGGGGCGAGTCGTTATCGTGTGCATTCAGCATCACTTCGACGCTGCCGATGTACCACCCGTTCTGCCCATTCGGATTCGTCGGGAGTAACGTAAGGTTCGTCCAGGGTGCATCAAGGTCGCCGCCGACCCGGGCTGTTACGTTCCAGTAATCAATCATCGGGGTGGTAGATGGTACGTCACGATGGATGAGCGCCTGCACCCGGATGACTGGGGAGATGATTCCGGAGATGTCTTCGCCATTGCTCATCCAGGACTTCAGTACCAAGGTGCCGCTGGCGTTCACGATCCGGAAGTTAATGGTGCCTCCGTTCAACGCACTGATGACGCCGAAGTTCTTCCAGGCCACGAAGTTATCCGGAGTAATCTGTATAGATGTGATGGTCGCATCAAGGATTCGCTCTGCTTCACTCCCAATGTTCAGGAGTGGTGACGCTAGGGTCTGGTCGATACGCCAGATGCTGCCGAACACCTCGGTGTAATATCCATAGCGTTCATCCTCCCAGACCGCGAACACGTTCGTGCCGTTCACCGCGAGCACCGAAAAATCCGCACCCACGGATAACGAATCAACCAACTGCTGCTCGCCTTCAATCGCGACCCCATCGCTTGTGACCATCCTGCCGTACACCTTCCCCGAATAATCGTACGAGACGAAGAAGTTCGTGGAGAAATACGGGACGACGCTGGCGATTTTTGCGAGACTGCTGCTTTTTACGGTAAAGTACGTATCTACTGGGACGCCGTTGACGGTCAAGAGGATCGCGTCGATACGGCCGTTGTAATCACTGTTGCTGATATCCCCGGTGTTCCAGACGGCGAGATACTGCTGCGCGTCCGAGCTGAATGTCGTGACCGGGTAGATGCAGTCGATGGACGATGAACCTTGCTCCAAGGTGTAGAAAGCACTGACCGGAACGCCGTTGCTATTCAAGAGGACTGAGCGGATACTGAGCGGTCCATTCGTGCCGTTCGTCCCGTTCTCATAGGTGACGAGGAAATGACCGGCATGGTCCGAGGAGACGAACGGTTGCCCCTGATACCCGATGCCGTTAGCGATGGTAAACGCGGAGCCGACCGCCGTGCCGACGGAGGTATAGAGCCGACCATAGATATCCACGTTGGAACTCGTGTCGCTCTTGCTCCAGACGATGAGGAACCGATGGCTGGAATCATCGTAGGCGATACATGGGTTGCGGCAGGGGTAGTACTGTCCTGAGGCATACACCGGGTCGTCCACAGTGATTGGCGTGTAGACCCAGTGGTCTGTCGAACGGACGATCGCTGCATGAATCCCGATGGCGTACCGGGCGTACAAGGGGTTTTCCTCCCAAGTCACGAAGTAGTACGTCGACTGAGGACTATAGGCGACACTGGGGTTCTCCGCATGCGCACTTGATGTCGGGCTAATGAGGATATCGCCGCTCGAGCCAGGTGGCTGAGGGTCTCCTCCCTGCCCGTTGTACATGCGTCCATGGATCTCCCGCAGGATCAGCCGGTGGCTTTCATCAGCTGTGTACTCCGGTGGGAGACCTTCCTCCCAGGTGACGAAGAACTGGTTGGAGCCGTGGGCGATGGCAGGGTCCCAGCAGCCTTCTGTCGGTCCGACGTAGGAGATTCGCACGTCGTCCCCGGTGACTTTCGTCCAGGTGAGGACCGAGCTGCTGGCGTCCGAGGCACCTGGGTTCTTGTAGAACAGGTAGATGGTGGTGATGCCAGAGGGCAGGTTCGGGATTTTCACAAGTTCGGTAGCGGAGACCATGTCGATTTTCATAATGCGGTCATAGAGGAGCGGTACACCGGTGTCCGAGGCGAACCGCAGGTCGTCGAAATCGGTCTGCATGCTGCCGTCGTACGGGATGAGGATCTTAATGACGGCGTTGGTGATCGCCGAGCCTGTGTTGTTCAAGTAAATAGGTCGAAGACGTTGCCAATCCGGGTACGCGACCCAGGCGGGGTAGGTGTCCTGCATGACGACGGATCCGTTCTGCAGCTGGATGCCACTGGAGAGGTTAGCGTCAATCAGGCTGGGGTCAAGAAAATCGTCCTGCCATGTGTATGTGGAGTACCCGCGTCCTATCGGACTGGAAGCACTTGAGAGGTTCTGCGTTTGGGGGATGACGGCAAGTGTACTCGACAGCATGAGGCAGAGTATGGCTGCGGAAAGGATTCGTTTTCTCATATGCTACTATTCTCCTGTGTCATATTCCCAGAGGTTTCGGCTGTACCAGACTTGGTTAAGCATCACGGCGGCATTCCAGTTCTGCCACCAGTTGTTTGGGAGGGATCCAGCGATCCAGACCCGGGGGATGATGTAGTTCGTGTTCCAAGTGATGTTGAAGTTCGCTTCCAGGAAGCTAGTGGTGGAGACATTGAGTCCATACTGGTAGTTCCCCCCGTCGTCGGGGTCGAAGAACACCTTGAAGGCTGCGGCGTCCCCGAGGTTTTGATTGAAGGTGTCGACTCGGAAGAAGCCGGTGCTGGAGAAATCCCAGCGCATCGCGAGGTGGCGGTTCGCAGCGAATGACACGTAGCCGAGGACTTGGAACTGTGGCGTCTGAACATTTACGAACGTGATCGATACGGGTTTGTTCAACTGCAGGTCGACACTCCCACCGCCGCCCATCTGCCAGGTGCCTTGAACCGTGAACAGGCTGCCGGCGAGGTCTACTGCAAGCGAGAGGGAGGAGAGGTGAAGGAGGCGGCCGGACCACTGGAAGTTCTGGATTTGACCATTCGTGGTATCCCAGGAGAGGCTGAAGTGGTCGCTGGTCTCAATGCCGATGGTGAGCGCGATGATGTCGTTGCCGTTCTCGGCGACCGCGAGCGTGTCCTCTAGCAGTGGGCCGCCACCGGTCGTCAGGTTAATGACGGTATGGGGGTCGTCAGGAGTAGACAGATCCCAGTAGAGGTCCGTAAGCGGGTTCTTCAGCTCCAGGGAGTTGTGCAGCTGCCAGTTGCTGTAGGAGATGCTGGTGGCGAATACAGGGTTGCCGCCCTGTGTGTCACGGGTGAAGACGAGGTGGCCTTGGCGTTTCACACGGTCGACACTCCATGCCAGGGAGACGTGCGGGTTCGTCAGCGTCATGTCATGGGCGAACGTCCAGCCCTGGTACGATATAGAGGTATGGTACTGAAGGGTCGCGTCGGTGTCCCGAGTTACCGAGATCATCCCTGTGCCATGGGTCAGATCGATGTTCCAGGCGAGGGTAACGAACTGGTCGGCGAGGATCACGGATTTGGTGATGGTGAAGTCATTGTAATTCAGGGTGACGGTCACGTTCTTGGGTTCTGTCAATTCTCGATGCACTGTGATATTTCCCACGCCGGTGAACAAGTCGATGTTGCTTTCCATGCGGAAGAGGCGAGGGAAATGGGTGATGTTCACGAGCGGCGCTGAAAGGTTCGCCTGGGTAACGACGAGGCCGCCGATCTCATCGGACATGTTGGCTTCGAAGAAGCTGCTGAATGACAGGTTGCTGAGGGCGTTGAAATCGATGCCCCACCCGAGGTCGATGCGCGTCGGAATGCTCAGCGCCTCGATGGTGAAGAGGTTGCCGTTCTGCTCGGAGTCCAAGGAGTAGGAGGCGTCGTAGGACCGGTCGCTTTCATAGAGGAACTCACGGGAGCCGATGATAGTGAGATCGAACTTCATGTACTGCGGCAGCGGGTTGATGCGGAATGTCTGGATGATGTCGTCAAGGGCGCCGCCTTCGGCGCGGAAGGCGATCGTCGTCGGCACACCAGCGCTGCGGCCGAAATCATAGGAAATTTTCGCTTCCCGCGGAATCGAGGTGATCGTCAGATCGGTTGCAGGGGTGAAGGCGACGGAGAACTCTCGGTAGAACTTCTCCTGCCCGTTCTCATCGACCGTCTGGTATCGCGTGAAGTACGTCACCTGGGAGCGCTCGTCGACGCTTTCAGGCTGAAGCCGGAGGCGGAAGACGCGCGGGTCGGAGAGGTTTTCCCGGCCGAAGAAGAACGTGGTGTTCACGTGGTTCAACCCGGGGTGCTCTCCCGATGTCGATCGGTACCCGACGGAGGAGCTGAAGTACGGGGTGTTGTTCTGCGGGACCTGCCCGCCGGAGAGTAACCCGAAGGGGAATCGAACTTCGAGGGAGACTTCGTAGGCTTTCGTCACATCCGCGGTCGTAGAGAGGTTACAGTTGGTCTCGATGACGTTGAGGGTGTTGTTCATGATCGTGGTGCGGGAGAACCGTAGTTTCAGGATGGTGTCTCCTTGGTGCTGCAGCGGAACGGCGTAGGTGCTCGTCGCCCCGGTGCTCAGCATGGAGGCGAACTCGGTGAGGCCGATATTCAAGGGTGTGGAGATGGTCTCGCCGTTGTCGTACTTGGTGTTAGCCCAAACGCCGAAGTCGTCCCGGCCGATTTTCACGTAGAAGACCTTGACGGCATCATAGGCGATCTCGTTGTCGTCGCTGTCGTACCCGATGGCTTTGACGGTGTAGATTCCGGAGGTGACCGGCAGGGTTGTGCCCGTGCCATCCAGGGTTGAGTAATCCCATTCGGTGACGTTCCACCCCGTTATTTTCCGGGTGGCGGTGAACTTCGCGTGGTCGATGCCCTGCTCCGTAGTCTCGACGGTGAGGCGTCGGCCGATGACGATCGCGGCTTGCTGCTGGCGGCTGTGGAATGGTTCAAGACCAAACAAATAGAAATAGCCAGCGATGGGCCTGGTGATATGTATCTCCGGGGCCTGCGTGGGCACTGGATTGGTCGACTTAATGGCAGGGATGATGGCCGGTGAGGCCTGTTGTTGAGATCGGGTGATGGGTGCCGCGACGATGGGCGGCAGACAGAGTAAGGCAGCTAACAGTATGGCTCCAAACCAGGGTGTTTTCATTTCTTTTCACCTCTCGTTCACTTCCCCCTTTATGACGGAATGTCAGGTAAATTGGTACATATATATTACTTAAGCCCCTATTTAATTGTTATTCCTGTCCGAGTCTTGCCGAGCGGTGATTGAGGTGGTGTTACTTCCGTCATGACAGGGGCGTTTCGTGGTTCCCTTTTCCTCCAACGCAACATAAAATCATGCCTTGAAGATAATATTTCGATATGTTTAAATATCACCTCAATATATCTTTTATATTATAAAAAACATATCCAGCACTGATTGGAATAAACTATAGGGGGATATTGTACCTATGAAACACAATCTATCGAAATGGACAACACTATTGGTGTTTGTTGGGCTGATGATTACAAGCTGTGTAAGCTTGACCGCACAGACGCCGACGCAAAGCGAACCGACCGCTCAGTGGATGACGATTTCCAGTCATCAGGCGACGCCTCAGAAGATTTCTATACCAACCAGCCGCGATGAAGTGCAGATTACTGCTGGGGACTACAACGAATCCCACCCCTCCATCGCTGCCAACCCCTCGGGCGAGCTCTTCGCCGCGTACGAAGGCAGCCAAGAAGGAACAGACTACTATCCGATTTTCGTGGACTCCGGCGACTGGACCGCAGGCTTGTACTTCCAGGAAGCCCTCGGCGGCACCTATCCTCAAGTGGACTACAAGACCGGCGGGTTCTACGGGACCTTCCAGCCGAACCAAGACCCTTCTACCTCTGGGCAGATCTGGGTTGTCGATGCCACTGACCCCACCAACCCTTCTGGTGCATACTGGGACTTCGCCAGCTTCAACTTCAACTCCTTCATGGACTTCAAGATCGGCACCTACACCCATGCCGGGCCCAGCGATGATGGATCCTGGAACTGGGGAGGCCTGGCCTTCACCGGATACAACGGCTACAGCGGTGCCAGTATCGTCGGCTGCCCCTTCATCTTCTATCAGACCGACTCTACCGGTAACGGCGTCATCGGCTGGCTGACGGGAAGCTCCAACCTCTGCGAGCACGCAGCCAACGACATCGACCTCGTCAAGAACATGTCCTACTCCGTCTACGACCGCAACGGCGGCAGCTACTACCAGCTCCTCGTCCGCAAGGATGACTTCGGGAAATGGACGCAATCCGGCAGCTATTACTCCCACCCCATGGTGACGACGAAACAAGTCACCGACACCGGCAACATCAAGTTCCCGGATGTCGTTGCTAACAACAATACCGTGCTCATTGTCGCACAGAACGACAAGGGTGGCAACCAGGACGTCTACTGCTACCGTTCGACCAACGGCTTCTCCAGCAACACTGTCATCCAGGTCACCAACTCCGGCGCTGACTGTCTCTACCCGAAGATCGCCTTGGTCGGCAACACCGCCATCTGCACCTACATCAAGGCTGGTCAGGTGTACTACAAGGTCAGCGATGATGCGGGAGCCACTTGGGGCGCTGAAACGCTCGCCAACTCTGACGACCAGGTCGTCACTGAATATGGCGCCACAGACATCGCTGCCGCAGGCACCAGCGTCTACGACATCTGGCAGGACAGCCGGGGCGCGAACCGCGATATCTACTACAACCCATTCTACACGCTCGTCGCACCCATCATTGAGATTGGGAACTTTAACGGCGGCATCGGCAAAGTCACCGCTGAGGTCAAGAACACCGGGACCGGCCCAGCCACGAACGTTGCATGGACCCTCCACGTCACCGGCGGCATCCTTGGGAAGATCGACAAGTCGGCTTCCGATACTATTGCCACCCTCAACGCAGGTGCAACCTCTATAGTGACCGTCAAGGGCATCTTCGGCCTGGGCTCCATCAGCGCCAAGGCGACGGCTGCCACCGCGTCAAAGACCCAAACCGGAAAAGTCCTCATCTTCTTCGTCAATATTTAAGACAGAGGAACTCTTCCCCCCTCTTTTTTTTCTTTTTTTTCTCTCCTTCTCACCTTGTGGTTCGTCTCGGCGCTCTTCTCCTGTTATTTATCAATACCTTTAAATATCCTTCAGAGATAAATTATTATTGATTCCTATGGATAGAAAGAAGACTCTCCTTTCGATTGTAGCTGTTGCTCTGCTGATGACCAGTGCGCTTCCGACCATACCTGCTGCCGCACCCGCGCTCCGTCCCCGGTTCGCGGTGGCGTCGTTGTACATCCCTGATTTCCCGACAGCGATAGCGGTCTCCGACGCCAACCCCTTCTACGCCCTCATCGCCACCCCGCTTGCCTTACACTATAACGCACGCGGTGAACGTACCGTGATTCCGATGTACGTCAAGGACTTCAACCATCCCTCTACCGCAGTCCAACGCGCTGAGGCTGCCATCGGCCGCTATGCGGACTACATCGTCGGCGGTGCCAGTCCGAAACGCGCCTCACTTGCGGCCGCTGTCTTGCTGTGGAACCAGTCGAACACCGTGATTCTGCTCTCCGAAGATCGCGAGGGCTACACCTATGGAGTGTCCATCGCGCCGCTCGCCTCGTACCTCAGCATCCCTATCATTGTCTCCTCCGCGGTTGATGCGGACGTCTCGGACGTCCTCGAGTACCTCGGCGTCCATAACCTCTATGTCTGCGGTAACGTCTCCTGCCCTGGGGGCTATAACATCGACCGCTTCACCAGCACCTCGCAGATCCTCGACGAAACTCGGGTAGTACTCCTCGACCGCATCGGCACCACCCCGAACTACATCACCATCACTAATCCCCTGGATACCCGGGAGCCCGTCGTCCTGAACAGCACCCGCTATGAGTTCAACGACAGCGTGGCCTCCGCCCTTGCGCTCCCGTCTCAGCTCGTCGGCATGATCCTGCATGGGACCTCTAACGACCACGTCATCGAGATCCCGCAGAGCTACAAGTACGCTGTTCTCAACTTCGATATGCGGAACATGGACTCCGAGAACGTCCAGCTCCTTGGGGACCGCGTCACCTTCATGTTGAAAGACTCGGAGAACCAGTCCTATTTCTTCGCCTCGACCGCGGGCGGCATCCCCATCCGTGACCCGCTGGGCAATATCGTGGATGACCGCGTACACTTCGAAACCGTCGTCTACAACAAACCTGGGACGTACCATGTCGTCGTCTATGGCAACTGGTTCGCCCTGAAAGTCGGTTCCTATAACTTGAAGGTCCGCATTGATAACGTGGATTCCCCGTACGTCCCCCTGATGTCGAACATTTCCTCCCTCGCCCCGTACCTCACCGCGTACCATCAGGGAGTGATTTTCGCGAACACATCATTTGCATTCGCCGCGGATGACAACGTCCTGTACAACGGAAGCACCTGTCCAGGAGTCACGCAGCCTGGCGCGAACTACGCGCTCGGACCCGCTTCCAACGAGCACACTAAAGGCATCCATGACTCCCTCAACGCCCTCCTCGCCTCACTCGCAGGCATCGATCCCAGTGACACCCTGGCGTTACGGAACCACTACCTCGCCCACCCCGCATACCTCGCGATCGTCGCCGACCCGACCATGGTCCCGATGTACTTCTACTACAATCCCGATGGCACGGCGGACACGCATAATGGCGCGATCATGGGGCTGTACGTCCCCAGCGACTTCTACCTCGCCGACATCGACCCCAAGCAAGGCGATGCAGAGAACGATACCTACTCGTACTGGCCCGTCCAGGAGAATGTCGTCGGCCGCGTCACCGGAATCGACGCCCAGGACCTCAGCGCCCTGATTGACCGCACCATCTATTACAACGAAATCATTGCGGGCATGGGTGGCTGGAAGAACAACTCCCTGGTGCAGACCGGCTGCGGCCTGGAGTTCCAGAACCTGCCGCTCTTCACGAAACTCGAGGCGATTGTGTACGGCGGTCGCGGGGAGCCGACGAAGTTCCCCACCGGGGAAAGCTGGTTCATCAACACGCGGCTCAACAAGGATATGCAGCTGGGTGGCTATTCCGCCAAGAGCACGTTCTGGCTGCAGTCCCAGCGGGAGGGGTTCACCTCCACTGAACTCGATCACATTAAAAACACCGGGCTGCTCAGCCGCCTGCTGTTCCCCAAGGCCATCGTCTCATTGCTGAGTTCAAGCACCAAGGTTATAGGTGGTCAGGCACAACTGAACAGTAGCCTGATTTTCGCGTTCGCCCATGGGTTCTTCAACCTCTACGAGTTCGGCGATGTCTTCATTGACGCGCGCGGATTCCCCGGTGTGACGATGTGGTCCCGGGTTGATCCGAAGGTACGCAGCTCGTTATCCGATAAAGGCGGGTACGATCTTCGGGATGTGGAGAACATGCCATATGGTCCATCCGTTATTTTCGTGGAAAGCTGCATCACTGCCCGCACCGATGGACTGCTTGCGGAAAACGCCTTGTCTCAGGTCTATATTCGTACGGGGGTGAATGCGTACATTGGGTCGACGCGTGTGACCGCGGATCCCGGGTACCTGGAGCCTCGGCCTCTGCCGAACGGCATTGGAATCGGCGTCCTCGGACTCTTGAAGGCCTTCATCCTGTATAAATTCAAACATCAGTTCCCGGATTTGCATTTCGGCGCGATCATCGCGGAGAACACCATTCTTGGGTTAATCAAGAACGACTCGGATATCGGCACCGCACTACGGGATTCCAAGAACATGTACCTCCCGTTGGATGCGAACGCGACGTTCCTGTGGACGCCGCCGTTGTCGCTCTCCACGGGCAGTAGTGTGTTTGACAGCATGCTGTCCTCCAGCTTGATGCCGGTTAATCAGACCGTGCGGACGCGGGTGCTGGATAAGAAGTATGTGGCGTTGCATGAGTTCGCCTTGTATGGCGACCCGGCGTTCAACCCGTATCAGCCGAGCAATGAAGGAGCCAATTAAGTCCGACGTCGGCTCCCCCATCTTCTTTTTTCTTTTTTTTATTTGATTTTGCGCAGGATTGCGGATCGGCAGGAGTGGCAGATGCCTTGGGCGACCTCGCCCATGCCTGCGAGTTTCTTGCCGCAGGCCCAGCAGAAAAAGACGTCTTCCTCGGTATGCAGCTTCTTCGTGTTTTTACAGGTGCTGCAGATGCGCTGACTGATCTCGTCTATGCTGAGGACCTGTTTGCCGCAGGCCCAGCAGAAGATGGGGTTTCCTTCCTCGAGTTCATCCCAGGTCTCCAGTTTCATGGCGACTCAGGTGATGACATGCCGTTCTGTCTATATAAACTCAAGGATTTTCTGGGAGTAAAGGGTTCGAAAATGGATTTCTGGCGTCACTGCCAGGTCTTCCGGATGCCGTTCTCCGTGATGTAGCCGCTGATGAGGTGGTGCGGGGTCACATCAAATGCCGGGTTCTTGACGGGGACCCAGTCTGGCATGATGCGTGCGCCGTGCACTTCTCTGATTTCGTTGCCGAATCGTTCTTCGATGGCAATCTGTGTTCCTTGCAGGAGGGCTGGGTCGAAGGTGTTCTCCGGGGCAGCGACATAGAACGGTATTTCGTTATGATGCGCGACAATTGCTTTCTCGTACGTGCCGATCTTGTTGGCGACATCCCCGTTCTTCGCAATCCGATCAGCGCCGACGATAACGAAATCAATGTCTCCTTGTTGCATGTAGTATCCTGCGGCGTTGTCGGCGATGAGGGAGAACGGGATGCCCTCATGGAATAGTTCCCAAGCGGTGAGAAGTCCTTGCAGCCGTGGGCGAGTCTCGTCCGCATACACATACATCTTCTTGTCTTGTCGATGGGCTTCCCGTAGGACGGCAAGCGCGGTCCCATGGTCGACGGTGGCGAGCGCCCCTGCGTTACAGTGGGTGAGGATGCGGGTGCCATCGGAGACAAGCTGGGCGCCGTTTTCCCCGATTTTCTGGCAGCGTCTCAGCAGTTCTTCGACGTATTGGTCTGCCGCGATGAACGGGTCTTCCCCTTTGTTCAAGGCATGTGACATGTAGCGGACTGCGTAGAAGAGGTCGTGGGCGGTTGGTCTGGTTGCTTCGAGGAGTTGTGCGGCGCGCTGAGGATCATGGCTGTTGACGGCCATACCGTAGGCGGCAGCGGCGCCGATGGCTGGTGCGCCACGGACGATCATGTCCTTGATGGCGAAGGCGATGTCGTCGACGGTCCGTGCGGTGTACACTTCGAAGGTGAACGGCAGGCGGCGTTGGTCGATGAATCGGATCTGGTCGCCTTCCCGCCATAAGGCGGTGTAGTCTTTTCCTTGATACTTCATAGGTCTCACGTTTTTAATGAGGTTGCGAGGAGCTGTTCGATGGCTTTCGCGTTGACGCCGATGATCATGATCCCTTGGGAGGGAATCCCGATGACGGGTGAGGTGTGGAGGGCTTTGAGCAGGATTTTTGCTTTCTCGATGGTCGTGGTGGGGAGCGGCTCGGTGGTGCGAGGGATGGTGCTGGGGAGGGTGTCGCAGAGGGTCGGGTTGATGATTTGGAGGGTGATGTTGATGTCGTGTCGTGCTTTTTGGATCATCCATTGGACCGGTGCGTCTGTGTTTGGGTCTTTGGGGCCGATGACCATCATGATGTCTTTGAGGGGGTTGTAGTCGACGATTTCGACGATGTCTTCTTGGCGGAGGTGTTTGGCGTCGGCGTGCTGTGCGGTGACGAGGAGGCGTTTGCCGTAGTCGTAGGTGAGGAGGACGCGGTCTCCTTCTGCGACGCCGAGCTCCCGGCAGCGGGATCCCAGGCGGCTCATATCAGAGATGAGCGGGCAGTTGCTTATCTCCTTGGAGACAACGAAGGTCTGCGGCGACCTTCCGAACGCATCCTTGCTGAACATAAATTCATCTGGGTGATGACCTGGCAGTATTTTACCTTTGTCACCCGTTCGGAAAATAGGGGATGCGGGGTTAGAGGAGCAGCTGCATGCCGCCGCGTTCTGAGATCTCGATGGTGTGTGGTTTGAGGGTATGCTTGGTTCCGCGCATCTTGCGGATCGTCAGTTTCCGTCGGTCCATGGTTGGGTCGAGGTCGAGGACGAAGATGCCGTCGACGATGAACTCGGAGATGGAATCCCTGGAGAGGTCGCGTGATCCTTCCGGGACTTCTGAGGTGACGAGGCTGGTGCAGTCCTCGGATTTCAGGATGCCCATGAGGCGTCTGAGGTGCACGCGCATCGCTTGGATAGAGTCGATGGGGAACGGTGAGTTCGTCATCGCATCATCGGTGGGGATGATTTCGGTTCCTCTGCTGATGACCCAGATCGGCATCTCGGAGAGGGGGGTGAGGGAGTCGAGGACGATGCGGCTGTATTGGTTCATCTGGACTTCCTCTTCCAGTTCTCGGTGCAGGGTCCGTTTCTCGGGGTTGAGGTATAGGAATCGCAGGGTTCCTGCTTTGACGGCCGCGTCGAAATTGAACCCGAACTCACGGGCTTGGTTCAGAAGGTTCGTGATTCGGTCGTCGGAGGTGAGGAAAAGGCATTTTTCGCCGGCGGTGATGCCGGCGTTGATGAACTGGAAGCAGAGGATGGTCTTGCCGGTCCCTGGGGTTCCGGAGACCAGTGTGATTGAGCCACGGGGCAGTCCTCCGTGTAAGAGTTCGTCCAGGCTTTTGATTCCTGTACTGACCCTGGTTCCCTTTTCAGTTGTAGCGAGTTCCACGCCGAATCTCTCCATGCACCTATCCTCCTGAAAAACTTACGGTGTGTTGTTATCAAATCGATGCTTAAATAGATTTTCTGTCTTGGGGCGTGGTCGAAAAAGAGGACGTGAGATAGGGGGATGTTTGGTCAAGATCAATAGTCCATCAGCAGACAGATGCTGAGAGAAAGACGGCTGGGTCTGCTGATTCCCTGATCCCGCTATTTTGCTGCTATAGTAGTGATGATTTCCTTGATTTTTCGTAGGTTGTCTTCGACGAGGGTCCCGTTGACGATGACGTCAGCCCCGGCATCGGTCTTTTCTCTGGCGGTCTTCCCGTCGTTGATGCCGCCGCCGATAATGATCGGGATGCTGATGGCGTCTCGTATCGCTGCCACCATCTCGTTTGAGACCGGCTGTTCCGCACCGGACCCCGCATCAAAGTACACGCAGCTCATCCCGCTCATCTCCGCATAGAGCGCATAGCTGACGGCTTTCTCGATGTCGTCCCTGCCGATCCTATCCAACGGCACGGCTTGCTCTATGGTCGTCGGTCTGCGGCTGGTGCTGACGACGACATACCCCGTCGAAATCGGTTTGATGCCCCATTTCTTGACGAGAAGAGCGCCTTTGGCCTGCTCCCTTCCAAGATAGCGGTTGTCTTTTGAGTTCAGCAGCATCATGAACAGGATGTACTCGATGTTCTCGGAGATGGCTTCTGCGGAATTGGGAAACAAGATGACTGGCAGATCGACCTTCTTCCGGATGGCGTCGACTGTGTCGTACACCAGTTTCCGGTTATGGACGGTGGTGCCTCCGATCATGATCGCGTGGGTGCCGTAGTCCGCGCATGTCTTCGCGATCTCCCCTGCTTTCTTCGGAGCCTGTTTATCGGGGTCGATGAGTGAAAAATGAAGTTTTTCATGTTCTTGGAGCAGTGTTTGTAGCAAATTCATCGGTTGTCCTCTCTGTAATTTGATAACTTGCATATGCTGCTGATAAGGACAAGACGTAGAAAAGAGTATCGTCTGAACCTATATAGATTTTAGAGGTCTTCGCTCTGGTGAAGCCGCCTAGATGAGGCGTTTATTGCATGAAAAATCGCTGCTTTATATAGCGTTTATCAATAGGAAGGCTCACTCTGTCCAGGGGCTGATGAGACGTCCGCTAATTATCCCTGCGGTTCGCACAGATGAAAAAGAGGGATTTATCGACAAGTTCGAGGTCTCCAAACCTATGTTTGCTAAGCTGTCGTGGTTTCTCGACAATCATGGCGTATGCCTCTCCCACGGGCGACAATTCGCTGGGGTTATATAACACTTTCTTTTTGCGAAAACCTGCGTTCAATCGCAGACGAAAACAATCAAACGTCTCGTAGGTACGCAGAGGGTTACCCAAAGGTACAAATAGCGTCGGGTCTTACGTTGTTTTCACTATGCTCTTGCTTGATCTCCACGTCCATTCATGCTACTCAGAGGATGGCGGGGGGTCTCCGCAAGAGATCATCACCACCTTACAGCGTCGGGGGCTCCACGGGGTCGCGATCACCGATCATAACTCGGTAGAAGGAAGCCTGAAAGCCCAGTCGTGCGCCCCGAAGGATTTCATCGTCATCCCTGCCAGTGAGGTGTCCACAGCCGATGGCCATCTCCTCGCCCTCAATGTCAAGGAGGATATCCCGCGAGGACGTTCGATTGAGGAGTCGATCGAACTGATCTACAGCCAAGGCGGGGTTCCTATTGTTCCTCATGTCTTCCGAACCCTCTCCGGCATCCATGAAGAGAAGCTGTCGGCACTGGTGCCGAAGATCACAGCGATCGAGGTGTTCAACGGCTGCAGCCTGCCACGGACGAACGTAAAATGCGCACGGATAGCCCGCAGACTCACACTTGGGGGAACAGGTGGCAGCGACTCGCACATGCCGACGTACGCAGGGTACGCCTACACCACGGTTGATACCACGGATACCCGTGTTGATGCGATTCTAGACGAGATCCAAAAGAAGCGAAGCTGGGGCGGAGGGCAGACCGTGCCGCTCTCATATCGAAGCGATCGGATGGTCCTTTCGATTCGGCAGTTCTTCTCCCGAGGCTTCCATCGGATTTAAAAAGGAAAAAGAAGGGGGGTGTAGACGGGGCACAATAGTTATTCTTTGAATTTCGCGTCGTACTGCCCTTGGTCGATGAGCACGTTGATTTCTTTGGGCTTCTTGCCTTCGACGGTGACGCCCATGGACGTGCACGTCCCGATGACCTCTTTGGTCTTCGCCTTGAGGTCTTTGCCCTGGATGTTGTCGTACTTCATCTTCGCGATCTTGACGGCTTGTTCCACGGTGAGGTTCCCGACTTTCTGCTTGGACGGCGTCCCGGAGCCTTTCTCCGCGCCGACTTCACGCAGGATGAGCGAGGCAGCGGGTGGCGTGCCGACCTCGATGGTGAACTCCTTGGTCTTCGGGTCGATGATGATCTTCACGGGGACTTTCATCCCTTGGAACTGCTTGGTCTTGTCGTTGATGGTGTTGATGACCTGCATGATGTTGACGCCCTTGGGTCCAAGGGCGGGTCCTAGCGGTGCTCCCGCGGAGGCTTTCCCGCCGTCCACGAGCGCTTCAATGATTTCTGGCATGACCTTGATTCCTCCTTATCGTTCCTCTCTCTTCTCGTCGTCCTTGCGTTTGATGATCCGGACTTGATCCCCGCGGACCGTAATAGGGATGGGGACCATGGATTCCAGCAGCTCAACGGTGATTTCTTCTTTCGCGTAGTCAATGTGCGTGATCTTCGCCTTCTCCCCGCGGAACGGCCCGGCGATCATCTCGACGACGTCGCCTTCCGTGATCTTCGCGACCGCGGATGTCGGGGTCAAGAAATGTTCGATCTGATCGATTGGGATGCTTCCCTCAAGCATGTTGCGGGCATAGGAGATGGTCTTAATCGTGTTCTTGATGAGTTCCTCGTCGAACGCCTCGACGAAGATGTAGCCGCGCAGCTCCGGCGTCACCAGGATGCTGGCGATGTCGAGTTTCCCTTTCTTCGCCCGGCTGTTCAGCAGGTCTGCTGTATTCTGCTCTTTGCCCACCTGAGTCTTGATGGAAAAGATACTAGACTTGGGGGCCTCCTCAGCAACCGTGTTCTCCATGCGTCATGCCTCTTGGTTTAATGCCCGAAGAAATGCAGAATCCAGGGGGCGACCATCTCACGAATCATATAAATAATGAAACCAACGAGACCAATCAACAGAATCCCCAGACCCGTGATCTTGACTGTGCGGCTGTACTCCTCCTCCGTTGGTTTCCTAGCCATTTTCAAGACGCGCCCGTACTTGCCTTTGCCGATGCGTGCATTGCGCTCTTCAATCTTGCGCTGGAAGCGCCTGGCTTTCTCAAGAAATCCCTCTTTTTCAGCCACAGGATCACCTACTGGATATTATAGGGGCAAGGGGAAAGAGCTATATAAAGGATTTGGCACGCTCTAAGAAATAAAATCGATGCCAAACTCCTGGTCCTCCTTCGATTTCGGAGGACCAAGGATCTGCTTGGACTTCACCCCGGTGACGACTAGCATCGCACGGATCGACTTCTTCATCGTCGGATCAATGGTCGTACCCCAGATGATCCTCGCGTTCTTATCGATACGCGTGTAGATCTCCTCGACAACCCGTTCTGCCTCACGCAGCGTCATATCAGAACCGCCGATGACGTTGACCAACGCGCCGGTTGCTTCGGTCACATCCACCTCAAGCAATGGGGAGTTGATAGCCTCTGAGACCGCGTCCACCGCTTTGTTCTCTCCTTCGGCTTCTCCAAGTCCGATGAGGGCGACACCGCCGCGCTTCATCACGGTCTTCAGATCAGCAAAGTCAAGGTTCACGAGCCCTGGCATCGTGATCATCTCCGTGATCCCCTTGATGGACCGCATGAGGATCTCATCCGCGACCTTGAACGCCGCGTTGATTGCGAGGTTCGGCACGATATCAAGGAGTTTGTCGTTCGGGATGACGATGACCGTGTCACAAGTCTCACGCAACGCATGAAGTCCGTTCTCCGCGTTGTCCAGGCGGATCTTCCCTTCCACGCCGAACGGCATCGTAACAACCCCAATGGTCAGCGCACCTGCTTCACGGGCGATCTGCGCGATGATCGGCGCCGAGCCGGTACCTGTTCCCCCGCCAAGCCCACAGGTGATGAACACCATATCAGCAGGGACGATGCTGTTGCGGATGTCCTGCTCGCTCTCCTTAGCGGCCTCCGCACCGATCTGCGGAAGCGACCCCGCACCAAGACCCCGGGTCAGATGCCGACCGATGAGGATCTTATACGGCGAATTCGCCAGAAGCAGATGCTGCGCATCCGTATTAACAGAGATAAGGTCCGCGCCGTTAATGCCCGCCTCGAAACACCGGGAGATCGTATTCGTCCCAGCACCGCCACACCCAACCACCTTAATAGTCGTCGTTAGGCTTCGGAGGACCTCCTCGAGTTCCTCGTCCTTGACGCCTGCTATCTTCATGGTGCCCTTGGGCTGCGATTTCTCCTCAGCTTGTGCTTGCGCGTTCTCAGCGGCAACAACGTCTTCAATAATTTTCCTCATGATTCTGTCACCATCCTCCTTTAGATAAAACCCCTCGCAAATTTATTCCGTAGAATCTATTATTGGTAAAAGCGTAACGCTTCTTAAATATTTCTAGCCTTCGGCCAACTCAAGAGAAAAATCAATGTTGGCGACCGAATGGGTGAGCGCACCGACCGAGATTCGGTCCGCGAACCGTGCGTACTGCGCGATGGACTCCTTGGTGATTCCCCCGGATACCTCGATGAGGACCTTGGGGTTGATCGACCGGATTTTCGCCGCGACCGACGCAGCGGTCTTCGCGTCGAAGTTATCAAGCATGATCCAGGCGACTCCGAGCGTTGCTGCAGTCATGGCATCGTGCTCGTTCTCCACCTCGATCTCAATTGGTGTCCCTGGGAGCTTTCGCTGCACCGCAGTCACCGCTTTCTCAACAGAGCCTACGGCACGCAGATGATTATCTTTAATGAGGATTGCATCAAACAAGCCCATGCGGTGAGGCTCTCCCCCGCCGATCGCCACCGCTTTCTTCTCGTACTGCCGGAATCCAGGGGTGGTCTTCCGAGTGGCAGCCACCCGGACCGCGGGGTTCACAGCCCGGCATAGGTCGCAGAGCGCCTTCGTCTGCGTCGCAATCCCGCTCATCCGACCAAGGAAGTTGAGGGCGAGCCGCTCCGCCTTGAGGATATCCTTCATCTGCCCAATCACCGTTGCCACGAGCGTCCCCGCAGACACCATCTCCCCATCATGGAACTCCGTGGTGAGTGTCGCGCCCGCCCACTTGAACACAAGTGTCGCCTCCGCGAGGCCAGCCAGCGTGCATGCCTGCTTCACCCAGATCTCTGCCTTCCCTGTCTGTGTCGTGAACAAGGCATTCGAGGTTATGTCCCCTTTCGTGTCCAAGTCTTCTTGGAAGAACCGGTCAATCGCGTCCATACTGCCATCTTTTATATGGGTCTTTTGTTTTAAGGTTTTGGTTTTTCCCTATGAAGCTTGGAATCATCGGATGCGGCGCCATCGGCACGGATGTCGCCATTGCTGCCGATTGCATGAACGGCATCGAGACGCTCTACCTCTTCGACAAAGACCCGGCCGCCGCCCAGAGGGTCGCCAGCCGCTGCAAGAAAGCCAAGGTGACCCGTAGCGTGGAAGAGTTCCTCCCCGAAGTCATGGTCGTCTTCGAAGCCGCCTCGCAAGAAGCGGTCTCCCAATACGGCGAGCTCGTCCTCGCCGCAGGAAGAGACCTCATCATTATGAGCATCGGCAGCCTCTTCGACCCCCGCCTCCTCAAACGCCTCGAGGACACGGCCCGCGAACGGCACTGCCGCATCTACCTGCCATCCGGAGCAGTTTGCGGCATCGACGGAATCTTCGCGGCCAGCATGGCTCAGCTCGACAACGTCACCTTGGTCACCACCAAACCCCCGGAGTCCCTCGGCATCCAGGTCGACAAACGCACGGTGATCTTCGAAGGCAACGCCCGGGATGCGGTCAAACAGTTCCCAAAGAACATCAACGTCGCCGCCTGCCTCTCACTCGCGGGACTAGGGTTCGACAAGACACACGTCGAGATTGTCGCCGACCCCGTCTCTACCCGAATCGACCATCGGATCCTCGCCCATGGTCAGTTCGGCCGGCTGCGCGCCGAAGTCGAAAACATGCCGAATCCCCAGAATCCGAAATCCAGCTACATGGCCTCCCTTTCAGCCATCGCAGCCCTCCATAAAATCCTGAACCCCATCCAGATCATCTAACGCCTGGGCCGTGTCAACGTCACGGTGTCCACACAATACATACGTTCATATAGTATGAGCGGTGCCGCCTCTAAATGCCCAGGAGAAAAACCTCTGGTCCCGCCGGTTTTTTCACTCCCGTTCATACTATAGACACTGCCGTCCCGTACGGCACGACACAGCATCCCGCACCACGAACCTCCATGATGTCGATACATGAAACCGCCTCTAGAAAGACTCCGGATGAGAACCAGGGAAAAAAGAACAAGAGACGACAGGATAAAGAACCACCCCCTGATTCTCACACCACTATGGCCTTTGAGCTCAAAGGACGTGACGCAGCAGGACGACTCGGCCTCCTCGCCACACCGCACGGGACCATTACCACCCCAACCCTGCTGCCCGTCATCAACCCCAACAAGATGCTCATCACCCCGACCGAGATGAGACGGCGGTTCCACACCGACATCCTGATCACCAACTCCTACATCATCTTCAAAGACGACAGACTCAGACACACCGCCCTGGAGAACGGCGTCCATCGACTCCTGCATTTCCGCGGCGTGATTATGACGGATTCAGGGACCTTCCAAAGCCACGTCTACGGCGACGTCCACCTCGACCCCATCGGCATCGTCGAGTTCCAGCGCGACATTGGTAGTGACATCGGCACAATCCTCGACATCTTCAGCGAACCCCACCATACCAGAACAGAGGCCGAGGCTGGCATGTCGACAACCATTCAACGGGCGACCGCCAGCCTGCCACACAAAGGGACGATGATGCTCGCATGTCCGGTCCAAGGCGGCCTCTACCCTGACCTACGGACACGGTGCGCCGAGGAGCTCTCAATACTACCTGCGGATATCCACCCAATTGGAGGCGTCGTCCCGCTCATGGAAACCCAACGGTACACGGACCTCGTGACCGTCATCGCCGCCGCAAAACAAGGCCTCAATCCCTCTCGCCCCGTCCATCTCTTCGGTGCCGGACACCCGCTCGTGTTTCCCCTCGCCGTAGCCTTAGGCTGCGACCTCTTCGACTCCTCAGCGTACGCGAAGTACGCACAAGACGACCGCTACCTCCTCCCGTGGGGTACCGAGAAAATCCAGGATTTAACCGAGTTGCCTTGCTCATGTCCTATCTGCACCAAATATTCAGCCGAGGATATTCAAGACATGACCGGAGACGCCCGAGTGAAAACGCTTGCGCTCCATAACCTGTATGTGAGTTATGCGGAGTTGCGCACCGTCCGCACCGCGATCGCCGAGGGCTGGCTATGGGAGCTCGTGGAGCAGCGTGCAGCAGCGAATCCTGCGCTTGCGGATTCGGTTCGACACCTTCGAGATCCATCCATACAACGGTTTCTTGAGGCTCACGAGCCGCGCAGCAAGACTCGTGCCATACGTTATACTGGGCCAGCCACGATTTTCCGACCGCTGCTTCAACGCTATCAACAGCATCTGATGTCTCGGTACGATCCACTCTTCCCTACGACTGTTGTTCTTCCAGAGCGGACCAAACCATTCTCCAGTTCATATCCCGCATTACTGCCTTTGCTGTCGACTCTTGCGGCTGATGTTGTCGTCGATTCCTCCCTCGGCCCGGTTCCTCTCGCGCTTGACGAGATGTTCCCCTGTGCTCAGTCGGTGTTTCCCGACTACGTTGATACCGAGACGCGAGAAGAGGCGAATCGGCGGCTTCGGGAATTCCTCGGTTCACGTGACGTGATTCGATGGGAAACTGGAAAGGATTTACCGAAAACACTGCATGGTCCCGGCTTTGATCTCGATGTACGACGGATCTGGGCCGTTGCCGATGTGCAGTTCGGCCACGGAGCCGCTGCCGCCCTTTTTCAGGGGAAGCTGGGGGTTATCAAATCGAAATCGACGCATAAAATACGGAATGTGATGTCCGATGGCGATCATGTTGTCTCCATGCGAGCCGCGGACGGGCTGTTCACGTTGAAGCTGGCAGGGGCTCACCGGTTGCATGCCGCGTTTTCTGCACCCCTCCTTCGTGTCTCTGTCTGCGATGATGCCGTCCCGTTCGTCCGCGAGGGCAAAAGCGTGTTCGCGAAGTTCGTGAGATCCTGTGATCCTGATCTGCGCCCTGGAGACGAATGCCTGATTGTGGATGAACGTGACGTGCTCCTTGGGGTCGGCCGCCTCCTGCTTTCGCCTGACGAGGCCGCTGCATTCTCAGTGGGTGTCGCGGTGAAGCCTCGGGAGACACTGCCAAAGTGACCTTCCCTGGGCACAAACTATAATTACGAAGAATTTATTTAGGACGACGCTTGGTACATTTGATGTGCTCTGGGAACGTGGAAGTCTATGAATAAGTTCCAGGAATTGTCTGATCAGATCAAGGTCCTCATTCAAGCCCGTGATTTTTTGAAGGCGAAGTACGAGGCTTCAGAGTTTCACAAACGCAAAGAGAAGTATCCGCAGACTGCGGTCCCCCCTGGGCCTCATGACGGTGAAATCTACAAGCTGCTGACTGCTATTCAGCAGCTGGACAAATACATCAAGGAGCTGCAGGAAGAGCAGTTCCATGCGTTAAAGGAAGAAACCTAGCGTTTCTGCTTTGAGAACCCAGCGAGCTTTTTCTCCAAATCGTCTGTGAGTTGCGCGTGGATCGCTCGCTTCGTGAAGACGTCAGCCTTGACGGCGATGGTGAGGGTTGCGGCAAGCGTACGGGCGCGGCGGCCTCGCTCCATGCGTGGTGCGCGGTTGACGAGGGGGTGCTGGAAGAGAATGCCGTGTTTGGGTGGTCGTCCTCCTTCTTTTTTATAGCGGAACAAGGCTTTCTCTGCGCCGAGGAGCTGGATGGTGGAGGCGGGTAGCATGGCGAGGCGATCGATTCCTCCGGCCAGGGCGATGAGTCGTGCGCCGATGAGCGGGCCGGCGATAGCGCTGATGTTCGGCGCGATAATGACCATGTCGGTGTCGATCTGGGTCTGGAGTCGTTCGATTTCCTGGTTGACGGCGGAGATGACGTGGGTGAACGGCTGTCGTTTGGGTTCGGTGTCTGGGAGTTGGCCCCAGCTTGTGAATCGTTCGTTGAGCAGGTTGGCGGTCTGGATGAGGTCGTCTAGGGCATTGACCATCTGGATGATGCCGAGGTCTGGTGCGTGGAGTCGTTCGGTGGCTTGGTCTCTGGTGAGATGGAGGGCGGCTTGGTGGAGGAGGTCAAGGGAGGCGTTGTAGTCGTGTGGGTCGATGGTGATGGTGTGGAAGACGGGGTCGGCGGGATCGTAGGTGCCGAGTGGTTCGAGGCGTTTTTGGTTGACTAGGATTTTTTTGTTGGCGGCGAGGGTGTGTTCTTCGGCGAGGATGCCGCCGGTGCGGATGGTGTGGAGGTGGTGTTCGATGTCTGCCGGCGTGAACGGGAAGAGGAGGTGATCTGTGATGCCGTGGTCGTCGGCGAGGAAGGTGCCGAACCAGGTGGTGATGAGACAGAGGGTCATGTGTGGGGTACGGTAGTTGGGTGTGGTTTAATGTAGTTTGTGCTCGATGGTTTGTGGTGTGGCGTCGTTGGTGTTGTGCTGGGAATTTTTAAATAGAGGTTCGCATTTACGTGTGTTAACAAGTATCCTAGCTTTGGGGGTAGTTTGCTGTATGAAGCCTGAACGAAAGGAACGCATCGTCTTGACGAATGTGATTGAAACAGAGCTTGATATTCTGCGCCGTCATGTGCTGGTGTTGAAGACGCTGAAGGAGAATGAGCCGGCCGGTATCATTAAGTTGTCCGAGCTGACGAAGCATCCGCAGCATATGGTGCGGTATTCGCTCCGCATCCTTGAGCAGGAGGGACTAATCGAGCCGTCGCCGCAGGGCGCGGTGACGACGGAGTCGGTGAACAAGGCGATCCCGATGCTGAAGGCGAAGCTGCGAGAGATGAATACGACGATTAACGAAATTATGTCGGAGCTCGGGTAAGCGGTTATCTTTACCCGTTTTTGCCGCGGTAACTCAGCTGGGAGAGTGCACGGCTGAAGACCGTGATGTCGAGGGTTCGATCCCCTCCTGCGGCACTTTTTACTGTTTTTTTTCTCCCGAGGGGATATCACTCTAGCTCTATACCCCCTGCTGGAGGATTTGAGAAGTTTTTTACTTCGTTAATTGTTGTTATTTTTTTCAATGGAATACATAATAGAAACAACATTAAAAACAATATTCAATGTATTCGTCGGGACGCCTGAGAAGTGTGCATTCGACTCGAAAAGATCTATTTGCAAAACTTTTTCAACCAGACCCCCTCTATATCATCCATAAGGCCACAAACTGTACATTCAAACTATCCTACATAAAAAAAGTAATTAACACCAGCCTAACAATGGTAGAGAAGATTATGCACATTCTCCTCATCGAGCCTCATGAAGGAGCAAAACAAACCTTTCAATATCGATTCGGCCTTTTTCGCTCCCTCAGCTTAGAGCAAATAGCAGCACTCACCCCACCTGAACACGACGTCGCCATCCTCAACGAAAAAATCCAGACCATCGACTACACACACCCCTACGACCTCGTCGGCCTCACCCTTATGACCTGCACAGCAAACCGGGGATACACCATCGCAGACACCTTCCGTGCACGAGGAGTACCCGTCGTCCTCGGCGGCTGGCACCCCTCCGCTCTCCCCCAAGAGGCAAAAACCCATGCAGATGCCGTGGTCATTGGTGAAGCAGAACTAGTCTGGGGACCACTACTCAAGGACCTCCAGCAAGGTACCCTGAAGCCCTACTATCAAGCAGATCGCCTGGCCACAGGTGATGAGATACCAGCACCACGACGCATCGGCCTGCGATCCTATGGCCCCGCCTCCATTCAAGCCACCCGCGGATGCCCAACCCACTGCTGGTTCTGCTGCCAACATGTCATCGAAGGTGTCCATTTCCGCCCCAGGCAGATTAATGCAGTCATCGACGAGATAACCACACTCCCCAACAAGATGCTCCATTTTATCGACTCATCCCTCACAATTAACCCAACCTACTCGAAGGACCTTTTCAGAGCAATGAAACCACTCGGGAAACAGTTCGAATGCTACGGGAACATTAATATGCTTGCCAAAGACGACGACCTCCTTCGATTCGCGGCTGATGCAGGATGCGTCCGCTGGTTCGTCGGCATCGAATCCATCTCACAAGAAACAATCGACAGTATGAAAAAAGGAACAAACAAAGTCAAGGAGTACCCAACTGCCATTAAAAAAGTCAAGGAGCACGGGATGATGGTCACTGGCTTGTTCATGTTTGGCTTTGACACTGACACGCCGGATGTCTTCGATAAAACCTACCAGGTAGTATGCCAATGGGACCTTGATTGCGCACAATTCAACATCCTAACGCCGTACCCTGGAACTAATGTCTATGAGGAATTCGAACGCCAGGGACGTATCCTCACCAAAGACTGGTCTAAATATGACGTGGGACACGTCGTCTTCCTACCGAAGCACATGTCCCAAGTGGGCGTCTTGCAAGGTATCGCACGAACGGCGAGTCGATATCTTTCGATTCCAAACGCAATGCGTCGCTGCATCAATACTCACCAGTTGCCTGCCAATATCTGGTGTAACAAAGTGATGCGTAACTTCTCCGCCCGGCAAAACGTCAAGATTTTCAAGGATGATTAAAAAAGTAATAGATAAAGGGTCCTAACCACGGGAAATACGAGTGGGAGAGCGTGAAACAGTACACGTCCATTTGGTCTCTGGCTATTTGTCCGGATTCGGTGATTACATAGACCATGATCGTATGACGTCCGATCAGGGGTGCATCGTAACCTTGAATCTTCCATTCGGTGTCTTGCGTATCGTTAATATCCATGAAGAACAGATCATCGATCCCATATGCTACTTGCTTGATAGGTTCTGTTGACGTAATGTTGACTCGTGCCATGGTGCGGCCGATGAGATACGTTGCTCCTTCTCTTAGGAAAGACCGCGACAGACCAGGAGCCATCACTTTTCTCCCGAATACGTACACATATCCTCTTAGTGGATTCGTGAAGCGCACCTGGAGAGTAATCGGCGTCTGGGCTAATACTCCAGTGACGGCAATCATGAGTCGACAGACTTTCGTGATATAACTAAGGTTAATGTGCTCATAAGTATCGTTTTTAATGACATAGGGTATCTGGTCTGCTTGACAGATGAGGACGGCATCGAATCCCCAGGCGGTGAAGGGTTGTTGATCGGCAGGATGGTTCGACATTTGTTCGATTGTCATGTTCAGAATTGGATAGTGATCGCAGACCTGTTGCATCATGAGAGGAATCCACGTTGCTCGTATCGGCGTATAGACTCGGACTGCTCGTGTACCAAAATCAGTTTCACAGTAACCAATAGTGTCTAGGTCGAAGCATGCAACGATGTTGTCTCCACGGTCATAGGCTTTTTTAGCATAGTCCCGGCTGCCTGGCATGTCTGTACACATTCCACATTCTTCTCCAGATAACGCAAGGAAGCGAATGGTATAGTTGAAGTGATACTGGCTGCAGATCTGAGCGATAGCGAGGATTGTGGCGATGCCGGAAGAATCATCATTGGCGCCCACGGAAGTCTTTCGCGTGTCGTAGTGTGCAGAAAGAAGAAAGACCGCGTCCGATGACGTATCAGAACCATGCAAGGTTGCTACAACATTCTGTGAATGGACAGGGAAGAATGTCCAGTTGTCAACAGATACGTCAAGCCCAAAGCTGGTGAACTTACGGGCAATATATGCCCCTGTTTGTTGACAGGCTAGTGAACCTGCTGGTCGAGGCCCAAAGCCGATGAGTTCTTTTACATAAATATCAAGAATGGTTTTGTTGACGTCATTGATCAAACCAAGGATGTCAGTATCCATTTTTGTTGGTTTGGATCCAATAAGAATACGCTCTGGAGCGGTTGCGCTGGATGATTTCAAAGTACTAAGGGAAATTCCATTGAGTAATAAAAGTAATATTACACAAAAAACGAGACTTTTCTGTGGCAAAGAGTCCATATTGTTCCTCTCCAATATGATAATGTATCTTTTTGGAAATATAAAAACATTGGGATTTTACTTGGAAATTTAAAAGTCCAACAGGGTTTTCGTCTAGTTTTCCTGCCTCATGATACCTTTATTTATATCGAGCGGTCGAGCGTTAACACGGTTTTAATATCGTCATATTACCATAAGTATGGAAACAACCTATATTTTGTCGTTTTTGAATAGTCTTCATAACCTTTCAATTCTTTTTTTAATGTCTTATCTTCGTAATAAGTTCGTATAAAAATAAATGATATATATATTAAAGCTGGAATAAGACTAAACAATGAACCAAGTATAAGGGGATAACAAAGCCATTGAAAAATCATACAAAAATAACCAGGATGCCTTAAGTATTTATATGGACCCGTTGTGCATACTCGCTGATTACCTAATTTGTCATTTCTAGTAGTTAAAATAAAATGAGAATTACTAATTTGAGCCCATAAGGCTATAATAGATGTAAGAATAATAACTACGATACTTGGATATATTATTATGAATGGAATACTTGACCATTGAAAACGAATATTAAGTCCAGCAAGAATTAACATAGAAGGTCCGAGTATATAGTAAGAGATTATGAAATATTTGTCATAACGCTTGGTTTCCTTCAAATTGAATTTTCCTCTTTCATTCAATAATTGTGGATTTACAATCATTAATATTGAAATGTAAAAAATCTGATATGAAAAACGATAACCAATATATATCCATCCTCTTACCCAATAAAGAGTTCCTGCAGAACCAAATAAAACTAAAAATTCGATAATTAATGAAGTAAAATTTTTTACTATTCCTCGTTTTCCAAGGATATTCAGCTTTGTAGTATCATTGCTCATAAAACCCTTCGCTTCCAAATTAATTAATAGTCTAGGCAAGGCGGAAATCTGCCCGTATGTTTTTGTTTAGCCCTTTTAATCATGTTAATACACTTAGATACTTCCTGTTTTGTTATTTCGTTTATTTTACATTCTTGAGTACTCATTTTATTTAAATCTATTAGTATCTTATCGAGTTTTTGATATGTCAATCCATTCTGTCCATACCAGAGGCTGGCAGAAGGAACCCTGTTGATAATTTCATCTGGAATGCCAAGATGTTTTGCTAACTCGACAATTTCAGTTTTATACAAATGGAGGATTGGTTGAAGGTCGCATCCGCATTCATCGAATTTTGTGAAATAACCAATGAACCGTTCAGAACGGTTTGTTGTTCCCAATACTAGACAATTGTGTTCATGTGCTTTCTTGTAGAGATACCCTGCTCTCAATGTTGCATCAATGTTACCGAAAATCAGGAGCAGGTAATCGTTATTCACAATGAATGTATTAACAGTATTAGTAACATGTCGTATCGTTCGATAGAAGAATGATGCTTTGGATGATTTTGATACAAAACGGTTTTCTTCATAAGTAAGTCCGAATTTCCTACAAAGCATGTCTGTGTGTAGTTTGTCGATATCAAATGAACCAAAATTATATCGAGGAAAATAGCAGTGAACATTATCTTTTTCTATCGCTTTTGTTGATAAGGCTGCAACGACTGCTGAATCCAGACCACCTGAAAGAGCGATGACGACACCATCTGATTTTGTTTTTGATACATATTCTTTTATGAATTTACTGATCCTGTTTATTTCATAATCCAAGTCTTTCATTTGAGAACAAGAAGAATCTTGTAAGATTACTTAAATATTGACGTTTACTGAGGAATATACTTTTATAAAAAGGAAAAATGTTATATCCGGTAAAATGTTCCCGGTTTCTGGTTTTATATCCCAAGGAACCAGAACAAGGTTTAAGGGCATTTAACTCTGGCTAAGTATCCCCCTCCTGCGGTACTTTTATTTTATTAATCCCTTGATATAAGGTTATAAACTGAAAAAGAAAGGTATATATCTCATAATTTGATACCAAAGTGAGGATGGTGGGTGCAGCAATGGATTCTTTTATTCTAAAGAAGGGTGTAGTAATCCTGTCGATACTACTTTTGTCGATTTCTTCCATGGCTGGCTGCATAAGTCAAAGTAGTGGAAAACTGAATCTGATAGCAACGAAACAAAGCGAAAAGACGAGTACTTCTTTAGCCGCGGTCGGATGGAGTATTAAAAATGATTACAATAAAGCTGTCATCGAAGCAATAGACATGGCTAGAAGCAAACTCGGTAATGAAACACCAGTATTTGCGTATGTAGTTTTTACCCCCAGGTCTACGGCTAAGGAAACCAATGATACTGCTGATGAAATCAGGGCACAGCTAGGACCGGATGTGAAAATGGTGGGATTGACGACGAAGCTTGGGGTAATGACCAATGACGGGCTTCATATCGGGCAAAACGGATCTATCGCGATACTATTGGTAGCATCGAAAAATATTACCTTTGGTGTCGGTGAAGTGGATCTAACAAATTTCACTACACCCCAGGAAGCTGGAAAGACAGCGATGAACAATGCAATTGCAGACGCCGGAAATCCTGAAAATGCCCCAAATATGGTTTTATACATTGGAACTACCCGAAGAGGTGAAGAGATGAGGATACTGGATGGGATAGCCGAGGTTGTGGGTGCTGGGACTCCGGTTATTGGGGGTAATGCGAACGACGATAGAGTACCTGGTCTCTGGAGGCAGATTACAAACAGACAGAGCTATAGCAATGGTTTGATCCTGGTTGCAGTGTATACAAATCTGAAAACAGGTTGGGGATTTGAAACAGGATATAAACTTACTGATAAAAGAGGGAATGTCACAAAATCTGACGGTTTTCTAATTTCAGAGATAGATGGTCGGCCTGCTTTGGACGTCTATAACGAATGGCTGAATGGAGAATTATACCAGAGATTAAACGCGGGGGAATTCAATGATGGAACTGGAAATATATCTTTTGACAAGATAAAGAAATTTACCCTGCAGAACCCGATTGCAAGAGTAATCAGAACAGAGGATGGCAGAACGGGAACCTACACAATATCCCCTATTCCAAATTCAGATGATATAAAGTCTAAAAAATTAAGAGTATTTGCCGAGATCCAGCAAGGATGGGAGATAGCACTATACAGAGGCGACTGGCAAATGGATATGAACAGAGCTGAAACTATACCAAAAGATGCTTTGGACAGAGCTGGACTCAGTCCCGGTATGGGCATGTTCTGCATCATGCAGTTTTGTAATGGTCTGAGAAGTCAGATTCCATCAGAAGAATTCACAAAAATCCCAGTGATTACCGATGATGTTCTTGGAGGTATTCCCTTCATTGGAGCAATAACAGCAGGGGAACAAGGGCCACTACCTGAAATAGGAAGAAATGTCAATGCAAATCTGATCGAATGCATGATTGTCGTCGGATAATGTATCGGCATGTTGTAAGGAGATAGACATGAAAATCTTCCAAAAAACTTTCATAGCGGTTTTTTCTTGTGTCCTTCTGATCATTATTCTTTTATCATATATTCTCGCAAACAGCTACATTAACGATTCAGAAAAAGCTCTGATTGAACAGAACAGAATATACGGACAACTGATTTCAAAACAGATAGAGGTTGGCTATCTCCAGTCTAATTGGCCCTATGAGACATTAAACAACCTGTCAAAGCGGGACTCCTTTGACTTCTGGTGGGTTGTCAAGGGTGACGGGGCGATATATCGTTCGGACAATGTTTCGTTCATGAAAACGAATGCTTATGATTATTTTCCACAGTTGAAAAACCAAACAAATTTCGACGACACGATTTATACCAATCATGGAAATAATTACGGGATTTATTTCAAGAGTTTCCGATATGGAGGCGAAGTGTGGACAATATGGGTTGGTTTTTCACTTAGTGAAATTTCCCTAGCAACAACGAATATACTAATCACCGTTGCCTTAGCTTTCATATTTGTCTTAATATTACTTTCTGCCGTACTATACGTGTTGGTAAAGTCTTTTACCAATCCTATTGTTAAACTCTGGAACACAGTCTCGGAAGTCGCTACAGGAAATTTTAATGCGACCTCTGAAATACAATCAAACGACGAAATAGGACAACTGGCCTCGGAATTAAACATCATGATTAAAAACCTGAAAGACTCCAGGTCAAAGATTGAAGAAAATAGTAAAATGTTGGAAAAACTTTTAGCACAAAAAGAGGCGTTTATTAATCAACTCGGACACGATTTGAGAACCCCGTTAACTCCACTGGTGGCATTATTACCCATGCTGGAAAAGGAAGAACATGATGCGAAAAGAAAGATGATGTTTGACATTATTAATCGAAACGTTGAGTATATGACAAATCTTGTGACGAAAACGCTTGATCTAGCGCAATTGAATTCACAGGACTTTGACCTTAATTTAGTTGATACGAATTTACTTGATATACTGAATCAGAGCATTTCATTAAATAAGGTGAGGCTTGATGAAAAACAGATGGACATTATCAATAACATACCGAAAGACATCATGGTTTTTGCTGATAAGATTCGATTGCAAGAACTGTTTATGAACTTGCTAGATAATTCGATGAAATATTCCCCAAACAAGGGAGCCATTATTCTTAATGCACAACCAGACCGTTATTCTATTACGATTTCTGTCCAAGATTCTGGTCTTGGTATGACGCCAGAGCAGCTTTCCCACATTTTTGAAGAGTTTTATAAGGCAGATCCCGCTCGTCATGATTTTCAAAGCAGTGGTCTTGGTCTATCTATATGTAAACGTATCGTGGAGAAGCATGGTGGCAAAATCTGGGTAGAAAGCGAGGGGCTTGGAAAAGGGACAGTCTTTTATTTCACATTGCCGATATCAAAGAAGAGTGCTGATGTATTTTTTGATGATAAGATATTGCATAATAATATTGATGCTTTGTTAGAATCTAAAAAAAACGGGAGTTCCAAGTAAATAAAAAATAACAATATAGAATGGTAAAGAGATGCTACGTTCAGGGCGCAGTCCCTTTCAGTTTTCGAATCCCTTCCCCTGCGTATTTTAAAGCATGATTTTTTTTATTTTTTTTGGTGATTCCTCTATCCAAATAACATACTTATAAAAGAATAACATACCATACGCCTAGTATCAGGGAATATTGTCAATGAAGGTTTCTTCATAGCGCATTAAAATAATGATACTATCAAGGGGGAACATCTCTTATGGCGACGAAAAAAAACCAAGTGTCACGGCAAGGTAAATATTCGATTAAAGTAAACAAAAATGGTCCATACCTTGTGTCAGGAGACGTCCCTCTTCTTGAAAAAATCATTAAGTACGATAGCAGATGGGATACCTGTGAATGGCAGGACAGCAAAACCTACCCGCGACAAGACCAATATGCATTATGCCGTTGCGGACAATCGCATACTAAACCATTTTGTGACGGAACACATCTTAAGGTTAAATTCGACGGGACAGAGACTGCGAGTCATGTGGTATATCGCGATCAAGCAGCTGTGCTTGATGGTCCAGCTCTGAAATTAGCCGATGCGAAAATATTGTGCGCGTCTGCTCGTTTTTGTCATCGAGCGGGCGGAATCTGGAATATCATTCAGACCTCGAATAATCCCGGGGACAAAAAAATCGCGATTGAAGAAGCAGCGGATTGTCCGTCCGGCCGCCTCGTCGTCTACGATAAAGAGACCGGGAAACCAATAGAACCTACCTTTGAGCCATCCATCGTCTTAATCGAGGATCCGTCTATGAACGTAAGTGGTCCTCTCTGGATCCGCGGTGGCATCCTGATCACATCATCCGATGATATTGCTTATGAAATTCGCAATCGTGTGACTCTGTGTCGCTGTGGGAAATCACAGAACAAACCCTTCTGCGACAGCAGCCATTGGCCAGAATAAAACCCGTAGAGAAATGATAATCCCATGAAAACCACAAACACGTGCATCCTCATCAATACCGAACAAGAACTAGCGGATATACTAAAAACAAAGGATAACATTTTCATTCTTTTTTATGCTCCCTGGTGTCCTTTTTCGCAGAGGTTCCTGCTGGTTTTCGAAAAATGCTCACGAGAAACCAGTAGACAATGCTATCGGATGATGATTGATGAGTTTCCTGAGCTTTGTGACAAATACAATATAGAAGTGTACCCGACTGTACTTTTCTTTGATAAAGGCAAACCCGTAAAACGACTGGATGGAGGCCATGGGATAGGCCTAAGTGAGCAGCAATTCCGTGAACTCATTCGCGTGTGCGAACATACTCTGTAATAAATGATGGGGGATGGTAATTATCATCATAGTAGCTATTTCACCACTGTCGTAGATGTCCTTATATACGAGCTTGAGATTGTAACACAGGAGGCATTTAATATGGGTGTAAAAGAGAATTTAGAGTTGATGAAAACTTTAGATGACGCATGGAACGCTGGGCCTGGGAGCCCACTGTGGGAGACTTTCAGGAAGCGTCATCGAGAAGACGTCGCCGTCTATTGGCCTAATCAACCAGAACCGACAAGAGGACGACATAATCATGATGTTGAGGCTGTGGAATTCTTTAAGAATTTCGACAATCGTTTAATCAACAATCCCTACAAGATTGCTATCGGGCAAGGAGATCAGACGTGCACGGTCGCTGATTGGACAGTGACCTTGAAAAAACCAATGAAAGGGGCAGACGGGACAATTGTTCAGCCGGGAAAGACAGCGAAGCTTGAATTTTGCACCGTTGCTACTTGGAAAAACGGCGAAATCGTCGAGGAACGGCTCTTCTACGATGTTGTCGGGATGATGAAGCAGCTTGGACTTATGAAATAGATCTACTCCCTCATCCTGAAGTCAGAGTTTAAGCGCGCACAGAGATTGACTCGTAAGGGCAAAAGAAAAGATAATTCGCGTGTGCGTGTTTTATGAGTCCTGCTGTAAGGTTTGTTTCCTCGACAACCAGTTGACGGCAGGAGGACTCTTGTTGTTATAGAGTATCGTATACCTTTATAAATGCCAAGCGAATAACAAAAAAAGGGGAGTGTTAGACACCATGACCAAGCAAAATATTTTGGAATTGTTGAATCATGCGCTGGAGTTAGAGCATGCGGCCTACGCTCAGTATCTGAGCCACGCTGAGATCGTCGATGGCATCAACGCGGAACCAATTATCGCAAGACTGAAAGAAATTGCCAATGACGAAAAGGGACATCAAGACAAATTCCGGACACTCATCGGCGTGCTTGGCGGCATTCCAAGCATGGAGAGTGCTCCGACGCGTGCGGCAAAGACCATCAAGCAGGTCCTAGAACTGAATTTAGCGGACGAGAAAACCGCAGTCGATACGTACCGAAACATTCTGAATGAACTGAAAAAAGAGAAAGGCAAAGGGTACTACGACCATCTGCTTGAGCATGAGATACGGCATATCCTCACAGAAGAGCAAGAACACATCACTGAGATCGAGTTACTGCTCGGGATCTCAGGGAACAGTTATTAACATCAGAAAAAAGAAGACCAAAGAAGCTGGTATCCCTAGAAAACAACAGAGCAAAACATAGCCTTCTCTGTTCATAGTATTTCTTTTATTTTCTTCAAACGATCGTTTCTGGCTGTTTTATCTCGAACGGGGTTCCAACTCCCCATGAGCTCCTTATGATACACTGGTTTACTCACCTGATAGAAAATCCCGATGGGCACCTGTGTTCCTTTGTCTTTTGCTAGACGAATCGCGTCTTCGTAGCTGCGAGGTGTCTGTGCAATAATTGCTGTACGCTCATTGTATTCTTTATACGTATTATTGAAGACGACACTCGGCTGCAAGACATCAATAACTGAAAACCCTTCATGGAGTATCGCTTCAACCATGAGGTCGGATAAATGGTCGATTTTCCCGGCAAAACCTCGAGCGATAAAACTCGCACCAGCCTCCAGCATTAGTGCAAGGGGATTCAACGGCTCTTCGACACTGCCGTTGGGTAGCGACGGCCCCTTGAACCCCTTCTCGCTCGTCGGGGAGAACTGCCCTGCGGTCAATGCATATGCGCCGTTATCATGCACGATGACGGTGATGTCCGCGTTACGTTTCGCAGCATAAATCATATGCGAGATTCCTTCGCCATACGCATCGCCATCGCCGGCAAACGCGACAACCTTCAGATCAGGGTTGCCTAATTTCATTCCCTGAACCGTCGCCATCGAACGCCCATGGAGTGAATAGAGACCATTCAAACGAAGATAATCAAAGATCTTACCGTGGCAGCCAATCCCGCTGCAAATCACGAGGTGCTCACGATCAATCCCCCGTTCCTCCAATTTTCTTGCGGCCTTTTTAAAGGCGCTCAGGATGCCGAAGTTCCCGCACCCAGGACACCAGGTATTCTCAGCGCTCGTACTCAGATCATCAGGCATCTTAGATCACCTCCCGGATCTTCTGGGCAAGAACCATGGGGTCAAACGGCCGCCCATCGTACTGACGAACCGAGCTTTGTATCGTCAACCCTGCTTTTTCCTTCAGCAGAGATTCAAGCTGGCCAGTGCTATTTTGCTCGACGACGATACAGTGGTGATGCTGGTATCGTTCCAGCTCCCACGCCGGGAATGGTTCCAGATAGATCGGCTGAACCACCGTCGCAGCGATATCTCCGATATCTACCGCCTCAAGCACACTCATAGTCGTCGAACCAAAGGTAAAAATCAGCGGTTCCCCTATTCCGTAAATATTCACGGTATGCATCGTTTTTAAGAACGTGACGAGGCTGTCTTGTTTCCTGCGTCTTTTCTCATGCATCTTCCTGATGCCCTCTGCGCTCTCTGTCGTAAACCCTTGTTCATCATGCTCATAACTGTTCCATTTGATTAATGACTTGGACGGAGGAAATAACAGAGGAGAAACCCCGTCTTTCGTGTCACGGTACCGCTGATACTCACCATCGGTGTGCACAGTTGGTTCAGCCCATGGAGTTTTTTCAGGGTCAATGTTAACACTCATGCTACTTTCCGTTAGATGTTTCTCAGTAAGTAAGATGCCCGGCGTCTGAAACCGCCAGAGAAGATAGAGTAATTCTGCGGTCAGATAGAACGCCTCTTCAATCGAACCCGGGGATGCGACAACCCGTGGGAACTCGCCCTGGCCAGGGGTCAAAGAAAAACGAAGTTCGCTTTGCTCGGTGTACGTCGGTACGCCGGTACTTGGACCTGGCCGCTGACCAAGGAAAAACAAGACGGGTGCTTCGACCATGCCCGCTAAGGAAAATGCTTCCTGCATGAGACAAAAACCACCGCCACTCGTACCAACCATGGAACGTGCGCCGGTGAACGCAGCGCCGATTGCCATGTTTGCGACCGCAATCTCATGTTCGGGCTGAATGGTAACGACCCCGAGTTTTCGTCCATGGCTGGCGAGATAATGAAGCACAGGGGTTGAAGGGGTCATTGGATACGAAAAATACAAATCGAGGCCACCTGCGACTGCACCGAGGGCAATGGTCTCGCTACCAGAAAGAATCGTTTTTTTCTGTTTTCCTTGCTGTAGCGACACCTTGTCTTTGATTTTTTCATCGGCAGCAGTGAAAATAGCCTGAGCAAAACGAAGATTATCCTCCATGCTGCCTTTGTACTCATTTGTAATGATGTCCTCAAGCTTCTTAGCAGTTGCACCGATTGTCGCTGCAAGAACGGCGACACCAGCAACACCAGAGATCAAATCAGGATCCGTGTATTTCTTCGCTTCAGTAGTGATCGGTACCCCTATTCCATCTCCTCGAGTGTTATCAGAATTGAAAACCAGGATTCCTCTCTCATTGAGATGTTCTTTGTGGATATCATAGCTACGTTGATCGAGAACAACGATGAGATCTGCCTTCATATAATGGCTGTAGATTTTCCCTATGGACGTTGAAACCACTGAAAAATTATGGCCACCGCGGACGAGACTTGGGTAGTCGTTCATCTGAAAGACTTCTCGGTTGAACTCCGCCAAGAAATTGGCAGCAACAATCCCTGCTTTTTTTGTCCCCTGCCCTGCTTTCCCTCCTATGATATAGGTGAACACATCCTTCTTCATAGAACGACCCATCCCATTGTGATCGGCATTCTACATTTTTTTATTGGATTTTGACTTCCTTGAAAGACTGCCAGAGTCCATGGATGTTGCATAGTGCAACCGCAAGAATCCTGCCGGATTTCCCTGTTTTAAACGACGTTGTGACTGCATGATGGGTATACACCGTGCTGATGTTCGGCCCATCGACGGACTCCCCATGGGCTGTGAACTCAAAATGACCGATTTGATAGGGAAACTTCTCACCAAAGGGATGGAAATATACATCAATCCACCGAATATGGTGTTCGGTCGTGTTTGGATGGGCGATCTCTTTACCGATGCCGACTTTCACATCAAAGAGTTGATCTTTTTTTACTGTTTCAGGACAGTCGATTACTGGCACATGTTTTTCTTTTTTCCAATCTGCTTTTTGGATTAAAATCCCAGGCTCTTCGCCATATTTCGTATCCATATTTTTTCCTCCTCCGGATGACAAATACAAAACAACGAAATCTTTAAAAGGATATCTATAGAAAATTATTTTATATGAATAAATAAATTTAAACAGCCGGGCTGCGGTCCACCCAAAGTTTTTTCAAGTGAACATAACTACCCGTTGCAATTCGTTGACGACATCTCATCAGAATAAGTATCAAGGTGCCTGCATGGTTGACTACAAATGGACTGTTCTGACCAACACGTCACTTGGCGCGCTCATTGCGTCTATTGACATGACGATTGTCCTCATCTCGCTTCCCGACATCTTCCGCGGCCTGCATATCAACCCCGGGGATCCTGCGAACTTCCCGTTCCTGCTATGGACCATGGTCGGGTACGCGCTGGTGACGGCAGTCGTTCTGGTGACTATTGGCCGGTTCTCTGATATCTTCGGCCGTGTACGGCTATATAAATTCGGATTCCTCATCTTCATTCTCGGCACCATCGCGTGCGCCCTGTCCCAAAATATCGTTGAGTTGATCGTCTTCCGGCTGTTCCAGGGGCTTGGCGGCGCCTTCCTGTTCGCGAACAGCGCCGCTATCATCACCGATGCTTTTGAAACGAAAGAACGCGGCAAAGCCTTAGGCATCAACCAGATCGCTTTTCTCGCCGGGCAGTTCATCGGTCTTATCCTCGGTGGTGTCATCGCGCCGTACGGCTGGGAGTACATCTTCTGGGTCACCGTGCCGTTCGCGATCATCGGGTACATCTGGGCACATATCAACCTCAAGGAACTTGGAGCCATTGACCGTAAGCAGCGCATCGACTGGTTGGGGAATATCACGTTTGGCGTCGGGCTGACGCTTATCTTAATTGGGGTCACGTACATCCTTGTGCCCTATGGGACGTCTGAACTCGGCTATGAGAACCCGTGGGTGATTCTTTCGTTGCTCCTTGGATTCCTCCTCGTCGCTGTGTTCATCCTCATCGAACGTCGGGTATCTCATCCGATGTTCAAACTCGAGCTGTTCCGGAACCGGGGATTCAGCGTCGGGATCAGCTCGCTGTTCGTCTCCGCGATCGCCCGCGGCGGGCTGCTGTTCATGCTCGTCATCTGGCTACAGGGGATCTGGCTACCGCTCCACGGCTTCTCGCTTGAACAGACCCCGTTCTGGGCTGGGATCTACATGCTGCCGTTGACCGCCGGATTCCTGGTGATGGGCCCGTTGAGCGGCGTTCTCTCCGATAAGTACGGGCAGCGGTTGTTCATGGCCGTCGGCAGCCTCATCATCGCGGTGTCGTTCCTGTGGCTGGCGTTCATGCCCTTTAATGTCTCCTACGTGTTTCTCGCGGTCGCAATCTTCCTCCAAGGCGTCGGCGCGGGGATGTTCGTCGCCCCGAACACCTCCTTGGTTATGTCCTCGGTTCCTGCGGAGAATCGTGGGGTCGCTTCCGGTATGCGGGCGACGATGCAGAACGTCGCCCAGTCGCTGAGCATGACCGTGTATTTCGCTATCCTCATCATCGCCTTGGAAGTCAATTTCAACGGCACTGCGCTCAGCAGTATCCCGCCGACGTCGGCGTTGTTCTCTGTTTTCCTTGGCATCACGCCGCCCGGGGTGAATTTCGCAACGTTTTCGACAGTGTTCGCTCCGATCTTCATGAAAAGCCTCAGCCTCCTGTTCTTCATCTCCGCTGGCCTGTCCATTATCGCGGGTGCGTTGGCGATACTGAAGAAAAAATGATATCGACGTCTGCCGAAGCCAATAACGGACGTTTTATATAGGATATGAACGTATAGTTCTTCGTGAATTTCGACGTGAAGGAAAACTCCCTGATGGTCAAAAACACCCCGTTGCCGGGGTACTCCTTCCCTAATCTTCTCCGGCTTCTTGCCCAGAACAACTTTCGCGTAAGCCCCCGCTACCTCCCCAGACTCACCTACAGCTTGACGCTCAGCGGCATCATGGCCCCGTTTTACATCAAAGAACGATTGAAGTACGATAAGAAGATACGCCAGGTCCGCATCACCAAACCCCCGATTTTCATCATCGGCTACTGGCGCTGCGGCACCACGCATCTCCATAACATCCTTGCCCAGGATCCTCAGTTCGGCTATTTCTCGACGTTCCAGGCGTACCTGCCGACCGTCTACCTGGATGGCGAGAAGCTGTTCAAGCCCCTGGTCGTCTCCAGCCT
>CAIRCU010000006.1 GCA_903877165.1 Methanobacteriota archaeon | reverse complement strand
GCTCTTTGCCCTCACCCGCAAGGACGAGGAGCTGCATGTGTCCTGCCGCGGGAACCGGGCCCTGGTGGAACGGGGGCTGGACCTGGGGGCAGCGATGCGTCAGGTCGCCTCTGAGCTGGGAGGCCATGGGGGCGGCCATAAGATCGCCGCGGGTGCGACCATCGACATCGCCAAAGAAGCACAGTTTCTCCAAAAAACGGATGAACTTCTTGCGTCTCAGGTGAGCGGATGACCATCGAATGCACCGTGTCCATCCAATTTGAGTCGAAATCACAGGCGCAGCACGTCCTGAAATCAGTTCAGCTGGACGACCAGGAGTTTGTCCATTCACAAGTCGAAGGCAAGACGCTACAGGCGACGATCACCGCTTCGTCCGTGCCGTCGCTGCTGCACACCTTGGATGACTATCTCGCGTGCGTGACGGTCGCCGAAGGCATCGTCACGAAAAAAAAAGAATAGGAGTCAGATTTTTTTCGTAGAGGTAGACAACACAGTCCAGTTATGCTATTGTTCAATGACGGAATAAGTGGTGCATCAATCCTCATGAAGCGTTCTTATGGAAAGAATAGCTGATGAATAACCATTAAGTAGCGGGGAGGGATACGTTTTTTATCCTATGAGATTCGAATTGCATGCCGTCCTGACGCTCAGTGCAGACCTCACCGGGCTTTCCAAGGAGCTGGGAGCGTTCCTCGAGTCGCTCAACACAACCCTCCTCGCCAAAGAACCCTCGCGGACCGCGGCCATCACAAAATGGACGACCCATGAAAAAACCCTGACGCTCACAATCACCTCAGAGACCAGCTTGCGGCCGCACAACGCGCTCCTGCAGGTGAAGAACGCACTGGGCGCGCAGTTCGGCAAATCCCATCACCTCGGCATCCGGTCCATCGCCGTCCCAAAATACACTATCACGTTCGAGCTGGACCGCCCACCCCAAAAACCGGTTACTATCCCTTTCGCCTCCGTCGCCATCGACGGGAAGACAGCGGTGCTCACCATCACCGACGCAACAGAAGAGTTCCTGCAGCGCAACTACATCGACCGGATGATCACCCTCGTCAAAGAGAAGGTCGAAAACCAGTACTACGAGGGGAAAGCCGAGTTCTGGAAGCTCATCTGGGCCTCACCGGAGAAACACCTGGTCTGGACCAAGGACCCGACCGAGGAGATGGAGAAACTCGGTTGGCTCAAACAAGGCCCCACCAAGGGGAAATGGTTCTACCGCCCGCAGGCTGCCGCGATCCTCAAGACCATGGAATACATCGCGATCCATGAGGTGCTTCAACCGCTCGGGTTCCAAGAGGTCATCGAGTCGCACATCAAGCCGTTCGACATCTGGCTGAAGACCGGGCATATGGAAGGGATGCCGTACGAGTTCTACTATGTCGTCGAACCAAAAACCAGGGATGCAAAGGACTGGGAGCGGTTCATCGACCTCACGAAGATAACCAAGGAAGTCGACGTCGCCGAGCTGCAGAAGAACCTCAGCCCACCAGCCGCAGGCATCGCGTACGCACAATGCCCGATGATCTACTGGTCGTTCAAGGGAAAGACCATCTCAGAGAGTTCCCTGCCCGTCCTCGTGTACGACAAGACCGCTATCTCTGCCCGCTATGAATCCGGCGGCAGGCACGGCATCGAACGGGTCGATGAGTTCCATCGCATCGAACCTGTGTACATCGGGACGCGAGACCAGCTCCTCGACCTACGCGAGAAACTCCTGGAGCGGTACACCCACGTGTTCGACGACATCTTCGAGCTGGAATGGCGCAAGGCCTGGGTCACCCCCTGGTACATGCAGCAGGCCGGTAAGATCGGCGAATCCGGCACCCAGGAGACCGGCACCATGGACTTCGAGGCGTATATGCCGTACCGCGGCACCCGCAAAGACTCGGAGTGGCTGGAGTTCCAGAACCTTAGTATCCTAGGTGACAAGTACATCACGGCGTTCAACATCAAGGCGCAGAAAAGTGAGCTGTGGAGCGGCTGCAGCGGCATCGGGCTGGAACGCTGGACCGCCGCGTTCCTCGCGCAGAAAGGCCTCGACCCGGACCATTGGCCCAAGGGCTTCACCCGCTACCTCTCCAAACTGCCTACGGGCATCGAATTCCTCTAAATAACCTGCCTGGGCAGGAAGGGACGTGGGAAAGAACATTTTTAAACAGTGATGGCTTCAGGGCGTCTCATGGCGAAGCGGTACAAAGAAGAACCGACGGAACAACAAGAAACAGACTTCAAGATGCCAGCGTTCGACGAAGAGAAATACATCCAGCGCGAACGACGGAACATCAAGACGATCTTCATCTCCTTCATCCTCGGCGTCGTCATCGCAATCATCTCTGTCGGCTTCTGGGTCTTGCTTACCGGCAGCTTCCTGCGCTGGGAGCTCATCCTGCTCCTCGGCGTCTTCAACATGCCCTGGCTGCGCTACCTTTTCAGCAGACTTCATATCGACCTCGACGGCTTCGGCCGCCGCGGCTGGTTGACCGCCTACGGCACCTATTTCTTCACCTGGCTGCTCATCCTCATCGTGCTGGTGAACCCGCCGTTCTACGACGGCGAGTCACCCCAGATCCAGGTCGCCGTCCTCCCTGGATTCCAATCCCCTGGCGGAACCGTGATGATCGTGGCTTCGGTCGCTGACAATGTTCAAATCAGCAGTGTGAGCTTCACGTACACCGACCCGCAAGGCATCAGTAACTCACCGCCGGTCACCCTCCAGAACGGCATGATCCAGTTCACCTACGACCAGAACACATCCCTGCTAGGGCAGTACAACTTCACGATCTCAGCGACGGACCCTAGCGGGCATCGCACGACGGTCACTGGCAATTTCACGTACAGCGCGGATGCGCTCAGCGTGATCAGCTCGCGGTCCACCGATCTCACCAGCGGCGACACGATTACTATCAAAGCGGATCGCCGCATCAGCTCTGAGAACTTCCGCGTCTACTACCGTCTGGACGACGGCAGGGAAATCAACGCGACCCGCCGCACCGCCTCGGACACGGAACGGTACGAGACCACCCCTGAGGTGAGCGGCTGGGTACAAAACAGCACCACTTCTCTGCAACTCTACGCCGAAGTCAGCCACTACTTCCTCAACAACCCCACGAGGTACTCCAACAATGTGACGGCGTCACAGCCATTCCCGTTTTCCACAGGGGCCGATAAAAACATCGGGACTGCCACTGACCCAACGCCGAACTACCCGCTGCCCGCATCAGTTATTCAGAGTGCCACCCCAGGATTTGAGATCCTCATCGCGTTGGGCGCGCTTGCTGTCGTCGTCCTCGTGATCCGCAAGAAGAAACAGGGGCAATGAGCGAACTTCAGGAGCTGTGCAGAACCTTTTCTTCGAAGGCATCCCACACGCGGGTGTCGACGACACGGCCGGTCCGCTGTTGGACAGAGAAGGACCGCCTTGACGGATCCGTTGTCGACGCCTTCGTCGTTATTTTCGCCACCAGAGGCTGCTCCTGGGCCCAACGCTCGGGATGCACCATGTGCGGCTATGGCAACGACAGCGCCGGGACCGCGGTTTCAGCAGCAGACCTCGAACAGCAGCTCCAGACTGCGCTGCGGGACTACCACGGCGAACCCCTCGTGAAGATATTCAACTCCGGAAGCTTCCTCGATGAAGACGAAATCCCTCTACCCGCGAGGAAGGCGCTGCTGTCAGCCTTCACGAACGCGACGAAGATCTCCGTGGAATCACGTCCTGAGTACGTCACCGAAAAAACCCTGATGCACATCCAAGAGATCCTCGGCGCCCGTCAATTCGAGATCGGCATCGGCCTGGAGACCGCAAACGACGTCGTCCGAGATAAGGCGATCAACAAGGGATTCTCCTTCGCCCAGTACAAGACGGCGGCATCCCTCCTGAAAAAACATCGGGTCTCGGTGAAGACCTACGTGCTGGTGAAACCGCCGTTTCTCACCGAGCATGAGGCGCTGGAGGATACCCTGGAGACCATCCGAGCCGTTGCGCCCATGACCGATATCATCTCCCTGAATCCTGTGAACGTGCAGCGGCACACGCTCGTGGAACACCTTTGGCACCGTGACGAGTACCGCCCGCCATGGCTCTGGACACTGGTGGATGCGCTTCACCACGGCCATCAGCTGTTCTCCGGGCATCTCAAATGCGATGTCGTCGCCGGTGGAAGCCAGCGCGGGCCGCACAACTGCGGTTCCTGCGACCATGACGTCCTCACTGCGATCAGCGATTTTTCGCTGCATCAGGACCCATCCGTCTTTACTCCCCTTTCCTGCTCCTGCCGTGAGCAATGGCGCGATCAGTGCGCCTATGAGAACCTGACCTATGGGTCCGTCGTCGACTGGTCGAGGTGGAAGGCATGACGGGCAGTGTGCAACCTGGAGACCGCGTCGTCCTCATCGATGAGAGCTTCCGCAAGATCCTCATAGACACGACAGCCAAGACGGACAGGATCCCGGGTGTGGGCGTCCTCAACCCGGCGTCGCTGGTCGGCGTCGCCTACGGCAGCCAGCTCCGCATCGGCTCCAAGCTGTTCTGGATTCTTGTTCCGTCCGTCATGGATAAGATGCATGGGCTGAAACGCAAGGCGCAGGTCATCCTGCCGCGTGACGCTGCGCACATCATCCTGCAATGCGGCATTGAGGCGGGACAGACCGTCTGCGAAGCCGGCATCGGCTCCGGGTCGCTGACCATGGCGTTGGCCACCGCGGTCGCTCCGACAGGAAAAGTCATTTCGTATGATCTCCGCCAGGATTTTTTAGACCACGCGAAGATGAACCTGGAGCTGGCAGATCTTGCCAAGTACGTCACCCTGAGGCTCAAAGACATCACCACGGGGATCGATGAACGGGAGCTCGACGCCGTCGTTCTGGACATCCCGGACCCCTGGGAGGCTGTAGCGCATGCCTGGACGGCTCTTAAGGTCGGCGGGTATCTCTGCAGCTATTCGCCGCTCATCTCGCAGGTCGAGCAGACCGTGAAGGAGATCAGGCTGCATCCGTTCATCGAATGTACGACGCTGGAGAACATCCAGCGGGAGATGGTCGTGGGAGAACGGGGGACGCGCCCAAGCTTCGACATGCTGGGTCACACCGGGTATCTGACGTTCGCCCGCAAGGTCCTAGAGAGCAACACCCAAGCATAAGATGCCTGTTTTTCGAGGTTTTTCTCCTGGTCTCCTCCAGGGTTAGCTCCGAATCCTTTAAATCTCTTCGAGGCATACAGGGGGGTCGGTATCAATGGAGGAAGTTCTAATGACGAAGCGTGTCCATAACTTCAACGCGGGTCCGGCAGCCTTACCGCTCCCGGTGTTGGAAAAGGCGCAGAAGGAGCTACTCGATTACAAAGGGACGGGCATGTCCGTCCTGGAAATCTCGCATCGATCCAAGGAGTACGACGCGACCCAGAAGCACGCCACCGACCTCTTACGCGAGCTGATGGGCATCCCCACGGACTATAAGGTCCTGTGGCTGCAGGGCGGCGCCTCCACCCAGTTCTTCGATGTTCCCCTGAACCTCCAGCAGTCTGGCAAACCCATGGAGTACGTCTTCACGGGCGCCTGGTCCAAGAAGGCCATTAAGGAAGCGAAGCTGTATGGCGAGGTGAAGGTCATCGCGTCCTCGGAGGACCGCAAATTCACCTATATCCCGAAGAACGTGGTGTTCAGCGATAAGGCCGCGTTCGGCCATATCACCGGCAATGAGACCATCGGCGGGATCGAATGGCAGTACTGGCCGACCATCCCAAGCAGCGTGCCGCTCGCCTGCGACATGTCCTCTGATTTCATGGACAAGGTCGTGGATGTGAAGAAGTTCGGCGTGATCTACGCGGGGGCGCAGAAGAACCTCGGCCCTGCGGGCGTCACCATCGTCATCGTCCGTGAGGACCTCCTGGGCCGAGTCCCTGAGAACACTCCGACGATGTTGAAGTGGAAGACGCATGCGGAGAAGGACTCGTTGTACAATACTCCGCCGTGTTTCGCGATCTACCTCTGCGAGCTGGTCCTGGAGCACCTGAAGGGCCTTGGCGGCATCCCCGCTGTGGAGAAGGTGAACCGGGAGAAGGCGAAACTCGTCTACGATATCATCGATAAGTCCAACGGGTACTACCGTGGCGTCGCGGAGAAGGATTCCCGCTCGCTGATGAATGTCACCTTCAATCTTGCCACACCGGAACTTGAGGCGAAATGCGTCGACGAGGCGAAGAAGAACGGCCTCATCGGTCTGAAGGGGCACCGGGATGTCGGCGGCATGCGCGCCTCCCTGTATAATGCGGTCAGCCTGGAGTCGACGAAGGCGCTATGCAGTTTCCTGACGAGGTTCAAAGAGCAGAACCCATAGACTCCTCGTCTCTTTTCTTCTCTTTTTTTCTTCCGTTTTTTTCTCGATTCTCTGCGAATAGTTTCACTCTTGAGAAGTCCTTCCCTTGGACGTCTGCGACGGTGGAAAGAATGAGGATCCAGGGGGCGCGGTTGTGAATAGTTTCAGCGACCTCGTTCGTAGCTTAATAAGGAACACAGCGATTTCTTTGTTTGTAGCTGGAACGGTAAAGGAGGTATAATCCAGCACACCCCAAAGCCCTCTCCTCAATTGCATCCCATCCCTCCTTTCCCGCCTCTTTTTTCTCTGACGCGTATGACCTCGGAAGAAAAAGGTTTAAGACCAGTGAATGGGATTCCCTGGTAATTGTGGATGCCGACTATGGAGGAATAAATCATCGCAGAAAAAATCTGTGAAATCTGTAAAACAAAGTTTTTTCTCCAAGAGAACCAACATGGGCTCGTCTTCAACGACAAGTTCTTCATCTGCGAGGACTGCAACAAGCATAAAAGTGAAGACGAACTCAACGCCTGGTCCCACACAATCATGCGAAACCCGCAGAGCGGCATGCCGATCTCTCTGTGGCTGATCCATGAGCAGAACAAAGGGAAAGATCTCTATTCAACGCATCAAAACGAATAGAATTCGCTTGAATCGGTGGAGAAAAGACAGCAAAACCCTTTTTTATAGCATTCCCCATGCACTCTGCATATGTTTCTTGTGAAGCTGGGCGGAAGTATTATTACTGATAAAGCCAAAGAAGGAACGTTTCGCCACGAAACCGTCGACCGCCTAGCCAGGGAAATCAAGAAAGCCAACAAAGACTACATCCTCGTCCATGGGGCAGGATCCTTTGGGCACATCCTCGCGAAGCAGCACAGACTCAGCGAAGGACTCACCGAACCAACGCAAATCCTGGGGTTCGCCCAGACCCACGCAAGCGTCCTACGGCTCAACAGCCTCGTCATGGATGCCCTCATCCACCAAGGCTTGCCGGTGATGTCGCTGCCGCCCCATGCTATCCTAGAATTGGACAATCATCAGTTGAAAACCATGGATTTCACCGTGTTCTCAGATTATCTGAAGCGCGGGTTCATCCCGGTCACCTTCGGGGACGTCGCCTTGGATTCCCAGCTGGGCGGCTCGATCTGCTCCGGGGATCTCCTCATGCAGGCGTTAGCGACCCAGTTTCACCCAGAAAAAGTCGTGTTCGTCATGGACGAAGACGGGCTGTATACAGCAAACCCGAAAACCGACCCGAAGGCCACGTTTATTGAGACGATTGCTGTCAAGGATATTCCCCGTCTTTCAACCGGATTAGACACGCGTACGGACGTCACCAAAGGTATGCAAGGAAAACTCGAGACGATCACCCGTATTGCGCAACTCGGTATTGACGTCATCCTCGTGAATGGGAATGTAAAAGACCGGGTCTATGATATTCTTATGGGAAACCCATCACGATTTACTCAGATTCAAGGAGCACGACCATGAACCAGACCGAGGAGCGAAAACGGGACCACATCCAAATCGCGGTACGGGAAAATATCGCGATGCATCATAACTACTGGGATGACGTGAAGCTGATGCACAACGCCCTCCCAGAAATCAACGAACAGGATATCGATCTTTCGACAACGCTGCTTGGGAAACACCTAGGTGCCCCCCTCGTCCTCTCAGGGATGACCGGCGGGTATCCCGAAGGAAAAAAAATCAACGAACATCTGGCGGCGGCCGCCGCAGAGCATCAGGTTGCGCTCGGCGTCGGTTCGCAGCGGGCCGCCTTGGAGAACGAGAAACTCGCAGACACCTACAGCATCATCACGGAGTATGACATTCCCTTGAAGATCGCCAACATAGGGGCATCCCAGATGGTGCTGTGGGAGAAGAAAGAGATTCTCGCAAATGCCGAAAAAATCGTCTCGATGATTGATGCGGATGTTCTCGCGGTCTGCCTGAATTTCCTGCAAGAGGCCATTCAACCCGAGGGTGAGGCCCGTGCGAAGGGATGTCTCGAGATGATCGACATGCTCTCACGGGAATTCGGCCGCCCGGTGATCGTAAAGGAGAGCGGTGCGGGGATCTGCGGCAAAGCCGCCAGTCTCCTCAGGAAGACGAAGATTGCCGCGATCGACGTCGGAGGTGCAGGAGGAACATCGTTCGCCGCCGTGGAGTACTACCGTGCGAAGGCTAAAGGGGACGCGATTCATAGCCGAGAAGGCATCACGTTCTGGGATTGGGGAGTCCCGACACCGACTTGCATCCTTGAGGTCGGCAGAGCCACGGACTGGGAGCTGCCGATCATCGCGACCGGCGGGGTGCGCACAGGCCTGGATGCCGCCAAGTCGTTAATCCTCGGAGCGAGCGCAGCCGGGGTAGCACATACGATGTTGAAGCCGGCGTTGAAGGATGCGAAAGCCACGATTCTGGAATGTGAAACGATTCTCCGCGAGCTGCGGACCGTGATGTTCTTAGTAGGAGCCGACTCTGTTGAAAAATTGTCAACGACGGAAGTGACGTATGGACTTGACGAGTGAGATTACCAAGCGGGTGACAATCTTCGAATCGTACTGGCATCATCTGCTGCCGGCGCGCGATCCGCAGAGGCTGTACGAGGCCGTGCGGCATCTGCCGCTGGGCGGCGGGAAGCGGATGCGCCCCGTGATCGCGATGCTGGCCTGCGAGAGCGTGTTCGGGGAGCAGCGGATGGCGCTGCCGTTTGGTGCCGCGCTTGAGTTGATGCATAATTTTACGTTGGTTCACGACGATATCATGGATAAATCCCTGGTGCGACGTGGCCTTCAGACGGTTCATATAAAGTTCGGTGAATCAACCGCGATTCTCGCCGGGGATTTGCTGTTCGCGAAATCGTTCCAAGCGATGCATGAGCTGACAATCGACCCTGAGATGTTCAAGGAGCTCGAGGTCGATTTGGTACAGTGCGTCCTCGATATCTGCGAAGGCCAGGAGCTCGACATGGACTTCGAGCATCGTAAGATCGTCAGCGAAAAGGAATACCTGCATATGATCAGCAAGAAGACCGGGGTGCTGTTCCAGCTCGCGGCGAAGGGCGGAGGCCGGATCGGCGGCGGCTCCCAAGATGAGGTGGATGCTCTCGCGAACTTCGGGATGTTCCTTGGCCTGTCGTTTCAGATCTGGGATGACTATCTGGATATAAGCAGCAACATCGAGGTGCTGGGCAAAGACATCGGCAACGATATCCGAAACGGGAAGAAAACCTTGATTGCTGTCCACTGTCTTTCACATAGCAACGCGGAGCAGCAGGCGGTTCTTGAGGCGATCTTCGGGAATCCGAAGGCTTCGGATCAGGAAATCAAGTCCGTGCTTGAAGTCTTCAAGACATCGAAGTCCATTGAGTACGCCCGGTCGGTTGCCCTTCATTATAACCACGAGGCGAAAACCAACCTCGAGAAGATACAGCCTTCAGCAGCTCGCCAACTGCTACTGGAGCTTGCCAATTACGCGATTTTTCGGGAGAAGTAGAGGGCGATGCCTGGGTCGATTCCTGAGGAGGCGCGGAAATTTGCGCTGCAGAACTCAGTGCAGTTCAACGGGAAGGCGAACGAGAAGGCGGTCGCTGGGAAGGTCATCGCTGCCTTCAAAGGAACCCCGGTGACGCCCCAGGAAATCAACCTGGTGGTCCATGAGGTCGTCTCAGAAGTCAACAGTCTCTCTCTTGAGCAGCAACGTGCCGAACTTACTCGTCTCGCACCAGAGTTGCTTGTGAAGGAGAAGAAAGAACGGGATTTTTCACTGCCGCCGCTCCCAGCTGCGGAGAAAGGAAAGGTCGTGACACGGTTTCCTCCGGAGCCGAACGGCTATCTGCACATCGGTCATGCGAAGGCCGCGATCATCGACAGCGAGTACGCGAGGATGTACGACGGGAAGTTCATCCTGCGGTTTGATGATACGAACCCGGAGAACGCGCAGGTCGAGTTCTACCAGGCGCAGAAAGAGGACCTCCAGTGGCTTGGGATAACCTGGAATGAAGAGTACAATACCTCCGATCATCTCCCCGTTCATTATCAGCTCGCCAGACAACTCATCATCCAGGGGGACGCCTACGTCTGTACGTGCTCCTCGGAAGTGATTCGGGATTCCAGGTTCAAGGGCATTGCGTGCGCGTGTCGGTCTCGGGGGAAAGAATCCCTTGAGTTGTTTGAAGGACTGCAAAACGGGACAGTGAAGAACGCAATCCTACGGTTGAAGGCGGACATGAGCAGTGCCAATACCGCCATGCGTGATCCTACGCTGTTCCGGGTGATCGAGTCGCCGCATCCGCTCACTGGGACGAAGTACCGGCTGTGGCCGACGTACGATTTCGCAGGCGCAGTCGAAGACAGCATCAGCGGGGTGACGCACCCGTTCCGCACGAAAGAATACGAGCTGCGCGACGAGGTGTACTTCTACATTCTCGATAAACTCAAGCTCCGCAAGCCTCATCTCATCGAGTTCGCCAGGCTCTCCATCGAGGGGATGCCGGTGTCAAAACGGAAAATCAAGCCGCTCATCGAGCAGGGCCTCGTCTCTGGGTATGATGACGTACGTCTGCCGACGCTGCGGGGGCTGCGACACCGGGGGATCACCCCGGAGGCAATCCGCCTGTTCGTACTCTCCCAGGGCACTTCGAAGGTCGAATCAGTCGTGGATTTCAGCCTGGTCGAAGCCGCCAACCGCAAGTACCTCGACCCGCGGGTCAAACGGTATTTCTTCGTCCCGCAGCCGGTGAAACTCACGGTCATTGGTGCCCCGTTGAAGACGAAACGAATCCGACTGCATCCCACGGCCGCGATGGGAGAGCGAGAAGTAAAAGTATCATCCACCTTCTACATCCCAAAGGAGGATGTAGCTCGATTCAAGGTGGGAGACACAATCCGGCTCAAAGACCTGTTCAACGTCAGGGTTACCCATATAGACAACGAGGTGAACGGTAGCTACGCAGGCGAGAAGCTCCTCGCTGATACCGCGAAGATCCAGTGGACATCAGATCAGTTCATAAGGATGACTGTTATCGTTCCGGGGCCGATCTTCGTTAACGACACGTTCAACGCCGAGAGCCTTCGGACGGTGGAGGGGTTCGCAGAGCAGGCGGTTGGAGGCATCCCGCCTGGAGAGACCGTTCAGTTTGAACGGTTCGGTTTTGTTCGCATCGAAAGCCAAAAACCCACTCTGACCGGCGTTCTTACCCATAATTAAGGACTTCACGGACGAATCTATTCTCACAGGAGTAAGGTAGGACCGGTTAGACTCCCTGTTCTTCCGGGCCTACGGTGTGGAACGATGCAGGATCGCTCATGGTGTGATACCATGCATATCAATGTAAAAGAAAAAAACTAGGGGCCTGGTTCTTCAGGTCCGATATTCATGAACCCCGTTGGATCGTCTTGATTCTGGTATGAAACGCTAATCCATGCAGAGGTTCTAGCTATTTTTGAGAAACGCAGTTCATCAAGGGTTCCATACCATCTATACGATGAAGAAGAACTTAGGCATGCTCGCCCTATGTATATCGTGAAATTCCCGGCAGATGGATTGGCTTGTGTTGTCGTAATTGGCATGCCTTTTACTCCATTTTTATAGACGGCGCTTTCCCCACTTGAACCCGTGAATACCCCGACTGCATGTGTCCAACTATCGACAGTAAAGGCATTTATGTAACTTGAGGAATCAACATTATTTGTAGTCAAATATGACAAAGCATTGTTCTGATAGAATAAAATAGTATTTGGATTGCTTTGTCCACTCCTATCAAATATCCTATGTTCCCCGCTTATGCTTTTTGGATTTGCCCAGGACTCGACCGTATATGAAGTCATACCACCAAATGCTGATGGAGTACCAACGTATATTTCACTATTTGTCATATCGAAATATCTTCCGTTTCCTATACGCCCAGCCGTGACTGGGGTATAGGTATTCGCTGTTGCGTTGAAGTGGTTTGACGTGCTGTCTGCAATATTTGTTCCTGATGTTTCTCCGAAATGCCATACAGCCACATAATTTGAATCCCAGGTTTTTTCTGGATTTTGTTGACTCAGGGTTGTTGGATTTCCATAATACATATAAAACGTGGTGTCTTCATTCGATGAAAGCTGTGTGATATTGACCCAGGCGATGAGCTTTCCGAGGGACCCGTCGTATTGCTCTATCTCATAGTTTAACCGTGTAGCGAAACCAGTATTGTTCATGAAAAGGATGTCGTCACCGTTTGGTTGTGCTTTCTCTTGAAGATCAGTATCAACGGTGCTTACTAAGACTGGGAAATTGGCCAAATCCTGAGGGATGTTAGTGTGGCCAATAGTGATCTGTTTCCGATAATGCCAGCCGTGTTCAAAGGGATCGAAGTTGGCAGGGAACCCGGTATCAAATCTGAATGTTGTTCGTGTCCAGTGTGTGCCATCTGTCGCGTTGATGTACCATCGGTATGTCGTGGAGTTTTCGAGACCGCTGACAGCTACGGTATAGGTACCGTTGTGTACACCGGTACCACTTCCGGAGCCGATGAAGGGCGAGGTTTCAACAGTATAGTTGATCGCGTCACCTTGAAAATCCTTTAAGGTGAACTGTAGCTGTTGGAGGTCGGTTGGTACATAACGTTCCCTATCTGCTGGTGATGGATTCGAAATAACTGGTGCTACCGGCTCTGTGGTAAACGTCAAGGTTTTTTCAATGGTATCTTTGCTGTCACTTACCTGGATATGCCAAGTGTATTGAGTGAAACTCTCCAGCCCACTTATCGGGATAGAATATAATCCGCCTGGCTTCAGGCCGCCGCTGCCGGAACCGATGTCTGGAGACGTCGTCACGTTGTAGCTCATGAGATCCCCGTCGACATCCTTAATGCTGAAACGTAGGTCGGTGGTAGACAGAGAAACCATTTGTTGACCATCTGCAGGATCGGTCTCTATGATCTCCGGTGGGCTGTTCGGCGGGTAGTACTCCATGTACTCGGCGGTCACATGCGAATAGAGCGCATATCCGAACAATCCGTAGGAGTTCATGAGGGGCGGGAGGTGGACGGTGAAGCCGATGCCCCAGAATCCCAGGGCGATGCCCTGCTGCTGACCCATGGCGACGAACCCGTTGTTTGACCGCAGCGCACCGCAGGAGGTGACCGCATCGGTAGCGCTCCAGCGCATGAACACACGCGGGATGGGGCTGAGGATGAAGGGAATGAACCGCGGCAGGATGATAATCGGCAAGGATGCACCTTCCCCGGCTGAGGCGAAGCTGCAGAGCCATTCCGTCCCTTCCGAGCTAGTGCCGGACAAAGGAGAAGCTGAAGTGTGGCGGGAGCGCAGGGCCGGCGGCTGCATCAGCGAGGCGAGCACCTGGTCCTTGGCTTCCTGCGGGATCGCCTGATACGTAAGTAACGAGGTGATAAACTGCGTTTGGAGCTGCTGGGTTGCTTCTGTCTGCGGCGAGCGTTGCATAGCGAGTCTCAACGCTGAGGCTTCCTGCAGGATGGCTTGGATGTCGCTTTCCTTCATCTGGGTCGTGTAGGTACGAAGCCCTGTCTTTTCGTAAAGGGTGACTGTGACGGGGATAGTATGTGGACTTGCCGCAACCATAGTCCTTTCGCTTTGAACGGCAACATCCTTAGATGGAGTACCCGCGGATCCAGGGATGATGCTTGCACAAACTGAAAGCATCAGTAGACCGATGCAGACGGCGGACCATTTTTTCCGATACGATCTCGCTCCCATATCTTTCCCTTCATTTGACTTATGGACTATGTTCCTCAGGCCCTACCGTGAAGAACGATGCAGGATCACTCATGGTGTGATACTCGGTCTGGATCCACGCAGGGGATCGACCTGTGGACGAGAGGCGGACCTCATCGATGACGCCATTGAAGTTGATGCTATTCGGGTCAGTCGTCCAAGCACCGATGCAGAACGGGTACTCGGAGTTGAGGAGGGACTGTGTCCCGGTATGGCTCTGCTGCTGGCCGTCGACGAACACATAGTTCGTCCCGAGTCGCTTCTCACCAGACAAATAGTACCAGGTATTGCTGGGAACTTGGTTGTCCGCATAGATGTATTGGTATGCGTACCCGCCTCCATCGCAACGCAGGGACATCTTCGTCTCAGAACCCACTACGTTCCAATGGATGGCATATCCCGAATAATCTGCCCGGATCTCCTGGTGCTTCCCTGCGACGTTCATGCCAGCATCGGTGTAAGGCAGAATCCATGCAGAGAGGGTGAAATCATTGGGGATGCTGAGGCCTCCTTGATCGTAAACGACGATGTACTCCCATATTGAATCTGTGAGGTTGAAGAGCTGCCCATAGCCGACCTTCCCGGACCATTGCGAAGGCATCAACGCCGCCTTCTTGACGCCTGTGAAACCATGCCCCGTGCTGTCCTTGATAGTCGATGTGGTGGCGTCATTCATATGCCAGACGGCAAGGGTTGACGAATCCCAGGTTTTTTCAGGATATTGTTGGTCAGAGCTGTTCGGATTCCCATAGTACAGGTAAAAGGTGGTGTCCTGGGTTGAGGACAGCTGCGGGATGTTGACCCAGGCGACAAGGCTGCCGGAGTCGTGCGTGAAAGTCTCAATCTCATGGTGCCATTTGGTGGCGGGCCCTGGTCCGCTCATGAACAAGAAATCCGCGCCATCCGCCTGTGCTCTAACGAGATCTGGGTCCGTCATGCTGATGAGGACCGGGAAGTTCTGAAGGTCGGCAGCGACCTGGCCGTGTATGATGGTGATCTGCTTGCGATAGTGCCAGCCGTAGTCGTATGGATCGAAAATCGACGGGTATCCCGTGATGAAGGAAAGAACCTTCCTGGTCCAGTGCGTACCGTCGGTCGCATTGATGAACCATCGATAGGTCACGCCATAGGTGAGACCGGACACGGGGACCGTGTAGGTTCCATCGTGGACCCCTGTGGCTTGAACAGATCCGATATCTGGCTGCGTCACGACAGTATAGTCCATGGCATCATGCTGGTAGTCTTTCAGGGTGAACTGAAGCTGAGGGATGTCCATGGGGACTTCGCGCTCCCCATCGGCAGGATTTGGGTTTGAGATGACCGGGGCTACGGCTTCAGTGGTGAACTTGTAGGTCTGATCCGTTGTATCCTTTCCGTCACTGACCGTGACATGCCAGGTGTAGCTCGCGAGTTCCTGCAGGCCGCTAATCGGAATCGTGTAGACACCATCGGATTTGAGGCCGCCACTGCCGGAGCCGATATCCGGATAAGTAGTCACGTTGTAACTCATGAGATCCTGGTCAGCGTCAGCGATTTGGAAACGCAGTTCCGACAGCGTAACCGGGACGTTCTGCTGATTATTGGCGGGGTCAGCGCCCGTGATCTCCGGTGGGCTGTTCGGCGGGAAGAACTCTATGTAATCAGCGGTCACATGCGCATAGAGAGCATACCCGAACAAACCGTAGGAGTTCATGAGGGGCGGGAGGTGGACGGTGAAGCCGATGCCCCAGAATCCCAGGGCGATACCGCTCTGTGCGCCTTCAGCGACGAACCCGTTGTTTGACCGTAGAGCGCCACAGGAGGTGATTGCGTCGTCAGCGCTCCAGCGCATGAACACACGCGGGATGGGACTGAGGATGAAGGGGATGAACCGCGGCAGGATGATGATCGGCGCTGAGGAACCTTCTCCAGCAGAGACAAAGTTGCAGAGCCATTCCGTCCCTTCCGAGCTAGTGCCGGACAAGGGAGAAGCTGAAGTGTGGCGGGAGCGCAGTGTCGGCGGCTGCATCAGCGAGGCGAGCACCTGGTCCTTGGCTTCTTGCGGTATCGCCTGATACGTAAGTAACGAGGTGATAAACTGCGTTTGGAGCTGCTGGGTTGCTTCTGCCTGCGGCGAGTGCTGCACAGCGAGTCTCAGCGCTGATGCTTCCTGCAGGATGGCTTGGATGTCGCTTTCCTTCATCTGGGTCGTGTAGGTACGAAGCCCTGTCTTTTCGTAGACCGTGACGGTGAAGGGGATGGCCTGGGGTTCTGTTGCGACCGTCGTCTTGGACGTTTGTGGCGTTGCGTTGTAGGATATCGGACTTGCGAGGGTAGGGGCTAGGCTTGCGCAGAGCAATACCGACAGGAGGCATATGCAGAGGACAAGCTGTATTTTACTATACCGTTCTTTTCTCATGATTCTATCTCCTATTTTTTTTATGGACCGTGTTCCTCCGGTCCTTCAGTGAAGAAGTGTGCGGGGTCGCTCATCGTCTGGTACGATGTCTGTACCCAACCGATGCTGCGGGGGACATCCGAGATGGTGATGTCATCGAGGGTGCCGTCGAGGGGGTAGACGTAGGAAGGATGGTTGGTCTTGCCCATGCGGAGGTTGTAGTCTGGCGGGGTTTCGCTGCCGACCTTGGTGGTCGTCGAGACATCGGAGGACCCATCGAGGTACATCTGCAGGGTCGTACCGTCGTAGGTCATAGCGTAGTAGTGCCAATTCGTCAGGTCTGGGATCGTGATGTAGACGGTCATGTAATGGGATCCGTACTCGTCGTTGCCGAGGAAGCACTGCATTTTTTTGTCGTTGCCGGGGATCATGGTCCACGCGGTTCCGCGGTCTAGGCTGCTAATCCCGGTGGAGGTCGCGAGGACGACACCGTAGTCTGCCGTGGTATGCCGCTTGATCCATCCGGTGACGGTCTTTGGCCCGGTGGGGATGATGGGGGTGGTGAATTGGATGTAGTCGTCGGTGCCGTCGAAGTCCTGGCTTGTTCCGGTCACGCCGCCCTGCTCCGTCGGTCCGTTGACTACGCCTTTCGTCCCGGTGTTGTCGTTATTCGTGCTGTCCGTGATGGTCGAAGTCGTTGCGTCCCCCATGTGCCAGACTGCGAGGTACGAGGAATCCCAGGTCTCCTGAGGGTATGCTTGGTCGACGCAGGTAGGGTTCCCGTAGTACATGTAGAACACCGTGTCAGTGGTGGAGGATAGCTCAGGGACTTGGACCCATGCGGCAAGCGTGCCGGTGGATGAGTCGAAGACATCGATTTCATGGTGGATCTTCACGGCGGAACCGGTGTTGTCCATGAAGAGGATGTCGCCTCCGTCGCTTTGTGCCTTCGTCAGGTCGCTGTCCGTGATGCTGATGAGGACCGTGAAGTTCGTGAGGGGCTCAGTGACCTTGGTGTGGTCGATAGTGATCTGTTTTCGGTACTGCCATCCATAGTCATAGGGGTTGAAGTGGGAGGGGTACCCTGAGGTGAAGCTGAGGACCATCCTAGTCCAATGGGTCCCGTCGGTGGCGTTGATGTACCAATGGTAGAGGGTCCCGATGGTCAGGCCGTTGACAGGCACGGTGTAGGTTCCTCCCGCGACGTTCGTGGCGCTTGCGGACCCGATGTCCGGAGAGGTCTGGACGGTGTAGCTCATGAAGTCATGCTGGGGGTCTTGCAGGGTGAAGCGCAGCTCGGTGAGGTCGGTTTGGACTTCCTTTTCCCCATCGAAGGGCCGGGGGTTGGAGACGATAGGGGAGACGCCTTCGGTCGTGAAGGAATAAGTCTGAGTGGTGGTGTCCTTGCCGTCTGATACGCTGACGGTCCACGAGTACTTCGTGAGTTCTTTCAATCCGCTGACAGGTAAGGAGTAGACGCCGTCAGGCTTGAGACCACCGCTGCCGGAGCCGATGTCCGGGATGGTGGTTACGTTGTAGCTCATGAGGTCTCCGTCCGCATCGGCGAGGCGGAACCGAAGCTCGCTGAGCGCCACAGGGACATCCGTTTGGCCGTCGGCGGGGTCACTGCCGGAGATCTCCGGAGGATTGTTCGGAGGGTAGAACTCGATGTAGTCCGAGGTCACATGGGAGTAGACCGCGTATCCGAACAACCCGTAGGTGTTCATGAAGGGTGGAAGGTGGACGGTGAAGCCGATGCCCCAGAATCCCAGGGCGATACCGCTCTGTGCGCCTTCGGCGATGAACCCGTTGCTTGACCGCAGCGCACCGCAGGAGGTGACCGCATAGTCAGCGTTCCATCGCATGATCACACGCGGAATCGGGGTCAGGATAAAGGGGATGAACCGCGGCAGGATGATAATCGGTAGGGAGGAGCCATCCCCCGCAGAGGCGAAGCTGCAGAGCCATTCGCTTGCCTGGGAGTTGAACTGGGTGAGATGTCGGCTCTCATGGGAACTGAAGGGAAATCTGGGCGTCTGACGCAGGACAGCGAGCACGTTGTCTTTGATTTCTTGTGGGATGGCATGATGCGCTAGGAGCGTGGTCAGGAGCTGATCTTGCAGACCCGGATTTGTCGTCCCCTGTGGGTTGCTGACCATAGTGTTGGCGAGAGTGCGGCAGGACGCGAGAATGGCTTGCGCGTCAGCGAACGGCATCTGAGTGGTGTACGTTCGCAGTCCGTCTTTTCCGTAGACCGTGAAGGTAAACGGGACTACGGATGGTTCTTTTACTGCGGATGCTGCGCTTTGTTGAGATTCAGAATCAGGTGATGTCGATTGAGCGAGAACCGGGACGATCGCCGCGGCATTCGCGCTCAGAAGCAACAGCAGGATAATCAATGAATACATTTTCCGTCGTGCAGCCATAACCCCTTTCCCCTTTGGCTATTTTACTCTCTTGTCCTCTTTGGCTGTGAGAGGTTAACGGAAGAAAATTTGTATAATTCGCTGTTTTTCCTGCATTTTGTCCTCCCGCATCCACCACATATAAAGAGGGAGCTTCTTTAAATAAGTTCGTATTTGGGTGGACCTCCTGTAGGACATGGGCTGGGAAGTTTTTTAAGGAGGGATGAGATGTCTTCCTAATAGTAGGGATGCAGGAAATATAAGGATGGGATAGCAGTGCAGTACAAGGAAGGCATCGCGTTCATCGTAGCCGTCGTGTTTTTGCTGAATGTAGCCCCTGGCGTGCTGGCATCGACGTCGCCGTCGGAAGGAACAGGAGCGGCCACGACCACAGTCATTATCATTCTCGTGGCAGTAATCTTTGGCTTCTTGTTCTTCTATGGCGGCATCAAGTACGTGACGCCGGAGAACGTCTTGGACACGGAGACGCGCAAGCACCTCTATGACTATATCGATGAGTACCCGGGTTCGCATCTCCGGGAGATCGCCCGGGAGCTAGATCTGAAGCCGAGCAACGCCGCCTGGCATCTGCGGAAACTGGAGCAGACGAACCTGGTGCGCAGCCGACTTATCGGCGGCAAGAAGGTGTACTACCTCGTCGAAGGCGGCCTTGAAGTCCGACAGCGGGCGATCGCCGAGTCCGTGCTTCGGAACAAGAACGCCCGGGACATCCTGCAGTTCATCAGCGACCATCCCGGCAAGCATCTGCTGGAGATCGCCCATGCACTGAACATGAACCATCATGTCGTCAAGTGGCACCTCAACAAGATGCATTTCGCGGAGCTCGTCGAAGGGGACACGTCGAACAGCGCGTATCCTATCTACTATTCGACGGATAACGGTAAGGAGGCTCTGATCTTCTATCAGGAGCCCATGAAAATAGCGGTCGATAAAGCCGGTTAGATTCTGCCGACGTCGACGACTTCCACGTTGTCGACTTTTTTAATCTTCCCTAGTTTCTCGACAATCGGATCCAGGCCGCCTTCGGAGTCCGGGACCACGATGGTCACATCAAGACCCTTAAGACCGAACGCGATTTCCTTGACTTCAACGCGCCCAAGGCGAATCGGCTTCTGGATAACCTTCCGGACTTCCCCAGCGATGACGTCCATCTCCTGGTCACTGAGCACGCCGTCAGGCATCATTCGGATTAACGCGATGACTTCGCCCATAGTAAAAATCCCCGTCAGGGTCCTCGAAACCCGCACTGCGGACAGATGTAATCGATGCTTTGCTCACGGCAGTTGCAGCAACGTCCGATGGCGGTGGCGCAGCTGGGACAGGGGAACGTAGTCGATCCCTGTTCGAGCAACCCCTTACCGCACGAGTTGCACTTCTCCGCTTTCTTTGGCATAGGAAGTGCTGAATGCCGTATCCCCTATTAAAAGGTGACGCTCCCCCCTCCTTAAAAAACCGACCAAACAACAATGCTTATGACGCATCGTCTGTTACGGAATGTTCAGACGATGAAAACCCTGCCACCCTCCAAGTACCTCTCGACAGTACGGTACGCCCTGACGAACTCCCTGGCTCACGAGGCCGTCTATCCCTTCTACGCCTCCTTCAAAGTCACCCATCACTGCAGCCTGCAGTGCGCCTTCTGCAACGTCTGGAAAGAGAAGACCCCGGACCTGCCCACCGACGGCGTCTACAAAGTACTGGATAACCTCGCCGCCTCCAGCATCATCGTCCTCAGCCTTGAGGGCGGCGACCCGCTCGTCAGAAAGGACCTCGGCGAGATCCTCAAATACGCCTCCACGAAACCCTTCTACCTCTTCTTCACCACGAACGGCCACCTCCTCGACAAGCGACCGATGACGGAGTACGCCCGATACATCGACTACCTGCACATCAGCATCGACGAAGGCCATGGGAACCTTGAGTTCTTCGACCGCCTCGAAGAATTCCAGTCGTACGGCCCAGAAATCTGCATCCAGATCGTCGTGACCAAAGAAACACTCCCGGCCCTCGAAAAGAAAGTCAAACGCATCCATGATGCCCACGCCCGCACTGTGATCATGCCCGCCTGCCACCTGGATGGCACCGACGATTACTATCCGGAACCCGCGGCGTTCCGCACCGAAATCCTCCGGCTCAAGAAACTGTACCCGCAGACGATCACCACGCCGAAAGGCTTCCTCGACAACATCAACACCAGCCATGGGTGCTCGACATCGTCAGTGATCATCGACTCAGACGGCGGCCTGTTCTACCCCTGTCGCACCATTGGTGAACACCTCTACAACTTCACGGAAGGCAGCTTTATGGAGTTCCTCCAAACCCCACAAGCCCAGGCGGCGAGAAAGGCCATGCAGGCCTGCGACCGCAACTGCGGGTGGTACCAATATTTCGCCACGGACGTGTTCGCGTCGCCGCGCTCAATCGCCTCGTCCCTCAGCCCGTACCTCTTTCACTAACACAAGCCTCGTAGAGCATGCGGACCTGCGTGGCAACTTGAGTCCAACTGTATCGATCCACGACGAATGCCCTGGCTCGCGCGCCCATGGCCTGTGACTCAGCAGGATGACGCAGGAGATACTCTATTTTCTGGGTGAGTTCATCAACAGCCTCACCGTTCAACACAACCCCGCGGTCGTCTCCGAGCAGCTCCCGTGCCATGCCGACATCGCTGGAAATCACGGGCAGGCCGCAGCCCATCGCCTCACCGATCACCAGCCCCCAACTCTCCCCTCTGGAGGGAAGCACGGCGAGGTCTGCACCCCGAGCGTAACGGAGCAGCTCATTTTCAGTGAGATACCCAGGGAAGACGATGCGGCCGTCGGTGCCAGCGAGTGCCTGGAGTTTCGGCAGATCCGGCCCTTTCCCGATGACTGCTAATTTCACGCCGGGGATGGTGACATTCTTGAAGGCCTGGATGAGAGTGGAGACATTTTTTTGATATCCGAGACGACCCCAGTAGACGATGAGCTGCTGACAATCAAGCGATTGTTTTATATCCGAAGGACCCGGCGAGAACGTCTCGGTATCGATCCCGTTCGGGATGTAGACGATCTTTTTAGGATCAATACCCCATGAGGCGTACACTTTCGCATAGTCCTTGTTGACACAAATGACGCGTTGCGCATACCGGGCCATGCGCCGAGTCATCCAGCGGATGACTCCCGTGTAGAGAGCCGCGGCGAATCGGTTTCCTTTGAAATCAAGCACGTAATGGGTGGTGACAACCACAGGCACCGAGGATTTCCGATACAGGGCGCCGCCGAAGGAAAACAGCGGCCCGTGGAGATGTAGAAGCTGGATATCGTTCTCCCTTAGTACCTGACGGACTTTTCGAACCGACCCCGGAGGGTTGATGAAATAGATTTCCTGCAGAGAGAACAGGCAGGGAACATGGAAGAACCGCAGGCCATCGCCTTCTTCGTACCCTGATTTCTTTGAATTCCCGGTAATCAGAAGCGTCTGGTCTGGGAGTCGGGATGCGAGCTTTGCAACATGGGTATACACCCCTCCCTCCTTGTAGGTGGTGATTTCCGCGACTCGCATTTTTGCATCCCTACAACGGGTAAGCCGCTAGCGGGTCTTATAGTGTTCGATGTACGTCCAGTTCACCGCGTACACTTCGACCCAGTGGACGATCTCGCCTTCCGAAGTCCTGGTGTCGTTTCGGTAGAGGAGGTGGAAGGGCTCTGCCGCGAATTTCTGGTATGATGCGTTGGTCATGTACTCGTTGCGGAATAAGGCGAGGTTGACGACGCTGTTTTTCATCACGTCGTCGATGACAATCGTGGTAATTCTGCCTCGGGTCTCATTGCCTTCGAGGTCGCTAAGACATCCTGACCAGTTGTCGCTGGTCCAGGTTTCGTTCGTGGCCTCAAAGGTGGTATTGAAGCCGTCAGCCCAGGCAATCTTCGAGAGCCGCAGGTCGGTCGCGACAAGAGTCTGATTTCTGTCAAGATTCTGAGTCACCCATTGGATGGCTGCTAGTGAGGGTTGGGAGATGGTTTCGTCGATACCGCCTACGGAGTTCTTCACAGGGTACACCGCCATGCCGTTGGAGCAAATGATAAAGCTGGCGATGCAGACGATGAGCCACTGACGGGTTGGGATGTGCTGCAGCGACAGCGCGGGAAGTGAGGGGACATGAAGTTTCCCTTCGAGGAATCGGTACAGGCCGTATGCGGAGATGATGCACATGGGGACCATGAGGTATTCGATGTGGCGGTCCGGAAACAAGGTCGTGTCTCCGGTGAAAAAGGCGAACGTGAATGAGGCGAAAATAGCGAAGAACCAGCCTTGGATGATCCGCCGGTTCTGCAGCTCCCGCAGGCATTCAAGTCCTAGAGCGCAGACGCCGGTGAACGCGATGATCGGGAGAGAGTAGAGGAGGGTCGTCGTATTCATTTTGACGATAGAGACCGGGAACGGGATGAAGAAAAAAAACAAGGCCGCGCCGAGAAGGCTACAGACCGTGACAATGAGGAAAATAGCGGCTCGTTTTCTGTTCACTGGTCCTTCCGCCAGACCGAGCCGCGGTATGGCAAAGCGGGAGAACCATCCATGAGCCTTTCCATGCGAAATGAAGAATAACAATCCGAAGAACAGTAGATAGAACAGGGCCACGAGCATCAACGGGGAGAACAACTTGGTCTTCCCCATGTAATCATTGAAGACGGGAATAGCGACCGTGAACCAGTAGACGAAGGCCATGAGAGAACAGACTAAGACGTAGAGGATCTGACGTTTCAATTCACGAAGGGGCGTGCTGATGCTTTGGAAGACGACAATCCCGAACAGGGAGATGAGGTAGAAGTAGGTGGTGAGGTGATGGGACATAATCAGCAGAATCGTGGAGAGGATGAGCGGGAGGAGATAACGGCTGTCCTTGAGGTATTTAATGAACAGGTAGAGGGAGAGAAGCATGAAGAAATGTCCCATGGTAAGGGGCGCAGCATGGCTGGTCTGGTACACGTGGAATGGCGCAACTGCGAGGAAGGCGGCGGAGAGTAAGGCAATGTCGCGTCGTTTGAGGAGCTCGTAGACGATGAAGTAGAGGATTGCGACCGTGAGTCCGCCGAAGATCGGGGCGATTTTCGGCATGACGACGAGGATGTCAAGGCCGGTGAGCCAGTGAGCGACGCCGGTCACGGTGTAAAGGATGGGGAAGTACTGGTAGGAGCCGCCCCAGCCGTTGTACGTGTTGATGAGGTTGCCGGTGCTGACGAACGCCTTGGTGAGGCCGTAGTAGATGCCGAAGTCGCTGCCCCAGGCCGCATTGGTCCAGGCGGGGATCGACCGCAGAATGATGGCGAAGAATGTTACGAGAATGAGCCAAAAATACCATTTTTTCAAAATAGTGGTAGGGGTAAAAATCCTTGTCACTCTCTCTCGGTTCGCCGTATGAACCTCGCCGTTTATACCAATTCCGGTAATGGGTCACGTACGCTGCGTCACGATGTCGAGAATGCGCTCCACGGTCTTGTTCACGGAGTGCGTTTTGGTGATGCCGGTGGTGGCCTTGATGCGGCCGATGTCTGTGGTGAGGTCGACGGCATGTTGGGTTGCGGTGGCGAACTGTCCGAGGCTCTGGTGGTACGTGGCGAGGTATTCCTGCTCGATTTGGCCGGGGGTGGGGATGAGGAGTGCTTTGGTGCCGACGACGGCGAGGTCCATGATGGTGGTGTAGCCGGAGCGGGCGATGACGAGTTTTGCTTTGTTGAGCAGGTTTTCTCGTGTAGTCCGGGAGACGGAGCTGTAGGTAGTGATGTTCCGGGTTTTGGTCTTGGTGGCGGTCTCTGTTTTCCCTAAGGTGACTACGATGTTTCCGGAGAGTGGTGCGAGCTGGGCCATGAGTCTGGCTTCCAGCATGCTGCGCTGCGGCTCTGGTCCGGAGAGGGAGATGAGGTAGTCGATGGTCTTGGGGAGTGTTTTGCGGCGGAAGTCGGAGAGCGGGCCGACGTAGTGGATCTCGTCTTCGTCGATGAGTTTGAGGTTGTGGGAGAGGTCGCCGGAGAGGCTGTCGGTTTTGGTGTCGGGGACGATGATGTCGCTGAAGCGGTTGAAGAAGAAGAGGTTGAAGCGTTCGCTGCCGCGTTCCAGCATCTTGATTCTGAGGGGGTTCATGATGCGCATCTGATGGCTGATGAAGAGGGAGGGGATGTGTTTGCTGTACATGTCGTAGCGTCCGTCGGAGATGATGCAGTCGTACTGTTGTTTGTTGAGGATGGTCTGCAGGCTGGCGAGTCCTTGTTCGATGCGGTGGATGAAGACCGGCCAGTACACGGCGGATTTCGCGAGGAATTGCCTGGAATTCTCGCTGAGAAGCATGGGGTAGTCTTGGATGTCCTCGTAGCAGGCTTGGTCGCCGAGCTCGGATTGAAGTAATGTGAGTGCACGGTCATGGGAGATGACGGTGAGCTGGTGGTCTTCTTTGAGCAGCGCGCGGATCACGGGAAGGGAGCGCGTCGCATGGCCAAGCCCCCAGGAGCAGACGCCGTAGATGATCTTCATTCTGGAGGGGAATAACCCGTGTTTTGTTATATAGCTAACCCTGGGGGAACAGTTTTTTTATAGGAGGAGCGCGTTGACGCTGGCGGGGTTTGAGTGATGAAGTGGGATGAGAAGTTATCCGGAAGCGTCCAGCACAACAACAGCCTCCTGTGCGTGGGCTTGGATACCGACGCGGAGAAGATTCCCGGGTTTCTGAAGGCCAAGAAGCATCCGGTGCTGGTGTTCAACAAGGCGGTGATCGAGGCGACCAAAGACCTCGTCTGCGCCTACAAGCTCAACCTGGCGTTCTATGAAGTCCTCGGGGCGGAAGGAAGCCTTGTGCTTGAGCAGACCATCGCGGCAATCCCACACGACGTCTTCATCATCCTGGATGGAAAGCGCAATGATATCGGGAACACGGCGAAGAAGTACGCGCAGGCGCTCTTTGACATGTATAAGGCGGATGCCGTGACCGTGAACGCGTACCTCGGCAAGGACGGGATCGCCCCGTTCCTTGAGTACAAGGAGAAATGCAGCTTCATTCTGTGCCGGACGTCGAACCCGTCTGCCGGGGAGCTTCAAGACCTGCAGATCGGCTCGACGCCGCTGTATCAAGTCGTCGCCAGGAAGATCAGCGAATGGAATACCAATCTGAACTGTGGCGCGGTCGTCGGAGCGACGTACCCTGAGGAGCTGCGGCTCGTGCGAAAGATTCTTGGAAATCACGTCCCGATTCTCATCCCTGGCGTCGGAAAGCAAGGCGGTGACGTCGAGAAGACAATCAGGTATGGTACTAACAGCCAAGGGGAGATGGCCCTGGTGAATTCTTCCCGCGAGATCCTGTTCGCCTCCTCAGGCGAGGATTTCGCTTCGGCCGCGAGAAACAAGGCGGCCGGGCTTCGGGACATGATGAACACCTACCGCTAAAAAGGCATAGCGAAAGATTAATGAACAAAGGCTGGAATTGTTTCCTTACCCCTTGGTTACGAAGACCTCCATGACAACATGAGTGGAGGGGCAAAATCAAGGGGACAGGCGATGCCGCTTAGGGTCCCTGTGCGATCGAACCGACGAAAGGTCAAGAGATGAAGGACAGGACAACCACGGCATCCAACAGCGTGTCGCGATATGCGCAGTACCCTGCTCCTCCTGCTGCAACACTGGGGCAGGGTATGTCACCGCACCCAACGCTCACTTGCTTTTGTGCGTGTTGGGTGACAGCGACATCAAAAATGAATCTCATTCGTTACTTTTTTGCTTCGTTTTTTAGATAGAATTATATGCCTAAAAGTGTTATCAACTTCAGCTACGATGTTCGTAGTGGAAACTAGAATCGAATGGAGGAAAGCTTCTCAGACGAAAGAAAAGGAGAGTTGTGAAAAAAAGGAAGTTATAAATAGAAGATGTTGTTCTACGCTCGCATCAAGCTTAAAAACAGAAAATGCAGTGGTGAAGCAGAGGAAACCTCGGGGATTTTTCTCCGAGAATACTTTCACATCCACCATGCACTCTGGTGAGGAAAAGTTCAAATGAAAGTTGCAATGCTCGGCTGGGAATACCCGCCCTTTAAAGTTGGTGGTTTAGGTACCCATTGCTATGGGTTGACCCATGGCCTCGCCGAAAAAAACGTCCATATTGACTTTTACATGCCGAAGCTGCGGCAAAAAGTGAAGAGTGATAACAAGAACATCAAGATCATCGAGGTCGGCGAGCCCGGTGATGCCATCTTTCCATATGACCGTCCGGATGACAAAGCCCTGGGCGGCAAGTTCTTCGACCTCGTGTACCGGTACAACAACCTGCTCGCTGCCCGCGTCAAAGGCAACTACGACGTGGTGCACGTCCACGACTGGCTGACGATGAAGGCCGGTGTTCAAATCAAGGAGAAGCTGCACATCCCTCTGGTCCTGACGGTTCACTCGACCGAGTACGACCGTGCCGGTATGCTGTACCCGAACCAGTGGTTCATCGACTTGGAACGCGAAGGCATGCAGAAGGCGGACCGGATCATCGCGGTCAGCAACTACACCAAGAAGATCGTCGTGGAGAAATACGGGATTCCAGCTGAGAAAATCACGGTCATCCACAACGCGGTGTACCCCACGGAGGAAGAAGGGGAGAAGAAACCGCTCGTTCTGTTCTTAGGTCGCCTGACGATCCAGAAGGGACCAGAGTTCTTTTTAAAGGCAGCGAAGAAGGTCCTGGAGTACGAGGACGCGAAGTTCGTCATCGCGGGCGTGGGCGACATGATGCCCAAACTCATCAACCAGGCCGTGGACATGGGCATCTCCAACAAGGTGGTCTTCACCGGCAAACTGTCCGATGAGGAAGTCCAGCACATCTATAAGATCTCCAGCATCTACGTGATGCCCTCGGTCAGCGAACCTTTTGGGATTACGGCCCTTGAGGCGATCTCGGCGGGGACCCCGACCATCGTGTCCCGCAGCGCAGGCGTCTCCGAGGTACTGAAGAACTGTTTTAAGGTTGATTTTTGGGATACCGACGAGATGGCGAACAAAATCATCGCCCTGCTGCGGTATGACTCCCTACATAGCACGATGAGGCAAAGTTCAAAAAGAGAAGTACAATTATTTACCTGGGACCGGGTAGCGGATCAGACGCTCCGGGTCTACAGGGGTCTTGCGTAATGCCATCCGTCGTGTTCTACTTCGAAGTCCACCAACCCATGAGGCTGAGCCGGTTCTCGGTGTTCAACATCGGGCATACCGAGGATCCGTACGCGACCTACTTCAACCACGAGCTCAACCAGAAGATCTTTGAGAAAGTCGCGAGGAAATGCTACCTTCCGACGAATAAGCTTTTACTGGATCTCATCCGCAAGACCGACGGCAAGTTCCGCATCTCGTACAGCCTCACGGGCACCTTCATCGAATACTGTCAGATGTTCCTGCCGGAGCTGCTGGACAGCTTCAAGGACCTAGTGAAGACCGGGGCCGTCGACCTCCTAGATGAGACCTACTACCACTCGCTCTCCAGCCTCTTCGACGACCTCGATGAGTTCGAAGCGCAGGTGAAACAGCATCGGCAGACGATCAAGAAAATCTTCAACTACTCGCCGAAATCCTTCCGCAACACTGAGACGATCTACGACAACAGGATCGCGGGGAAGGTCGCGGACATGGGCTACGAGGGCATCCTCACCGAAGGCTCGGAGCGGATCCTGGGGTGGCGGTCCCCTAACTTCGTGTACAAATCCCAGTACTCCAACATCAAGGTCCTGATGCGCAACTACAAGCTCAGCGACGACGTCGGCTTCCGGTTCGGCGCGAAGAACTGGAGCGGCTATCCGCTCACCGCGGACAAGTACGCACGCTGGATGTCCAACTCCTTCGGCGACGTCATCAACCTGTTCATGGATTACGAGACCTTCGGCGAGCACCAGTGGGAGGATACCGGCATCTTCGAATTCCTCAAACACCTCCCCAACGAGGTCCTCAAGTACGACAACCTCGAGTTTGCGACCGTCAGCGAAGCCGTCGAGAAGTACCAGGCGGTCGGCGACATCGACGTCCCCTGGGCGATCTCCTGGGCTGACGAGGACCGCAACGTCTCCACTTGGCTGGGCAACAACATGCAGATCGCCTGCTTCAACGAACTCAAAGACATCGGACGTATGATCAAGAAACAGAGGCCTAAGGACAAGGAGCTGCTCAACGTCTGGCGGCTGCTACAGACCTCGGACCACCTCTACTACCTTTCCACCAAAGGCTTCGAGGACGGCACCGTGCATGCGTACTTCAGCCCCTATGAAGTCCCGTACGATGGATTCATAAACTACATGAACATTCTTCAGGATCTCAAGGAAAAGGTTAACGGCAAGTGAGGAGAGAAGCCACCCTATGAAGATCGTACATTTTTCCTGGGAGTACCCCCCAGTACTCTACGGAGGACTCGGTACGTTTGTCTCCGAGGTCACCATGAAGATGGCTGCCTGGAAACACGACGTCGCCGTCTTCTCCCTGAATCGAGACAACACCTTCCCACCGATGGACCTAACCCACGGCGTCGAAGTCTACCGACCCAAGACCCTCGACCTGACAAGCACGTTCTACCTCTGCGCGGACCACGAGCTGAGATCATGGGGACCGTACTTCAAGTTCTTCGCAGACGTCCTCAGTTACAACATCATGTCCACCTCGCAGCTCACCAACGGCCTCGTCCGCAAGAACAGCCGCAGCTTCGACATCATCGACGGCCACGACTGGCTCGGCATCATGGGCGGCATCATCTCTAAGAAAGAATTGAAAATACCCTTGGTCTTCCACGTGCACTCCACGGAGGTCGGCCGGTCCATAGGCCGCGGCTCGCATACGATCAAGGACATCGAATACGAAGGCGGCCAGATCGCAGACCGAATCATAACCGTCAGCAACGCCATGGCCGACGAGCTCCTCAAACTCGGATTCCCCCAAGAAAAAATCCGGGTGTGTTGGAACGGCGTCGACCCTGAGAAATACAATCCGGAGCGCATCACCCTCGAACAGCGTGAAGCGCTGCGGCGCCGCTACGGCATCCATCCCAACGAGATTATGGTGTTTTTCATCGGCCGGCTCGTGGCAGTGAAAGGTGTGGACAAGCTCGTCCAGGCCATGCCCGCAGTCATCCGCGAGTTCCCAAATGTCAAACTCGTAATCCTCGGAGTCGGTGACATGGAGCAAAGCCTCCGGTCCATGGCAGACCAACTGGGCATTGCGCAGCACGTGGTTTTCAGAACAGAGTTCATCAACGAAGCAGAACGCATCCAGCATTATGCGGCATCCGACATCGTTGTCCTACCGTCGTTGTACGAGCCGTTCGGCATCGTCTGCACCGAAGCCATGTCCATGGCAAAACCGGTCATCGTCGGCGCCCGCGGCACCAACGGGATGCGCGAGCAGATCACTCCCAGCGGTGACGAGCAGTGCGGCTTCCACGTCAACCCCTACGCCCCTGAGGATATCGCCTGGGGAATCAAACAGGCCCTCAGCCTCCCGGATAAGGGTAAAGCCATGGGCGAGTACGGGCGGGCGCGGGTCCTCAAAGAATTCACCTGGGATACGGTAACGAAACGGACCTTGGAGATCTACCAAGAATGCCTCTAAGACACCAAGCGATACCACAGGTTATGTGATGCGGGAATGGATTGTAACCAACGGGATTGGCGGGTACGCCTCGCTTACGCATCATCATGGGACGACCCGTAAATTCCACGGACTCCTCATCGCAAGCCTGCAGCCTCCGACCAACCGCTGGGTGTTCGTCTCCAACATCTATGACTATCTGGTGTACGGCGATAAAACTCTTCGCCTCCAAGATGTGACCCCGGTGTTTTCGTTCGAGTTCTTGCCCTCGTTATCATATCACTTCGAAGACATCACGGTAACAAAAACATTCTGCATGCAGCATGGAAAGAATACGACCGTCATCAAGTACGACGTTGACACGAAACGGCCCTGCCGGCTCTATCATCAGCCGATCGTCACCGCCCGTCATTTCTACGACTGCCTCTCCCCTCGTTCGTTTTCCCTTCATCAATCCGTGGCCAATGGCCAGGTGGCAATCACCACATCCAGGAGCGATCGCACTCTGAGGATCGGGGTCGAGAACGCCTCGTATTCACCACATGAATCATGGGAAGAGTTGCACTACGAAATAGATAGGGAGCGCAAGGATGCATGGGTCGATGCCGCGGTGCGCCTCGGGTCTTTTGAAAAACAGCTGTCAGCCTCCGCATCCTACTATCTCTGTATGACCGTGGAGCCTGACCTGCCGAGCAATCCTGCAGTAGTTCAGTATCAAGAACTTCTCAGATTGGATGAAATGCTTTCGCAGGCGGCTTTGCCGAAAGACTATAGACCGTTAATGCTTGCCGCCGACCAGTTCCTCGTACAGAAAGGCGACGGTACGAGCATCGTCGCTGGGTATCACTGGTTCAGCGATTGGGGAAGGGATATTCTCATCGCCCTCCCCGGAATCACCCTGGTGACCAAACGGTACCAGAAGACCCGGGAGCTCTTGCTCAGTCTCGCGGAGTATTGTAGGAACGGACTCGTGCCCAACGTCTTTATGGACCGCGATTCCGCCCCTGCCTATAATACCGTCGACGCCTCGCTGTGGTTCGTCGACCGGGTCTTCCAGTACCTCAAGTACACGAATGATGAGGAATTCCTCCATATAATCTGGCCGACGTTAGACAGCATCATCCAGCATTACATCAAAGGGACGGACTTCGGTATTCACATGGATAGCGATGGGCTGATTTGTCATGGCCCGGGGCTGACATGGATGGACGTGAAGATAGGGGATTACTATCCGACCCCACGAAATCAGAAAGCGGTGGAGATCCAGGCTCTATGGTACAATGCTCTCCAAATCATGGGGATTTGTGCCACGATGATCCATCGAAAAGACCAATACAGCAGCCTTGCGGAACGCGTCTCAGAGAGTTTCCGGCGGCAGTACGACCAACAGTTCGATGTCATTGATACGAAAGACAAGTCGCTACGGCCCAACAAGATCTTCCTAGTCTCCTTGGATTTCCCATTGGTGGACGCGCCGCTGCAGGAAGCTATCGTTGAGAGTGTGCAGAATCATCTCCTCTCGCCGTTTGGGCTCAAGACGCTGGCGGCTGATGATACGCAGTATAAAGGATCGCTGTTCGAGCCGTTGAATAAAGACCTGGCCTATCATAACGGCATCGTGTGGCCGTGGCTGCTTGGCCCGTTCATCACGGCGTATGTGAAGACCCATGGACGTACGGCGGCTATCCGGCGGTATGCCCGGGAGGCTTTTCTTGAGCCGATGCTTACGGTGTTCGGCGAGCGATGGGATGGGACGATCCCGGAGTTGTTCGACCCGGAGCCGCCCTTTTCGCCGCAGGGATGTATCACGCAGGCGTGGAGTGTGGCTGAAGTCCTCCGGACACTCATCGAGGATATCGAGGGGAGGAGGCCGCCGTTCGAAAAGATGCTCCTACATGAAGTACGCGTTTAGGACGTACTGCTGGATCATCCGGTTGGTGTTGAAGAAGGAGGCATTGATGGCGATGCAGCTGCGCATCGTGCGGATCCAGTTGTCCCGGTCATTGTAGAATTTGGGCATGATCCAGGATTCGAGTTTGGTGTAGAGGTCATCGCGGTCCGCGTCGTCGTCTGATTCTCGTTCGTTGGATTTCCTGGTGCCGATGGCCCAGCCTGTGATGTTTTCGATTCTGCCTTCAATCCACCAGCCATCCAGGGTGCTGAACTGGGGGACGCCGTTGTGTGCGGCTTTCATCCCGGAGGTGCCAGATGCCTCCTGGGGACGGCGGGGGGTATTGAGCCAGATGTCGACGCCTGATGTCATGAGCTTGGAGATCGCCATGTCGTAGTTGTCGATGTACGTCATTTTCACTTTGCCTTTAATGGATTTCATGACGCTGTAGATGCGGCGGATGGATTCCTTGCCGCTGCCGTCTTTGGGATGGGCTTTGCCCGCGTAGATAATCTGGATGGGACCTGCTTTTTCCGCGATGTTCATGAGTCTCTGGGGATCGGAGATGAGGAGTTCAGGGCGTTTATATGCGGTCTGTCTGCGGGCGAAACCGATGGTGAAATGGTCGTAGTTCATGCCGACGTTGTAGCGGTTGTTGACGAAGTCGACGAGTTTCTTCTTGGCTTCGATATGGGCTGCCCAGATGTCGTTTTTGTCGATGCTGAAGGCGGCGCGCAGGAGGAATGGATCGGAGCGCCAGCCGGGCATGTATTTGTCGAAGACTCTGGCGAAGGGCTCGGAGACCCAGGTGGCGGTGTGGACGCCGTTGGTGATGGAGTCGATGGCGTAGCCGGGGAACATGAGACGGGAGACTTCGCCGTGGCGTTTGGCGACGCCGTTGACGTAGTGGCTGAAGAAGAGGGCGAGCCTGGTCATGTTGAGTCGGTTTTCGAAGGTCACTTCGGGGTAGAGGCTCTGGGGGAGCATGTCGCCGATCATGGATTTGACGAGGGTGAGGTCGAACTGGTCGTGTCCTGCGGCGACGGGGGTGTGGGTGGTGAAGACGCATTGTTCGCGGACTTTGTCGACTTCTTGGTATCTGCGGTAGAGTTCGAGTGTGCCGAGTGCTGCGTGTCCTTCGTTCATGTGGTATTTGTCGATGGTGGTGTAGCCGAGGGCGTGGATGGCGCGGATGCCGCCGATGCCCAGGATGATTTCTTGGGCGAGGCGGTAGCGGGTGTCGCCGCCGTAGAGGTATTTGGTGATTTCGCGGTCGTAGGCGCTGTTTTCTTCGAGGTTGGTGTCGAGGAAGAAGATGGGGACGATGTAGCCGCTGATGCCTTGGACGAGGTAGTACCAGATGCGGATGTTGACGGGGCGGCCTTCGATGGTGACGTCGGTTTTACTGGGGAGTGGTTTGAGGAAGTCGTTGATGTTGAAGTTGTAGGGGCGTTCGATTTGGTTGCCGTCTGGGTCGATTTCTTGGTAGAAGTAGCCTTTTTCTGAGAGGAGTGTGACGGCGACGATGGGGACGTTGAGATCGGCGGCGGCTTTGAGGGTGTCTCCGGCGAGGATGCCTAAGCCTCCGCTGTAGGTGGGGATGTGTTCGTCGATGCCGATCTCCATGGAGAAGTATGCAATCTTAGGTTTGCCCGCGGGGCGTGAAGAAATGCTATTAGGTGCCTGTACTTGAACTGAGGCTGTCTCCATGGTCTCCATCCACCTTCTAGTCTTGGTCTGGGGTAGAGAATGGTAAAAGTGTTATAATTCCTTTTCCTTGGTTAGGAGTACATGATGTCGTCGTAGTCTGGAGGTGTTGGTTGGCGGCCGGCAGGTTTCTTTGTCGTGGGTTTGTGGTGTGGGCGGTTGCTGAGGAAGTGGATGTCGTCGCGGAGGAGGCGGACGTAGGTGCGGCCGGGGAGCGGGTCGATGTGGACGACGCCGGCGTGCTGGAGTTTGGTGAGGGTGCGTCTGATGGTGGTGGGGGAAAGGTGTAAGCTCTTGTAGAGCTGGGTGATGGTGACGGGGTAGTGGCGTTGGAGGTGACGGATGATGCGTTCTTCGGTGGAGCCGATGTGAATTTCGATCATAGGGATGAGTGGTATTAGCAGCTTTCGTAGGCGCGGATGCCTTGGTGGTTGAGGTGGTAGAGGCGTTGGACGTCCTGCTGCATCTCCGGAGGATATCCTGCGGGGAAGTCGATGCAGCCGCGGCAGTGTTCGAAGCCGATGGCTTTACGGAGTCCTTCGATGCTAATGTAGCCGAGTGAGTCTGCGCCGATTTCCTTGCTGATCTCGTCGACGGGTTTGATGTCGCCGGATGGTGTTCGTGCGAGGAATTCCTTGCGGCTGCGCATGTCGATGCCGAGGTAGCAGGGGGCGATGAGGGGCGGGCAGCCGATTCTGACGTGGACTTCGCGGGCGCCGGCGGTGCGCAGTCCTTTGACGATCTTGCGGATGTTGGTGCCGCGGACGATGGAGTCGTCGACGAGGACGACGCGTTTGTCTTCGAGGGCTGATCTGAGGAAGGAGAGGCCTTCTTCGACGGTCTTGTCCCGGTTCTCCTGGGTCTGTTGGATGAAGCTGCGTTCGTCCTTGTCCTTCATGATGCCTTCTTCGAGGGGGATGCTGGATTGTCGGGAGTAGCCGATGGCGTAGCGTCTGCCGGATTCTGGGACCGGGATGACGATGTCCGCGGTCGCGGGTTGTTCGACGGCGAGGCGTTGGCCGATTTCCTGGCGGACGTTGTGGATCGAGCGGTCTTTGATGCGGCTGTCCGGTTTGGCGAAGTAGACGAACTCGAACATGCAGGGCATCTCTGGTTTCTTGATGATCTGTTTTTCCCAGATGGTGCCGTGCTCGTCGATGATGATGACGCTGCCTCCGGGGATGTCCTTGATGTATTCGAAGTTGATGCGCTTGAAGACCCTGGTCTCGGAGGTGAGGCAGTACATGCCGTTGGATTTTCCGAGGACGAGGGGGCGGATCTTGCGGGGGTCGGTCATTGCGAAGAGGTAGGGGTGGTCTCCGGAGTCCGCGAGGTAGAGGGCGGAGTAGCTGCCCTTGAGCTGGGTGATGAGATGGGCGCAGGAGTCCATGATGAGCTCGGGGGTGACTTCTTTTTTGTAGAGGGCGTCCGCCATGGGGAGCAGGAGCCATTGGATGTCGCAGTCGGTGCGTGGGATCCTGGCGGTTTCCTTGGCGATGTCTGAGCCGTTGTAGATGTTGCCGTTGTGGACTGCGGCGAGAAACGGGTTGACGAGGTACTCGGGTTGGGCGTTCTTCTTAAGGGACTCTTCATCATCCATGCCTGCGGTGGAGTACCTGGTGTGGCCGATGCCGATGTTGCCGGGTTTGTTGATCTTCTTTTCGTCGTTGAAGACGTCGCGGACGAGTCCGCTGTCTTTGGTGACGTGAATGTTGCCGTCGTACGTAAGCATCCCGGCGGAGGATTGCCCTCGATGCTGGATGGCGAAGAGGCTATGGTAAATCAGTCGAGAAACTGGTCGCCCCCCGATAATGCCTACGATCCCACACATTGATAGCACCCTGATTGAAGAGAGGTTATATATAGCTTGTTCACCTGACCAGGAGGTGACGTGTCGCAGGGTGGCAGACTCACTCCGAGATTTTCTTATAGAAACATGGAAATGGACTAGTTTTTACTGTTTTTTTTGAACGAATATAGAAACATTAATATTTTACACGGATGATGACACATATGCCATGGTGAAAATCGACTCCAAGGACCGGGAGATTCTCTACCAACTCGACCTGGACTCGCGCCAGTCCTTCGCGAAAATCGGCAAGAAGGTCGGCCTCTCCAAGACCGTGGTCGCTTACAGGATAAACAAGCTCATTGAGAACGAGTACATCAAGACCTTCTACACGGTCATCGACGCCTTCAGGCTGGGGTACATCAGCTTCCGCGTCTACCTCGTCTACCAGTACATGACCCAGGAGCGCGAACGGGAGCTCATCGAGCATTTTACCAAACAGAAGCTGAACTGGTGGACGATCTCCGCGGAGGGTCGCTTCGACCTCGCGGTCATCATGTGGGTCAAGAACATCAATGACTTCTACGCCTTCTGGGAAGAGACCCTGCGCAGGTTCCGCGATAACTTCCTGGAGCAATGGTTCTCCGCGTACATCCAGATTTACACGTACCGACATTCCTACCTGCTCGACGATCCGAACAAGTCCGATCGCACCAAGTTCGAGATCACCGGCGGCGGCGAGCAGGTCACCATCGACGACCTCGACTACCGACTCCTACGGCTCATCACCCCGAACGCCCGCATGCCGGTAAAAGAACTCGCCACAAAACTGGATTCCACGCCCGCTGTCGTCAATTACCGACTCAAGAAACTCATCAAACAAGGCGTCATCCAAGGCTTCCGCGCGGACATCGACTACGGCAAGCTTGGGTACCAGTTCTTCAAAGCAGACATCGACCTCAAAGACTACAAGCAGCGCGGCAAAATCATCAACTACGCCAAGACCAACCCGCACCTCGTCCGCATCGACAAATCCGTCGGCATCTCCGACCTCGAACTCGAATACCACGTCAAAACCTTGGAGCAGTTCCACCAAATCATGAAAGACCTCACCAACCAGTTCCCGGAAGCCATCAAGAAGTACCGCTACGTTTACGCCTCACGGCTGCACAAGATGAACTACATGCCAGAAGAATAACGTCTACGTGTGGCCGCCGACGAGCAGGCTGGGGTCGCCGAGCACGACCCACTCCTCAACGGTCTTCGCATCATCGCGATTCAGCATCCCCGGGTAATGCTCAAGATACTGCCCTATCGCCTGAGTCCACAGCATACCAAGCGTCCGGGTCCCGTTCTGGTACGCCTGGAACAACGAGACCTCCAGGTACCCGCCGAGCGCCTCGGCGCTATCCGGCAGGTTCCGCCCGTCTCCATCCAGGTCCCCGTTCTCCCCGGACTGCTCATACCCAAGGCCCGTGGAACCAATCACTGCGATGCTCCCGCCGTTCTTCTTCATCAGAAGCGCCTCGCCAAGGCAGCGGAACAGAGGATGGCCGTTCGACCACGTTGCATGGGAGTTGCTGGGGTCCAGGAGGGTCGACAGCAGGGTAACGTTAAACTGGCAGCAATGGCAGCCGCCGATGACGGTCACAGGGAGCAGCCCCCCGTTATGCAGCCGGTACAAATCAGCATCAGAGAGACCACCGAGGAGAATCGTGGCGTTGCAGCGCCCGGGCCAGCAGGTGTTCCACCAGCCGGGCCCGCCATGACCATCCAACAAGAGGAAGCAGCAGCCCGCATCGAGCTCTCGAAGGATGTTGCGGGTCAGAGGAGTTGCCGAGGAGTCGTTTCCCTCGAACGAGGCGTAGAGACGCATGGATTGAAGTCCTGGGAGGGCCGAGATGACGGCATCGCCGATCGCCTCGCCTTCATAAATGTTCGTGCCGGCGTCGTAGTACGGGTCGCCTGCGGCCACGAGGATGCGCTGTAGCCAGGAGGCGCTCGCAGGGACACTTTCATAGGCGATGATTTTATCAACCATGGTGCGGCATTCTGCGACCGTCCGGCAGGGGAGACGGCCGACGCAGACGTCAGGGTAGAAGTCGAGGGTGTCCGTTCCATGACCGAGGGGGACGACGGTCCCGCCGGACAGAGACGGCTGGTCCCAGCCGCCGTAGACGCCGTCGCCGTTGGAGTCCCAACTGCAGAACTGCCCGTTGCCGTTGTACAAATCAGCGTAATAGAGGTCGGAGATGAAGCCGGGGTCGCTGGGTGTGTAGAAGTCCTTGAGGTTCGAGTATCGGACGGGGATGAACCAGTCGTTCGCGCCGAGACTTGAGGAGTCCCGTGGCATTCCAAAGAGCGTCGTGGACATACCGCCGACGAGCAGGACGTATTTGGTACCCCAGTGGTCGACCGCGTCTTTGATAAAGAATTTGATTTGTTCCGCTTTGTCTCTTCCGTTGTATTCCCGGTAGATGTCGGTGAGGGTCTTCACTGTGGTCGGGATGCCGAGCGCAATCTTATGAGCGACGAGCGGCTCGAGCGCCTTGGTGAACCTTGCGGGGGTGATGATGACCAGTGGCGTGGTTGATTCGGTAGGGAACGGATTGTGGGAGGGAATGGTGTAGGACAGGGTGATGGTCCAGTTGCATGCCCAGCGCAGGGCCGTCGTCGAGGTCTGGTACTGGGCGGGGATGACGATGAGGGTGAGGAAGGTAACGTGCTTGCCTGCGGCGTCGAGTCCGCCTCCGGTCTGGTAGAGGACTTGTTGAGGCGGGTAGAACTCCATGGGCCCGTACGCGTTTTCGCTGACGATGTCCGTGGGGAGACCACTTATCGCGGGTATCGGTGTGGATGAGAGTGGGTGTGACAGGATGAGGACGGACGTATGCGAGGTGTGTATTGCGACGTTGGTGACGTCGGCGCCGAAGGGCAGGGTGAAGGTCTGGAGGTATTTTGGGAGGGCGGGCCAGCCGGGTTCGAAGAGACAGGCGGGAGCTTCCGGGATGGTGATTCGATACGTGTCGCCGTCCGCGACGAAGGTTGGCGCTTGGAAGTCGAGATGGACGACCAGGGTTTGCGGAGCGGTGGTGCGTGGCAAGCTGACGCCCCAGGCAGTGCTTGCCAATAACACGCATAGAAGACTAACCGCCAATATTCTCAGTCGCACGAAACCCTTAGCCTCCACCCCCAACAAAGAACCTTCGAGTATATAAAAATTACTATTCATATGGAGGAGGTATAGCACCGAGGAGGGGGTGACGCTACTGTGCAGCCTTGAACGCTTGTACATGCACAAGATTATGGAGATCGGGAGGCGATCGTCCATCTGAGGAGAAAGAGGAGATATGGGATGCCATCGACCCTGAAAAGGCTAAGGAACGTTGGGCATTCCAAATGGGAAGAGATCCCACAAGGCCTCCAAAGCCGCACATCACAGTCGTCATTCCCCCCGGGGTGCTATCAGTCTTCATGTATTCCCCACGCATGCACAGAGGACGTTGCGGAATAATAAAGGTTCTCCCCGGGTTTTTGGCCAAACACACAAAAACTGGCACCTAATATCTATATACGTCCAAAAATCACGATTCATCCTTTTTCCCATTAACAGGGTGGTATTCGAGCAGCACCCCGGGTCCAAGCCGCGACACATTCCGCACATTTAACCGAACCACTTCCGAGGCTGAGGCCACACCTTGACCCGACGCCAGCGTCGGCGTCTGCGCACCCCCGACCACCAAGGGACCAACGTACACGAAGAGAACATCGACAAGACCCTGCCGTAGAAAACTCCACAGCACCGTGCCTCCGCCCTCCACAAGGATCTGCCGTATTCCACGCCGAGACAACTCGGAAAGCACCCAACTGAGATCAAGCAAACCGTCGGCATCCACGGGACCACTGACGACTTCGACCGTATCCTGAGGAAACGACGTATGGCACTCCTGTCTCGTGAACAGCACGGTTCTCGCCGCCGCGTTCACCACCAAGGAATCCGGCGGCGTCCGACAGGAACCATCCAAGACCACGCGTAGCGGCTGCCGCGGATGCGGCACATAGTGTTCGCTGACCGTCAACTTCGGATTATCCGAAAGCACCGTTTCGACGCCTACCAGGACCGCGTCGCATTCCGAGCGAAGTTTGTGGACCCGAGCCATATCCTCATCGCAAGAGATCCGCAGCTGACGCCGGGAGGGCAATGCAACCTTGCCATCCGCAGACATCGCACAGTTCAGGATCACCCGAGGCCGCATGAGGCATCACCCCGGGTACCGCGGGCAGTCCGTCTTGTGCTCCGGGCATACCCCGCTGGACTCGCATGCGGGCCCCGCATGCTGAAAAATCGTCGGCGCTACCTGCTTGACCTCCGCGAGCATCAAGTCCGCAAGCTTCCGAATCTCCCATTGTGCATGCAGGCAGCAGCGTAGCTCGAAGAAATGCAGCAGCTCCCGCGCATTCATAGTCACAAGGATGTTGGTGCACGTCGCGTTCGGCAGCACGTACCGCGCATCCTCCGCCGGGATGCCAAGCTTCAGTAGACTGTTGTACTGCTTCCAAATCAACGCCATCGTTTTTTCGTACTCCGCAGCCATCTCTGCGTGCTCCGTGATGGTCGGCGGGACGACGTACTGCGGATCACTGAGATTCACGTACCGCTGGCTCTGCTGCGAGTAGCTCGCGATCCGATGACGGACCAGCTGATGCGTCAACGACCGGCTCACCCCGCTGATCGCGAACGTAAAACACGTATGCTCAATCACACTCGTATGGCCCAGCTCCATGACCTGCTCCAGCACCTTGCGGGTCTGCTGGTCCGGCAAGCCATACAGCGCCTCCGGCGTAGTCTTCGAATGGGTCAGCATCGCGGCCATCCCCGGGACTTTCTCCGGTTCCGGACTGTACCCAATGAGCGTCACCTTCATGCGTCACTCCACCCGCACCCGCTATGAGCCATGGCACTAAAAGGATTGTGATGAACAACCGTCCTCACCCGCGACCTTTATAAAGACAACAGGGGAACTGGACATAACTTATAATAGGAAGAAAGACCATTCGAATTACTCAAAGGCTATAGGGAGGCATGAGATATGAAAACAAAATTGTTAGTATTGGGAGTAATACTCCTCTTAAGCGCAAGTTTTCTTCCGCACGCGTCTGCCCAAACGCGCGCGCCAATCCCACGACAGACCTCTATTATTTGGAGCGATAACTTCGATAGCTACGCCAACGGAACATTCCTCGATGGCTCTGCTGGCAGCGGCGGATGGAAAGGCTGGGACAACGACTCTAACGCCCACGGCACCGTCTCTGACGTACAGTCGAGAAGCTCCCCGCACTCAGACATGATCTCCAACGCAAGCGACAACGTCCACGAGTACGATATTGAATCGGGGAATTTCACGTACATCGCCTGGCAGTACATCCCCCAGAACGTCATGGGCCAAACCTACTTCATCCTGCTCAGCGACTACTGGGATGGAGGCGACAATAACTGCATATATGCGGTCCAACTCAGATTCGACTCCGACCTCATGGTCGTTGAATCCGAGAATGACGCCGCCACGTTGCCTCTTCAACTTGGGAAATGGTGCGAGCTGCGCGCCGAGGTCAACCTGACCTCTGACATGTTCGCATTCTACTACGACGGCGACCTGCTGATTGCGAAGAACTGGACCGCTACCCCCGACAACGATGGGAGCGGCGTGCTGAAACTCTCAGCCGTCGACCTGTGGGCTAACAGCGCCACCCCCGTCTACTACGACGACATGTCCATCACCACAGGAAGCCAACAGCAGCCCAAGCCATCTCTGCAAATCAGCAGCATCACGGGCAGCAAGGGAACAGTCACCGCAGTCATTGAGAACACCGGTAACGGGGACGCCACCAACATCAGCTGGACCATCGCCATGAACGGCGGATTCCTGCTGAAAGGCAAATCAACCCCCGGCAGCATCCCCTCGATCCTCATCGGAGCATCGGCGACCGCCACCAGTGAAAAGGTCCTTGGCTTTGGGGAAGTCTCTATTACGGTGACTGCCAACTGCGTGGAGAACACCACCGCAGTGACAGGCACGGCCAGCGGGTTCGTGTTCCTGTTCTGGATCATAGGGGTTAAATAGAACCACACGTCGCCCCTCATCCACGTGAAATCCCGGAAGGAATCCCTTCCGGGTGCCTCTCTTCTTCACTTCAACTACCGGATGAACAACGTCCAGGGAAGAACACACAAGATCCGTAAATGACAGCAGAATCCTAGCTTTGCTTATATATACCCGTAAAGAAGATATATATAGGCAAAGAGAAATATAGAAAGCAGAAAGGGGAAGTTTTATGAGCGCAACACATCTGAAGAGAAACTCGTTAAAGGCAGTTGTAGTACTAGCCATCGCCTTGGCATTCCTTTTACCAAGCGCAACGGCTTTTACTGTCAAGACTACACCAACCGCAGCGAACATAAATGCGCAAATCGCCAACGTCAAATTCCAGAAAGCGACCTCGGCCTCACCACTCGGACGAGGCACCGACGTCCTGGCCGCAGGCGATGCCGGCAATGAAATGACTCCATCCATCGTCAAAGACGGCAGCGGGAACCTCTGGATCTTCTACGTCCTCGACGACGGAATCGACCCTAATGTCCTCATGAAAGAATCAACGGACAACGGGGCGACCTGGTCCGCCGCATGGTATCTCCCTGTTGATGGTGTCCAGACCACTCCAGTGGCAACCGTCGATTCCACAGGGTTGTTATGGGTCGCCTTCATCGACCAAGGAACAGACACTCAGTATTTCCTCAGTGGCCAAGATCCAAGCATTGATCCGACAGCTTGGACATGGCAGTACTTCACGCCCTCAGCTCAGCAGGTTTACAACCATGACTGCGGCGGGATCGCAACCTACGTGACAGACCGCACCATCGCCGCGTTCACCTACATCGCGGACATCGTCTACCCACCCTACAGCGTCCCATCGGCCGCAGTAGTCACCCACAATGGAGCCGCTGCAGACACATGGACCTTCACCTGGGACAGCACCTGGAACGGACGCCCCGCAACCTACTCATCCATCGCCTCCACCAGCACCCTGTTCTTCTTCGCGTTCCAATACACCAACACCACAGTAAGCAAACAAATCATCAACGTCCGCTGGGGTGACGCCGTCGCCCAGAACGACATGGAACAGTGGAAGACTCAGTGGGGCATGTGGGAGACACCCTACACCGCGAACTGTGTGAAACCAGCGGTCGGTGCCAGCGGGACGAACGCTATCGTGGTCTACCAATCGGATGCTGCGGGCAACCAAGACCTCATGTGCAGCTACACAGCGGATAACGGTGTCACCTGGACGCACAACGTCGTGGTCGCCAACACCGCCTCCGATGAAGTCAACCCGCGCGTCTTCATGTCCGGTTCGAGCGCCTACTGCTTGTTCATGAAAGATGGGAACCTGTTCCTCACCACCTCAACCGATGGAGGAGCCACATGGGGAGCCCCACTCCAGATCAATGATCAGGATGGGACGGTCGTGAACGCCTGGCACATGGCGGACGTGTACTACCCATTCATCGTCTGGACCGACTCCCGTGGATCAGACAATGACATCTACTTCGACACTGGGGGAAGCCCGCATCTCATGCCACACCTGACCGTTTCGTTGGTCTCCGGTGGAATAGGCGTGACCGCAAAGGCCACGAACGACGGGGAAGCAAACGCGACGAACCTGGTCTGCAACATCGCGATCACCGGTGGCATTCTGCACAAGGTGAACGTCTCAAAGACAGCCACCCAAGCCGCTCTGCTCGTCGGCGGAGATTTCAGCTTCAAATCCGGGTTCTTCCTGGGCCTTGGGGCAATCTCCATCACGGTCTCGGCGACCTGTGACGAAGGCGTATCAGCCACACAGTCGTACACCGCGAAGATACTGTTCTTCTACGTGAAAATATAAACAACCACCCCCCTCTTTTTTCTTTTTTTTCTTTTTCTTCCGTACTCCTCATGAGAGTCCGCATCGTCTGTCGCGCGACAGCCAACGGCGGTTACAGATGCTCCTCTATCTGAAGCATGTTTCTTTCGTTCCCTTTCTCCTTTGAATACCAATGGGTTTTTGTAGGTTCACCCAATATGGAGCCTTGATCTTCAAGCAATGCCGCTATCACAGACATCTGGGAAGGATCTTCGGATTCTGGCGTGGTTCCTCGGCGGACCGTCAGCCATGCTCCTCGTCAACTTCTTCCTCTTCCCGTACCCGCAGCCCTCCTACCAATGGGTTATCGCAGTCCCGCTCTTCAGCAGCCTGCTGTTGCTCGGCGCCGGCACACTCGACAGTCAGAAGCAGCGCGGAAGCCAGCTGAAGATGACCGGCTGGGTGCTCTTCGCCCTGTTTTGGTCCACCTATCCGAATCTGCTGTACTTCTCCGAAGGAGGCGATATTTTCAATGCCGCCCTCTGCGTCGTCGGCATCTACGTCCTCGTCTACCTGGCGTACCACGAATGGCTCTCCAAAGAGCGCGATGAACACCCCTCCGCCCTGAAATGGATCGCAGGAGCGACGTTCCTAGCGGGCATTATCTACTTCTCGCTTGAAATCCTGCTGCCCAGCGCCCGAGACGGCCTCATCGTGGCCGTCGCCGGACAGACCGTCTGGCTGCTCCATCTGTTTGGGGTCGGTGCCGTACAGAACGGGCCCAACATTCTGTACAATGACGTCCCCATCCGGATCATCTTCGCCTGTACAGCAATCCAGTCCCTGCTGCTGTTCGTCGGAATGCTTGGCGCCCTGCCGAAGATCCCTCTGAAACGCAGGGCCATCGCGTTGCTTGCCACAGTCGTCCCCGTCTACCTTCTGAACCTGGTGCGGAACGCCGGAGTCGTGATACTCACCGGAGACAGTATCGTCTCCTTTGAGATGGCGCACAACGTCATCGGCAAGGTCGGCTCCTTACTTGCGCTCATCGCGCTGCTGTTCCTCACGTTCAAGATTGTCCCGGAGTTATACGATGAAATCATGGATGCGATTTCACTGCCGAAACGCAACGGCCCCCTTGAACATATCTTTAGAGGGAAACACACATGAGGATCGCGCGTGGCGGTCTTGCATGGATCGTGGGCGTCGGGCTAGTCACGGTCGCCTGCGTCGCTGCCAGCATGGTTCTCCAGGGGCTTCTACGCTTCGGGTTTCTCATCCTCACCTTCCTTGGAATCATAGGCTTGGTTCTCCTCGTGGTATTCTTCCGTGATCCCGAGCGAACCATCGGATCCGGAATCGTCGCGGTCGCTGACGGCATCATCACCGGCATCTCCCCTGTGGACGACCCGGATGTGGGATCCTGCATCTGGGTCAAGACCTTCCTGAACATCCACAACGTGCATGTGAATCGAAGCCCGGTCGACGGCACCGTCGTCCGCCTGGAGCATACAAACGGAAGCCATCTCCCCGCGTTCTCCAAGGACTCCGAACGTAACGAGCGCGTGACACTACTTTTCGACTCTTCGGTTGGCCGCGTGAAAGTCATGCAGATCGCGGGGACCGTCGCCCGACGCATCATCCCCTACATCAAGGAAGGCGACCGAGTGAAGAAAGGGGATCGCATCGGGTTGATCCGTCTGGGTTCGCGCGTGGACGTGTATCTTCCCAAGGCTGCCGTCTCCACGCTTGCCGTGAAACTCCGTGATAAAGTGAAAGCAGGAGAGGATACCCTTGCCGACATCCATGCTTAGATTCCTGACTGCCGCAGACTTGCTCTCGATTCTCAATGCCTGCTTCGGGCTGCTCGCTGTCCTCGCGGTGTTCTCCGGGCAGTTCCCCCTTGCGTTTGTGTTGATTCTGCTGGCGTTGCTTGCGGATGGTCTGGACGGCGTCGTCGCCCGCAGGTTCGGCAGCGGACAGGTCGGCGACTACTTGGAGGCGATGGCGGACTTGACTTCCCTGACGATCGCCCCCCTGGTATTCCTCTACGGGGTGTACACCGCGACGTCGCTGAATCCTGTAGTCTTCGCTCTCCTCCTCGCAGGGATGCTGTTCTTTCTGTTCTGCTCCGCGACACGGCTCTCATCGTTCCACCTCCTGAAAGAAAAAGAGGTGTTCGTCGGCCTGCCAGCATCGGCGAGCACCATCATCGTCATATCTCTCGGGATGTTGGGGACCACGTGGTTCCCGCCGCTCGTCATCGTCGCTGTGCTCGTTCTCCTCGGTCTGATGAAAATCTCGTCACTCCTTTTTCCAAAACTGGGGAACCGCTCAACTGTAGTGGCAAGCCTCGTAATCATCACCGCACTCGCGCTCGTAATCCTCCTGAGGATCGCTGGCCCCCTTCTACTCCTGGTAATGATCCTGGTGTACATCCTCGCCGGGCCGTTCCTCGCAAGGAAAAAAAAGGCGTGACACCGCCGATTATTTCATATACCAAAGCTTTCTAAATTCCAATCGCATTACCTATACGAACTATGGACGATATCCCGAAGATCGGTATCACCGGGATGCCCAGCGTCGGAAAGACCGAGACGCTCATCAAGATCATCGAGAAGATCGAGAAGAGCGGGTATACCGTCGAAGGGATGATATCCGAGCCGATCGTTGAGAAGAAGAAACGCGTCGGCTTCTATGTCGCAGACTGGATGACCAAGGAAAAAGCAGTCTTTGCGAAACTCGACATGGAATGCAAGGACAAGGTCGGCAAATACGGCGTCGACCTCTTCTCCCTCGAACGCGTCGGCGTCCACGCGATAGAGCGCGCCGTCAACGAAGAAGCCATCGACATCATCGTCATCGACGAAATCGGTAAAATGGAAATGCTCTCCGAACGCTTCTGCGAAGTCGTCATCGAAGCCCTGGACTCCGACAAACCCATCCTGGTCACCCTGCACAAGAAATCCAGGACCCCACTCCTGCAAGATATCAGACGCCGCGACGACATCCGCATCCTCGAAGTCACCCCAGTCAACCGCAACCTTCTCCCCTATAAAATCGAAAAGATCATGGCGGAGAAGCTGCCCCCACTCTACTAAACACGATTATGACCCAGGCTCGTTTTTCCATCACTGAAGGCCAAACCCAGGTTCTCGTCACAGCACCCAAGACCACGAAACGCGGACCAGCCACGCGGACCAAAGAGCCTTTCTACAACCCTTCTATGGAACTCAGCCGCGACCTCTCCGTCCTCGTCAACCAATGGTTTCTTACCAGTCGGCAGAAACCGACCAGGATCTGCGACGGGCTCGCCGCCTCCGGCATCCGCGGCCTGCGGCTCGCCAAGGAACTCGATGGAGACACGCAGGTCACGATTAACGACAGCAAAGAGTCCGCCTTCGACCTCATCCAGGAGAACATCCAGCGCAACAGCCTCAAGAACGCCATCGCGAGCAACGCTGACCTCAACATCCTGCTCGCCAGGGAGCGGTTCCACTCCATCGACATCGACCCCTTCGGCTCACCCATCTCCTTCGTGGATTCGGCGATGCGCAGCATCAGCCCCGGGGGACTGCTTGCGTGTACTGCGACGGACACCGCACCGCTCTGCGGCGTCTTCCCCGAGGTCTGCCACCGGCGGTACGCCGCCTGGCCGCTCCATGGTCCCTGCATGCACGAGGTCGGCCTGCGCATCCTCATCGGAGTACTTGCGCGTGAGGCGGGGAAGTACGACAAAGGCATCCTTCCGCTCCTCTGTTATACGACCGACCATTACTTCCGGGTCTACGTGAAAGTCGACAACGGGAAGCACGCCGCCAATGCATCTATGGGGCATCTCCTGACGATCCCAGCATCGGACATCCCCTTAGCCATCTCGTCACAGCATCCTGTGGGTCCGTTGTGGATGGGGCCGCTGCTACAGGCGAAAGTCGTGCAGGAGGTCAGATCCCTTGTGTTCTCAAAGCCTCTGGGCTCCAAGCATCAGCTCTGGAAGCTGCTTTCTCTCCTTGAGGATGAAGTCGAGGCACCTCCGTTCTTCTACACCGTCGAGGATATCACGTCGAGGCTGAAGCGCTCCATGCCTCCGTTGAATCATTTCCTGGAGGTACTGCGACTTGAGGGGTTTTTCGCCTCGCGTACGCATTTCACTCCCACCGGGTTCAAGACCGATGCCCCCTGGGAATCCATCCAGGACATACTCTCCCACCTCTAAAAAATGGAGCCGGAACATTGAAAACATCGTAGATGGTTCGGTGCAAAAGAACACAGAGGGAATATATGGGGAAGAGTCTTCGAGTCGCGGTGCTCGCATCCGGGTCTGGGACCGATCTGCAAAGCATCATCGACGCCTCAGAACATGGGCGGATCAACGCTACCGTCGCGGTCGTGATCAGTGACCGGGCGGAGGCGCAGGCGTTGAAGCGCGCGGAGCGGCACCACATCCCCTGGTACTGCATCGAGTGCGTCGGGAAGAATCGGGTGATGCATGAGTCGCAGATTGACTCCATTTTGGAGCAGCATCAGGTGGGCTTGGTGGTCGGCGCAGGGTACATGCGGGTCCTGACCCCGGAGTTCGTCCGGAAATGGAAAGGCCGCCTGATCAACATCCATCCTGCGCTGCTTCCATCGTTCAAAGGGGTGAACGGGCCAGGGGATGCGCTGCAGTACGGCGTGAAGATCACCGGGTGCACGACGCATTTCATGGATGAGGAGATGGATCATGGCCCGATCATCCTGCAGGCCGCGGTGAAGGTACTACCTGGTGATACCAGGGATACTTTGGCGCAGCGGATCCTTGAGGTGGAGCATCAGGTTCTGCCTCGGACGATCGAGTTGTTCGTGCAGGGTCGTCTGGTTATCGAGGGTCGGTACGTCCGGATCCTGCCCGGGGATTCCTGGAAGACGAAGTACGAGTGTTATCCTGAGGTGCTGTACTCTGACGGCTACTGAGAATTCGCCTGGGATCCAGTGGTTGTACAGCTTTGATAAGTACGGCTGGAAGTTCGGGTTGGAACGCGTGTCGCTCCTGTTGCAGCGCCTGGGAGACCCGCAGAAGGGCCTGCGGTGCGTGCATGTCGCGGGGACGAACGGGAAAGGTTCGGTCTGCCAGTACGTCGCGAGCGTGCTTGAGGCCGCGGGGTACCATGTCGGGGTGTATATCTCTCCACATCTGCAGTGGTTCTCGGAACGCATCGTAATCGATGATGTGCCGATCAGCGGTGAGGACATCGACCGGTACGTGGCCAGAGTCCGGCCTGTGGTTGAACAGATGATTGCTGAGGGGGAGCCGCCGACGTTCTTTGAGATCACGACGGCGCTGGCGTTCCTGTATTTCAAGGAGAAGAAAGTGGAGTACGCGGTGGTGGAGGTCGGCCTTGGCGGCCGGTTCGACGCCACGAATGTCATCATTCCTCTTGTGTCGGTGATTACGAATATTGCGCTGGAGCATACGGAGATCCTTGGGAAGACGGAGGAGAAGATCGCCGCTGAGAAGGCGGGGATTATCAAGGCTAGCGTGCCTGTGGTGACCGCTGCTTCTGGCAGTGCGCTTGCTGTCATCAAGGATGCCGCTACGAAGCTTGGGTCAACGGTGGTCGTGGTCGATGACAAGAAGTGGAGGCGGACGAGTCGTTCTCAGTCGTCGCAGGAGTTCCGGGTACAGGGGGAGCTGCGGGAATATACCGTGAGTACCGGGATGCTTGGGGTGTACCAGGGGCAGAATGTCGCTGTGGCGCTTGCTGCTCTTGAGCAGCTGCAGGTGCAGGGTGTGTTCATTTCGGATCAGGCGATTACTGAGGGGATTACTGAGGCGTTCAACCCGGGGAGGATGGAGGTCGTCTCGGATGAGCCGCTAATCGTGCTGGATGGGGCGCATAATCCGCATGGGATGGCGATGCTGCGGGAGACGCTGGATCAGGATTTCCCGGAGATGAATATCGTATTAGTGGTGGGGATCTGTCATGATAAGGATGTCCGGCGGATGCTGGAGATCATCATGCCGGTGGCGTCCACGGTGGTGTTGACGAGGTCGTCGAACCCGCGGGCGTGTCAACCGCAGGAGCTGCTGGAGCTGGCGCGGTCGCTTGCGGAGAAACAAGATGTCCTTGTCTGCGCGACGGTTCCAGAGGCGCTGGGGACAGCGATGAGTGTCGCGGGGGAGCAGGATTTGATTTGCGTGACCGGGTCGTTGTTCACGGTGGGTGAGGCCCGTACTTACTTGTTTGAGGAAGCCGCGGTCTCGTAGCGTTCGATTGCTGGGAGGAGGCGGCGAAGGGATTGTCCGAAAGGTGTTGTCAGTATCTTTTCTGGGTGTCCGAGTGCGGCCTCAAGGGACGGGTCGTAGGGGAGGCTGCCGAGGTAGCGCAGACTGCGCTTCGTGATGTCGTCTTTGATAGGTGAGGGTTCGGTTGCCATGTTCTCTAGGATTCCGATGATGGGGCGGTGGAGTTCCTGCAGGATGTCGAGGAGTTTGTCGACCGCGCCCATCGCGACCTTGGAGGGCGTGGTGACGACGAGGAAGGTACAGTTGGGGACGAAGCGGATGACGTCCAGGGTCTCGTCGCCGATGCCCGGGGGCATATCCAGGATGAGATAGTCCAGTTTCCTCCATTGGGTGATGGCGAGGAGTTCGAGGATCATGTTGGTGACGTCAGAGCCGCGCAGCGGAGAGGCTCTCCCTTGGGTGAAGAACACAGGGCTCATGAAAGAGACGTTGCTGATGCGGGGTGGGACGAGGCCTTTGTCCTCCGTGGGTTGGAGGTCAGAAGCTCCGAGGATGAGGTGGGCTGAGGGTCCATAGACGTCGAGGTCGAAGAGGCCGACGCGGTGGTTTTTTGCGAGAGAAAGTGCGAGTGTGGCGGCTATCATACTTTTACCGACGCCGCCTTTGCCGCTGGCGACCGCGATCACGGTCTTGATGCGGGCGAACCGGGTGGCGATGATGGAGGGTCGGGGATCCATGCTCTCAGGTTCCTTTCACGGTAGCGAGGGTGACGCCGCGGCCTTTGGTGATCTGGAAGTCCGGGCTGCCGCAGCGGACGCAGCGGACGTACGCGAGCGCGGCCTCGGGGATGAAATGGACGGCCTCTGCCTCGGTTGCGCCGAGGGTTTTTTTCAGGTCCTTGTAATCCCAGGTGTGGGCGCAGACGTTGCAGGTGAACTGGCTTTTTTCGGTCTTGAAAACGAATTTCGCTTTCGTGAAGCTTGGGTGTTCGTCGGCAAGTGCTTTGAGGGCGAAGCGCAGGATGCCACGGTCGATCTGCTGCAGTTCACCGAGGTTGATGGTGAGTTCCTTGATGGTTTTAAGGTGTTCTTGTGTCGCGGTTTTCTCTGCGGCGGCAAGGATGGATTCGGCAAGTGCCCATTCGTGCATAAGACTAAGGCTTGGATATCAGAAGGATGTTTTAACTGTTGCTTTCCAAGGGGATACCGTATTTTAAAGGAGATGGAAGTAGACCACGGGCATCGACTCGGTCCAGGATGGTCCACCCTTGTAGTACCCAACCACGGTAATGGAGCCTTTCATCAGCGGTTTTTTTCCGTACCTCTGGTCCATTCTCCATTCATACGGAGGGCTGGTGACGGAAGCATGGAAGTCATCGATATAGAATGAGACGTTGATGATCTCGTCCGGACTGTAGACGTTCACCTTGATGGTGACCGCTCCGATGATGACAGTACGGTTAAAGAGTGTCCGTCCATGGTCATTGTCAAAGATGTAGAGATGCCCTAGCTGCGGCTGGAGAATCTCGATTTTCTTCGGCTCACCGGGCCCAAACGCATGGAGATACCCATAGTCTCGATAAATGGAGCCGACGTAGACCCGGTCGTTTGGACCAATGCAGGGTGATGAATGGCACTGCTCGTTAGAAATCGTGGAGCGCCATTTCACCGTTCCATCCGGGTTCACGGCGACCAGGTTACTTCCACCGGTTACGAAAATCGTGCCATCACCGGAGACCGCAGGGACTGTGGCAGAGACATATCCTTGTACGTTGGTACACCATTTCAGGGTGCCATTGGGATAGAATGCCCGGAGCTGATCGGTACCGATGTAGATTGTTCCATCAGCGGCTAGGGCGACCCCGGCGCCAGCAACGCTCCCGCCGGTAGATGCCTTCCATCGCAATGTCCCATTCGGGTTTACTGCGTACAAGTAGCCATCGAAGCTTGGCACGTATATTGTGCCATCTGGTGCGATGGAGGCGGATCCTTTGATGTAGCCGCCGGTGTGGAAAAGCCAGCGGAGAGTGCCGTTGGGGTTGAGGGCGTAGAGGTTGTAGTCACCGGAGCCAATATAGATTGTGCCATCGCTTCCCAGAGCGGGGCATCCCAAGACGATATACCCGGTCAGATACCGCCATTTCAGCGTCCCATTTGGGTTCAAGGCGTACACAAAGCGACTGTCTGTACCAAAATAGATTGTGCCATCCTTTGCGATTGCGGGAGAGTAACACATCCCTGCAGGGTATAACCATTTCTCTTGTCCATTTGGTTTCACAGCAGTGAAATAGGAGCCCCAGGTGCCGAAATAAATGGTGCCATCTTCCGCAAGAGCAGGTGTGCACCAAATCAAGTCATGTGCATGGTATCTCCATATTCTTGTCCCGTTCGGATACAAGGCATACAAACCTGAATCGGAACCAAGTGTACCAAAGTAAATGGTGCCATTTTTATCAATCACTGCTGAACTCCATACTTCCCCTGAAGAGTCCCCATGAACCTGCCATAGTTCTGCCCCAGAAACGTTTTTCGTGCTGTATTGACTTCTACCGGAATGAACACTGTCATGGCTCAGCATTGGCCAGGGCGAATCCATAGGGCCCTCCGTGAACGATAATGGGGACGCACTCTGCATCGAAGGGATCTCACTTATGGCGTTGGATGTGAGAGCTTTGCCAGAACCACTCACTTCCCAAGAAGACTGATACTTCAGCATCTCTTCCCGCGACATCCCCGTTTGTCCCGAGTTTTCACCCGCGATAACCAGCATCCCTTGCATTAGGACGATGCAGACAACCAGGATTGCTACTCCTCTCATACGAACCCGGTGTAACAAATATCTGCCATCCTATATATTTTTTGCCTCGAAAAAACCAAAGAGACCATGACGAAACACACAGGAAAGCCGCAACGGCTACTTCCTTCTCTAATAAAACCGAACTCGTCTTTAAATAGCATTTACGAAAAAAATAAGTAGACATCGTTGTATTCTTACTACTTAAGGAGCGATTTGTATGCCGGGGAAACGGAATGGGGGAAAGAGTGTCGGACTCGTCATCGTCTGTCTTTGTCTCATCGCCCCGCTGACGGTCGCTGGAACGGTTCCTTCGTACAAGACATCCACCGTCATGCAGGATCCAATCGCATTCCACAATACCCCAGAGAACGGGCTGTATTGGAACGACCATAAGATCGCGAACTACTCCGTTCCACTTTTCCTGCATTACCGTTTCAAGCGTGAGATACCAATGGGAATCTCTATCAGCGGCGGTGATGGTATTGTGCTCATTATGGTCTACTATGACGGACAAGGGAGCATTCAGACTGCACCGCCTTTCGGCTGGCCTGTGAATCCAATCCCAGTACCGATCTTTGGGCATGCTCCAACGTTAGGGGTGAGAGTCACTTTTCAGGATGGACAAAGCATTTGGGATAACGTGACAGTCTACCGCCTGTTCCCATAAATCGTGGTTCGGTGAATCCCCAACATTTTCCACAAGGGTAAAAAGCGCGGAACACCTTACGCAGACCCGCAGGAGACTCCTATGCGCCTTGCGACTAAAGCTATTCTCATCATCTGCCTCATCGTCTTCTCCCTGACCGCCATCGGCATCGCCATCATCTACACCAGCACCCCTGCGACCCAACACCCACCTCCCTCGCAGCCGCACGTCAATTCCACCAGATCATCCTTCGAAACATCCATGGACAACTGGACCGCGAACGGCACCGACCTTCTCGACCCGCCAGTCCACTGGTGGATCAACCGGACCACCACCCAAGCAATGGACGGCACCACCAGCCTCCAACTCCAGCTGGACAACCTCAACGATGCAGGCAAGATCTGGATCCAACGCGCCTTCCACGTCGACCCAACATCCCAGTACTACATCTCGGTCTCCTACCAGTTCGGCACCTCGGACTACGGCATGAACCTCTTCCGCATCATCACCAGCGTCACCGCCGAACCCCCAGCCTCAGCAGGACTCATCTACCAAGATGAGACCGGGAACGGCGTGAACACCACCAACCTCATCTGGTTCCCGAAATCCTACGACTTCGTCGCGACCTCAAGTGCCACCGGCACGCTCTACATAAGCATCGGCGTCTGGGGCACCTGGGAGACGAGCCGCACGTACTACCTCGACGACGTCAACGTCACGTTCTAAAAAATCCCGGTCGCATACACGTACCCGGACCTCACCGGAAACTGGACCATGGACACCTTCGACATCAACGGCAACTGGACGCAGACCCTGAACGCAAGCATCACTCAGACCCAGGCCACGGTTGAACTGAGCCTCGACTCAGGGGAAACCACCCAAGGGACCCTCATCCCCAACATCCTGCTCTACCCAGTGGACGCCACGGACTACGTCCTGTTGGGCTGCGAGATTCAGGGACAGCACCTGACCCTCTACATCGAGAACAACGAATCCCTCCAGGCCATGACCCCCTCCGGCAACATCCTGTTCACCAAAGGATAAACCGCACTGCCTCTCCTTTCGCGTCCCCCGTCCTCAACACGGGCTTCTCCCACCCGTCTATCGCGCCGGGACGCCCTGAAAAGTATTATAGCTACCTTTTTTTATCTGCTCTCTGTTTCACCCAAGTCGCATAGCCCCGTGGTGTAGCGGTTAACATAGGAGACTCTGGATCTCTTGTCAGCGGTTCGAATCCGCTCGGGGCTGCTTCATCACCACAAGAAAAGGGAGATGTGAAGATGGCCGAGCCGCAGGCAAGCAAGGACTTCATCCGAGAGATCATCGACGCGGACCTCGCGTCCAACAAGTACCAGGGACGCGTACATACCCGGTTCCCACCGGAGCCAAACGGCTACCTGCACATCGGCCATGCGAAATCCATCTGCCTGAACTTCGGCATCGCCGAGCAGTACAACGGCAAATGCAACCTGCGCTTCGACGACACCAACCCAGCCAAAGAAGAAGAGGAGTACGTCCAGTCCATCATCACGGACGTCAAATGGCTCGGCTTCGACTGGCAGGACAGATTGTTCTATGCCTCCGACTATTTCGACCAGATGTACACGTACGCAGAAGACCTTGTCAAGAAAGGCAAGGCGTACGTCGACGACCTCACCGCGGACCAGATCGCGGAGCTGCGTGGCACCCTCACCAATCCAGGGACGAAGAGCCCGTACCGCGACCGCTCCATCGACGAGAACCTTTCGTTGTTCCGCCGCATGAAGGCCGGGGAGTTCCCGGACGGCTCCAAGGTCCTGCGCGCAAAGATCGACATGAACCACCCGAACCTCAACATGCGCGACCCGGTGATGTACCGCATCCTGCGCGCCACCCATCACAACACAGGGGATAAATGGTGTATTTACCCAATGTACGACTGGGCGCACGGCCTCGAGGACTCCATCGAGCACATCACGCATTCGATCTGCACACTTGAGTTCGAGAACCACCGTCCGCTGTACGACTGGTTCCTGGACGCCCTCGGCGTGTACCACCCGCAGCAAATCGAGTTCGCCCGCCTTAACCTCACCTTCACGGTGATGAGCAAACGGCTGCTACTGCAACTCGTGAATGACGGCCTCGTCAAAGGCTGGGACGACCCAAGGCTTCCGACGATCTCCGGGATGCGCAGACGCGGGTACTCACCCTCAGGGATCCGGACGTTCGCCAAGCGCATCGGTGTCGCCAAGGTCAACAGCATCGTGGACTTCGAGTTCCTCGAGTACTGCATCCGCGAGGATCTCAACAAGACCGCGCCGCGGTACATGGGCGTCCTAAGGCCATTGAAAGTGACGATTGAGAACTACCCGGAGACCAAGGAGGAGGTCGACGCCGTCAACAACCCTGAGGACCCGGGCATGGGCTCGCGGCGGATCCCGTTCTCCAAGACCCTGTACATCGAACAGGACGACTTCATGGAGCAGCCGCCGCCGAAGTTCTACCGTCTCGCCCTGGGCCGCGAGGTACGGCTGCGCTACGCGTATTTCATCACCTGCCGGGATGTCGTCAAACGCGATGGAAAGGTCGTGGAGCTGCGCTGCACGTACGACCCGGCGACCAAGGGCGGGTACGCCCCGGACGGCCGGAAGGTGAAGTCAACGATCCACTGGGTGTCCGCATCGGACGCCGTGGACGCTGAAGTCCGATTGTACAACAAGCTGTTCACGGTACGCGATCCCCTGGATCAGAAGGGCGCCGACTATAAGACGCTCCTGAACCCCCAATCCCTGGAGATCCTGCAGCAGTGTAAGGTCGAGCCAGCGGTCAAGACCTGCAAGCCGCTAGATCGCTTCCAGTTCGAACGCCTCGGGTACTTCTGCGTCGACACTGACACGACCCCCGGCCATCTCGTCTTGAACCGCACGACGGAACTGCGGGACACATGGGGGAAGATTCAGAGCGCGGCGGGTCCTAAACCTTAAAATGCCATGGCTCTGTTACCGGGTAGGTCTATAGCCCCGTGGTGTAGTGGCAACATTTTGGCCTTTGGAGCCAACGTCGGCGGTTCAAATCCGCCCGGGGCTGTCACACAAGGAGGAACAAAAAAGGGGGGATGGTGCTTCAGGGCTGCTTTCTTTTCCTGGTCACCATGGATGACTGGGGTTGCGCGGCACGAGGATCCACAGTAGGAAGTACCCGAGGACGAGGACGCCGAAGGAGAGGACCATGCCGATGACGAACACCACGCGGATGATGACCGGGTCGATGTTGAGGTACTCGGCGATGCCGCCGCAGACCCCGCCGAGAATCCGCTCCCGCCCCGAGCGATAGAGGCGCGCGGGCGGCGCAACGGGCGCTGGCATGGGTGGTTGAACCGGGGCTGCCGACGGTGCGGGCGTCGGTGATGGCGGTGTGGGAGGCAGCGGATGGTCGTCATGTCGTGATAGTGAGAAGAACAATCCGATGTACCCTAAGCCGACGATGAGGAACGTCAGCGGCAAGGCGAGAACCGTGAACTGATTGGAGATGGTCTGAAGCGTCTGGTTCGCGAGGTCCACGCTGAGAGCTGAGAGGATAATGCTCACTAGCCACAGCATGATGTAGAAGATGATGCCGCCGATGAGCGGCGCGACCCAGCGGAACGGACGGTACTTCCGGGAGAGATACGAGACGTATCCCCCAATCAGCATGAGTACGAATAGGACCCCGATGTAGTTCTTAAGGAAGTTGGCGACCCGCATGGGCCATACACCCTGGCCGCTCACCGTGATGAGCGCCTGGATGACGAGCAGGAGGACTAGCAGGCCGATGACGCTGCTGATGAGTGGCCCGAAGACGCCGAACGTGCGGTCGTACCATGACTCGTGACGCCGCTCCCTGTTCTGGATTGAGCGGTCAAGCCGCCGGCCCAACTCCTCGACTTCCTGGGAGAAATGATGGATGTGCCGCTCGAGGTCTACGCTGGACCCGGCCAGCAGGGATCCGCATTTACTGCAGTAGTGTGCATCCTCGGGGTTCTGCACCCCGCAGCGTGTACAGTAGGCCATAGGTTCTCACGACTCCCTTTACCATGGGGCGTGCGTGAATCCCATTGTACATATATAATAGTGCCTCAAACGGTCGTCACCAATCCTTAAATACGACGCCGGCTTGTTGTGCCTGCGAGGGCCTATGCTGCTTTCTGATCAATCGATTGCTGAACTCCTTAGTCAGAAGAAACTGAAGGTCACCCCGGAGCCAATCCTGAAGTCGGCCTCGCTGCGTCTGCACCTCTCGAATCAGTTCGCCAAACCCGCGGGAGTCATCCAGACCCAAGACAGTTACATCCTGGAGCCAAAGGCACTCATCCTCAGCTCTACCCTCGAACACGTCACCATGCCGAACGACCATGCGGGGTTGTACGACGGGTCCACGACGCTCGCGCGGTTCGGCATCACCTCGCACATGGGCAGCATGTTGATCTCGCCGGGCTCCGATGGGAATCTGACGCTGGAGATCTTCAACGCCTCGGACACGGCGTTCACGCTGAAGGCAGGGATGCGCATCGGGCAGCTGCTGATCCTGCGTATGGAAAAACCGTCGCGGCACCCGCAGCCGACGCTCTCCTCGTACATCGGCGACCTGCACAACGGGCTGGTGCTGCCGGACAAGCGGACCGCGTACCGGATGTACCAACACCCTGATGCGAAACGAAGACCTTAGAACGTCAGTCCGGTCAAGGTCTTGGTGTCAAGCACGCCGGTAATCGAGCGGATCTTGTTGACGATGATCGTCCCGAGTTCCTCGAAATCCTTCGCCTCGATCTTCGCGATGAGATCGTACTCACCGAACAGCGGATGCAGCTCGATGATCTGCGGCAGTTTTGTTAGCTTGTTGTAGACCTCGTGCTCATGCGCGGGCGCGACATGAATTAAGACAAAGCCAATGGCCATACAGGTTTTCTCCTAGTAGATTACTGGTTTCGTCAACGCCCGAAGACTATTTAATAATATCCATGAGGAAGAAAAAGCGGGTCCGAGACCATTGAAAAAAAAGCGCGGAGCAAGGCCGTAGCGTGCACGTGACCCTTACGTCCGACGTGAGGACGTCAATGGGATTCGGTTTCCACATCATCCGTGCCGGGTTCCACGCCTTGAGAAAGCTTGCAGCTCTCGCAGATACCCTCTTGCTCTTCTTCAGGCTCTAACTCATCTCCACAAATACTGCAGTAATGCGGCATAGTAGTGCTCCTAGTTCGTAGAGGTGATCCTACGCCTGGCAATGACATGGCGCTATATAAAACCTAGGGAAAACAGCTCACAAAAAAACACACGCCGCGGTGCAGAAAACACGCTCAGTCGTTGCGACGAAGAAAACAAAGTGAGCCTCACGAAATTTTCCAAACGCGCAAAAAAAATTTTTTCGAACAGCGTCGTTACGTAAAAATTTAAGAACTCGTTTCACATATAGGGTCTTGTCCCAAATCGTCAAAGGACATGGGAGTTTACAAAAAATGGATGTGTTGGGCCTCCAAAAAGATGAGGAGCCGCCACCCACCAAGGTGGTTGGGGGAACATTATTTACTCACGCGCGAAACCTTGAGTCGCTCCTGGGTTTTGGGAACATCTACCTGAAGTTCGAAGGCAGCAATCCCACTGGGACGCAGAAGGACCGCATTTCTCAGTACCACGTGCACAAGGCGATGCGTGAGGGGTACGATACCGTCACCGTGGGTACGTGCGGTAACTACGGCGTCTCACTCGCGTACTTCGCCAACCTAGTCGGCCTCAAAGCAAAAATCCTCATCCCAGAGAAATACACCATGACGCCGCATCGCCGCGAAACGCTCCACTCACTCGGCGCAGAGATCCTCAGCGATTACGATAAGTACGAAGACGCGGTCGAAGCCAGCCGAAGGCTCGCCAAGACCGAGCACTACTACGACGCGAATCCAGGCAACGGCAACGAAGGTTGGCGCGGCTACATGAGCATCGCGACTGAGATCTACGCGCAGCTCGGCCGCTGCCCCACCGCGGTCGCTGCCCCGGTCGGCAACGGCACTACCCTCGTCGGCATCTACCACGGCTTCAAACACCTGCTCGACCAGGGCATCATTGACCACATTCCTTACCTCGTCGGCGCCTCCACTCCAGGTGGCAACCCGATCGTGCGCAGCTTCAAGACCGGTGCCTCCAAGACCGAGGACCTCCGCCCTGAGGAGCTCCATGAGACTACGATTAACGAGCCGCTCATCAGCTACCATTCGTACGACGGCGACGACGCCCTCAGCGCGATCTACGACAGCAATGGCTGGGCGGACTACGCCAGTGACGCCTCCATGATGAAGTACCATAGGATCCTCAGAGACTTCGAAGGCCTCAACGTGCTTCCCGCCTCCACCAGCCCCATCGAAGCACTCATCAGATTCAAACAGCACCGCGTCCTCAACTCCGATTACGTCCTTGTTCTCACGGGGAGGAAATTCCGCTAACACCAACAGCGTGAGGACTTTTCCAGGACCATCGAACGTGATCTTCGTATGACCTTACCACGCGCTATCGTGTACGCTGACCGGCTCTTTACCGCGACCGACGGCAAGACCGCTCATGGCCTCGTCCGCTACTGCCAACGCTACAGCATCGTCGGCGTCGTTGACTCCACGCTGCCTGGCGGCGACGCCGGACAGATCCTGGATGGAAAACCCAGCGGCATTCCCGTCTTTCCTTCACTTGAGACTGCAGTCATGCGAACCAAGCCGGAGACCTTCATCGTCGGCGCGGTCTCCGAAGGCGGCGTCCTCCCATCGGGGTACGAGGGCGCGGTCGAATGGGCCCTTGGTCATGGCCTCAACGTCGTCTCCGGTCTGCACGAGTTCATTTCGGACAAGCCGCGCTGCGTCGCTCTCGCTAACAAACACGGCTGCACCATCACCGATGTACGGAAAATCTACCGGGACCACAAGCGGTTCTACACCGGGGAAATAATCAACATCCCGTCGGTGCGCATCGCCTTGCTTGGCACGGACTCCGCGATTGGTAAACGCACCATGGCCGTCGTTTTGGTCAACGAGCTTCGGAAACGCGGGTACAGCGCGGACATGATTTTCACGGGGCAGACCGGCTGGATGCAGGGCTGGCGTCATGGCGTCGTCCTCGACGCCCTCATCAACGACTTCGTCTCCGGCGGTATCGAAGGCGCCATCATCGACAGCTGGAGGGACGACCATCCGCAGTTCATCGTCATCGAAGGGCAGGGCAGCCTCGTCCATCCCTTTTTCCCCGGCGGTTTCGAAATCCTCGCTGCTGGTCGCGTCCATGGGTTTCTGCTCATGGATGCCCCGGGCCGGCCGCATCTCGACGGCTTCCCAGGCTATCCCATGCCGGATCCCAAACGCGTCGTCACCATCGCTGAGCTTTTAACGGAAAAACCATTGCTTGGGATCGGTTTGAACCATGAGCATCTCTCACCGGCCCAAATGCCTGCAGTCATCCAACGCTATGCTAATCTGTTTCATGTCCCTGTCGTCGACCCGCTCACCGATGGCGTCGCCGGCATCATCGACGCGATCGAACCGTTAACGGAAAAGGTGACCTAACTATGGATTTCGTCTGCTTCAAAGACATCAGCCTTTCAGAGCCCGTCATTGATAAGACTACGGCGACGACGACCGTGACCCTAACGACGCGGCACAAGCAGCAGTTCTCGTTCGACCTGTCCCTGCAGTACCAAGATCCGATCTCCTCTGAGTTTCTACCGTTTCTCCGGCTCGCGTTCTGCATGCCGTTGCTGAACTACGGGTTGTTCACTGAGCGGTTCACCCTGCGGTTCCCGGTCAGCTCCGCGGACCTCGGCCTCCTCAATGATCTCAACGCGGTGTTTTGCGGTGAGACGTATATCCATGAGCTCGTCAAGCCGTCGGCGCCGTACCTGCTGCCCGGGTACCAGATCGCTGAAGAGGATGCGACGGCGGCGGCCGCGAAGCCGAAATCGACCTTCATCCCTGATTCGATTGCGACGGATGCCCCTCTACAGAAAGACTTCGATGCATTGCGCTGTGGGATTCTCTCAAGCGGCGGGAAGGAAAGTCTTACCACGTACGGGATGCTCAAGGAGCTTGGCGTGGATGTGCATCCGCTGTATGTGAATGAGAGCGGCGGGCATTGGCGAACCGCGATGACCGCGTATCGGTACCATGAGCAGACCGAGCCGAACACGGGACGGGTGTGGACGAACGTGGATCGTTTCTATCTGTTCATGCTGGATCACTTGCCCTTTATTCGGAAAGACCACCGGCAGATCAGGGCGGATGTGTACCCCGTCCGCATGTGCATCTTCCCGTACTATGTGTTCGCGCTCATGCCGCTGTTCGCGCAGCGGAGGATCGGTAACCTCCTGATTGGCAGCGAGTTTGATGATCTGCGGATGACGCCGTCGTTCAAGGGGCTGGTTGATTATTATGGCATCTATGACCAGGATGTGAGCTTCGATCGTCGGATGAACCTGTGGTACCAACGGCGGATGCCTGGGATGGTGCAGTGGTCGGCGGTGCGGCCCATCACGGGGTTGATCGTGGAGCGGATCTTGTTCTCGCGGTACCCTGATCTTGCGAGGAACCAGCGGTCATGCCACTCTTGCCATATCGAAGGCGAGGAGGTCATCCCCTGCGGGACGTGCTCGAAGTGCATGGGAATCCTGTTGTTCTTGCTCGCCAATAAGATCGATCCGCAGCTGATTCGGTACACGAAGCAGGCGGTGGAAGGGTTCCCTGCCCGGGTGAAGACGTCGAACCTGAAGCTGGATAAGGATGAGAAGGAGCAGTCGTTTTTCCTGATGCAGGGGGGTGCTGGGCCTGAGGTGCGCAGCGTCGATCATGTGGAGCGAATCCACAACGGTCCGTCGTGCAGCATGGAGTACGTCCCTGCGCAGTTCCGTGACAGTCTGCTGTCGATCATGGAGGAGTACACAAAAGGGTATTGCGGGTTACAGGACGGGGAGTGGGTGTCCTGCGTGGTGCCTCGTCATGAGAGGTCTTTGGTCATGCGGAACGCGTCGCGTGAGCCGTGATGCTTGTAGGTGTAGTAGTTGTGGAGGAACTCTGTGGTGTTGTATCCGGCGTGTTGGTAGAGGCCGATGGCCGGTGTGTTTTGGGTTGAGACTTCGAGTCTGACGCGGGCGATATGGTGGGCGTGCATGTCGTCTTCTGCGGCGGTGAGGAGTCGGCGTGCGATGCCATTGCGTTGGGCGTCTGGGTCGACGTCGATGGTCTCGATGCCGGCGGTGGTGGAGCCGCGGCGGTAGAGGATGATGATGAAGCCGCGGAGACGGTTGTGGAGGGTTTCGACGAGGACGGCGCTGTTGGCTGTGGTGAGGAGGTAGCAGAGCTGTCGTGGGGTGTAGGCGATGGGGCCGGGGAAACATTTGTTTTCGAGGGCGATGATGCTGGGGAGGTCGTCTGGTGTCGCGTGTCTGACGGTTGGAGTCTGTGGTGTGGCTGGCACAGTCGTGGGGTACGGGAAGAAAACTATTTAAAGGGGTGCATGCTACTGGGGACCCGTAACCGTTAGAAACAGAAGTAAGGAGTTTTTTCCAAGACTTTTGGTAAAAAAACTGACATTCTTTTTCCGGTTCAGAAGGACAATCTATGAATATTTCACAACAAGCAAATGATGAACAGATGACGATGCAGGGCATCGTGTCGTTCTATGACGTGCGGAAGGGCTTTGGGTTCATCCGTGGTGACGATGGTCAGCGGGTGTTCGTACATAAGTCCGAGCTGCCGTTCTGGACGATTTATCTGCAGAAGGGCGACAAGGTGATATACCGCGTGTCTGAGTCGAAGCGCGGGCCGGTCGCCATGAGTCTCGCCGTGCAAGAAAGCTAAGTCTTCTTCGTTTCTTCATCCCTGGTCAGGTACTCGATGAGTCCTGGCGTGATGATCGGTTTTCCGTCGATTACTGGGTAGCCGAAGGGAAGAACCGTGCTGTGCACCGGGTTGTGGGTGATTTCGACTTCGTACGCGATCTCGATGTCCTCAAGTTTCATGCCGAGTGCGATTGCCTTGGCGACGAACGCGGCGCCATCGATCGTCAGCTGGATGGATCCGATATGCCTGGTCTCGAACGATGAATGGTCGCTGATGAGTGCCTTGGTCCTGCCTCGCGGGGTCTTGTAGCCCAGGATGCCACCGATGATGACGGCATAGAGGCCGGTGAAATCGTGCGGGGTGAGGGGCGCGGCTGCTTTGGGGTCGAGGATGAGGCAGCGGTGTCCGGCGAGGTGGTCGTTAGCCTTTTCACGGGTCACTTCCCCGTAGGCGCGCAGTTTTGCGGCGGTCGCAGGAGATTTGACGTTGGTGAAGAGGGTGTGGCGTGGCCAGATGTTGGCCGCATGCCGGTACTCAAGCGTGAGCCATTCGGAGAGACCTTTCTCGCAGTGTTCGACGACCAGGAGCGTCTCCTTCATACTCAAAGGTGACATGAGGCCGCCGGTATTTAATGGTACGATTACAAAGAGTGGTTAGGTCCACGGATGATGTCTGTTTAGAAATGAAGGATGCTTCGCAGGAGGGCGGCGAGGTGATCCCAGATACTGGCGACGGCGTGTCCGCTCGCGGGCTGGGGTGAGAGCGTCTGGGAGGCTACAGGGGGTTCGAACGTGAGGGTTGAATTGGAGGTGGAGACGTGTGATGCGGTGATGTTCGTGCATTGTCTGAGGAGGGCGGAGGAGTGGTTTCGAAGGCTGAGGGCATCGATGCTGCAGCCGGTGAATTCGGTGCTGTTCGCGTTGGTGAGGTAGGAGGGGCTGCTTGTGAAGGTGCAGGAGGAGATCGTGTTGGCTGTGGAGCTTACGAGGTAGATGCCGAAGCCGTTCTGGGTGAAGGTGTTGTTCGCGATGAGGTTGTCGTTGTTGGCGGAGCCGATCGCGTCGATGCCTGCATGCGTGTTGTTGGTGAAGTCGCAGTCGAGGATGCGGCTGTGGGAGCAGGTTTGCAGTTCGATGCCGTCGCAGTTCCGCTGGAACCGACATCCGGTGACGAGGTTGCAGGTAATCGGGTCGGTGGGTGTTGCGAGGAAGGCGATGCCTTCGTCTTGGCAGTCGGAGAACGTGCAGTCTGAGATGGTGTTGTTTGAGGTCCAGCAGGCGATGCCCAGGCTGGTGGTGGCGAAGGTGCAGTCCTGTATCGTGGTGTACGGCGCGCAGATCATGAGGCCTGTGGTGTAGAGGCCGCTGGTGGGGTTGGTGATGGCCAGTCCGCTGAGGACGACGTTAGGCGTATTGATGGACATGATATAGGATTGGTTAATCCCGGAGGTAATAAGGACGGTGCCTGGGTGTGCGGCACGCAGGGTGATCGGCGTGGCAATGGCGAGGGTCTCGGTGTAAGTCCCTGGGGGGATGAGGATGTCGTCGCCGGGGGAGGCCGCCTGGATGGCCGCCTGGAGTGATGTGAAGTAGTGGTTCGTGCTTGGAGTCTGAGTCTGGCTCGCTCCTTGTGCCGCTGAGGAGAGCAAGGCGTCTAGTGAGAGAAGAAGGACAAGAAACGTGAGTGTACCTGTGGTATGCCTTCGGTTCATTGCTGTCCACGATCCAGGGTCGTGCTATCTTATGTCCTGTCTAGTGTTAGCAATGAACTTAGATAAAGGTTGGTTGAAAAAACGCCATCCTGACAAAACGACGACCTACGCATCCAAAACAAACTCGTGCGATGGAAGGCAGGACCCAAACGAGGCCGCCTCTATCGAATCATCATCCCAACCCGAAAGGTTTTAGACCATTCTCATGAAACCTACGGGCGATAGAAGACACCTTTAAAGATAACGACCGCGTTTACTTCCAGCAGACTATGACGATGCTGATGCTGGTCTTGCTTTTCTTCGCGATCCTCGCCGTGGTCGGCATCTGGGCCCTGTCGTTCCTCTTCATTATTGGGTACCTTAAAACCAGAAAAGAACCACTCTTGACGTCGAAGCCGTCCGTCTGCGTCATCGTCCCCTGCAAAGAAAAAGGCGAGAACCTCAGCAAAAACATCACCGCCTTCTGCCATCAACAGTACCCACACTACCGCCTCCTCTTCATCCTTGATTCCAGCACGGACTCGGCGTTCCCGGTCGTTACAGAGGCAATCCGCGGCGTGCCGCACGCCAGCCTCGAGTTCTCGGCCATGGTTCCCAACACCAGCGGGAAGATCTCCGCGCTCCTCACGGGCATCGCGAAGGCAGACGACGCCGAGATCCTCGTGTTCGCGGACTCCGACATCCGCCCGCACCCTGTATGGCTCGCGGATCTCGTCGCACCGCTCGCGGACGAGTACGTGGGCGCGACCACCGGGTTCCGCTGGTTCGTCCCCACGAATCTTACGACCGCGCTCATCTCTACCTGGAATCTCTCCACGGTCAGCGGGATGTTCTACCAGATCACGACCTTCGCCTGGGGCGGCTCCATGGCGATCAAGGCCAGCCTGTTCCATCGATTAGGGATCGCGGGACGCTGGAAGGAAGGACTCTCCGACGACCTGATCCTGACGCATGCCGTGAAAAAAGCAGGGTACCAACTCCGGTTCGTGCCACAGTGCGTCGTCGCAAGCCCGGCGGAACCACAGTTACGAAAATTCCTCCGATGGGGCAGCCAGCAGCTCACCTGGATGCGGTGGTACAGTCCTGCGGCCTGGGGCGTGTACTACGTCGGCATCCTGCTGGTCACCGCGATGTTGATCATAGAGGCCGTGCTCTATTGCCTTGGGAATGTGTGGTTCGGGCTGTTGCTTGGCCTCACCGTGGGCGGCGAGATGATCTACGGCTGGGTCGGGGTGATGACGTTCCAGCGGCTTATGCGGTACCCACCGGAGACGTTTCGATATAAAGCCTGGTTCGGCGTGCTCGCCCCCGTCGCCTTCCTCCTGTATGCCTACAACGCGGTGGTCTCCAGCGTGAAGCGGGAGATAAGTTGGTGCGGGAAGACGTATCGGAAACGGGACCTCGCAGACCTCAAACACAAGCAGTCTAGTCCGTAACCGTCGTGGTGTATCCGAAAGCCGTGCAGTACAGTCGCATGGCCCGCATGATGTACGGGGAGAGCTTCTGGATAACGGGATCGACCGTGACGCGCCGGGGGGAGACGAGGCGTGCCGCATCGACAACAGACGCGGGTTGACCTAGGGAGCGCATGATCAGGTCGATGGTCTCCTGCGGTTGGCGGCAGAACTGCTCGTACGTCACGGACACGTAGTCTGTCGGTGGTAGCCGATCGATGTTCCTGAGGTAGTACCTGGTCGCGCGGGATGCCATGATGGTGAGGAGGACTGCGCCGAGCTCCGGGGCATCGAGGAAGACGGTGCGCAGCGGGATGCTGAGGAGCGGGTTGTCGGTGTACTGATCGTAGAAGCGGGCGAGCTGTAGGGTGTACGGGTTTTTTTCGCGGATGATGTCCTGCCAGGCCTTGAGCGTGGAGCTGAG
>CAIRCU010000005.1 GCA_903877165.1 Methanobacteriota archaeon | reverse complement strand
CTGGAGGCTTGCTACTTCGATGTCGTCTCTCCGCATCCTGGCGGTGCAGCAGCTGCCAAGGGTGGGGTTGTTCGCCCATTAAAGCGGATCGTGAGATGGGTTTAGACCGTCGTGAGACAGGTTTGTTGCTAACTTCTGGAATCGTTGATGGTTGAAGGGAAAGAGCCTTTAGTACGAGAGGAACAAGGCTCTGCAGCCTCTAGTTTACCAGTTGTCCGACAGGGCACTGCTGGGTAGCCACGCTGTAAGGGATAAATGCTGAAAGCATCTAAGCATGAAGCCCACCCTGAGACGAGCCATCGTAGGACTCGAATAGAAGATTCGTTTGATAGGGCTCAGGTGTCCGCATGAAGCTTCGGCGACATGTTCAGCCTAGAGCTCCTAATCGTCTATTGCTGGCTCAATCGTTATACAGATTACGTATGTCACTTCAGAGTAACGGTGGTTTGACGGTCAAAGCGGTAGGGAAACACCCGGTCTCATTCCGAACCCGGAAGTTAAGCTTACCTGCGTAATCTTCGGTACTATGGTGCGCGAGCCCATGGGAAGATTACCCTCGCAAGAGGGCTGTGACCTTTAGACTAGGTGGAGAGCCTCAGTTGAGTCCTTCGGGACTCTTTTGGGGTAAGCTCCACTGCTTGAAATCTAGAGGCCCCTGGTACGCTGTCAAGCCACCTTACACTTTTACCTTTTTTTCGAGATTTTTTTTCAGAATACCAACAACGCCCTCCTTGTATTCACCCTACCTACATCACAGGCTGCACTGCTACCAGGGTACGCATTTGCTACCGTAGCTGCAGACAAGATATTTAAGGGAACCATTTATTTTCAAGCTTAAGCACTCTAAAGGTGAAATTACAGCCTAATTTGGGATGTAGAAGCACCTTAACTCAGGAGGGATGTGTGCCAGATGGGAAAAATAAAGCAAATTCTGAAAAGCAGCGATATCGCTGACATGGGGATCGGCGCCATGATCGTGTTCATCGCCATGGTCCTCGTCGCCGGTATCGCAGCGTCCGTCCTCGTTCAGACGGCCAACAAGCTGGAAATACAAGCGATGACGACAGGAGACGAGACCATTAACCAGGTAGCGACCGGGTTAAAAGTCTCTGGTATCTATGGGCATACAACCGGAACCTCAATTGACCTCGCCTATATTACCGTAGAGCCTCGAGCCGGGGCTGGGGACATCGATCTATCGAAAGCCTACATAGAAATTTCGAACTCGGTGCAGAAATGTGTCCTGACATATGGCGGAAGTTATACAGCGAAAAGCGCCATCGCCGGAGACATGTTTAACGGTGGAGCTGGCGCCTACACACTGACCGCCAAACAATTTGGGGTTATGGTCCTGGAAGATGCCGATGGATCAGTTGTTAGCGCAACGCCCGTAGCTAACCTTGGTGACAAGGTTGCTTTGACTTTCGATGCAACCCAATGCTTCGGAACAGGGCTCCCCGTCCGCACAGATGTGTGGGGAATCGTCCAGCCGGAGGAAGGCTCGTCTGGCGCTTTTGCCTTTACCACGCCCGCTTCATTTGCTGGAAGTGCGGTTTTTAGTTTGTACTGAGGAGGTTGAAAAATGAGACACATGAGATTTGTAAGGAGCAAGGCAGGGGACATGGGAATCGGCGCAATGATTGTATTCATCGCCATGGTCCTTGTTGCTGGAATCGCCGCCTCGGTGTTAGTACAGACCGCTAACAAGTTGGAGATTCGAGCAATGCAAACAGGGCAACAGACGACGAAAGAAGTCGCATCAGGCCTTAACGTGATTGATATTGAAGGGCTTGCAGACACTACAACACACAAGATTGTGAACATGACCGTTACCGTAAAAACCAGAGCGGGATCGGGAGCCATTGATCTAAACCAAACGATTATTGAATTAACCGATGGAACCACGAAAGTACTCCTCTCCTATGATATGCATGATACGTATGATTTCAATACGACAGTTGATAATGCTACCGCCAGTGTCTTCGGCACCGGGAATTGGACTCTCGCCAACGATCAATTCGGCATCCTTGTATTGAATGATGCCGATGGTTCGATGAATACCAGAGCTTCACCCGTCATTAACACAGGAGATATCGTCATGTTGAAGGTAAGCACCTATTCATGCTTTACTACGGGTCTTAACCCCCGTGCCGATATTGTTGGACAAGTCATTCCGGAAATCGGATCCCCAGGAATTTTCGCATTCCGGGTTCCATCCTCGCTTTCGGATGCTGTCTATGATTTGTACTGAGGAGGTTGAAAAATGAGACACATGAGATTTGTAAGGAGCAAGGCAGGGGACATGGGAATCGGCGCAATGATTGTATTCATCGCCATGGTCCTTGTTGCTGGAATCGCCGCCTCGGTCTTAGTACAAACCGCAAATAAATTGCAAAACCAGGCTATGACGACAGGCGCAGAGACTACCAATGAGGTCGCTACGGGAATAGGCGTCGATAATATTTGTGCCGAGAAAGGAACGTACAATTACGGCGGGACCATCGGAACAGTCACTGATAAGCTTTGTAATATGACTATTTCTGTCTCGCCGAGATCCGGCTCAAAAGATATCGATTTGAGTAAAGTAACGATTGAAGTTACTAATTCCGCAACGAAGATCGTACTCAATTATACCGCGACCCGCTTTATTGACTATTCCACTATCGGTAGCGCAGGTATCTTTGATAACACCGTAGCCGCCTTTAACGCAAGCGTGAAGTCGTTTGGAGTCATGGTGTTAAACGATGCGGATCAGTCCTGTGGAGTTGGCACCTCGACTAACCCCGTTATCAACAGAGGAGATCACGTCCTGCTCACCATCTGCCCAGGTAAATCTTTTGGTGGATGGGGTCCCTCAACAGATATCTGGGGAATGATTATCCCTGAAACAGGAGCTCCAGGGATTTTCGCCTTCAGGACTCCATCTTCGCTAGCCGGGACGATATTCGATCTCTACTAAACCTGTGAAATGTCGTGTGGTATCTGGCCACACCTCTTTTTTTATTTTTTCTATTTCTCATTCCTATTTTCCTCCAGAACCATAATTATTTATTCTCACTAGCGATTCTCATCTCGGGTGAAGGGGGGCTTATCGCAATCCCGGTATTCACCTGGATGGGGGTATACACTGGTTACCGTCCACAGGAGAAACATTAGTGGATCTACCGTAGCCGATATGGGGGTTGGTTCACTCATCATCTTCATAGCCATGATCCTCGCAGCGGGCATCGCTGCATCAGTCCTTCTGCAAACCATGAACAACCTTCAGCAGCAGGCGGTAAAGACCGGCCAGGAAACGCTCCGAGAAGTCTCTTCAGGGATTCAGGTGACTCATGTCAGCGGCTTTTCCGACGGAACAGCAATTACTCAATTAGGCATCTTCATCCAGACAACGGCGGCCTCGGAACCGATAGATTTATCCAAGACGGTGATTGCCCTTTCCGACTCATCTAGAAAAGTACTCCTTGATTATTCGAGCACGTGCTACAACGGGAGTGCATCCAACGGTCTATTTGGCACGGTGAACGCAAGCAAGCTTAATGCGACGACGTTCGGGCTGATCGTCATTCGCGACATCGATGGATCGTGTTCTAAGGAGACCCCGGTTCTGAATGACCAAGACATCGCGGTTCTTCTGGTGAATACCTCGAAGTGCTTTACCGATGGGATTGGCAGCCGAGTCGAGGTTTCCGGCAGTATTTATGCAGAATACGGGGCTTCTGGCTACATCAGCTTCGTCACTCCCAGTAGTCTTCGAAGCTCGATTGTCGACCTTCAACCCTGATAAAACAACCGTCCTTTTTTCTCATATCCCGAGATAGCCGCGCAGCGAGATATCGACGATGACGGCGGTAACCGACACGATCCAGACGAAAACCACGAAATAGAAGCAAGAGACGATGATATGGCTTCCGCGCATCGACCGGATCGTCAACGCCATCAGGGCACAATGGACGATCAGCACCATAAAGATTACGATAAAGTTGTTGGTAAAGACCTGAGGGGGCACCGTCGTCAATATCGTCCCGATATCTATCGTGGTCCCTCCAAAAGGATTCCCCGCGTTGCTCGAAGCTAGAATCGTGTTCAAATGCCGCGCTACAACAAGTGAACAATAGACTGCAAACGTAATCCCAAACGTGATCCCAGCAAGTAGCGATGCCGTGGTTTTGACGATAGCGAGTTTTTTCACCCGCAAATCCCGTATCTTCCGGATGTTCTCCGTAATCATACGGGAGACCGTCCGAGGGTTCGCCGCCGCTGCCGTAGACTGACGAAACATCTCGCAAGAGCGTTGTATGTAGTTGCTGCCGGTATCGACGCCGAACCACTCCCACGAGGCATCGTCATCAATCCGTGTTCGAAGTCTACGATACAAGTCCTTGATATGTTTGGAGAGAACTCCGTAGTCCTTCTCACTTAAATAGTAGACCGAGTCATTGATCCGCCCGCCGCGCATCGTCGAAATCGACCCAAGCGCAGGGAGAAACCCCATGAAATTCCGCTCTTTCCGGCTCATGCGGTCCTCTTCCCGCAGCGCCTTATATCCAGGGAAAACCAACGGCGTGAAGGTCACTGCCAAGAGAAGCTCATAGGGGATGATAGTGAACGGGAACAACCCGAGCATATACTTGGACACGGAGAAGAACGCTCCCAGACCGATGCATACGGCGAGGCTGATCTTAAAGAGTTTGCGTAAGGCCAGCTCAACATCGCCTCTTTCCCCGGTGCAATGCCACATCTCATCCGGAGGGATCATCGACCGAAGCAGGTACAACAAAAGGCCCTCAGAGGTGATGAGCATAAAGGACGACAGATAAATGAAGGAGTTCATATCCTGGGAGCCCATGACCATGGGAAGGACGATGCCAAGAGACATGACGAAGATAATGGCGATGAGCAAACTGACGTAGATTTCGCTAATAATCGAGATGTTGTTGTTACTCGCTTCGTACATGGTCTTATACTCTTCAAGGACCGCGCTTTGTTCCGTCTCGATGAATTCACGGTGATCAACCCCGCTGTCAAGGCTTTGTGAAAACCGGTCGAGGAAATCACGAAAGATCTTGCTCGGTGTCCGCTCCGAGATGAACCGGAAGCTCTTTGACAGGGGCATACGCCATTGATCGGACAACACACTGATCTTCCGCAGTTCCTCACCAAGGCTCTTATACGCCTTGTTCCCCCCCAGTTCATTGATGATGTCTTTTAGTGAAAGATCGGAGATTGCCAAGACCCGAAGGTGCGTGATGAAGAAATGCATCTTCCCGTTGATATCCGCCTCCTTATTCTTCCAGGAGATGTACGGGTAAAAAACTCCGAGGAGAATCGGGATGATCCCCCCAAAAATAAACGTCATGGTGTTGAACTCAAGCGTGTTTGACACCAGGAGCCGCAGGACGAACGGCATCGCCATGACCAGGACACCAAGCATGATGCAGGGCAGGAGAACAGACTTGATGTACTTCTCGCGGCTCTCAAGGATACGGTACGAATACTTCAGGGTTTTCAGCGAGCTTTTCTTCCCTTCCTTCTCTTTCTTTCGCAGCTCCTTCTCCTTCTTCCGCTGATCGTTCGCCATTCCGTCAACTCAAACGCTAATCGGTAGTCCCTTCTCCGCGTCCCGATAAAATCCCCAGATGCATTGCACGACCTCGTAATAATCCATGATTTCCTCCTCGACCATACGATCAAGGATGTGTTTTCGCCGCTCATGCTCCGTGTAGATCTCGGATTTATCGGTGTACCCCGCGTTCTTCGCGATTTTCTCCTCGAGGATAAAGCTGTTCCTGTTTGCCTTGAACTGATGGATATCCTCATCCGCTTTCCATGTGAACGCGGTCCGCGCCATGATCCCATCGACCTCACGATTGTACCCCTCGATTTCATCCAATGAGGTCACTCGCCGAATCAACTTCCCATCCCGCTCGATCGCAAGCTGAATGAGCACAAAATCAAGGTTATCCATGAACGTCTTCGGCACATTAATCGGATCGCCGGTGAACCGCTGAATAACTTGGGTGACGGTCCCCGCATGAAACGTGGTCATACATGGATGCCCCGTCTGCATCGCCTGAAACACGATATTGCCCTCGGCACCACGAACCTCACCAGGGATGATGTAATCCGGCCGAGACCGCAGCGCCGCCTTTAGCAAATCGAACAGATCGACTTGGCCCTCCTTCGGCCCCGTGGCTTTCGTCAGGAGCCGCTGCCACACCGTATGCGGCACCTGAAGCTCCGGTGTCCCTTCAGCAGTAAAAATCTTCTTCTCCGGGGGGATGAAGGGGATAATCGCGTTCATCGTCGTCGTCTTTCCGCATGCAGTCCCCCCGCATAAGAAGAAGCTTCTTCCATACTGAAGGCACAGCCACAAATACGCGGCGACGCTGGCATTCAACGTCCCCCACTTAATCAGCTGCGTGACGCTAATCGGCGTCTCCGTGAACCGCCGTATCGTCATGCTTGGACCCTTGATGCTCACCGCAGAGCTATAGATGATATTCCCTCGGCTGCCATCCGGGAGAACACCATCCACAATGGGTCGCCCTTCGCTGACAGGAGACCCCATCTTCTCACTAATCGCCCGGGTGAATATCGGGGCGTCTTTCTCATTCACGAGTACATTGGTCTTGATCATCCCATAAATCTTATGGAAAAGATGGATTTTTTCTCCAGCCACAAAATGGATATCCTCTAAGTAAGGATCCCTCATGAACGCTTCCAAAGGGCCTCCGCCTACAATATTCTTAATCACATCATATTGGATGACACTTTTTTGATAGCTCGTCATCCGCACCTTGGGCGGCGCCTTCCCTTTCTTTAGTTTTGCAGGGGCAGCTGCGGCCCGTTCATCAACAATAACGTTTTCATCAATAAGTTCTTTGAGAATTTCCTTCATTTCGTCGTCTAAAAGAACGCTTTTTTTCGTCGGCGCCTTCTCAACGATTTTTTTCAGAATTATCTCCATTTTTATTCGGATATCATCATCAAGGCTCGGTTCGACCACGTGATACTCAGGCTCATCCATATCCTGGGTTCGGTAGATGTGGATGAAGACAACGCCTTTGGTCGGGTAGATGAAATTCGGATACGACTCGTCCCGCACCTCCCGAGGGACTTGACTGTAGAAGACCGGATCACCAATCTTATCCTTGATATTCTCGAGATACGCCTGGAGGTGCGGATTCTCTTTTATAAGTTGAGCCTGTTCCTCCGGCTCCATTTTCGTCATGTGGTATCACCGCTAAATGGAGATTGGCAACCCCTTCTCCCCTTCCCGATAGTACGTCCAGATGAATTGCACGACTTCATAGTAGTCAAAAATTTTCTCCTCCAGCATACGCTCCAGGATGTGTTTCCGCTTATCATATTCTTCATAGATCATCATGACGTCTGAAAGGCCTGCCATCTTGGCGATGCGCGACTCCAGGATGAAGCTGTTTCGGTTCGCCTTGAATGTATGCGTATCGTCTACCGGGTTCCATTCGTAGGCCTTTCGAGACATAATCCCATCAACCTCTTTGTTATAACCTTCGATTTCATCCAATGACAGCACCCGGCGGATACGTTTCCCCTTGCGTTCCACTGCCATCTGGATCAGGACGACATCAAGGTTATCCATAAACGGCTTCGGGATGTTAATGGGGTGGCCTGTGAACCGCTGAATGACCTTAGTGACACTCCCAGCGTGAAAGGTCGTGATGACAGGATGACCGGTTTGCATAGCTTGGAACACGACACGGCCCTCGATCCCTCTCGTCTCACCAGGGATGATGTAATCAGGTCGTGACCGTAAGCCAGCACGGAGGAGGTCCTCAAGCTCAATGTGTCCTTCCTTCGGTCCTGTTGATTTCGTCAGCAGCTGTTGCCAGACGGCATGCGGCACTTGAACCTCAGGGGGTGTTTTCGACAGAGAAAATCTTCTTTTCTGGAGGAATGAACGGGATGATGGCGTTCGCCGTCGTGGTCTTCCCTGAGGCCGTCTCTCCGCAGACGAACAGGCTGCGGCCGTACTGCAGGCAGAGCCAGAGGTACGCCCCGATGCCAGCGTCAAACGTTCCCCAGTTGATGAGTTGTGTGACGCTGATCGGTGTCTCACTGAATTTACGGATAGTCATTGTTGGGCCTTTAAGGCTGACGTCTTTGCTGTGGATGATGTTGACGCGGCTGCCATCCGGGAGTGTCCCATCTGCGATTGGTTGTCCTTCGCTGACGGGGCTGCCGATTTTCTCACTGAATTCTTGGGAGAACGTGCTCGCCCATGCTTTATCGATAAAGATGTTGGTCTTGATCATCTCAAAGACCTTGTGGATGAGATGGACGTTCTCTCCGGTGATGATGTGGATATCTTCAAGGTAGGGATCGCGCATGAAGGGTTCGAGTGGCCCTCCTCCGATGATGTTCTTGGTGATATCGTATTCGATATCCAGTTTTTCTGATGGTGTTAGGCGGATTTTGCCACGTTTCAACTGGTCGGTGGGCGGTGCATGTTCGTCGAGAATGACGGTATCTTCAAGGACGTCTTTGATGGACTGTTTGATTTCGTCATCGGTTTTCACGCGGTTTCTGAACGGGGCTTTTTCGTAGATAAATTCAAGGATCTGGTCTCGTTTGATTTTCTCAGGGTCGCTGAGTAATGGTTCGATAGCATGGTATTCTTTTTCTTCCATGTCTTTGGTGCGGAAGATGTGGATGAAAACGGCGCCTTTGGTTGGGTAGATGACATTGGGGAATTTTTGGTCGCGGAGGTCACGGGGGAGTTTGCTGAAGAACTCAGGGCGGTCCATCTTATACTGAACCTCTTTTAGGTAACGTTCGAGGTGCGGGTTTTCCCTGAGAATTTTTTGTTCTTCTTTGGGGTCCATTTTGGTGATGGGCGTTTCCTCCCGTGTTAGAATGCGACACCGCTGGACTCGATGGTCAGGCCGACCCCCGGGCGGACGGAGAATCGAGTCACAGGTTCGTATTTGAAGCGTGCTCCATTGAATTTCTCGAGGTAGATGTTGTAGACGATGCCGATGCCGGGTGCGGTCTCCCGGGATGTTCGGAAATGGATGTTGGTGATCATACGGAAGGTGTTGTGGATCTCCTCATTCCACTCCAGGGGGTTCGCGGTGCAGAAGATAATCTTGCCGGATCCGGTGAGCCGGTTGAAGAAGCTGGTGAGTTCGGTGAGGTTCTGCTGATTGAGGCTTTCTTTCAGCAGGGTGGAGAGGGAGTCGATGAAGATGATGTCCGGTTCGAAGAGTTTGCGGCAGGTGAGGAGTCCTTCGAGAAAAGTTCGTCGGGGAAGTGTCTCGGCAAGGGTGACTTCCGTGGAGATGAAGAAGAATTTACCGGTCATAAGGTATTTGCGGATGTCGTAGCCGACGGATGCGGTCTGTCGCAGGAAGCTTTTAATGGTGAATTGGGTGGAGACGTAGGAGCAGGTGCTGTCTGCTTTGAGGAGGCTGAAGCAGAAGCGTTGGCAGAAGATGCTTTTCCCTGTGCCTTCTTTTCCTTCGATGAAGATGAGGGAGCCGGTCGGGATGACTTTGCCGAAGCGGTCCGCGAATCCATCGTTTTCTCCCTTTCGTTCAAGGAGGATTGATTTGAAGCCTTGCATGATTGGTCATCTCAGATGTTGAAGACGAATTCGGATTCGACGGCGAGAGGGCCGACGACTCGGAGGGTGTGGTCCCCTGGGGACAGCGTGGTTTGTGCATAGAGTTCCGTAACTGCATCAGGGGAAATCGTAGCGTCCTCGAAGTAAAAGTTCGGTTTCGGGATGATGTTGCCGTCGATGAATACGGTGAAGGTGTCGTTTGTGGTTTCGATTCTTTTCGCCCCGATGTTTTTCAGGTAGAAGACATAGTGACTGCTTTGGATTGGGATGGTGTTGGGATCGTTAATGACGGCGAACTCGGTGTCGAGTTGTTCGACGACGCGGCTTCCGCGTTCCGAGAGGCTGCTGCTGATGTTCGTGGTGATGGCGATGAAGATGCCGGAGACGGCGCCTGCTGCGATGACCGCGGCGATGAAGAAGATCACATGTGCTCCTGTCAGGCTGAATCCCATACTGTTGTCTCCTTCTCAGGGTGTATATATCAGATAGTCGGCGATCGCGTTCACCGTGACGACTTTGATGCGTTTGCCGCTTGCGCCAGCGATTCCATTCACGGAGAAGGTTGCGGTCGATTCCGGGTAGAGGTAAGCTGTCGAGGCGGTAAATGGTTCTTTGGTGCCGTTGAAGAGAATAGTCATGGTGGCTGTTGGAAGTGTCACGCTCCCGGTATTTTGCACGATAATCGTATAATCATATGCATCGTCGCTTTGAAGGCGAGAAATTGAGGTGATGTTGATGTCCGTGTGGGCTTGGGTGTCGATTCTGCCTTTGAGGCCTTCGTACGCGGTGTTGATGTGGTCGACGGTGGGGAAGACGTCTCCGGTGAAGATTTCGACAGCCATGGCTATCGAAATGCTGATGACTACTGCTGACGCTATCAGGGAGAATCCCATGTCCTTTTCCCTCTTAGTGACTGAGTGTGCAACCCCGTACCTTTTCCGTAGGTGTAATACAAAATAAAACTAATAAAGTTATTCCCTTAAAGTTCGGAGGTGGGTGGATACTGTTCCAGGCTTTTCGTCATCCTCTCCATCTCCCTGTCGATTTTACAGAGAAACCGGTCGTCGAGATGGATACCTTTAAGTTTCTGGATGAACAGGAGGGATTGGAGGTGGTCTTTGGTCGGCAGGGATGTGGGTGTCTGTTGCGTCTCGGGACGGATTTCTTCAATAATGCCTTTGGAGTAGTTGAGTAAGTCGAGGCGGACATCGTCGGAGATCCACCCGATATCGACGTAGTATCCGAGGACGTCTGGGAGGCTGCGTTTTCCGATGCGTTCGACTATGTAGGAAATCCATTTCATGACGATGACTATGCTTTCAGGGTCGTTGGGGATGGCTTCAAGAGGCTGGAGGCCGTCTTGCTCTGCTGTACTTTTCAGTGAGCTGTGGAGGTTCTGGGTTTTCACGAGTCGTCCGGTGACTCCTCGGATTGCTTCCGGTGACGACTGTTCAATGGCTTGGAGCCGCTCTTTGAGGTCAACGACCTCGTCGTAGAGTCGCTTCATGTCTTCAGACGATTGGGGCGTCTGGTCTTTCAGCGTACCAGCGTTCGCCGCAGTCTCAGACGGTTGTGTTATGGAACGGAGTGCTATTTGGATGCGGTCGACGAGGCGGTACAGCTGCTCCCGGGTAAGTCTCAGGTGGTTCTCCCGTATTTTCTCGCTGATTTTCAAGGCGATTTTCTGGGGGAGCTGGTTGTGGTTGACGAGAGCCGCTAGCTCCGCATTGAGCGTGGTTTCATCGAGAAACTGCTCACGGTCTTTCGTATTCAGGGTTTCTGCCATGTCCCGGCTCTCCTCGTTATCTGCATTGTTTTTCTGTTATTTTAAACCTTGGAAGAACTCATTCATGATCGAGTCTATCCTCTGTTCAATGAAGAAGGATTCAAAGGCTTTCGATAAAATCAAATCCATTTCTGTATCGGAAAATCCTGTAGACATTGTTTGAGTTGTGACTGTCGAAGTAGTGGGAAGCGTAGTCGTAGGTGGAGTGGCTAGAGGTTGTGTTAGGGTTGTTGCGACTTCTGATGACGGATCTTTGGGTGCTTCTAGAGGCGATGATGGCGTCTCGTTTTTTACGTCTGTCTGCGGCGTTACGGCATCTTTTTTCGTCGATGTCAGAGCCTGCCCGCTTTTTTCGACGATCGTCTCGAAGTCGCCCATCTTTGTCTTGAGGGCGTCGACTTCGGCCGTGATGTTCTCAAGGGCATCCAGGCGTTTTTTCGTGACCTTGGACAGCCCGACGAACGGGTTCATCTGCTCAGAGACGATTTCATAGAGGCTGACGAGATCATCGAGATCCTTAGAGAGACTCTCCACTTTCTCGGTGACATTCGTAATGTCCTCTTGGTTCTTCTTGATTTGAAAATCGAAGTCTTTCAGGTTCTGGAGAATCGTCCGCCGTTGTTCTAGTTCCTCGCGTGATGCATCCGGGCCCGCTGCAGCAGGTGCCTTCTCCTTGAGGATAGCGGTGGAGTCTAGTTTTTGCGGAGGCTGTTGTACCTTCTGAAGAGGTGCCTTGGCGGCTGGCGTCTCCTGTTTTTTCGGTTCATCTGCCGCTGGCTTCGTGGTATCGAATTTAATGACTTTCCGGAGGTTGTCAACGCTTTCTTTTTTCTCCGCTTCCGGTTTTGGAGTCTGGGGCGGCTCGGGAGGCTTGCCTGCCGTGGTCGTGTCTTGTGTCGTTATAGGTTCGTCTTTCCCAAGCTTGAGCTTAATGTGTACCCCTCCAGATAGTAACCTACTGGGTGATCCCAGTCATATCAACTGGAATCGTATATTTATACTTTTATATGACTTTTTTCTTATGGAGAAAAACATCTTCATGGGTTACTCTGAAATGACGTCGATATTGAGGCGGAGTCATTGTATTAAACGAACATTTTTCTTTGAAACGAGCTGAAATTGACCGAGAAAGGTATAGCCTTGTTAGAGGAACGGAATCACCCTCTTTCGACAGACAAAACCTTTTAAAATCCGTGGCAGATAGTGTGCATCGAAGGCCTCCGGCCATTCTGGAAGAGGAGATGTCAGCCGATTCAGTTGCCGTTCCGTATCGTGGTACGGGACAGACGAAGTTGATTCTTAGTCTCGCTCGTGATGGTTCCGTCATCCAATTCAATACCGAGTGTGAACAGCTCACCGGATTTTCACGCGACGAGATTCTTCGCCATCCATTCACTGTCCTTCTCGCCCCTGAATCAGTTAAAACATGGGACGATATCCTACAGCAAGTCAGCCATTCCCTTCATGTCCCTCAGTTTTCTCTCCCGATCGTAACAAAATCAAGAACTCAAGTCACCGTACTTTGGAACGGGTTTGTTATCTGCGATTCGCTTGATTCGCTCCAGAGCATATGCCTCTTAGGCATGCCGATGGAGCCGAACATCTCTGCACCAGACACACGTCCTCAGACATACTCTCGCACCCCATCAAGTTCCGGAACTAGTGATGTCTCAAAGAGCCCTCCAGTGTCTCCTTCAGAGCCGGTGGAGGCTCCTCTTGAATCCCAAAGGAAAGAGACGCAGTACCTGGAAGAAATCCGCGCTGATCTCTGTAATCTTAACCAGGAGGTCTCGTCCGTTCATCAGCTTGTCCAGACTCTTCTCCACACTATGAATACCCAGTATGAGGCTCTTGCACAGCTCCCGGCTGAAATACACACGGTCACGGAGCACATCAACGAACCAGTACAGGTACAGACAACATCACTCCTAATACCGGTGAAATGGTCCCTGAAAGACCCCTTCGGCTTCAAATGGCGGGAGAAACAGCTCATCGATCTTACGCATCAGTTGGATGAACGAAAACTTGAATTGGATGGTCAAGAGGAACGTTTTCTCCAGGAACGTAAGCTGCTTGATCAGCGGTTGGAGGAATTCTGCCAGTGGAAAGAGAAGTTGAAGGCGGTTGAAGAAGATATAGAGAATCGACGGCAAGCCGTATTGAACACCCCTCAGAATACTGCTCAGCATCCTCGCACCGAAGTCGGAGACGAGGAATCAATGGACTACCACCAGCTTTTAGATAAAATCCCGGAATCTGCTATAATTGTTCAACGAGGAATTATTAAACAGACGAACGCCTCCTTTGTTTCCCTAATGGGTTACAGTACGGATGAGCTACTTGAGAAAAGTCTGTTTGATTTTATTGCCGTGGATGGCCTTGGGCATGTTGAGAAATACTACTTAGATCGCTTGAAAGGCGAACATCTTGAGGGCTATTCCACGGTCCTTTCGACTAAGACCGACAATCGAATCACCGTTGATATCCGAATAAAACCAACGCTTTTCAACGGAGAAAAGGCAGAAATACTCATTCTAAATTCTTCCCGTTAGAAAGAAAAAAGAGGTTGGGGGGAGAAGGACATCTTCTCCCGTATTTCGTTTGTAGTTTTAGAGTTCTTCGACCCGGTATTTGAAGGTGTTGGGGGCGTTGACGACGAAGATATCGCTGACCCCGATCTCCGGGACGATCTTGAATTCGAAGGTTTCTCCTGTCTGCAGCCCATGCGTGAGAGGTAGTGCTGCGCTGAGATTGACCATGAGCATCGCTTGATCTGCGACGCTCATGCCATTGGTGTTGAAGATGGAGGCGTCTGCGTCGTGGATGGCGATGATTCCGTAGTTGGTCGCATTCAGCATGGAGAAGTTGAGGGTTGAGAAGATACCGCCCTGGGTGACTGCGCCTGCTTTGGCTTGGTTATTCAGTGAGAGAATAGTGAAGTTGTTGAGTT
>CAIRCU010000004.1 GCA_903877165.1 Methanobacteriota archaeon | reverse complement strand
GTCAACGTTAATGACCTGCGCGAGGAAGAACACTTCTGTGTTTGTGTAATTTTCACTGTGCTGGAAGATTTCTTTGAATTGTTTGACGTGTTCATTGTTCGTATCATACTCCTGGTAGCAATAGAGCATGAACACAATAAGGATAATGAGAAGAAGACTGCCGATTATGGTTCGCTTATGGTTCATAGGATTTTCTAGTCATTGATACGTGGCTATTTTAAAATGGTTCGGTTGTCTTATAAGGGAAGGTTTAATATACTTTGAAACATAGCTGCTTTTCAGAGTGTCCTCTCTCGGTATCCCTCTAGGATTTAAGATATTCTATGAAACAGAAGAAGGTCGTTATCACTGGTGGCGCTGGTTTTATTGGTTCAAACCTTGTCAAGCACCTCGTCAAAGAGAAGAACCATGTGGTCGTGATTGATGATCTCTCGACCGGTTATTTAAAGAATATTCAAGATCTTGTCGAAAGACGGAAAATCGATTTTGTTAAAGGAAGTATTACTGATTGTAATCTTCTTCAAGACATTTTCAGGGGTAGTGATTTTGTATTTCATCAAGCAGCACTGGCAAGTGTCCCTCGCAGTATCAAAGATCCGGTGCAGACCAATCTGGTGAATGTCCAGGGCACCGTAAATGTCTTGGTTGCTGCAAAAGACTGTTCAGTTCGAAAGGTGTTGTATGCATCCTCCAGTAGCGTGTATGGTGATACTCCAACGTTACCTAAAACAGAAGCGATGACTCCGAATCCCTTGTCGCCATATGCGGTGAGTAAACTTGCTGGTGAGTATTATTGTCAGGTTTTTTCCCGTGTGTTCAATCTTCCTGTGGTTGCGCTGCGGTATTTTAACGTCTATGGTCCATCGCAGGATCCATCGAGTGAATATGCTGCGGTGATTCCTCGTTTTATCACAAGCGTCATGAAGGGTGCTTCACCTGTTATATATGGTGATGGTGAACAGACGCGTGATTTCACGTTTATCGCCGACGTAATTCAAGCAAATATTCGTGCCGCTGAGAGCTCAGCAACTGGGGTTTTTAATGCAGCAGCAGGTGGTTCTATTTCCATTAATGCACTTGCACAATCTGTGATGAGTATTTGCAAGAAGCGCGTGCCGATTGTGTATGAGACCGCTCGTCCTGGTGATATTAAGCATTCCTTTGCTGATAGTTCCAAGGCAAAGAAAGCATTTGGGTATGAACCAACGTATGATATTCAAAAAGGTTTACAGGAGACGATAGTATGGTATCAAACGCAATAGTGAAACGGAAAATTGTCTGCGTTGTTGGCCTTGGGTATGTGGGTATGCCCTTGGTGGAAGCGTTTTCACAACATGTTTCTGTAATCGGGTATGATATCGATAAACAGAAAGTCGTGCGATTACAAAGACAGTATCCGTCGTTGATGCTCACCTCTGATCCATCGAAGATAAAAAAGGCTGATGTGGTGATTATCGCAGTGCCGACCCCGGTCACGAAATCAAAAGAACCTGATTTATACCCAGTGATCTCTGCGTCTGAGATGGTGGGGAAGCATTTGAAAAAACATGCAATCGTTGTTCTAGAATCGACGGTGTATCCTGGTACAACCGAGGAGATCGTTGTCCCTATTCTTGAGCGGGTTTCTGGTTTGAAGTGTGGAGTTGATTTTAAAGTCGGATATTCTCCTGAGCGGGTGAATCCCGGTGATGAGAAGCATTCCATTGATAAAATTGTGAAAGTTGTCTCCGGAATGGATCAAGAGTCCACTGCACTTTTAGCTGCGTTGTATGGGCTGATTACTACTGTGTATGTGACTAGCTCGATTAAAACCGCTGAAGCAGCAAAGGTCATTGAGAATGTGCAGCGTGATTTGAATATCGCTTTGATGAATGAACTATCAATTATTTTTAGTAAACTTGGATTAGATACGAAAGAAGTCCTTGATGCTGCCTCGACGAAATGGAATTTCATTCGTTTTTCACCGGGTCTTGTAGGTGGTCATTGTATCCCTGTAGATCCGTACTATCTCGTGTTTAAAGCTCGGGAGCTTGGGTATCATCCTCAAGTGATTCTTGCTGGTCGATCCGTGAACGATGCGATGGCAAAACATGTTGCTGAGATGGCGATTAAAGGAATTAATGAGACAGGTTGTGTGATTAAAAACTCAAATGTTCTGATTATGGGATTAACCTATAAAGAGAACGTCCCCGATACACGAGAGTCACCTGTGAAAGAGATGGCCAAGGAACTCCAGGAATATGGCTGTCAGGTGTATGGATGCGATCCTTTGTTAAGTCCGAAGGAAATCGAAGGGTTTGGAGTACGGAATGCCAATAGTGGTGTGAAAGGGAAAATTGATTGTCTCATTGTTGCTGTTGCTCATGATGAGTTTAAGAAACTCACTTTCGATGTTATTAAAAAATTTATGACGAGTAAGCCAGTGCTAATCGATGTACGGAGAATGTTTGATCCTAAAGTGGCACAGAAGAAAGGTTTTAAGTACTATACTCTTTAGACTTGTTGGAAAGCAATGACTGTTGTGCGTAGGTTGCACGAAATACAGTAGCATTATTGTCTGCGCAAGTGGTTTAGCTAGTCGTTTTCACATTATTATTTATTTTTATCGCTAGAGAGTTAGGTGATGTGAATCCTGGGAAATTTTCGACAGCCCTTGCATTTAGTTCAACTTTCGTCATCTTTACCCAACTTGAATATGATACTATTTTAATCAGAGACATTGCCCGGGAAAAATCTCCAATTAAGCGATTTGAGAAGTGTATGTTTAAATAGTCTATTATATTTTTGCTTTAACTCATTGAAATAGAAAATATTTAAATAATAATAAATGAACATATATAGTGAGGTTAAGGCTTAGGCCATCTGATAGGTTATGAAAAACCAGCAATCATCTAATCCCCGCATTCTCATCGTCATCCCCTGTTTGAACGAGGAAACAACCATTGGCAATGTAATTCTAAAATCAAAAAAATACTCAGAAAATGTCTTGGTTATTGATGATGGAAGTAAGGATGATACCAGCAACATTGCTCGTAAGGCAGGAGCTCATGTTATTACTCACCCTCGAAATATGGGGAAAAGCGCTGCAGTAAAAACTGGTTTTGAATACGCCTTACAAAATAATTACGACTATGTTGTCACCATTGACGGAGATGGTCAACACAATCCCGATGAAATCCCAAACATACTTGGTAATGTCATGAAAAATGGTCACGATATCTCCATTGGATACCGAGTCGGAGACCAAACAGAGATGCCAAAATGGAGAAAGATTGGAAAACGAGTTCTTGACTATGGAACCGGTCTTGGAAGCGGCGGGTTTATCACTGATAGCCAATGCGGATTCAGAGCCTTCAACAAACGAGCAGTAGAAGCGATCACCCCCAAATTAACTGGGAGTAAGTTCAGCGTGGAAAGCGAACAACTCGTGCGCGCCCATCAACTTGGTCTCAGAACTGTCAACACCAGCGTCACGTGCAAATATAAAAATCTTGACACCTCGACAAAAAATCCGGCAACCCATGCTTTTTCCGTCTTACGATATGTGATTTGGCTTGTTGCTGAACAACATCCGTTAGCGATGATTGCCCTCCCTGGTTTTATTTCAGTTCTTATTGGAATCACGTTAGGTATCTATACCCTTCAAATTTATAGCCAGACGCACGTCTTTCTCATCTTGTATGCAATCATTGTCAGCATCCTTCTCATTATCGGGACTATTGCAATGTTCATGGGACTGATATTGAATGTCCTCCCAGGGATGATCGAACGGGCGAAATCTTAAAATAAACTAGATAGGCTCAATACCGTCAGGAACCCTTTTTTTAACCAGACATGAAGGAGTAATCTGAACTTTATCATTTTCGCATCGTCTTGATATTCTGATGACTCGATTTGCAATGCTTTGCCTTCATAAATTGTACGAAGAACAAGAAGAGTGATACAGAAAAGAATTAGAATGATGCTGAGAACTGAACCAAGTAGAAAAGGGGGTAATTAAGTAACGACCCTATGACACTCATATAACCAGGATGTCATACAATTCGATATGGACCTGTCGTACAGATTTATCGTGATCCCGTGGATTTCTCTTCATGATGAGTTAAAATGAAGGATGCAATGCTTTTAAAGGCCCAGAGAGCTCTAGAAACGTAGGTGGGGACGAACATTATTTATATAGCAGGAGGGGAATTATTCCTCTATAAGGGGAAGGCACCCATGATGAAAGACCGCACCCGCCATCGCACGACACTCATTCTCCTCATCACACTCACCATGATTGCGCCCTCCGCGCTCGGCAGCATCATCACCCATCCCTCGATCATTGAGGAATCGGCATTGGTGTCTAAGATTTCCCGCCAAGTCGCCCTCCCCCCAGGATCAGACTACATCGTCGCCTTCAACGTCACGAACCTCACGCTCACCCCGCAGGCCGTCCCACCCGCAGTGGAAGGCTTATCCGACGCGGTGATCGCAGCGGTCGCTAAAGCCCCGGTGTGGATTCAGCGCGACCTGATCCGTCAGTTCCACAACCTCTCTGACCCGCAGCCGTACGCGGACCTGCTCATCAACACCAGCACCAAGTATCTTGACGAGATCGCGTTTTCTCTTGCCTGCTGCCCAGGAGGTAAAGTCCCCACACCCGTATTACTCCTTGAGAACGCCCAGGCACTCTACGACCACGACCAATGGATCCAGTACGCGGATATCGTTGATTTTGACGACGGCAGAGGCAACTACTACTCCACGATCCAATACAACGTCCTTGAGAACGGAACATCCAAGATCATTCTGCTTCCCCCGGAGATTTACTATTGGTACGTCGTGCACCCGAAGATCACGCTCAGCGACATTGACGCCACCTATGGGCCGCTATGGCGCACCTACCTCTTCGATCACAACGACCTCGGGTACCCCTTGCTCAAAGAGAAGCTTTCGGGCATCCAGTACCTCTGGGACGATACCTCGTACTACGAGCCTGCGAACAGACTCTGGACGCCAAGTATCCTTACGCACCCGACTGCCATCGAGGCGGTCAGCTACTGGGTCGGCAAGACCGTCCCAAATCCGGCGACAGGTGACCGGCCCGGCAAGCCTTGCATCATTGCCCATGAGCACAACGGCTGGTGCGGGGAGTTGCAGTCGATTGCGGCCGCAGCGCAGCGAGCAGCCCTCATCCCCTCGATCCCAGCCTGTAACGTCGGTGAGGATCACGTCTGGCGTGAGTTCTTCGAACGCGGCTGGCATGAGAACGATAACTGGTGGAGCGACACTGGCGGCGCGGTCGACGAACCAGACATCTACGCCTACGGCTGGGGGAAGAACATGTCCGCGATCTACACCTGGCGCGGCGACGATACGATCCAGGATGACACCGCGCGGTACATCCACCCAGAGGACCGCATTACTGTATCCTTCCAAGTGCTGGATGCATACCGCCGGCCGGTAGACGGTGCCCGGGTGGCGGTCCTGGTCACCGGGCCTAAGGACATCACGTATTACAAGAACCTGGTCTGGTCAAAAATCCAGGCAATCTGGGACCTGCTCCCGTCACTGTTGAAAGGCAGGCTGCTGACCCGTCTGTTTGACCGTTTCAGTGGATGGTACGACACGATTCCCGACGAGGTCCATGGGGTGACGATCACGACCTGGAACTACACGGATCTGAATGGCCGATGCAGTTTCCAGCTGGGGAAAAACCTGGAGTACCTCTTCCTCATCCAAGCCGGGAATCTGCGCAAACCCTGGCAGCTGGCTCGGCATAACATGCTGCGGACGCTCTCCACGCATGCTGACAAGTCGTTTACGATCCTGGTTCCCGATGTCAGCAGGAAGCCGATGCGGATCATCTCGCGGGCGATGCCGACAGGTGACTGCAAGTTCAGCCTTGGATTCACTAGCACCGCGTCGCAGATGCAGGCAAGCTTCTTCTCAGGCGGTATCGGCTCTCAGGAAGTCCCTGGGCGTCTCGATTGTTTTATTGTCGATGCGAAGAACCTTGCGAAGTACAGAGCAGGGAAGCTATTCCTGGGCTACTCGTACGTCCAGGAAGGACAGGGGAATGTGAACGTCTCCACCCGGCTGCAGGATTGGTACCTGGTGTTCCGCAACCCTGGTCGCATGACGACGGTCGTCCTCGATTTCACCCTGCAAGCTGATGTCCTTACGAATCGGTCGCAGGTGCAGATCGTCTCACCTGATACCACCCTGTTCTCCACTCCGACCGTCGAGGTGGGTCAGGATGTTGTCATCTCCGGTGTCGCGACCGGGCCGCTGACGCTCATCATCGGCTGCGACTCATACAACGTGACCCCAGTAGACGGACTGTGGACGTACGTGTGGAACACGTCAAAGGCGACGCCAGGGCGCACGTATCACGTGGGTGCCATCCTCGACGATGCCTCCGATGCGACCTTGATTCGCGTGCAGGACCGAACCCCGCCGAGCATCACAATCATGGATCCCGCGTCCGGGGCGATCATGGGCCGAGAGCAGTGGACGATCTCAGGCACCTGCCATGATGCCGCAGGGATTGACCATGTCGACGTCAGAGTCGACAATGGCTCCTGGATGAATGCGAGCGGGATACAAGACTGGACGATCTCCTGGAACGGTACGGGTCTAGCGTTGGGCGACCATATCATCGAGGCGCAAGCCACGGATGTCTCGGGGTTGAAGACGGTGCAAGCGATCCCTGTCGTCGTCAATGAGAGCGGGCATTCCTGGAGCCCAACGATCAACCAGGTGATCCAGCTTCCCCAGAACCCTGTGAATACGAGCAACGTTGTCATCGAAGCGAACGTCACCATGGGGAGTCCCTACGAGTTACGCAGCGTCATCCTCTGGTATTCCGACGGGGTGACGACCTTGTCGTGCATGATGTATCGGTATGCAGACAACCCGGTACAGGCGCGTCATGAGGAAGATCCCCTGCGGAATCAGTCGAACCTGCCGGTCTTCGGCTGTGAGCTGGGACAGTTCCCCGCAGGCACCACGATCTCCTACTGGGTCGTAGCCGCGGATACCGCGGCCAACGCGCAGCAGTCGAATGTGCAGTCGTTTACCGTCACCGGGCTGTAACGAACAGTGTGAGGTGGATGGAGGGAAAAGGCTATTACAGACCTCCACTTTTCAGGGGCGAGTGAGTCGTATGGCACAAGAGAGTCCATCCCGAAAACGGTCGAATCCCCAACCGAAGAAGAAATTGCTTGAACGCAAAGGACTGGTACTAGGAATAATCGTCGTCATCATTCTTGCATCCGCCATCGGGATTTATGCTGTGTATCCGAAAGGCCAATCAACGAATCATAAAATCACCGTAGTCAACCCTGTCGCCGTGATCAATACCTCTTACGGGACGATACGCGTTGAATTGTATATGCAACAAATGCCGTTAACAACGGGGAACTTCATTCATCTCGTCAGTGATGGATTCTACAACGGGTTGGTTTTCCATCGGGTAATCCACAATTTCATGATTCAAGGCGGCGGTTTCTTCGCCAATGGTACTCAAAGAGTCGATCCCTACGGCTCTATTAGGTTTGAAAGCAATGCGACCGTGCTCCATGTAGATGGCGCGATATCCATGGCAAGCACCGCAGCAAAAGTTGGAGGAAGTTCGCAATTTTTCATCTGTGACGGAGCTCAGCCGTCCCTTGATGGGAACTATGCAGCGTTTGGGAAGGTCGTCTCTGGGATGGATGTCGTACGGAGCATCTCAGCCTTAGATCCTGATCATACCACGACAAAATATGGGAGTTACCAGAACTGGCCAGTAAACGATGTCATCATCAACAGTATAACGATAGATTATGGGTACCCGGAGTGAAAAGAGCCATGTCCAATCGAACAGCGGTTTTTGATACAAGCAAAGGCACATTTCGCATTGAACTGTATGAAGATAAAGCCCCAGTGACCACCGGGAACTTCCTGAAACTCGTCAACCAAGGGTTCTACAACGGCCTGATCTTCCATCGAGTCATCCCGCGGTTCATGATCCAGGGCGGCTGCCCGAAGGGCAACGGCACCGGCGGACCTGGGTATGCAATCAAGGATGAGTTCCACAAAGACCTCAGCAACGTGCGCGGCACGATTGCGATGGCGAACTGCGGGCCGAACACGGGCGGCAGCCAATGGTTCATCAACCTCGTGGACAACACGAACCTCGATTTCGACAAGCCGCCGAAGTCCAGCCAGCATCCGGTGTTCGGCAAGGTCGTCTCTGGCATGGATGTCGTCGATGCGATCGGCACGGTCAAGACTGACCGCAGCGACAAGCCGCTTCAGCCTGTGACCATAAAGAAAATCACGATCCAGTGATCCTATGGCGGTGTTCTCGGACCGAGACATAGAAGCAGGATTGGAAGACGGAAGCCTGGGCATCGAACCATTCCTTGCGAAGAACCTGACGCCGAACGGCTACGACCTCTCCATCGACGAGGTCTTCATCAAACAGACAGGAAATCATATCAAGGAAGGCATGGCGGTTATCCCTCCGCTCACATGGTTTGCGGTGAGCACCAAGGAACGAGTGCGGATGGGGCCCAGGGTCGCCTCACAGCTGTGGATCCGCTCCAGCTATGCCCGGAAGGGGATTCTAGCAAGCTTCGGGAAGGTCGATGCCGGATTCCAGGGGACGCTGACGATCGGGTGTTTCAACGCCAGCCATGAGCCGGTGGAAATCCCAATCGGCGACCGGTTCTGCCAAATCGTCTTCGAACAGCTGGAGAGCGAGCCAAAAGCATTGTATCAACAGCGGTCGGGGACGTATCAGGACCAGCGAGGAGTCACACTCCAAAAGTAGAGGCATCCTCCGATCTTTTTCTGAATGATTCTCATCACTGTACATTTGGTGCGCGCGATGGGACGAGCGAAGGGTCGTACGGCTCGGGGAGACGGCCTTTCGTCGCGTATTGGTATAAGGCTGCGACATAGATGCCGTTGGTCGCGGATGCCACGGCGCCGAGGATGACCCAGTAGAGGATGGCGAGGACGAAGCCGATGATGAATGGGTAGAACCCGCCAATGAGAGCGCCGATGATGATGGGGATGAGGCCGACGAGGGCGAGAAGGAAGAAGATGATGCCGAAACCCAGCATCCCTGCGAGGGTCTCTCCCCAGGTCTGTCGGAAGAGTGACCCGCTGCGGCGAATCGAGGAGAGCATGCCTTTCTTCTCATAGATGAGGACGGGAATGATGAAGAAGGTGATGGCAGTCCAGGCGATGCCGACGACCGCGATGAGGATCCGGCCGAGGATACCGCTGCGTTCACGAGCAGCCTGAAGGATGATGCCGATCGTTGCGGAGATCAGGGACCAGGCAAGGATTCTGCCGAGGTTCTGACCCGCGATACGCAATCCTTCTGAAAGCGTGGGTTCGCCGCCGTTGAGGCGGATGTCAGCACAGGCGATGACCGCGGTGTTGAAAAAGATGATGAGGAAATACAATAGCAGGTACATGATGAAGAAGCCGAGGACCAGCGGCCATGTCAGGGTGAAGATCATGCCTGAGAAGAAGAACCCGGCAACGAATGTGCCGATGACGGCGACCGAGGCGATGAAGGAGATGATCGGCAGTAACAGAATAGCTTTATCCTCTCGGAGGATGTGCAGGCTGGTCTTCATGAGCTGCCAGCTACGCCCCAGTCTTCCCATGGGCCGCCATAATCAGGCATATGTTTTTTAATCTTCTGCTTAGTCCTCTGGGAAGAAGAAATGTAGGAGGGCAGCGAGCCTGGGGAACCGCGCGGTCAACCCTGGGTAGACAAGGGGTGTGGTGACGGAGAGGTGGACAAGGCAGTAGTCTGAGGGGTCCTGGGGGTTGATGATACTGATGTGTCCGGCGTAGTGGTGGTTGCGCTGGCTGGGTGCGGTCGCGGTGACGGTGATGGTCTGCGGTGTTCCTGCTGTGATGGTGCCGTTGGTGGCGGAGAACGTCCAGGTGCCCCAGGACGGGATGTCCGTGATCTCCCAGGGGATGAGGGTTCCCGGGTCTGCCGTGGCCTGCAGGGTGATGGTGCCAGAGAGCGTGCTCTTTTTCTTGATGTGGTCCCAGTTGAGGGCGGTGGTAGCGGTGAGTCGTGAGTGGTCGTAGTCGCTGCGGATGTGGACGATGACGCCTTCGAGGACGGTGAGGCTGTAGGGAAGTTCCTGGGGGAGGAGGTACCAGCCGTCGTACGAGCCACCCCAGCCGAAATTGCAGTGGTAGTAGCCGTCCGTGTTGTAGCCGTCGACGACGAGGTTGTGGCCCGCGGTCCAGTCCGGGGTGACGACCGCGAGATGTGCGGGGAGTCCGAGTTTGAGGTCGTCTTGGAGTTGGGTGTACGTGTCGGTGGTGTTCTGGGTGAGGAGGCTTGCGTTGGTGAAGCCGAACCGATGGTACGCCTGGAGTGCCTGGCTGACGCTGTAGGTGCCGGAACCCTGGGGGTTGTAGACCTGCTGGGCGGCGACGCCGCAGGCGAAGACGAGGGCGGCTTCGTCGGTTGCGGTGAGCGGTGTCTGTGTCCGGTAGTGGGTGGTGAGGTTGTCGAGGTCGGCGTTAAGCTCGGGGAAAGAGGGGAAGTCGTAGGTCGCGAAGTCGTCGTCGATGATGTAGCGGTTGCCTGCGTAGTCGTGAAGGTAGTCGTCGGAGTCGTTGAAGGCGATGTGGTTGGTGGTCTGGTGGTAGTTGAGGATCTGTGCCATGGCGACGGCCGGGCAGCCTGCGACGCTGCGCTCATGGGTGGCGAGGTCGATGGGGCAGAGGTCGTTGTAGGGTGCGTTTTGGGTCCAGGTGGTCTCAAGCCAGCCGCCGTACGCTGTCGTATCGGTCCGCGGCCATTGGCGGAACGTGGAGGGCAATGCGGCTGAACCGTCAGCAAGTGCGGTCCATTGGTCTGTCCGTTCCTGGAGTGTGGTTAGGTCGAGGTTGGGGAGGTCCTGGATGCGGCTGAGGATGTCGGTGCGGGCTAAGGAGAGGAGGGTATAGTCCGGGTCTGAGGTGCAGGTGAACGAGGAGGTGTGGCTGTAGGCGAGGACTGGGGGGAGGCGGGTGTCCGCAGTGACGAGGATGTAGCCGGTGGGGTGAAGGGTGATGAGGTAGAAGAGGGATGTTGCGTAGTCGGTGATGAGGAGAGGGGTATCGGTAGTTGCCTGGATGTTGTGGATCTGCAGGAAGGTGGCGGCGACGCGGGTGGCGGTCTGCTGCGTGACGGGGGTGCCGGTGGTCTGGGGCAGGGTCCCGATGGCCGGGGTGCAGAGTGCTGCTGCGATGAGGATAAGGAGGATGGGGTGGATGCGCGTCATTTTTATCGTTCCTTCATGATTTTTGTTATGGGCGTGGTGGTTCTTATGTCTTGCTCTATGGATGGTGGATGAAGGGGGGTGGGGAAAGTCTTTTAGCGGAGGTGTCTTTCTGCCTGTCCATCGCTGTGAGGTGGCTGTTCCTATGAAAAAGATGCTTTTCTGTCTGGTCTTGCTGGTGATGTTGCTTGCGGTGCTATGGTCCGGGTGCAACGAGCAGAAGACGACACCGTCTCCGCCTGCGGATGAAACCCGGGCGGTTCAAATGATTGGGTACCTGAACAACGGGACCGTGGACGCGATTTTTTCATCCTGGTTTACGACAACCATGCAGGGTGCGACGACGCCCGCGCAGCTGCAGACGATTTGGGATCAGTTACAGGGGCAGTATGGGACGTATCTGAATATCACGCAGGTGCGCGTCGCGACGCAACAGAATTATACGAACGTGTTCCTCACCTGCCTGTTCTCCAAGCAGCAGACTCTTGATGCCGAGGTGACCTTCAACGAACAGCATCTGATCGCGGGCCTGCATTTTCTCCCCGCCGATGTCTCGGGTAACTACCGGCCTCCGTCCTATGCGAATCTGAGTGCGTTCACGGAAACCAACGTGACCGTTGGAACAGGGACGGTGTGGCAGCTGCCGGGAACCTTAAGTATGCCGAAGGGGGCGGGTCCTTTCCCTGCCGTTGTCCTCGTTCATGGGTCAGGGCCCAATGATCGTGATGAGACCGTTCTTGCGAACAAGCCTTTTAAGGATTTAGCTTGGGGGCTCGCCTCACAAGGGATTGCGGTGCTCCGCTATGAGAAGCGAACCAAGCAGTACGGAACAGTCTTAGCGAAACAATTGGACAACATCACCGTTTATGATGAGACCGTACAAGATGCTCAGGCGGCCGTCGTCCTCCTGCGATCAACACCCGGTATTGACCCGGGCAAGGTCTTCGTCCTCGGACACAGCCTCGGTGCCATGCTCGCCCCTCGAATCGCCGCGAACATGACCGGGATCGCTGGTCTGGTTCTTCTCGCACCACCAGCCCGGCCTATTGAGGATCTCGCGTTGAATCAGACGATCTACCTCGCTGAGCTGGATGGGAATATCACCTCCATGGAAGAAACGCAGATCAACCAAATCATGAGCGCCGTGGACAAGATCCATTCACTGAACATCAGCGCCGGAGAGAACGTGCTGGGCGCAGGGCGCGCGTACTGGAGTGATTTGGCGCACTACAACCCGGTAACGACCGCGATGAATCTTTCTCTTCCGATGCTTGTCTTGCAGGGGAAGCGCGACTACCAGGTCAATTACACGTTTGATTTCCTCAGATGGCAGGCGGCGCTGGGTTCTCGGCAGAACGTAGTCTTCCATGCTTATGATAACTTGAGTCATCTATTCATGCCCGGCTCGGAGCCGCCCTCGAACAGCGACTACACGGTCCCAAGCAATGTCGCCAAAGAAGTTGTGGACGACATCGCCGCCTGGGTGAAGAGCACGTAAGACTTTTCCGTCGACGCCGCAGGAACCTCGGTTCAGCCTCAGGGGATGTCCTGGGCCTGGGAGCCACCGGTAACCTCAAATAAGCAGAGGCTATACCCCTCATTTACTCGGAGGGTGAGCTGGTGAAAGTACGCATCATGGTCACGGGCGGGACATTCGATAAGGAATACGATGAGCTCGACGGGACCCTGTTTTTCCGTGAGACCCATGTCCCTGAGATGCTGAAGCTGGGCCACTGCTACCTCAAAGTCGTCATCGACACCATCATGATGATGGACAGCCTGAGCATGAAGGAAGCGGACCGCCAGCGGATCTTGGATTGCTGCCGGCAGTCCCCTGAGGATCGAATCGTCATCACCCACGGTACCGACACCATGGCGGAAACCGCGAGGCTTCTCGGGCAGTCCATCACGGACAAGACGATTGTGCTGACCGGGGCGATGATCCCGTACCGGTTCGGCAGCTCCGATGGGTTGTTCAACCTCGGCAGCGCGCTCGCGTTCGCACAGGCACTCCCACCCGGGGTGTACGTCGCGATGAACGGCCGTTGCTTCACCTGGGATAACGTCATGAAAAACAAGCAGCTCGGCGTCTTCCAGGAGCTCACCCCGCAAGAACCGACGTCCTGCTCCAGCCCTTCTCTCTAACGGTGTCTCAGCCTCTGCTGGAGCCCCTTGTATCCGTATGTTCCTTCGAAACCGGACACATGCCTCCCCGCTCAACCAAGGCAGTCGCAGCCTTTTCCACCAACAATATGGGGTGATTTGGGAAAAAATTACTTAAATGCAGCGCTCCTTCGTTTCCCTTACCATGGGGGAAAAACAAATGAGGTTACAGAAAAGACGTATTGAGAAAACACTCGCCATCGCCGCCATCCTGCTCTTCGCAGGGGCATTACCCGCAATCAACGCAGCAATGACCGTGAGCCCATCTGGGCCGCAATCTGCCACCGTCGACGCAACTGAGTACTGGGCGCTCTGCGTCGGTATCGGTGTCTATGCGGAGAACCCGGAGCAGGACCGTCCATTGATGATCAGCGAGGTCGATACCTTTGCACAGACCCTGCTGGACTCAGGGTACCCATCGGATCACGTCAAGGTCATCCAAGCCGAGAACGCGACCATTTCCAATATACTGGCCGGGTTCCGTTGGCTGCGGACCCATGAAGACAGCAACGACGTCTCCCTCGTCTTCCTCAGCACCCACGGCAGCCCCTTACTCAGCCCGAAGGGAACGCCAATAGATTTACCGCCGAAGGACGAGACTGACGGTGCCGATGAGATGCTGATCACCTACTGGGGGTTCGCCATCCCCACCGCTTTCCTGTGGGATGATGAGATTAACGTGGAGCTGAACCAGCTGCAATCGCAGGGCGTCTGCCTGATCGTGGACAGCTGCTACGCTGGCGGGTTCAACGACCACTGGACACTGGACACACCCGGATCCTTCACCCAGTCTGCTCAGCAGTGGATGACGGGATTCGGGGAGGACGTCAAAGGTCAGAACCGCGTCATCCTCATGGGATGCCAAGAAGACGAAGAGGCATCCTCCGGCGCATTCGCCCCCTGGCTCATTGACGGCCTCCGTGGCTACGCGGACAGCAACCATGACGGCATCGTTACCGCAGAGGAGGCCTTCAACTACACCGAGCCGCGGACCACCTGGCAGCATCCTACCATCTACGATGGGTACCCCGGGGAGTTGCCTCTCGTCACCGTCCCACGTCACGTCCCTACCACGGACAATTCACAGGTGGCTCTGACGAAGTCTACTTCAGCATCTGTTGCTGCGGGCGGCATGGCGCATGGCTTCGTGAAGAACGCGACGAGTTCAGCGCCGATTCCAGGGGCGACGGTCGATCTGTACGGGAGAACCGCGGACTATGAATCCTATGAGAACGTGACGACGACCAACCTGACCGGATACTACGAAATCACGGCGCCCGCGGGCAGATACCGGATCACGGCATCCGCCGACGGCTACTGCGACCGGGAGTCCAGTACATTCAGCCTCAACGACGGTCAGGTCCGCTGGGTCAACTTGTCGCTATATGCAAGGCCGCAGGAGAATGCCACGATCTGCGGGTTTGTCACCGATAATCTCACAGGTGTTCCTCTAAATGGTTCGAACGTGAGTATCTACTGGCAAGGAAGCTCGGGGCAGTCCTATAGCAACCAAACGCTGACTGACACCACCGGTTTCTATTCGATGAGTGTTGCAACGGGGGCTGTCGATGTTACCATCGAGAAGCAGGGTTATTTCGATGTATCCGTCTGGAATGTAATCATCGCGAGTTTTGAAACCCGCTGGGTGAACGTCTCTCTTGTTTCTCATCCTGCGGAGACCGCGGTCATTTGCGGGTACCTGACCGATGCGGACAGCGGCCTCCCGTTTGCGAATGCTCGCCTCACGTATGAATGGGTGGACTTTGATTCTGGCCGCAGTTACCTCAAAGACACCACGTCCAATTCGACTGGTTATTACACCATCACGGTGGCTCCTGGGGAGCTCTATCGGGACATTCGGGTCATGGGATATGATTCGTACGACCCGTATCGTCATGATGGGACTGCGAATGCGACCATATGGCAGAACGTGTCGCTGGCTCCACCGACGCCGTCCTTTGGCTTCCTGCAGCCGCTCAACGCCCTGTACATTCACAATAAGCGGGTGGTCCCCTGGTCTTCACCCGTGGTCTTCGGATCCGTGAACGTCTCCGTGTATTTTGAGGACATGTGGTTCGGCGGCGGGGATGTGCAGAAGGTGGAATTCTACCTAGACGGCAAGCTGCAGTCGACCCTGACCCAGCAGCCGTACAACTGGACCTGGCCTGCACGAAGCCTCGGCAAGCACATCATTACGGTCGTCGCGTACAACACCGAGGGGAACAGTGCGAGCCGGGAGATTTCGGTGCGAAAGCTCCTCTAGGCCCTTCTCCTTTTTTCTCCTCTTTTTCTTAACTTGATTTAGTGAGCGTCAGCGATGCTTGGTTGTTGGAGAGGACCAGGGTGGTGTCGTTCGTGAAGCTGTACGCTAGGGTGACCGTGATTCCTATGGTTGATCCTCGGGAGACAAACGTGACGTTATGATCGGAGAGGGCATAGGTGAACATGCCGTTGAGCTGCAGGGCACCCAGAGGGCTGATGCCAGTGATAGTGACGGTGTCGTTATCGAAAAACGTAATGGTTCCTCCCTCTGAGAACTGCCAGGTTCCGACGAATTTGCCTTTATCACTAAGGCATCCACCAAGGTTGAGGAAGATGAGCACGATAACGATGGCCAGGAGCGCGATTTTTTTCAAGTAGTCGTTCTTCTATGGATGCGTAAGACTCATGAGTATTTTACTGTTCCGTCTTGCGGGTTGAGCAAAGATGTATAAGTTGTATGGGTATTTCTCCCTCGCAATGTCGCATCTGACGAAGTACAGTTTCGGGGCGAGCTCGGCGATTATCACCTGTCTTGCGTTCATCATCGGTCTGAGCCACAGCTCCAATCCGAAGTTGAGCATCGTCGGCTCGCTGTTGGTTATTGCGATTGCGGATAATATCTCGGATTCGCTGGGCATCCATATCTATCAGGAGTCGGATTTAAAGCAGCAGCGGGTCGTGCGCATCTCGACGGTGTTGAATTTTCTGACGCGCATCGGCGTGATCCTCGTGTTCATCGCGCTTGTGCTCGTCCTCCCTCTCAATCTGGCTATCGTGTTCTCGGTGGTATGGGGCTTGTCGCTGCTCGGGGTGTTAAGTTATTACATCTCCCGGGAACAGAAGGTCAATCCCTACATCGCCATTCTGATGCATGTGGGTATCGCTGTGGTCGTCATCATCATCAGTTACTGGCTGAGCATGTGGATTGCGTCCTTCTTCTCCACGCTCTAAGCAGCGGTTAAAAGAAAAAACCGGCCAATGACGAGTCTTTGGTCTTCCAGCGGCTGTGTGGATTCTATGGTTTTGTTGCTTCGACGGTGAGGCTTTCGAGGGGGATGCTTTGGTATTGCTGCTTGCTGATTGCGGTGTTCTCCGCAAGGATGGTGACGGCGAAGCCGGCGTCCTTTATGAGGTTGAGGTACTCGTCGCGGAGCATCGCGCCGCTGACGCAGCCGGTGATTAGGTCCACGTCGTTGCGTTGTTCGCTTGTGAGTTCTTTGAGCAAGACAATGTCGGAGATGAACATCCGTCCCTTGTGTTTCAGGACGCGGTACGCGTCAGCGAAGACCGCTTTCTTGTCCGGTGCGAGGTTGATGACGCAGTTGCTGATGATGACGTCGACCGATGCGTTGTCGACTGGGAGCTGGCCGATGTCCCCGAGCCGGAACTCGACATGTTTGAAGCCGTAGGTCGCCGCGTTCTTCCTCGCCTTCTCGATCATCGCCTCGGTCATGTCGACGCCGATGACATGGCCGGTGGTGCCGACTTTCCGGGCGGCGAGAAAGCAGTCGAGGCCAGCGCCTGACCCCAGGTCCAGGACGACGTCGCCTTCGCGGATCCTCCCTAGGGCGATGGGGTTTCCGCAGCCGAGCCCGAGGTTCGCCTCAGGGAATGCCGAGATGTCTTTTTCGACGTACCCGAGTGCCTTGCTGATATCCTCGTCCTTGGCGCCGCCGCAGCAGCAGGTGCCTTTCGTGGCTGCCTGGGTGTAATGCCGTTTGACGGCTCGCTTCACGTCTTCGTCTTTCATTATGGAAAGCGATGTCGTGCGTCTATATTAAGGTTACAATTTCATTTTCTTGAAGGCGTAGGTTCCTATGGCGACCATGATGGCGGAGAAGATGGTGATGACGAGGAAGTCCAGCCAGGGGTCGAATTGGCCGAGTTGTGGTCCGCGTCCAATGAGTACTCCACGCATGCCGTCGACGGCATACGTAACGGGGTTGACGAGGACGATGGTCGACAGCACACCTGACTGATTGTAAATGGGGAAGATGGCTCCGGAGAGGAAGAACAAGGGGAAGATGAGGAAGCTGATGATGAGCTGGAATCCCTCAGGGCTTTCCATCTGAGAGCCGATGATCAGGCCGATGGCGCAGAGGCCGACGGTGATGACAAAGAGGAAGACGACCGTTACGAGAATCGAGAGGACCGTGAAGTGGATTTGGAGGATGCCGGCGAAGGACAAGGCGATGCCGATCACGATGAGGATCATGGTTTGGATGAGGGTGTCGGTCGACCCGCCGAGGATCTTGCCGATGAAGATCGAGGTGCGGCGCATAGGGGCGACCAGGACTTCTTTCATGAAGTCAACCTTTTTGTCCCAGACGATGTAGACGCCGAAGAAGACGGCGGAGAACAGCGAGGTCATGATGAGGATGCCAGGGTAGAGGAACGCCTGGTATCCGACTGGCCCGAAGGAGAGGAAGGAGCCTAGGCCCGTGCCGATGATGAAGAGCCACAGCAGCGGGTTGATGATGGAGGAGACGACGCGGGAGCGTTCGCGCGTGAAGACCTTGAACTCCCTGTACCAGAGGGCGTAGATGCCTTTCAGCTCGCTCATTCATTCGCCTCCCCGGTCATGGGGCCTGAAGTCCAACCGCCCTGCGCATCGGAGTTTTTGAGGGCTTTGCCTGTGTAGTGCAAGAAGACGTCATCGAGGGTCGGGATGCGTACCTCCACGGAGTCCACCTTGCCGACGAGGGTGAGGATCTCCTGGAGGTGGGAACTTGCGTTTTCCACGGTGAGGCAGAGTTCCCCGTCGCAGGGGGAGATCTTCTTGACGTACGGGAGTGCTTTCAGCCGCTCCTGGTCGAGGTGTGGCGCCTTGAGCCGGACGATGTCTCCGCCGAGGTTGGCTTTGAGTTGTTTGGGAGTATCTAGGACGACGATTTTACCCTTGTCCATGATTGCGAGGCGGTTACAGAGCCGGTCCGCCTCATCCATGTAGTGGGTCGTCAGGATGATGGTCATGTTCTTCTCCTGCGCCAGCTTCTCGATGTACCGCCAGAGGCCCTCTCGGGACTGCGGGTCGAGACCGAGCGTGGGCTCATCGAGGAACAGGACCTTGGGATGGTGCATGAGGCCTCGTGCGAGCTCGAGGCGCCGGCGCATCCCGCCGGAGTACCGTTTCACGAGGTCGTCCTTTCTGTCTGTGAGATTAACCAACTGCAGGACGTCCGTGATTCGTTCTTTCAAGAGGTGGTCGGGCATGTCGTACAGCCAGCCGTGTAGCTTGAGGTTCTCGTAGCCCGTTAAAATTTCGTCTGTGCTCGGCTCCTGGAAGACGATGCCGATGGATTTGCGCACCTTGTCAGGGCGTTTCGTGATATCGAAGCCATTGATGAGCGCGGTGCCTGAAGTCGGCGGCTTCAGCGTGGTCAACATCAGCAGGGTCGTAGTCTTCCCTGCGCCGTTCGGCCCGAGAAGTCCGAAGATCTCTCCCTCTTCGATCTGGAGGTTAAGGTGGTCGACGACCGTGCGGTCCTCGTAGGTCTTGGTGAGATCCTTGATGTCGATGATGGCTGCCATGGTTGGATTCCTCCACCGCGCACGCCGTTTGCACGTGTGGTCCCTCTAGGGAAAGAGGGGGCGTGTGGTGACCTCATATCCACATCCCCTTTATTAGCCTTCAGTGTATGAAAAGTATGAAATGTATGAAAAATTATTTATACCCCATTCTGATTCCCGGACCCAACACCGGATGGAATCGCAAATGAGACCACTGAAATTCTACGGAAGCACCACCGTCGGCGAACGCGGACAGATCGTCCTGCCTATCACGCTACGCCGCGAACTCAACATCAAAAAAGGCGACACCCTCATCGTCATCGGCAACCCCCATATGAAAAACATCACCCTCTTCAACGAAGACACCATGGACAAATACCTCGACTTCATGAGCGATAACATCACCCAACTCAAATCCAAAATTCGCAAGAAGTGACCCTAATGCCATCCGCCAACCAGCAGAAAACCACCAAGAAGTTCAAATGCCCGACCTGCGAGACCATCGAAACGGTTACGGGAGCACCCGGCGAACACATCATCGTCACCTGCCCCTCCTGTAAAACCACGGGCAAGGCCATCCTGCCCACCACCACAGACCATACGCACCACAAGGACAGTAAGGCCGCCATCGTCATCACGCACCTCAAAAAGATGTTCGGCGACTTCACCGCGGTCGACGACGTCACCTTCACCGTCAACACCGGCGAAATCTTCGGGCTGCTCGGCCCCAACGGAGCCGGGAAATCCACCATTATACGGATGCTGTGCACCCTCAGCAGACCCAGCGCTGGCTCCGCCACGGTCGCAGGCTATGATATCATTGACCAGGACAGCAAGGTCCGCGAACACATCGGCCTCGTCAGCGAAAAAATGATCATGTACGACGACCTTACCGCACGCGAAAACCTCGCACTCTTCGGCAGACTCTACAACATCCCAGAACCACAGCTCCAACAGCGCATCAACGACCTCCTCACCTTCGTCCGCATGGAAAAATGGGCGGACGCTCGAATCGGTACCTTCTCCACCGGCATGAAACAGCGCATCAACGTCATCCGCGCCCTCGTCAACGAACCTGAAATCCTCTTCCTCGACGAACCCACCCTCGGCCTCGACCCTCAATCCACCTCAGACATCCGCGACCTCATCGGAAAAATCAACACCGACCAAGGCACCACCATCATCCTCACCACCCACATGATGAGCGAAGCAGACATGCTCTGCGACCGCATCGGCATCATCGACAAAGGAAACATCGTCGCACTCGACACCCCAGCGAACCTTAAAAAACTCGTCTCCGGAACCGACGCCAATGTCTTCGAAATCCAAATCAGCAACCTCACTCCACATATGATTACGGCCGTCCAGGCCTCACCCGCCGTTAAAACCATCACACAGGAGGACGAGACTCACATCAAAGTCCACGTCCTCGGCCCGGGCGCCTTTGACACCATCATCGACCTCCTCCGAAAACACGGAGCAAAAGTCGCCTTGGTCCGCAACATCGAACCCACCCTGGAAGATGTTTTCCTCCACCTCACGGGCCGGCAGGTCCGTGAAAAAGTCTCAGAGACCGTCAACCATCGCGGGCGAGGACACGGACCCAGACGACGACAAACCAGTCGAGTACGATAAGGAGACCATACCTATGTCGAAACGCCATATCCTGAAACACAGCTTTTGGATCTGCTGGAAAGACCTCGCCGAATTCAGTCGCAGTAAAATTCGCCTCGTCATGCTCATCCTCATGCCTCTCTTCATGATGGTCATGATTGGCTTCATCTTCCCCTCCGGCACCACCATCAAAGACACCCCCGTCGCCCTCGCCAACCAAGACCAAGGCTACCTCGACCAGTCCATGGGAACCATGTTCACCACCCAACTCGAAGCCATCAACAACCACACCGGCATGATGAAACTATCCACAGCCAAAGGCTTCGACGACATCAAGACGAAACTGCAGGACAGCGACATCAACGGCGGCATCATCATCCCCGAGAACTTCAGCCAGAACCTCATGACCGGTAAACAAGGCTACATCACCATCGTTATCGACCAATCAAACCCACAGATGTCCTTGACCATGGAAGGCGTCATGTCCCAAGTCATTGCCACTATGGGCACCCAAACCGCGGTCCACACCCTCAACGTCACCTACCATGTCTCAACCACTACCGCAGGCTCCATCATCACCCCCTACAAAACCGAGTTCAAAGGCATCGTCCCCGGCGAGCCGAACTACTTCCAATTCGTTGCCCCCGGCATCATCTGCATGGTCGTCATGATGGCACTCATGACCGGACTGCCTCACGCCATCTCCTACGAAAAAGATATTGGGACACTGGACGGCATGCTCGTCGCCCCCATCAACCGCCTCTCCATCATCCTCGGAAAAGTCATGGCGCAAACCGTCCGCGGCATGATCCAGGGCTTCGTCATCCTCCTCCTCGCCATCGGACTGTTCGGCGTCGTCATCCAAGGCAGCATCCTGCTCGTCGTCTTCCTCGTCCTACTGACTGTCTTCAGCTTCGTCGGTCTCGGGATCCTCATCACCTCGTTCACTGACAGAGAGGAGACCGCGACCATGGTCATGATGACGCTGATGTTTCCTATGATGTTCCTCTCCGGCGTCTTCTTCCCGCTCCAACAGATGCCCTGGTACATGCAGGACCTCGCTCATTTCCTCCCGCTGACCTATGCAACGACCGCGATGCGCAAAGTTATGGTGCTCGGCGCTGGCCTTGACGCAGTATTTCTCGAGGTCGCCATCCTCATCGGCTTCGGCATCGTAATGCTCGCCATCGCCGTCCCGATGTTCAAAAAAGCGATGAGCAGGTAAGAGAACACCCATGGGACAGCCGCTACGAATCCATGGACCCGCCCCATATCGTATCGTCGTACTCCACGGCGGGCCAGGGGCACTCGGCGAAATGCAGCCTGTAGCCGCTACAATTGCACGAAAGTACGGCGTCCTCGAGCCGCTCCTCTCTGTCTGCTCTATTGAAGGCCAACTCTATGAGCTCCACGAGCACGTGCTGGCATGTGGCTCTCCACCGCTCGTTATCTGTGGCCATTCCTGGGGTGCATGGCTTGGGTTCCTCTATGCCGCACGATACCCAACGTACGTTCATCGTCTCGTCCTCATCAGCAGCGGTCCTTTCGAGGACCGTTATGCCCCGGCAGTCGCACAGACCCGACTCAAACGCCTCAGCAAGGACGACATAAGGCGTCTCACCCAGTTGCAGGACGCACTCGACCATGCAGACGACCTGGAACGCAACACCATATTCCGCAACATCGGTCAACTGCTCTTCCCTGCAGACTCCCACTCGCCATACCCGTATGACGATTTCTCCATGGAATATCGATACGATGTCTTCGCGGCAATCTGGGCTGAAGCAGAACTCTGGCGGAAAACAGGCAGGCTCCTGCGTGAAGGAAAGAACATCCGCTGCCCGGTCATCGCCATCCACGGGGACGTAGACCCACATCCAGCAGCAGGCGTACAGCAACCGCTCTCAAAGATACTTCAGGACTTCCGTTTCATCCTCCTTCAGAAATGCGGGCATTACCCGTGGCTTGAGCGCCAGGCACAGCAGGCGTTCTACACCACGTTAGAGGACGCATTGAAGGACCCGGAATCAATGAAGAAAAGAACCTAATGGCAGAAAGGATTTACCGCCGCTGCCGGTATAAATGCTTGTCAATGACCGTGGTCATCTTCTGAGCGTCGCAGCGGTTGGGGGCGAGGAACCGGCACAGCATTGCGATAAGCGTCGCTGGATCCTGGAGGATCTCGTTGTAGTTCAACAACAAGACTTTGACGTCATTCCTCTTCTGAAGGTCCTTGAGCACCTTCTCATTAAGCTTTTGAAAACTCTGCTTGGTCTCCTCACGCTGCGTGTCCGTAATCTGCGCCATGGTCTCCATGGAGTCGAGGACCTCGTCAAGGTTACGCTGCATGTAGATGATCTTGTAGGATCCTGGTGGAAGGTAGAGGAGGCCGAACGCCGTGATTTTAATGAACCGGCCTTTGTAGTCCTCGAAACGGAAAGAGTTCTGCATGAGTCTCGTGATAATCTTCCCGCCATCAAGCTCGTAGTAGCCCTTCGGATTGTGCTCGTCAGGCTTGCGGCCGTCGTCGAAGGCGACAGGCAGCCCTCCGTTAGCGAGCATCTGCATCATCATTGATGTCCCGGAGCGTTCCAACCCTGAGACGATGTAGTTGACGGGTGGATCGAGCTTCCCCTGAGGGTTGTTCTCCTGTGATTTTTTAGCTGTCGTCTCTGGCATAGTCCATACCCTGCTAGTCCATGTAGCCAAGGGATCGGAGTCGTGCCTTCACGCGTTCCTCGTCTTCTTTGCTAAATGACTCCTTCGTCTCGTCCTCAACGTCTGAGAGGACTTCACCAAGGACATAGGTGACGTAGGCAGATGGCGAGGAGAACGGCGTTCCCTTGATGCGCTTCTCGATCTTCTTCGCAAGCGTCATCGGTATAGAAATGGTCGTAGACGGTTCGTTTTCGGTTTTTTCAGGCATAGTCATTCACCCAACTCAACCCTGATAAATGAGGTCTTATATAAGAGTAGTCAGAAGACGCGATAGGTCACAGATGTATTATACGGGGTCTTTTCCTTCCGTAGAATCTCGATTTGAGGGACTCTGTGGCGTAACACCCGGTCGCTCGCCATACTTTCGTAAAATCGTGTAGGGGATGCGCGTCGCGGTCATAAAACTACGATATTTTTTATCGATCTTCTCGGAGTCCTCGTCATAATAATGCAGGATGTTCGTCCGGTAAAAAATCGCGCAGGTGTCGATGAACATCCGGGTAAATGCAGAGATGTCAACGTCGCTGCTCTCAAGGTTAAGCGTTATTTCAACCGGTGCTTCGATAATCTTGTATCCTTTCCGGTGGACGTTCGCTAGGATCTCGATGTCAAACGCATATTTCTTCCCAAGGACTCGTGGGAGGATGTCTTCGAGGACTTCCCGTTTGAAGAGCTTGATGCCTACCTGGGTGTCCTTCACCGGCATGTTGAACAGCATTTTAATTATATACGAATAGCTCGCGCTGAGGATTTTCCTATGAGTGGGATATTTAACCACAGAGAGCTCATGGCGTTTCGACCCGACGACGGCATCAGCTTTTTCCCTCTCAAGATACTCGATGTAGAGCTTAATGAGACGCGGATGGATGTCCAGGTCTCCATCGAGGAAACAGATGTATTTTCCTTCCGCCTCCCGGAATCCTTGTCGGATGGCACCGCCTTTGCCGTTGTTTCTTTCCATCCGAAGTACTTTCACGTTGTTTGAGGTCAGCGCGGCTCGCTGCATCTCGTCAAACGTTTTATCTGAAGAACCGTCATCGATGACGATCAATTCAAAAGATTTCTTTGGGTTCCGTTTCAGGGTTTTCACGGTCTCGAGAATATTGCCATAAATAGATGACATCTCGTTATAGCATGGCATGAGTACAGATACGTCGACCATAAATTCCCCAGTTTGTCTTCAAAATGACATAAACGAAGGTCCATATAAATATTATCATAACATTAAAAATAGAAATAATTAAAAAAAATATTTTACGGTACGAAAAAATAGTATAAACCAGTAAAATTTGAAATATTTTTTCCATCCCTATTTCGAAAATCCAGATAACCGACGAAAAGAACTTGCAATGTATAAAACATGCGTTTTCAGGTCGCCATCCTCTGTTGGTACCCCATCTGCAACCCTGAGGATCTGCTTCACATATTATGCAGCGTGGAAGATGTTTAGGATAGACCGCCGATCCATAATTGCTACGTCCGAGGTAGGTTCTGAGAGAGGATTGCGAGGCGATAATCCCTCGGTCTACTGGAGGGAAAGCAGCTCATTACTTGGATTTCATACAAGAGTTAGCAAGTCTCCTTCTGATATCCATTGCAGTTCCCGTGGCTCCAACACAAAGCCAGACAACACCAATATAGCAACTTCCTTAACACCCTCAAGTAGTAACAAGGACTCTGTCTACCAGTGTCTGGCCCCAACAACGAACTGTGCAGGTCCCTTCTTTTTCAGGATCCTGAGGTTCTTCCGAGCCGCATCCTCATGCACTGCCGAAAGAAACTGCAGTTTATCGCACGACTCAAAATCATCGCACTGCCAGCACCCTTCAATCTCCCTCTTCTGGCAACAGGCACGGATCTTACAAAACGGAGGTCCGCCACCGGCCCGGCAGCCTTTATGGCATCGGAATCGAACCATCGCTCCAAGGACCTCATAGCATGTGTCATATCCCTTGAAGGCCTTCCCGAAAGCATCATCAGCGATAGCATCAGCGAATTTATCGTAGTGCGCAGAACGAAGCTCCTTTCGCAAGTCCCTAGCGAGATCAGGAATCTTCTGTTGGAACCCATGGCAATCCCCGCAGTAGAGGCCGCAGTACGTAATTAAGCTCGTTTTCTTGTCCATGGTCTTCAGCTCCACAAAGCAGCACGATTAAGGATTCGTATGATGTCGAAGTTGAAGTAGCTTTATCCACACGACGCTCACGATGCCTCCCACAGCGATTATAAGCAGATCATCAGGATGAATCATTGTGAAGTGGAAAAGTCCTCGAAGCCAAGGGAGCGTCATCACCAATACAAGGCTGAGGAGCGCGCCAACAACAACGATCCAGAGAGCCTTGTTCTCTGCATACCTTCGTCCCCCCTTTTTTCGGGACCATGACAGGTTCACGATGATGAGCACGATGTTGGCGATGACGAGGGTTGCGAACGCGATAGTCCTCGCCTCATTCTCGTTCCTACCACCGAAGTAAAGAACCCAGAGGAAAACCAAGGTGACTGCAATGAAGACGCTCAGCCCTTGGGTGAAACTCCAGAAGGCGCTTCTTCGGCCGAAGAGACGGTCTTGGAGATGGCGGGGAGGGCGATGCATAATATCGCTTTCCTCTGGTTCTGATTCGAATACGGTTGAACAAGCGGGATCGATGATGAGTTCAAGAAACGCGATATGTGCCGGAAGGAGGATTAACGGGAGCCGCAGGATGATTGGTAGTAACGCGATTCCGGCAATCGGCACGTGAATGGAAAAGATATAGCTAATGGATTTCTTTAGGTTATCGAAGATTCGTCGTCCCATACGGACTGCATGGACGATGGTAGAGAAATCGTCGGTGAGCAGGACAAGGGAGGCGGATTCTCTGGCGACGTCGGTGCCGCGTTCGCCCATGGCGATACCGATGTTCGCTGCCTTCAGAGCAGGGGCGTCGTTCACGCCATCCCCGGTCATGGCGACAATCTCGCCGTTGGCCTTCAGGGCTTCGACGATAGCGAGCTTCTGTTCTGGGATGACCCGGGCGCAGATGTTCACCGTCTTGATTTTCTCCTGGAGTTCTTCGCGGTTCATGGCAGCGATTTGGGCGCCGGTGAGGTAGAGGTCCGGGTTTTTCAGGCCGATCTGTCGGGCGATGTGCTGGGCGGTGCCGGGATAATCCCCGGTGATCATGATGACGCGAATGCCTGCCGTGTAGCATTCCTTGATCGCATCGGGGACGGCTGGGCGTACGGGGTCGACGAAGCCGAGCAGCCCGATGAATTCAAAGGCGAAGTCGTGCTGCTGGTCCGGGAGATCCGGGTCCTGGAAGCTTGCTTTAGCGACTCCCAGGATGCGTAGGCCGCTGCCGGCGAGGTCTTTAACTTGGCTTATGATTTGGTGTTTTCGCTGGTCGTCGAGGTGGCAGAGGTCGATGATAGCCTCGGGGGATCCCTTGGCGGCGACGACGTAGCGTCGTTTGTCGTAGGATTTCCAGACGTTGGAGAGGGCGAGGAGGTGCTTGGAGAGGGGGTATTCTCTGACGAGCTGCCAGGTTTCATGGATGTGCTCGGTGTTGGAGAGGTATTTTTCGGTGGCGTCTTTGATTTCTTTTTCGATGGGGTCGAAGGGGTCTTTCTGGCTGGCGAGGTAACCGTATTCGAAGAGGTCATGGAAGGCTTCCGGTAACGGTTTTTCATGGTTTGTCTCGATGTTGTAGGTTTCTCCTGTGGTGGAGATAGTGCTGAGGATCATTTTATTGAGGGTGAGGGTCCCCGTCTTGTCCACGCAGAGGACCGTGGCTGAGCCAAGGCTTTCGATGGCCGCTGGGGTTCGGGTGAGGACGTGGTGTTTGGACATGCGCCAGGCGCCGAGACTGAGGAAGATGACGAGGACGACGGCGAATTCCTCGGGGAGGAGCGCCATGCTCAGGCTCAGTCCTGCAAGGAAGCCGTTGATCCAGTTTCCAATGGTGAGTCCGTAGATGACGATGACGAGGGCGCAGAGGATGGCGCCAGCGACGGCAACTATTTTCACCATCTGGGCTATTTCTTGTTTCAGGTGGGTTTCTTCGGAGGTGACGGCCTGGAGGGCTTTGCCGATTTTGCCCATCTCGGTGTTAGCGCCGACCGCGGTGATCCTGGTGAGGCCGCGGCCTTGGACGACGAGGGTGCCGGAGAAGACGCAGGGCAGGTCGTCTCCTCCTGGGGGCTGCTGGGGTGATGTGCCGTCCCATTCGCATTTGCGGACGGGGATGGATTCGCCGGTGAGCAGGGATTCGTCGATGCAGAGGTTTGCGCAGAAGAGGACCGTGCCGTCTGCGGGGACGCGGTCGCCTTCATGTAGTAGGACGATGTCGCCGCGGACGACCTCGCGGCCGGGGATGCGTCGTTGCACGCCGTCGCGGATGACGAGGGCGCGGGGGCTGCTGAGGTTGCGGAGGGCTTCGAGTGCGCGTTCGGTTTTCCGCTCCTGATAGAACGTGATGCCAATGACGACGAAAATGAAGAAGAAGAGCATGATGCTGTCTTGGAGCTCGCCGAGGAAGAGGTAGATGAGTCCTGCGATGAGCAGGAGAAGCAGCATAGGCTCCATGATGACGTGCAGGAAGATGAGGAGGACGTTGCGTCTGCGCTGGGACGGTAGTTCGTTGTACCCTTCGTGATGGAGGCGGCGTTCCGCTTCCGCTTCGGATAGACCCTGGATGTGTTCCAGAGCAGCGTCTGATAGTTCTCCCGAGAGTATTGTGGTGGCCTCCTTCTTAGCCCTCTCGAAATATGGTGTGGGCGATATAGGGTTTGTGTTCAGTCAGACTTCTTGTCTCCTCGAATCTTGTGGTAGCCGCGGTGGAGGAGGTCTATGAAGTTGGCGAGGAAGTGTTCCTTGCGCTGGAGGCGCCGGACGAAGATCGCTTCTTCAGAGAGGAAGAGGTTCTTGAGGTGGCGGATGTCGGTCTTCGGCGAGAAGTAGATGTAGATGGGGATGCCCAGTGCGATGACGACGATACCGATGATTTTTATATACACCAGGGTGGAGCCGAGCAGGTACATGGTGATGAGATAGAGGCAGATGACGATCCCAAGTATCGGAAGGATACGTTGGCCGTGTAATGTTTTTTGCGGTTTTTTCTTTCCAAGGACAAGGAGTGCGAGACAGGTGAGGAGGAAGGCGAACGCGAGGTTGAAGACCGCGAAGGAGATGAGGCCGGGGAGGCTGGGTACCAGGGTCGCGAGCGCGAAGGCGATGACGGCCTGGATGGCGAGCGCCCCGTACGGCGTCTGGTATTTCTTGTGGACCTTGGCGAAGACGCGGGGGAAGAGCCCGTCGATGGCCATGGCGTAGGAGAGTCGTGCGGTGCCTAAGGTGCCTGATTCGTTGGAGCCGGAGACGGAGAGCAGGGCACCAACGCCGATGAGGGCCACACCGACGCCGCCCAGGATCGTCGACATCACCAGAATCAGCGGCGTGCTGGACGAGCCAAGGGTCTGCCAGGGGAGGATTCCGTATACGACAAAGTTGGTCGAGAGGTAGAACACCATCACGATGACCATGCCCGTGATGATGGCGCGCGGTACCGTACGGCGCGGGTCCTTGACTTCGGTGGAGGGGAATGTCCCCATCTCGAAGCCGACGTACGCCCAGAAGATGAGGACGAGCGCGGTCCCAAAGCCAGAGAAGCCCAGGGGGGCAAACGGGAGGTAGTTGGAGGAAAGGGTTGCAGGGTGGAGGATAAAGTAGGCGATACCGGCGACCACGAGGATGATGAGCGGCAAGAGCTTGACGATGGTAAGGACGTCGTTGACACGGCCAGCGGCCTTCGTCCCTCTGATGTTGATCGCGGTAAGGGCGAAGATGAAGGCTCCTATTACCAGGATTTGGCCGGGGAAGCTAAGTTTGATGTTGGTGAGGGATTGGAGGTACTGAGTGAAGGCGATTGCGAAGACCGGCAGCGACAGGACCTCGGCGATCCAGATGCTCCATCCGGTGAGGAATCCGAAGAAGTCATCGAAGGCGGCGGAGACGAATGCGAACGGACCACCGACCCGCGGGACGTAATAGCTGCAGTACGCGAACACTAGCGCAATGACGGTGGCGCATAGACCAGCGGCGACCCAGACGAGCAGCGCTGCAGGGCCTATGATGTTCGCGGTCAGCGACGAGGCGATGTAGATGTCAGCGCCGACAATGGAGCCGACGACGATTGCGGTCATGTCGAAATAGGTCAGCGTCCGTTTCAATGCCATAGGTGGCACTCAGCTGATGCGAACCCGCCCATGATTTCTTAAAGATTGTCATTTTCCTAATATTTCTCAGCCGGCTCCTGAAAAACAGATTGATTTTCTCCTGGGTGTTCTCTGATGTAACATGTCTCTGACGTGGCTGTCTCTAATGGAAAGAGTTAAATTAGGAGAAGTAAATATAAACTATGGGTTTCTCTTCATATAGAATCTGAGAGCGGTCCTCAATGAAGCCGGTTTCATTTCCAAGAAAAATCTGGTGTGCTCTTCTGCTTGTTGTTCTAAGCGTCCCGATAGCGACTGCTCAACAAGCAAGTACTCCTGTTGTTCAGCACCCCACAACACTCGAAGGCCAGATCCTGTTCGCGCCCATGGTGTCGTATACCACGTATCTGATCGACCGATCAGGGGCCGTGAACCACACCTGGGCGAGTGATTACTTCCCTGGTGAAGGCGTCCGCTGGCTGGGTGACGACAAGATCCTCCGCACGATCAAGATCGGGGCTTGGGGTGCCGGCGGTGCCGGCGGCGGCGTGCAAATCGTCCAATCCGACGGGACGGTCACCTGGGAATTTCGGTACAACACGGCCACTCATCTGAGTCACCATGACGTCCGAATGCTGCCCAACGGCGATGTCCTGCTGATCGCATGGGAGGTTAAAACCAGACAAGAAGCCCTTGATGCGGGGCGCAACCCAGACCTTCTTATCGGCAATGTCCTCTGGCCAGACCATATCATCGAAGTGAAGCCGACCGGGCCAACGAGTGGAACGATCGTCTGGGAGTGGCACGTCTGGGACCACCTCATCCAAGATTATGACCCTACAAAGGAGAATTTCGGTCTGGTCGGTGATCACCCGGAGCTCGTTGATATCAATTTTGGGGATTTAAAAGCGGACTGGCTGCATTGCAACTCCATTGATTACAACGCGCAATTCGATCAGATTCTTATCAGTGTGCCGAACTTCGATGAAGTCTGGGTCATCGATCACAGCACCACGACTGCGGAGGCTGTTGGTCACACCGGCGGTCATTACGGCCATGGCGGCGACTTGCTCTACCGCTGGGGAAATCCAAGGGCCTATCACGCGGGAACTTCCGCTGATCAGGTGTTCATCGGCCAGCATGATGCGACATGGATCCGGTCGGGATGCCCTGGTGCTGGTCACATGCTCGTATTCAACAACGGTGTCCCGCTGTATTATTCCGCGGTGGATGAGTTCGCGCCACCCGTGAATGCCACTGGCTATTACTTCCTCGAACCCGGGTCCGCGTACGGACCCACGGCACTCACATGGAGTTATATGGCGGATCCTCCGACGGATTTCTATTCATACTACATCGGTGGTGCGGAGCGGCTGCCGGACGGTGATACCCTTATCTGCAATGGGGCTGCTGGGCATTTCTTCGAGGTGACCCCGCAGAAGACTACGGTCTGGGAGTATGACAACCCCTACCCTCTAGGATGGCCGAAAGATACCTTTAAGATCGTGTACATCCCACCCAAGGTAGTGAACGGATCTAATCTGGACTGCGCAGGAAGCCTCTCATGGACCAAAGTTAAGCCTGGTGCAACCGTGACCGGCAGTTTCACCGTTCGGAACATTGGTGGTTCTGGGTCGTTGTTGAACTGGACTGTGAACACCTCGACGCTTACCTGGGGGACATGGACGTGCACGCCAACGTCCGGAGCGAATCTTACGCCGGAGGACGGTAACGTCACCGTGCAGGTGTCCGTGGTTGCACCTGACAAGAAAAAACAGGAGTTCCAAGGCTACTTGCGAGTCGAGAACCAGGAGAATGCCTCGGACTTCGTCAACATCCCGGTATCCTTAACAACCCCATTGAACGAACATAGCCCGGGTTGGGCATCCTCTTTCCTGCCGCTTAAGCTATCGTTGTTTCTCCGGATGATCCTTTCTGTACTCAAGGAAACGGCAGAACGATGGATCCTCTCCCTTTCCGATACATGTTGATGAGACGTCTAGAATGAAATTTGGATTTTTTCATTATTATTTCTTGCAACATGTTGTTTTTCAATTAATTTATATTAAAAAATATCATTATATAATGATAAGAAGGAGTTATATAATCGATAATAGTATAATAAATAGAATAACGGGGAAAAAGCGGTTCTTATGAAAATACTTCAGTTACATATAGCGGGTTGTATCCTCCTGCTTTTTGTCCTCTGCTTGCCTGGATTAACCACGCCGAAAATAGACAAAGACTCCTCCTCAAATCCTTCGATGATTGACGGCCAGATCCTCTTCGCACCGCTAGAGTCCCGAATATCATACCTCATCGACCCATCCGGAACGGTGAATCATACATGGACGAGCGACTATCTTCCTGGTGAAGGCGTCCGCTGGCTAGGGAACGGGGCGATTCTTCGCACAATCAAGGTCGGGACCTGGGGTGGTGGCGGCCTAGGTGGCGGCGTGCAGATCATCCAAGCCGACGGGACGGTCACCTGGGATTTTCGGTACAACACGGATACCTACCTCAGTCATCATGACGTCCTGATGCTCCCTAACGGCAACGTCCTGCTGATCGCATGGGAGGTTAAAACCAGACAAGAAGCCCTTGATGCGGGACGCAACCCAGACCTTCTTATCGGGAATGTCCTCTGGCCAGACCATCTCATCGAAGTACAACCAACCGGACCGACCAGCGGGACGATCGTCTGGGAGTGGCATGTCTGGGACCACCTCATCCAAGACTACAATGCCTCAAAACAGAACTTCGGCGTGGTCGCAGACCATCCGGAGCTCGTCGATATCAATTTCGGGGATGCGAAACCGGACTGGCTGCATTGCAACTCACTTGATTATAACAAACAGTTCGACCAGATCCTCATCAGCGTGCATAGTTTCAACGAAATCTGGGTCATCGACCACAGTACCACGACTCAGGAGGCAGCGGGTCACACCGGCGGTCATTATGGCCATGGCGGCGACCTGCTCTACCGCTGGGGAAATCCACAGGCATACGAAACAGGAACAACCAATGACCAAGTCTTTTTCAGCCAGCATGATGCCTCATGGATTCGCTCCGGGTGTCCAGGTGCAGGAGACATCCTGGTGTTTAACAACGGCGTCTCACGTGGGTATTCCTCCGTCGATGAGTTCACGCCACCGGTCGACACCGATGGTAACTATTACCTCGATCCAGGCTCCGCTTACGGCCCTGGCAGTCTCACCTGGAGTTACACCGCGACTCCTCCCACGAGTTTCTACGCGTTTCATATCTCTGGTGCTGAGCGGCTTCCTGATGGTAATACGCTCATCTGCAATGGGGAAATCGGCCATTTCTTCGAAGTCACTCCTAATAAAACCACATTATGGGCATGGGACAACCCATACCCGGCTCCATTACTCAATGATGTGTTTAAAATCGTCTACATCCCACCGAAGACATCTGAGCCAGGGAAACCCGATCTAGATTGCACCGGAAGCCTCTCTTGGGCCAAGGTGAAACCTGGCGTAACCGTGACCGGCAGCTTCAACGTGAAGAACATCGGCCATCCTGGTTCTTTGTTGAACTGGACGGTGAACACCTCGTTGCTTACCTGGGGGACATGGACGTGCACGCCAACGTCCGGAGCGAATCTTACGCCAGAGGACGGTAACGTCACCGTGCAGGTGTCCGTGGTTGCACCTGACAAGAAAAAACAGGAGTTCCAAGGCTACTTGCGAGTCGAGAACCAGGAGAATGCCTCGGACTTCGTCAACATCCCAGTATCTTTGACGACTCCGTTGGACGAGCATAGCCCGGGTTGGGCAGCATCTTTCCTGCCGCTCAAGCTATCGTTGTTTCTCCGGATGACCCTTTCTGTACTCAAGGAAACGGCGGAACGATGGATCCTGTCCCTTTCCCACATACGTTGATGAATCTTCGATAATGAAATTCGGATTTTTTCAGGAGTATCCCCTGTTACTCGTCGCGGTTCCACCCATTTTTATTATATAAATATCCTTATAGCGAGATGAGGAGGTGTTATATAATCGATTAGTAATATATTAAGAATAGTAAAAAATTGGATGAGCGGTTCCGATGCGCATCTTCACACGTCAAACCCCAGGGTGCTTTTTTCTCCTGTTCATCCTTAGTTTTCCAGTGTCAATCGCGCAACAATCAGACACGCAGCTCCTTCCGCAGCCTACGATCATCGATGGTCAAATCCTCTTCGCACCGATGATGTCTCTGACGACGTACCTCATCGACCGAACAGGAGCTGTAAACCATACCTGGGCGAGTGATTACTTCCCTGGTGAAGGCGTCCGCTGGCTTGGCGATGGAACAATCCTTCGTACCATTAAAGTAGATGCCTGGGGCGCCGGCGGCGCCGGCGGCGGCGTGCAAATCGTCCAAGCCGACGGGACGGTCACCTGGGATTATCGGTACAGCACGAGCACACATCTGAGTCACCATGACATCCAGATGCTCCCCAACGGTGACGTCCTGTTAATTGCATGGGAAGTTAAAACCCATGAAGAGGCAGTTGACGCTGGACGCAACCCGAACTTCCTCTTCGGAAATACCTTCTGGCCTGACCACATTATCGAAGTGAAGCCGACCGGGCCGACCAACGGGACTATCGTCTGGGAGTGGCACGTCTGGGACCACCTCATCCAAGATTATGATTCTACAAAACAGAACTACGGCGTGGTCGCAGACCATCCGGAGCTCGTCGACATCAACTATGGGCATGCAACTCCCGACTGGTTGCATTTCAACTCTATTGATTACAACGAGCAATTCGATCAGATCCTCATCAGCGTGCATAACTTCAATGAAGTCTGGGTCATCGATCACAGCACCACGACTGCAGAGGCAGCGGATCACACCGGTGGCCGGTCTGGTCATGGCGGCGACTTGCTCTACCGCTGGGGGAATCCGCAAGCCTACCAGGCGGGAACCGCTAGCGATCAGGTCTTCCAAGGTCAGCATGATGCCAACTGGATTCGACCTGGGTACCCAGGTGCGGGCCACATCATGGTGTTGAACAACGGCATCCAACGTGGGTATTCCTCCGTCGACGAATTCTTGCCGTCAGTCGACTCCTCTGGGCAGTATTACCTTGACCCAGGAACCGCGTACGGCCCGTCAGGCCTCCTTTGGAGTTACGCCGCGACTCCCCACACGAATTTCTACTCATGGTATATCGGAGGGGCGGAGCGGCTCTCGGATGGTGACACCCTTATCTGCAACGGGGCGACAGGACGGTTCTTCGAGGTAACCCCCGATCAAACTGTAATCTGGCAGTATAACAACCCCTTCCCGGCTGGAGGAGCGAAAGACACCTTTAAAATCGTCTTCATCCCGTTTAAACCTCCTGAAACAGAATATCCTGATCTCGATTGCTCCGGCAGCCTCCAGTGGACCGATGTGCATCCTGGAGCGACCGTGACCGGCAGTTTCACTGTTCAGAACGTAGGCGGCCCCGGCTCACTGTTGAACTGGACCGTAAACACCTCTTTGCTCACATGGGGGGCGTGGACGATTACACCAACGTCCGGGGCGCGTCTTTCACCGGAGGACGGCAGTGTCACAGTTCATGTGTCCGTGGTTGTTCCTGATAAAGACAACCAGGAGTTCCAAGGCTACCTGCGAGTCGAGAACCAGCAGAATGCCTCGGACTTCGCAAACATCCCGGTGTCCTTAACAACCCTGCTGAACGAAGCAGGTTACCATCAGAGTCAGGATGCTCCTCTCCTGCTGTTTAAGGCGCCGTTTCTTTTCGTTGTTAGACAATATATTCAGTCGATTCTTAAAGAGCCGAAGAATGCGGTAGAAAAATCGTTCCTCTCCTTTTTTAGGAACCCATCGGCGCGTCTCAGACAATAAAGCTGTGTATTTTCATGGAAAATTCCCACTCTCTTTTTTCGAGAATATAGCGCAATTGTACATCTCGTTTATTAGATAAACGAGAATTTGGGTCGAAATTGGGAGTAAATCTTATAACCGAAGAGAGTAATATTGAATCAAGGGCGATTCTACTTGAAGATTATAAGACATCGGATACTTGGCTGTATTTTCGTTTTATTTGTCTTTTGTTTCCCGGTGTCAATCGCACAACCCACGGACACGCAGACCCTTCCGCAACCCACGATGGTCGATGGTCAGATACTCTTCGCGCCACTCGCCTCTTTTACGACGTACCTGATCGGCAGGTCGGGCACAGTGAATCAGACATGGACGAGTAGTTATCTTCCTGGTGAAGCAGTCCGCTGGCTTGGGAACGGAGAGATTATTCGCACCATAAAAGTCGGGACGTGGGGGGCTGGTGGCCTTGGCGGCGGCGTGCAAATCATCCAAGCCGACGGAACAATCGCTTGGGACTATCGATACAGCACGAGCACATATCTGAGTCACCATGACATCCAGATGCTCCCCAACGGCGATGTCCTCATGATCGCATGGGAGGTCAAAACCCGCCAAGAGGCGTTAGATCGAGGACGTAATCCGACTCGCCTCTCCGGGAATTACATCTGGCCAGACCATATCATCGAAGTGAAACCGACCGGGCCAACGAGTGGAACGATCGTCTGGGAATGGCACACCTGGGACCACCTCATCCAAAATTATGACCCTACAAAACAGAACTACGGCGTGGTCGCCGACCACCCCGAGCTCATTAACTTTAACTACGGGGATGTAACCGCCGACTGGCTGCACTGCAACTCCCTGGATTACAATGCGCAATTCGATCAGATCCTCCTCAGCGTGCATAACTTCGGTGAAGTCTGGGTCATCGATCACAGCACGACGACCGCGGAGGCTGCTGGTCACACCGGCGGTCATTACGGCCATGGCGGCGACTTGCTCTACCGCTGGGGAAATCCTCTGGCATACGATGCTGGAACAAGCAGTGACCAAGTCTTCTTCTACCAGCATGGTGTCTCATGGATTCGCTCCGGGTGCCCAGGTGCAGGAGACATCCTCGTGTTCAACAACGGCGGCGCACGGCATTATTCCTCCGTCGATGAGTTCACACCACCGGTCGACTCTGATGGAAACTATGAACTCACTCCCGGCTCCGCCTACGGTCCGGACAGCCTCACCTGGAGTTACACCGCAAATCCCCCCACGAGTTTCTACGCGACTCACCTTTCTGGTGCCGAGCGACTCACCGATGGTGATACACTCATCTGCAACGGAGAGTCCGGCCATTTCTTCGAAGTCACTCCTGATAAAACCACAGTATGGACGTATAACAACCCATACCCCAGTGGCAGCCTCAAAGAGGTATTCAAACTCGTCTTCATCCCACCGCAGGTTCCTGAGCCAGGAAAACCCGATTTAGACTGCTCCGGGAGTCTCTCCTGGACCAAGGTGAAGCCTGGTGTCACAGTCACGGGTAGTTTCACAGTCCAAAACGTTGGTGACTCGGGCTCGCTGCTGAACTGGACCGTGAACGACTCATCGTTAACATGGGGCAACTGGTCATTCAATCCGTCATCCGGCGATGGGTTGACTCCGGAGAGCGGCAGCTTCACGGTGGTCGTCTCCGTCGTGGCCCCTGAACAGGAGAACACCAAGTTCGAAGGATATCTAAAAGTAGTGAACAAGAATAACGCTTCTGATTTCGACACGGTCCTGATTTCCCTGGCCACTCCAGCTATCGATCACCAAGCGTATCAGGGCTGGACATCCGTCCATTTCTTCCGCATGCTTCTCTACCGGTTCCTTAGCCATAGAGCCTTCATCCATGCCTGGTAGCCGTGTGTATGAGCCTGTGGTTCAGATAAGTTCAAAAGAGATAACCAAAGGATTCTCCGAAAAGGAAGGGGATGAACGTAGGTACTCTCTTAATGAACGGAGAACAAATCTCCATGAGTAGATTCCTCTCGTCTTTACAATCGAAACCCAATGATATCCTATGAGTTTAAATCCTAACCGATCTTCCCTCCAAGTGGTCATCGAACCAGTCCGGAGTCGTCAAGATCTCGAGGTCTTCTACAAGATTCCTTTTCAGGTCTACAAGAAGACCCCTCAATGGGTCGCCCCGTTCCATCGAGAGGTACTAGAGTTTTTCTCTCCGAGGAATCTGCTATGGTCCCATGCTGACTACTACCTTTTCTTAGCAAGGAGAGATGGGATTGCTGTTGGCCGTATCGCTGTGGTCATCGACCATCTCTACTGCAAGTCAAACGGGGATAATGTTGGGTTCTTCGGGTTTTTCGAATGCATCGATGAGTACGCCTGCGCAGAGGCTCTCTTCACAGCCGCCGAAGAATGGCTTTCCTCGAAAGGCATGGCCGTCATGTGCGGTCCTGTCGATGGCCGGGTTGATGTCGGCTGCGGGTTTCAGGTGACCGGATTCGACGCTCCGCAGACCATCCTAGCGACGTACTCCCCGCCGTACTATGCGCAGTTCGCGGAACGTTTTGGCATGACGAAGGCGAAGGATCTGTTGACCTTCACCATCGACTTAACGAAGCCGTTGCCTGAAAAGCTCGTAGAGAAAGCAGGGCAGTGCCGTGCCGCCGGCGTGCAAATCCGGCCGTTCAACCGGCTTCGCACCGGAAAGGAACTACGCTGGTGGGTTGACCTCTTCCTTGAGACCTTCCGGGATCACTGGGGGTTCGTCCCGGTCGACCGAAAGGAGGTCTTGCAGCGTTTTGGCGTCAAGCAGCTCCGTTGGATCGTGGACTCACGGCTGTTCCTGGTCGCTGAACAACAGGGTACCCCGATAGCGTACCTCTGGGCAACGCCCGAGTACAACCAACTCTTCAGACAAATGAAGGGGCGTATGGGGATACGTCAAATCCTGTCGTTCCTGCGCAAGCAACGGAGTATCACCGTTGGTAAGTTGCATTTCATCGGGATTAAAAAAGAATATAGGGACAAGCTTATTGCCTCGTATCTGAACTATGCGGCCCTGGTCGAGATGCAGCGGCGTGGGTACCGCTCCGCTGAGGTCGGGTGGATCGATGAAGAAAACACGGCCGCACGCACGACGATTGCGATCACAGGGGCATCGGTCTCCAAAGTTCACCGGGTTTTTGAAAAAACCCTGTCAGAGGAAGCTTATGGCTAAATCAAAGAAGCGAAATGTGCAGCATCCGCTCTTCGCAATTTCCACAAGACGGTGGATTCGACTGCTTGCTAGCAACGGCGGCGTGGACCCGGGGTACCGTGCCCGGGCTGCCTTCATCACCATTATGTCTTTGGGGACGGCGCCTGTACGCATCTGGTACTCACTCCGGTATCGTCGGCGGGTTGTTTCGACGCCGGTTGTGCATCCGCCGGTGTTCATCATCGGTCATTGGCGGAGTGGGACGACGTATCTGCATGAGCTGCTTAGTCAGGATCCGCAGTTCTGTCACATCTCGTTATGGCAGACGATGCTGCCCGATAGTTTCCTCACTCTGGAGCCAATGAAACCGTTTCTGGCGAACTTCCTGCCCAAGACGCGTCCCATGGATGCAATCGAGGTCGCGATGGACGGGCCGTACGAGGATGAGGCTGCCCTGGCGGTCCTCTGCCCGTGGTCGTTTTTCCACTGCCTCTACTTCCCGCGCAATGCTGAAGAGCAGTACATGAAAAGTATCCATTTTCAGGGAGTTACTGGATGCGAGCGGGAGGAATGGAAGCAAGCTTATCGAATGTTCATTAAAGCGGTAACGTTCGCGAATCAAGGGAAGCGACTGCTTTCAAAAAATCCGCCGAATACCGCTCGCATCGCGGTCCTACTGGAGATGTTCCCGGAGGCGAAGTTCATCTTTCTCTCCCGGGACCCGTACCTGGTGTATCTTTCCACGAGGAAGATGCGCCATAACGTCCTGGATGTGCTCGCACTCCAGTATACCTCTGAGGCTGATCTCGAACAGCAGGTCATGGATAATTACGTACGGCTTCTGGAAGGCTATCTGAAGGAAAAGACGTTGATTCCCGCCGGCAATCTTGCGGAAGTCCGGTACGAGGACCTCGTCGCCAACCCGCTCAACGAGATAAAAAAGATCTATGCGATGCTCGGGCTGTCCATCGACCAGGCCCTCCCCGGGTTCCAGCACTACCTGGATCGGCAGGCGCGCTACAAGACAAACGTCTACTCGATTGATGACGATACAGTCCGTCGGGTCAACCAGAACTGGGATTTCGCATTCCAACAGTGGAAATACCCCAAGCGGAGTGACCAGGGATGATAGCGGAGGGCGATTACCGGACCATCCGCGTGGCTGTGCTTGCGGATGAGCCTCTCGGCTGGGGCTCAGGGAAGCATTTCTTCCTTGCCCTCCTCCAAGGGTACAGCTGGACCGCCAAGGGCATCCGATATCAAGTGGCTGCCGAGTACCTCACTGATCGAGATATCCTTCAAGGAAGACTCACCGTCGAAGCATTTGACGTCCTCCTGGTCCCCGGCGGAGGTGTGGGGGACGGCCATGCCATCACCAAAGGATTCGTGTGCATCCCGCGCGTCCGACGATGGAAGAAGAACATCACCTCCTACATCAAAAACGGAGGGGGGTACGTCGGTATCTGCGGCGGAGCCGCCCTGATGACCGACCTTCAGACCAAGGAGGGTAAACCGCGCATCTTCTTGGAGCGACAGTACCAGAAAAGCGCACTTGGCGTCTCCTGCGTCTCTTCCTATTACCGGTCCTTTGCCTTCCCTTTGATGTACCCCTTTCAGCGGAGCCATCCTGAAGCTGTGGGTGCGGCGGCGTACGTCTTCTCTTTCGCCCCAGGGAAGACCATCGACGGAGCCTGGGCTCATACCGGCGGTGCACCGATTGACTTTCGGATTAATACGCATGATCCCCTCTTTTCGGATGCGGAGCCCGTGGAGCGGATCCGCTGGTGGGGCGGGCCTGGGTTGATTGTCCCAGAGCATCCCGACCGAGAGGTCCGCGTTCTCGCCTGGTACCCAGAGATGGAGCTTTCTGCTAACCCAGCAACTCGCGTCTATGCATGGCGGTACATCGGTGGTGTCGGGGGTTTGGTGAAGGCGGTCTTCAACGCCTTCAGGCTCGTTAAAAAAGAACATGGGCCGTTGAAGAAGATACTGCTGTATTCGTTCTATCTTGCTGGCGGCTGGCAGAAGACCGACCGAGTTATCGATGTGGATCAGGCGAACCGCCCCGCGATCACCGCTGAGGTGTATCCGAATGCGAACAAGGCGCACATCCTCCTTTGCACCGCTCACCCTGAGTACATGAAGTGGGATCAGGGCCATATCCAGGAAAACAGCAGGGAGGAGTCCACCTGTATCGGCAATGGGTTTCGGCGCTGGGAGGATGTCGATGCGCTTGGTACGCTGGTGGACTTCCAGGTCACGGCTACCTGGTGGATGGTGCGGCGGTTTGTCGCCTGGGCTGCGAAAGTGCCAGATGATGCTCTGCCGCCGATTGAATCCGGCGTCCTTTCTGAGGCGGATCGGAAACAGCTCCTGCCGTACGTCGTGTGGGACGGAAGTTGCTCCAACCAGTTCCTTACCATATGATCAAGGGCCGTGAGAACCATTCATTGGCTCCGTTTATTACGAAATGTGGCGAAAAATAGGATATCTTCGATAATATTCGATGAAAAACAGATTTAAAGACGGATTTTCCAGAGATATCCGGGAATAATTCAAGAGGGAAAGGCAGGCGATTTCCTTAAGAAGCTTTTTATAAAAAAACCGACATATAGCATATAGGAATAGGGGAATTCAATATGAAGAAGTCAATGATAGGAATAGTGAGTCTTTTCGTTTGCCTCACCATGCTTGCCACAGCCCTTCCTGCCTCGGCATTTTCCGAGAACATGGATCGAACGAACCTACCCATCACCCAAGCGGACCGAGACAACACCACGGCACCGCTCGGACCAGACTGGTACCATAAGCCAACCAACATCGCCCAGCTCATCGGCTGGTACCAAGCCCTCGAAGCCCAATACCCCGGGTACCTCGAGCTCATTAAAATGAATGAAGTCTACGGCACCGGCACGATTACCGGTGGCTACGACGACTATTACCTCCGCATCACCAACGAAAACCTCGGCCTCAACAAACCCGAAGTCTTGTTCCTCGGAAACGTTCACGGCGACGAAACGCAGGGCACCATCGGCAACTACTGGTTCGCTGACTGGCTCATGCGCATGGCCTTCACCGACGAACCCTGCCCCGACTACTCCAAAGCCTGGCTGCGCTGGCTCATCGACAACCGCGAAATCTACCTTGAAGTATCCCACAACCCCTGGGGCTACGACCACCACGACCGCTACGACGCCAACGGCTGGGACCTCAACCGCGAATCAGACATGAACGGACCTGGCTACCCCACTGGCGGCATCTGGGCAAGCGTCCAAGGCAAAACCCTAGTCGATTTCATCAATGACCACCAAATCCGCGTCGGCCTCGACTGGCACAGCGGCGCCCGGCTCCTCCTTTACTCATGGGGATCCACCCATCAAAGCATCTCCGGTACCAGCCCGATCTCAGGACATAGCTACACCTACGCCCCACCAGACTTCTACTTCTTCGACGCCGCCAGCCTGCGGCTCGGTGACTACATCGGCGACTACGGCGGCAACCTCGACGCCAACAGCATCGGCACCATCCCCACCACCGTCGGCTATACCACCAACGGAGACATGTGCTCCTGGGGCTACGGTTCAGATACCACGGCCTGCCCGGTTGAAGCCCCCTACGTCCATTACGGCCCCTATCTTGGTGCGGGCGTTGCATGGATCTCCCCGGAGATGAGCGACATCAAGGATTCGGCTGAGTCCACCTTCGGCAACGATACCGTTCCACGGTTCGGTGCGGAAGTCCGCCGAATTATCCTCCACCAATCTGACCTGGCCCAACCCAACATCCAGATTCAGGAGGGCACCGTGTCTAACGATTATGTGACCATCCCTGGAACCCCACTTTCCTTCCGCTGGATGGTGAACGGCAGCCTCGTCGTCGACCACACCTACATCCAGTGGGGAACCGACCCGGATCCCGTAAACCACCCTCTATACAGTACGACGGACTATGACGCTCACGCCGGCCAATATGTCGGCGGCACCGGCTGGGACGGCGCTATGGACGGACACACTACAGGGACCGTCTACAGCGAAAACATTACCCCGACGGTCGCTGGAAACCTCTACTTCGTCATCAAAGCCCAAGTCGACCAAAAATACGCTGATGTGCTGCGACCCGACGTCTACCACAGTAACCCGTACCTCCGACTCGTCAAAGAGCGAACGAATGATTCCTTCTATGAGGATGTACAAAGCTCAACGGACGGCCTTCAGACCATTAGTGGGCACACCTGGTGGTACAGCTCGGTCATCCATGTGATTATCTCCGGCGGTGCCCCGGCTAAGCCTTCGGCTCCTGAAGGAAAACAACGCGGAAAGGTCGGGAGGAGTTACGAGTATACGACAAGTACTACCGACCCGGATGACAACGAAACACTCTACTACGACTTCAACTGGGGCGACGGCCACACCAGCGGCTGGATCGGACCATACGCTCCCGGGGAAAACGCAACCGCGAACCACACCTGGTCGGTGAAGGCAGACTACAGCGTCAAAGTCAAAGCGAAGGACAAATACGGCTTGGAGAGCCCCTGGTCAAACACAACGAATGTGAAAATGCCGTATATCCCACCGCGACCGTTCCTCACCTGGCTCCTTGAGCATTTCCCCAACGCTTTCCCTATTTTGAGAGCCCTCTTCGGTGCCTAAGAGGCACCCCCCTCTTTTTCCCTTTTTTTCTTTATATACGTATTCGTCGCATTACGAAAAGAGATATTCAATACCGTGCACTAGATGAAGTAATGGGTGAGGTTCATGACATCGCGGTAGGGGACGACCCCGACGAGACGGCCTTGATCATCGACGACAGGGATTGCGCGGAACCCATAATGGGTGAACAAGGCAGCAGCCTCCTTCAGCTGGGCGCCTGGTTTCAGGCTGATGATATCCTCGACCATGATGTCTTTGAGCCGTGCTGTATCATCGGCTTTCAGGAGTTCTTTGATGTCGATGACGCCTAGGAGTTTTCCTTGGTCATCGACTACGTATAGATACATGATCACGGTTTTGTTTTTCGCAAGCTTTGGGTAGGCGTCTTGCGCCTGATCTGCGGTCATGTCCGGTGGAACGGTGATGTACCGGACGGTGCTGAAGTGGATGACTTTTTCTTCATGGAATTCGATGATGGCCTGTATCTTCTTCACTTTGTCCGGATCCATGAGTTGGAGGATTGCTTTGACCTCCCACCAGGGGAGAACTGCAAGGATGTCGGCAGCCTGACCCGGGGTCATCTCGCTGATGAGTGCCGCCACATGGCTCTTTTCCAGGGAAGAGATGAGGGCCCGTTGGACGTTCGGGTTGATTTCCTCGAGGGTGTCGGATGCATGTTCGGGTTCCAGCTGGCGGAAGAGTACGAGCCGCTGGTCCTGGTCGAGTTCTTCAAGGATGTCCGCGAGGTCCACCGGAGGGATGTCCGAGATCTTCTCCTTCATGACTTTGAGCCGCACCTCGCCTTCAAAGCTGCCTATGTTGTGGGGGAGCGGTTGGATGTATGCCCAGGGGATCATCCCGTTTTTCATACGGTCCGCGGATCGCGTCAGCAGCATGGAGAGGCGCCGCAGGCCAATCCGTTTCAGGAACCCGTAGCGGCTGAGATCGACTTCGCTGACGTAGAGTTTGTCTCGGAGAACCAGTTTCATGTCGTAGACGACTTCCACTTCTTTGCCTTCGATGTCCAAGACTTTTTTGTCTAAGATGTAGTCTTTTAGAAAGATTGTTCCTTCGCTGGGCTCCCGGACGTACTGCTCCGGGTCGTCGATGTCGATGACGATTTCCCGTGGTGTCACGACCTTGACGCGGTCCCAGGGGACCAGCAATGAGGGGTTCCCGAAGGGTCTGTGGATGTAGAGCTGGGCGACTTCAGCGATCTTGTCCCCGTCGACGATGACGAAGTCCTCCAGACTTCCGATCTTTTTTTCTTTGACGAAGATGTCGGTCCCCAGGATTTGGGTGAGATAATAGGTGGTTTCCGATTTCGCCACGGTGGGTGCTGTCCCGTTCATGGTCGATTCACTTCCGTTAGGTGATGAGGGTGATAAATCTGTAGAGCAGGATACTGAGCAGGATGATTAAATAGATGCGGATGCCGAGGAGCGAGAGTCTGACTGCTCGGGTCATCTTGATGCGTGGAGTCCGATACTTGCGGTTGATGTCCCGGATGGCATCGACCTGATGGTGCATCGTTGTTTTGAATTTATCGATGAGGTTAATGATCGGAGCCATGGAGGATGCCTCAGGTGAACAAGTTGGGGAAGATGACACTGATACAGTACAGCGTGGAGAGGGTGACGAGGAAGAGGACGATGATGGTGCTGATGATGTTCTGCGCCAGGGTGTTCTTGTACTTCCCCATGAGCTCCTCATTGTTCAGGAGGAGGATGAGGAAGACGAGGGCCGCCGGCAGCAGCGTGACCGCCACGACCTGGACGAAGAGGGTGATGAGCACCAAAGGCGCACCCGGGATGAGGACGACGAGCGCCGCGCTCACCAAGATGAGGATGTAGAGAAGGTAGAACCAAGGAGCCTCCCGGATTTTAGTATTGAGGGAGTGCGCCCATCCCCAGACTTCGCCGAACGCCCAGGAGCTCGCCAGCGAGATGCAGATCGCACCCAGCAAACCGGCATCGAACAGTCCGATGGCGAGGAACACCCCGGCGTTCTGATGCAGGTTGATTAGGGCCGTGGCCGCCTCAGCAGCGCTTTGGATGCTCGATCCGTACAGGACGGTGCCGGTGACGACGATGCAGAAGATGGCGACGATGACCGTGAACGCCGCACCGATAGCGGTGTCGAACTTCCCCCACGGGATGTCTTTTTCTCTCATGCCTTTGTCGACGACCGCGCTTTGCTGGAAGAAGACCATCCACGGGGCGATCGTGGTCCCTATGTTGGCCATGAGGAAGAAGAAGAGATCGCCGCTGAAGCCGCCTTGGAAATGCGGGATTAGCCCGCTATTCAGCACTGTGTTCCAATCCGGTTTGATGAGGAATGCAGCGGGGATATAGATGAGGTTGAGCAGGCAGAAGACTAGGACGATTTTCTCCCATGTCCAGTACCGACCCTGGAGGATGATTGCGATGAGCAAGAGAAGTACGAGGATGACCGTGATGATCGGGTTGATGCCGAAGATGGAGAGGGCGGCGGTCATGCCGATGAACTCGGTGATGAGGGTCAGCCAGTTTACCAGGAGGAGGTCGCCAAGCGAGAACCATCCCCAGAAGCTGCCGAAGGCGTCGAAGATCGCTTCGGCGTGCCCGCGTTTCGTGACTGCGCCGAGGCGGACCGTCATCTCTTGAATCACGTAGGCGATTGGTCCGAGGAGGATGAGGAACCAGATGAGGCTGAAGCCGAACTTCGCGCCGGTCGCGGTGTAGGTCGTGATGCCGCCGGCGTCGTTATCCGCTACCATGACGATGATGCCTGGCCCGGCGATCATCAGGTAGATTTTCAGGGTTTTGATGAACCGCCGGTACCGATAGAAGAAGTTGGCACGAAAACCGATCCCCTCTTTGCTGAGATCCATGAGGGTCGCCCCTGAATGGCGTGTACGTAAGTTAAACCTTTTTATTTTTGATAGAGTACATCGAGTTTGTAGCCTTGGACGTTCCAACGCAATAGTTGATTGGACTCAAAGTCATAGGCGTGTTTGAGGGAGACGGCGAACCAGAGGCTGTCGAGGAGGAACCTCGGTCCTTTGAGATGATATCCTTCAGTGAGGTAGTGGGTCACCTGCCAGCGTGCAACCGAACGCATGAATCGGCGGAGTTGACGGGGGGAGACGGTGAGTGTCCGCGATACTGGTCCGATGCTTTCGCTGATGGCGTCCTGTGGTTCGTTGAGGATGCGTGTCTGGCGGCAGATCTGTTGGATTTCTGTCCCGGGGAGGGGATAGAGGAGGCCGAAGAAGACCTCGTCCGCCGACGCTTGTTTCGCTAGCGCGAGGCTCTCCTGCATCATGGCGAGGGTCTCCTGCGGTGCGCCGACGATGAAGTACAGCCGGAGTTGCAGGCCCGCATGGTGGATCGCGGTGAATGCGTCATCGATCTGTTGGTTGGTCATGTTGCGGCGGTAGACGGTGTTGCGCAGCTGTTCATTGCCGGACTCGACGCCCATTCGCACCTGGTAACATCCCGCGTCTTTCATCATCCTCATGAGGTCCTCGGTGACGAGGTTAGCCCGCACATTGACGTTCCATGGGAGCCATTCATGGTACCCCTTCGCCTTGTATGCTTGGCAGAAGCTGGTGATAAACCGAGGGTCCAGGATGAAGGTATCGTCGAAGAAGTACAGGAAACGCATCCCGGCCTTCGCGTACTGCTCGACCCTCAGGTCGATTTCCTGTATGATACTGTCGACGGTCCGGAAACGAACATAGGGTTCTTTCAAGGCGTTCTTAAGCGCGTGGTTGCTGCAGTACGTGCAGGAGTACGGGCATCCACGCGAGGCCATGATCGGTACATGATGATGGTTGATGAAGAAGTAGCGTGGCATATCAAAATCGGAGAAGTCCGGGAAGCCGAAGGCATCGATGTCCTGGGCGAGCGGTCGTGGCGGATTTTTGTGGACCTCGCCGTGATGTTTGAACCAGAGACCGTCGACCCCCTGCGGGTCTCCTCCGTTGTCGAGGAGGGCTTTGAGGGTGAGCTCTCCCTCGCCGGTGCAGATCATGTCCACCTCAGGGTGTCCGATGACTTCATCGGGTGAGAGGATGACATGTACGCCGCCGAAGATGATCGGCACCACGGAATGCTCCTTGATGAAGCCGGCAATGCTCAGGGCCTCTGGGTAGTTGAAGCTCAACACGGAGAGGCCGACGACGTCAGGACGTTCCTCCTCCAGGGTTTTTATTATCTGGGTTTGCCAGTCGGGTTTGTGGAACACCAGGTCCAGGATGCTCGCGTGGTGCGTTGTCCAGGTGTTCAGGAATCCTTTCAAGGCCGGCAGGGAGATCGGCGGGAGCAGGGCATAGGACCGGATGTTCGGCTCGATGAGCAGGATCCTCATACGAAGGTCGGTTCCACATCGTGTGCCTCGCATAAGAGATTTGCTCCCGGGTCTCCGAGTCTGGAATATGGTGGAGAGGCGTGGTCTGAAAGCTTATAGAGGCCTCACCGTTTACGTTGGGCTTGGGTGGTTTTTCCTCATGAAGTGGCTTACAGTCTCGGCATCGGAGAGAGACGGTCTCCTCGCAGGGTGAATCGGCTGAGTTCTCGACGAGGTGGATTGACGAATACTCTCTTGGAGTGAAAGGAGGTTGGAAGGAATGAAGAAGGAACTGAAGAATACCAATGGGCTGTATCCGTCGCTTACGACGCTAGTCGGCACCGTGGTGGAAGGAAAGGTGAATTTTCTTACAATCGCCCATGTGGGAATCATGGACATGAAGCAGATCTCCGTGAGTTTAAACAAATCTCATTACTCAAACGCAGGAATCCGGCAGAACAAGACGTTCAGTGTCAACATCCCCTGTGTGGATCAGGTCTGTAAGACCGATTACTGCGGCCTCGTCTCAGGGAAGAGCGTCGAGAAGGCGTCGGTGTTCTCGGTTTTCTACGGGACGCTGAAGACCGCGCCGATGATCCAGGAATGCCCAGTAACTATGGAGTGCCGGCTCGTGAAGACCATTGATTTTCCCAGTCACGATGTCTTCATCGGGGAAATCGCAGGGACATACTGCGATGAGGCGATTCTGACTGACGGAAAGATCGATGCCGGGAAGCTGCATCCACTGCTCTTCGTCATGCACGATACGAGCTATTGGACGCTGGGTGAGCCGTACGCCAAGGCCTGGGACATAGGGAAACGGGAGAGAAAACATCGTGGCTGAGAAACTGGATCTGAAGAAGAAGTTCAAAGAGCTGTACACGGCTTCGGCGAAGCCGGTGTTCGTTACCGTACCCCCGTTGAGAATTCTGTCGGTGGACGGCGCCGGTGATCCGAACACCTCGCAAGAATTCTCACAGGCGGTCGAGGCGTTGTTCTCAGTCGCCTATAAACTCAAGTTCACTGCGAAAAAGGAACTATGCTGGGACTACGCGGTCATGCCCATGGAGGGCTTGTGGTGGGCGGTGGACATGGCTCGGTTCTCCGTTGAGCGAAAGGAGGGGTGGCAGTGGAGGATCTTCATCGTGCAGCCGGAGTTCATCACGGAGACGATGGTCGCGGCGGCTGTGGCGGTGGTTCGCAAGGCGAAACCGTCTCTTGTGCTCGGCCAGCTGAGGTTCGAGGAGCTTGCGGAAGGCCTCTGCGCTCAGGTGCTTCATGTGGGGTCGTTTGCAAGCGAAGGGCCGACCATCACCGGTCTCCATGAGTTCATCAAGGCGTCAGGGCGTTCTTTCGACGGGACGGTGCAGAAGCATCACGAGATTTACCTCAGTGATATGCGCAGGACTTCTGCGGAAAAGTTACGGACGATTCTAAGGCAGCCTATCGTCTGATATCGTTGTGTGGAAAACCCGCCTGAGGACTCGTTTCTACGTGATGAGTTTATCGGCGAAACAGTTCATGGCGGCCTCCCATCCCGTGGGCAGGCCGTTGCCGGTCTGGGTTCCATCCCCGACGAGGAAGTCGATCTCGGCGAGCTTCACCATGTCTTTTTTCGAGAGGAGTTTCTCCATCTTCGCGAGTCGGTTTTTTTTCATGCCATGGGTATTGATGATGCCGTATTTCTTCCCGGCCATGCCATTGAGCTTTTTCATGAAGCTGCGCATGTTTACCTGCAAGTTCATGGCTTCGGCGGGGGCGGAGAAGACGTACGCGTCCGCGGGCGGCAGGGAAGCGGGGTTCGCCTCGTCGGTCCTGAGAACCTGGGTGTCAGCGCCTTTCGCCTTGAGTGTCGCGGCGAGGTGTTCGACGAGTTTTTTGCCGTTGCCGTAGTGTGACCAGTAGACAATCACGTAGTTCATCTCACTCACCTGCCTTGGGTATCCGGGGTGCGTCTTATAAGGCCGTCGCCGGACTGAGTGGCAGTTCTTGTTTTTGAATCCATTGGAGGAGCGGGCGGAGGGCGGCTTGCAGCTCGCTTCCTTTGGTGGTGAGGGCGTAGTCGACACGCGGGGGGGTCTCTGGGGTGACGTGGCGGGTGATGAGGCCTTCGTGTTCGAGGGTCTTGAGCGTTTCGGAGAGGGTTTTGGGGCTGATGCTGCCGATGTGGGTCTTGATTTCGTTATAGCGAAAAGAGGGTTTTCTGCTGAGGTGGTCGATGATGCAGATCGCCCATTTCTTGCTGACGACGTCGATGATGCCTTGAACCGGGCAGAGACAGTCTCCTTTGGGGCAGGTACATTTGTCATTGGGCATAGGTTGTTTCCTCGGGGAAAGGTGGTATGGGTGCATCCACTGCCCACCTTAAATAGTTTACATTCTATATCTACTATTATAAATATACCTGATATGGGAAAGAAACAGGAGGACTATGAACATGTGCGACTGCGGCTGCGGGCCACAGGGATGCTGCGACACAACGTCGATGCACCGCCGCTTCCTCACCAAACACGAGGAAATCGAGAACCTCAAAGCCTACAAAACAGAACTAGAACAAGAGATCCGCGGGGTCGACGAGCGACTCAAGAAACTTGCCGAATAACCCCCTACGATCTCCTCTTCTTTTTTTTTTAATGTTCACATCAATACGACCAGCCCAATAGAACAATAAGGTGCAACCGGCATCCCACTCTCGTCACCTGAAAACAAGCCACCCGCATCCCTGGAGTATCTGAGGATTCCTCCTTAAGGAAATTTTTATATCATAGGATGATATTAAAATATACCTATGAACAGGCCAAAGGTCACTTTCCGTCCAATTCTCCTTGCTCTCATCATGATCCTCCCCTCCCTGGCGACCGCAGCAGTCGGCACCACCATACCACAGCAAACGCCACCCCAAGCCACACTGCAGGGCAGATACGACCTCCTCATCATCGCACCCCAACAATTCCACAGAGAACTGCTCCCCCTCGTCCGACACAAGAACCACCTCGGGATCCGCACGGTCCTCATCGACACAGCCACGGTCTACAAGGAGATGTTCTGGCAAGGCAGAGACGACGCGGAGAAAGTGAAGTACTTCATCAAAGCTGCAGTCGAAAACTGGGGCGTCCACTACGTCCTCCTCGTCGGAGGCCGCAGGAACCAAGGGCACTCCGAACGCTGGTGGGTCCCCGTCCGCTACAGCCACCTCGACCGCCCCTACGAAGACTACCCAGAACCCAAATTCCTCTCCGACCTCTACTTCGCGGACCTCTACACCGCGAACGGCAGCTTCTCCAGCTGGGACGACAACAACAACGGCATCTTCGGCGAATGGGCACAAGGACAAGCAGCCGTGGACCGCCCGGACCTCATCCCAGACGTCAGCCTCGGCCGACTCCCCTGCCTCAACGCCCGTGAGCTGCGCATCGCCGTCAAAAAAATCATCGACTACGAGTCCAAGGACGTCGAAAACACGTCGTGGTTCAAGACCATGGTCGTCGCCGCCGGCGACACCTACCCGGGACGCACCCCGTACAACGACGGCGAAGTCTACACCCAGGAAGGCCTCGACCTCATGACCGGATTCAGCCCAGTGAAGCTCTGGACCTCGGACGGCAGCCTGAAGAACGAACATGACGTCGTCAAAGCCATCAACCAAGGCTGCGGGTTCATCTGGCTCTCCGGACACGGCAACCCCAAGACCTGGGCGACCCACCCACCCAACGACAACAGCACCTGGATCACCGGACTGCGCCTCCGCAGCCTCCTGCTGCTGCACAACCACCGCAAACTCCCGGTCTGCATCACAGGCAGCGGCTGCTTCAACAGCATGTTCAACGTCAGCATGAGGAATACCCCCTTTGTCTTCGGCCTGCACACCCCGTACTGTATCAGCTGGGACCTCATGATCCAGCCACGCGGCGGCAGTATCGCGACGATCGGCGCCACCGCATTTAGCTACGAGTCTCCGGACATCAACCTCGGCTACGGGGGCATCGAATGGCTGGACCGGCAGTTCTTCGCAGAATACGCTGTGAATCACACGCACGTCCTCGGCGACGTCTGGAGCGCAGCGGTGACCGCGGTCCACAAGGCATGCCCCATCGACTGGAACGACACCTCGGCGAACGGAGCCGCACTCGTTGCGAAAAACCTCGAACAATGGGTCCTCTTCGGTGACCCGAGCCTGAAGATCGGCGGGTGCGCATAGTAGGGAAACTACCTCGGGTGGCCTCATTTCTGCTGCCAGAAAAAAGAATAAATGTTCTTCCGATTCTTTCTTAGAGAGATTCCCATCATGAAAGTCCACGGAGATGCGCAGGTGAACGTAGCCCTCAAAGCGATGAAAGACGAGTTCGACCGACTGCACGCCAAATTCCGGACCGTATCCGTCTCACACATCCCAGAGATAAAGGACGAGATCACCGGTTGGACGAAGCAGGGAATGATCCAGCCAGCCTTCTACGACGAGAACTACGGACTCTTCAAATTCGACAGCACCCAGATCCCCCCCGAGGCACGCTCCCTGATCATCATCGCCATCCCTCAGGGGATCACGACCCTCGATTTTCGCCTGCACGGACAATCCCATCTCACCATGATTCCGCCCACCTACCCCTACTCACGACTCAGAGCCACCTGCCAAGAGATCCTCACCAGGATCTTCTCGTCGTCAAGGAACACCGTCGTCAAAGCCGGGGTTCCATTCAAATTGTTAACCGTACGGAGCGGGCTTGGCCGCTACGGGAAAAATAACATCTGCTACGTCGAGGGGATGGGCAGTTTCCACCGGCTCGAAGCCTTCTACACCGATTTCCCCGGCCTCCCCGATGCATGGCAACCAAAGGAAGCTTTGGAACAATGCACAGCATGCACTCGCTGCATGCAGGCCTGCCCGACGCAGGCTATCACCAACGACCGCTTCTTGATCCACGCGGACCGCTGCCTGACATATTTCAATGAGAACGAATGGGACTTCCCCCACTGGATTCCTCCTCACGCACACAATGCTCTTGTCGGCTGCCTCCGATGCCAGTTTGCATGCCCCCTGAACCATGCCTATGTGAAACCCCGAGGAGACACGGTGGTATTCACAGAAGAGGAAACCCGTGCTATCCTGGAGAAGACGCCATGGGAGAAACTCGAAACGTCCCTTGCCGACAAGATACGTCAGCTGGATATGGATGGCTATTATTCCTTGCTCGCACGGAATTTAGCCGTACTCATCAGCGGGTAATTATCGTCACGCACCTTGATTGAATGGACAATAGGCGGCTTGTGACTGGTGAGTCTTTATATCCTGCGGAAGCGATGTTCCCAAGTCGAGAATCTTCTATGGAAACAGGGATGCAGCATTCACCATCGCAGATTGTCCGTGCGGCGTTCGTTTTTCTTCTTTTTCTCTTTCTCGCATGGATTGGTGCTTGGGTGCTTGAACAGGCACTTGAGCCTTCCGTGGCGTTCATCTCCACGAGTCAAGGGCAGTTCCTGTATTGGCTTGGCATGAAGCTGCTGCTATGGGTCCTACCCGCCCTCCGGCTCCTCAGGTATTCGGGCCGGAGACTCTCAGAGGTTATGGGCCGTAAGCGGCTCCGGGCGGCGGTCATCTGGGGCGGTGGGGTCGGCGTCGTGCTCGGCGCAATCGCCCTCGGAAGCAAGGTCCTCGGCCATCAGCCGTTGCTGTCGTCTAGTGAAGCGTTGACGGTCGTCAGCGCGGTGGTCGTCGCCCCGATCGTCGAGGAGGTCGCGTTCCGCGGTGCTGTGCTCGGGGTGTTGATGCCGCGGTATCGTTTCTGGGCTGCGAACCTGGTAACGGCGGTGTTGTTCCTCGGCATTCATCTCCCCGGATGGTACTTCCAAGGCGTCCTCATGGATGACTTTCGTTCTCCTCTCGGCGGCGCGCTTTCGATTTTCGTGCTGGGGTTGGTGTTCGGGTATGTCGCGTATCGCAGCAAATCTGTGTCGGGCAGCATCATCGCCCATGCCCTGAATAACTTCTTCAACATCTGAGGCATCCACAGTACGGTGTCATCCGATGGATTGCGAGCTTCGGCGAATCGAACAACAGGCACTCCCTGCCATCAAGCCGCTATGGGAACAATTGAACAAGCTCCATCTCGCCGACTCACGGTACTTCAAGGAGTATTACAAGACACTTCTTTTTGAGAGGAGAAGTGAAAAATTCAAGGCGCTTGCGGAAGATGACGTGTTCATCGAAGGCGTCTTCCCCGCGGGAAGCGACAGGCCGGTAGGATACTGCATCTCGACCGTGGATCACGCTGTTGGTGAGATCGACTCGCTGTTCATCGAGGAAGGCTATCGGAGACACGGGTACGGGGGCATGCTCGTCGACCACAGCGTACGCTGGTTGAAACGCAAGGGGTGTACGACGATACGGGTCGCGGTCGCCGACGGTCACGAATCCGTCTTCGGCTTCTACCAGCAGTTCGGGTTCTACCCCCGGCTTACGTACCTCCAACTCAAGGAGAAGCGATAGCATGGGTTTTTCGATGTCGCCTATCGGCGTGGCCCGGAGTTCCACCTTTTCATCTGGGAACCGTTCTCCTTGTTCACGTATCTAGGGAATGCCAAACCCGCCGTCGATATGTTCACAGATTTCTCCTAGTGAGCAGGGTATATGCATTTGGCTCTCCTTATGATAGCTAGTTCTGGCCACCCTCTCCAAAAATCATAAAAGGTTCAAAGAGTTATGATTTCTCAGGAATCAACGAAGTTGGAGGCGTAGGAAATGACATATTGCCCGAAATGTGGAACGAACAACGAAGAGGACGCTGTCTTCTGCAAGAACTGCGGTGTTTCCATGCGAGGCTCCCCTGAGGATTATCGTCACCAGCGGGATCAACGCTGCGAGGAGGACTGCGGCGGAGGACCCGCGGGTCACGGCTGGCGGATCTTCTGGGGCGTCATCATTGTGTTGATTGGTCTGGCTATCTTCTTCGAAGTCGTCCTCAAGGAAATGGCGAAGACGTACCCTGATCTCGCCTGGGTCAACGGCTTGGAGTGGACCTGGGTGTTCGGCGGCGTCATCGCATTAGTCATCATCCTGGTCGGCTTCAGGGTTATCACCCGAAAGTAGCGGCTCCTACCCATATATTTTACATGGTTCACTGCACGCGACGCATAACTGGTGGTGGCGCCAGTGAGAGAGCTGTATTCTTGTATCCATCAAGAGGAAACAGAGAAGGAGTGCGAACAGCCCGTAGATGTCTTGCCCGGTGTGCTCGAGTGTGACGATGACGATTAAGGCGAAACCGAGGCCGAGAAGGCTGTTGAGCGCGATATGAAGTAGGGGCTGTCGGCGTCGAAGGAACATCTCGGCATAGGCGGCTGCGATGATGAGAAGTCCGACGATCAGCCAGGGGAGGCTTGGGGTGAGAGGAAACGGACTGAGGGCATAGACTATCATGAGGCCTGCTCCGAGGAGCAGCCCGATGGAGATGCCGAGGCAGCCGGCGCACCAGGTTCTCCCGTTTCCTTTGAGGGTGTGGCTGCGGAAGGCAGGGCAGTCCGGGTGATGCCCGGAAAAGAGGCGATTTGAGCCGGTACGAAGGTCCCCGGTGTTCTGGGTACTGTATCGTCGGTGGTTTCTCAGCCAGTTCGGTCTGAGGGTTAGGGATATCCCCAGGATGCAGCTGGCGACGAACGCGATGACGACCACGATGTTTTCTGACGATGGCACTTGACGATTGGTAGCTGGGACGATGACGAGAATGATGAGGAGGATGGCTGCGAGTAGTGAGAAGGCGAGGTATTCGAGAGCGTTTGTGGTGTGACTCAAATGAGCCTCCTGAATTTTTCGAGGACGAACTGGCCGGCCATGTGCCTGTGCACTGTACGTTTCAGCTTGTTTTTCGACAGTACTCCTGCAATGTTCTTGGTTATCGACCCGTAGAACGAGCGGTAGCATTGCCAGAGTTCCTCCTGAACTTCTTTTCGGGAGAGGGTCTCGGTCGGCATGATGGCATGCGCCATGTCGTAGTTGGTGTAGTTGGTGTCATGGATCCAGCCGTTCGCCTTCGCTGTCTCGTAGTACGCCGTGCCGGGGAAGGGGGTGAGTGCGGTGTAGATGGCTATGTCAGGTTCGATGTCATGGGAGAACTGCCTGAGGTGTTCGATGGACTCGTGGGTGTCTTTGCGTGAGCCGATGACGAACATGGCCTGGGAGAAAACATCGTTTTCCTTCATCACACGCATGGCGTCGTACGCGGCTGCAGGGCTCTCGTCTTTCTTGAACTCGGTGAGGGTGTCTTCAACATCGGTCTCGACGCCGGTGAGGATCCAGTAGGTGCCGATGTCGCGCAGTTTGGCGATGAGGTCTGGGTGGGTGGCGATATCGTCGGTACGGGCTTGAAAGAAGAGCATGATGTCGTCTTTGCAGCGTCGATGTCGCAGCTCCTCATGGAGAGGAGCGCCTCGGCGGGTGATGTTCATATTGTCGTCGGTGAGCCACAGGAACACGCCGCCGTAGGTCTCGTTGAGGTATTCGATTTCATCGGCGATGCGTTTGGGTGATTTGGTGCGCCAGCGGCCGCCCCAGTGGTTCCATTGGGTGCAGAAGGTGCAGCGGTGGTCGCAGCCGCGGGCACCCTCGAGGATCATGTATTGGGTGTGTCTGCCTGTCATCATGGTGAAATGGTAGCGGCTCAGGTTGTGCTCAACGAGGTGGTTGGCGGGGAGGGGGAGGGTGTCGAGGTCTTCGATGAGGGGCCGCGGCGGGGTATTGACCACGATGTCGCCATGGCGGTAGGAGATGCCTTGGACGTGGTCTGGTTTGTCCTGGTTGTGCAGGGTGGTGATGAGGTCGACGAGGGTGCGTTCGCCTTCGCCGCGGACGGCGTAATCAATCTCTGGGAAGTTCCGGAGGGATTCGTCGGGTGTGAAGGAGAAGTGGACGCCACCGACGACCGTGGTGATGTCCGGATTTATTTTTTTAGTGATGTCCGCAGTCCTGGCGCAGGAGTAGGCGTTGGTGGTGAAGCCTGAGGACAGGACCATGGTGGGGTCGAGGCTTTGGATGCGGCGTTCAAGGCCGGTCCAGTCGAGGCGGTCTGCCTGGCAGTCGACGATATGGATGTCGGCGTCCGGGAGTTCGCGTTCGACGTAGGCGGCGAGGATGAGCAGGGCGGAGGGCGGTGGGAGGTATTCGCCCATGACGAACCAGAAAACTCGCGGGGGTTCGACGAAGACGATGGTGGGCCGTCTCATGGGTATCCTCTTGGTTCTCTGGATATCGTGGTTTGTTGAAAAAGGTTCTGACCGCGTGAGGGGAAAATCCTCTTAAGCCACGAGTCCATGTGGATTCTTGATGGCAACGGGGGGTGTCTGGTAGATGGTCACGCTGCAGATCACGGTGTTGAAACGGCTCGTTCTCAAGGACCTGGAGAGGTATTGCGGGGTTCCGTTGGAGGCGTGTCCCTGTTTTTCCGAAGGGCAGGTGTTCGTGACCGAGTATGAGAAGCCGGAGGGGTTCTGCGACTGGGCGTGGAAGGACCTGCATGCGTACGTCGCGGTGTTCCTTACGGGCGGGCAGTTCACCGACGGGATCTTCGAGGGCTGGATGAAGGACAAGGATACGATGGTCGCGTGCTGCACTGACGGGATCCGGCCTGTCGTCTTTGAAATCAAGAGGATCAAGAGACGTTCGACGCGGTGATCACGGACGTAGAGTTAGGGGTACCGAGGATTCCTTTGGCTCGCTGCTCTGGTCTGGTTTTTCCTGCTGCCCGAAGATCGCGGCATTGAACGACATGTTCGCATACGTCATGTCGTTGGCCTGGGAATACGTGCCTTCGCCAGCGCTGTAGAACAAGAGGAACGGTTTCTCCTTGAAGTACCGCAGCAGCTCCTCATGGACCATCGTCGTCCGACGGCCCAGAGTCTGAAGAATCGTCATGCACGTTGAGAACAGCCCGAACTCCGGCTGCATCCCCTGGAAGAACCGCAGGTTCTCCTTCACCGCGCATATGAGGTCCTTTCCGCTGACCGTCAGAATCGACACGTCACCCGGGTCGATGACGCAGGGGACGATGATGGAGTCCTTCATAATCATCGGCATCACCACCGGGACGTTCCTTCCATGCCGTTTCAGGGAGATCGGATAGTACAGGATGGTGTGCATCATCGTCTCTTCGTTGAGGAACCCCTCAGGCCATTTTAAAAGCTTTAGCAGCTCCGGGACCGCGGGTTTACCGTTAATCTCGCGGATTGCATGGTTCCTCGCGCCT
>CAIRCU010000003.1 GCA_903877165.1 Methanobacteriota archaeon | reverse complement strand
CATAACGCCGCGAAACTGCAGAGGGTGAGCAGATGCGGATGTCCCTCGAAGAAAAAAACTGCGAAGAGCGCGGATGCCCAGAAGAGCGCATTGGCGACGATGACCAGGGGGAGTAGCGTACGGAAGGAACGGACGACCCTCGTAGAGTCCGTCGACACCGTTGTCTTCCGGAGGAGGTTGTAGGTTTCCACTCCGAACTCGGAGAGCGAGTAGGTTCCGTCCCTTTGGAGGATCAACGCAGTGAGCATGGCGAGGTGATACGACAAGGAGGGACTATCCGCTATCCCGACGATTTTCTGGATCTCCGAGAACGTGATTCCGTGATGTTCTCCGACGGCGCGGATGATATCCCGCCGGGTCTGATGGCTCAGCATCTTGAACAGGGATTCTTCAAGCGGCTCTGTCGGGTCGTGGTTCATCGTCTTCATCTATCTATCTGCTTATGGTTATTTAAGAATGCAAGTAAAATCTCGTTGACTAGTGGCCGACGACACCGGGTGCCCCTCATGATCCAGCGTCGCTCATGGGCCTCCTTCACCGATGTCTTTATAAGGATTTATGTGATTGGGGAAGTCGAGATTGGGATGCTCAATGACAACAAAGAAGTTGTATAATTTTCGGTTACCGATACCGCTGATGCAGCAGGTGGACTTGGTAGCGGACAACCGCACCGAGTTCTTGACCAGGGCCGTGCAGGATGCCTTGGAGCGAGAAGCGCTCTCGTCTGGCGCGGCCATGAAACAGCCGTACCTCCAGGAGTACATCGAGCATCTGAAGAAGGAGGCCGAGGAGTGGAAGGCGACAGCGCTCCAGATCTCCGGCCTGCCGAGGAACTGCAGCATGACGGATGCCCCCCAGCTCGTGGATGAGGAGGAGGCACCTGAGACGGTGCTGCAGAAGCCGATCTCGGTTGAGACCTTGCATTCCGAGATTGACGAGGTCCTCCAGATGTTCCAGGAGAAGGCGCGGACGCCTCAACAATAATCCGGTCTTTTCTCTTGTTTTTCTTCATTCGTCTCTGTTGATTTCCAGTGGGCTGTTTGTTCGTTTTGTGATTCTGCCAGAGTGGCTTTAAATAGCGTCATTGTCACAAGCTAGCATGGAACAGAGGAGAGATGAATGCAGCCCATGCACTGGCCATTAAAAAAACCCTCATCCACCCGTTTCATCGAACTTGACATGATCCGAGGCTTCGCCCTCATCTTCATGATCCTCCTGCATCTCGTGTGGGACCTCGACTACTTCGGCATCTTCAAACTCAACACCCAGTTCTACCAGTCCAACGTCGTCGTCCAAGTCCTGTTCTTCTCCATCGTCGGCGTCTGCCAATCCCTCAAGAGCGACAAAGAACCACTCACTGACGATCAACGCCGCGCCAAAACCTGGAAGATCGCCAAACGCGGACTGTACATCCTCGGCCTAGGGATGATCATCTCCCTTGTCACCTTCATCATCATGCCGGACCGCCCCATCTTCTTCGGCGTCCTCCACTGCATCGGACTGTCCATCCTTCTCAGCATCCCCCTCATCCGCCTCAGGGAAAAAGCAATCCTCGTTGCAGTGCCGTGCATCATCGCAGGCATCGTCCTGGGACACATCGTGGTCCAAAACCCAAGCTACCTGCAGCTCATCATCGGACTCCACCAGGCGGACATTATGAACCACACGATCGACTACTTCCCGATCCTCCCCTGGTTCGGCGTCTCCATGCTTGGCGTCGCCGTCGGCAGCATGCTCTATAAAAACAATACCAGGCAGTTCAGATTCCCGGACCTCTCATCCACGACGCTTACCAAGTTCTGCTCCTGGTGCGGCCGGCACACCCTCTCCATCTACCTGCTCCATCAGCCGGTCATCGCTGGAGTCTTGTACTTACGGGTCTTCTTCTGAGCCAGCGCCGGCAGAATCAATGCCCAAACCCCGACCCCAGCACACCAGAAAAACCCGGGGACCATTACTAGGATTTCGGGAATGGCGATACCAGGGAAGGCGGCGGCCAAGCCACCGCTCACAATCGCTAACACCGTAAGTCCACGACCGCTCCATCGGAGCACCGGCGACAAACCAGAATCAAGGCTACACCACAAAAAGCACCCTGCAAACGAGAGAAAAAAGCACGCGGAACACACCCAATGCGGCACGAACATCGTCTCCGGCGCTATGCCAATGCCGATGAGCGCTCCAGACGCGACTCCGAGACAGACACCCACCTTTCGCGACAATCCTCGATAGATTCCAGAGGCGAAAACGAACATCAGGACGCCGGCACAAATCATCCCACTGTTAAAAAACCCAGCAGAAACAGAAGAAACCCCCAGATCGCTGACCGCATCCGCAACCCAGGAAAACCAGGGGGCGGCCTGCAGACCCAACCCAATCCCGATAAAAGCCACTACCGGGACGAAGACGCCAGCACTGCCAGCAATGAACGGGAGGGCAACCACAGCCTGCTTTCTCAGAGTCATTAAGGAAAACGGCTGGATTCTGAGTTATAAATACCTTATGGGACGCCTATTGCCTTTTTCTGAGAAGGGCCACGGTAATCATCAGCGCAACCAATATCCCAGCAGCCTCGAATCCCGGGCTTTTCTTCGGAGGCGCCACCACAACCACCAGGGCGGTCGTCGAATTCACTGCATTGGTATCATCCTTGACTTGAAGGGTGACGACATAGCTACCGGCCGACGCATAGACGAAGGATCCTTGGGAAGTCGACGTCCAGTTCGTTTCATAGACCCCATCCCCGTTGTAATCCCAGCGGTACGATACAATAGTCCCATCGGAATCATAACTACTGGTGGCGTTGAACCTCTCGACCTGATTGGTCCGTAGTCCGGAGGGCGGCGATATAATGCCGACCGGCGGCATGTTGTCCGAAAGAGCACCAGCCACAGTCACCGTCGTGCTTGTCAGATTACTGCGGCCGTCCCGATCCACAACCGTAAGGACCACAGTGTAGACGCCGGCGTTCGAATAATTGTGCGTCGGGTTTTCCGCAAGAATCTCGCTCGTGCCATCACCAAAGTTCCACCGGTAGAACAACAACGAGAGGTTCGAGTCAGGATCATAACTCTTACTTCCATTCAGGAAGAATGTCTGCCCGATGCGAACCTTGTACGGCCCGCCGGCATCAGCGATGGGTTTCTTATTCAACGGGGGACGCTGCCGCGTCGTAAAGAACCAGATGTCCGACCGGTTCTCCTGCATGGAATCGTTCGACACCGCGTACCACGCGAACGTCGTATCAAACGGAAGCGTGTAGAGAACGGAGGCATTCGTATAGCTCTTCACGTACTGAGCGGTGCCTATCTTTTCATCGTTCGCTGCATTGTAGTAGTAGACAGTCAAGAACTGGCTGTCACTGTCGTTGACGCGGACCCAGAGCGTCACCTTCAACCCGACGTTCTCTTTGTCATCTGCCGGGCTCGGCTTACATGGTTTCTGCGGCGCTTTCAGAAAATCACCCAATGGATACCGATCACGACCCCCGGAAAAGACATAGACGACGTCACCGACGCCATTATGATCGCGATCAACGTTGTTATAATCGCTCCAGTAGTTCCCAGAGCCGTTGTAATCCCAGGAGTCCGAGCCGAGGTCGTGGGCGTTCGGGGTATTGTTCGTCAGATGGTTTTTTATGAACACGTTGCCGTGACTCCATGAGTCGGTCATGATGCCGGTGGAGCTTGAATTCTTGATGATGTTGCCTTGGACGAGATTGCCGGTCAGGGTAAGGTAAATGCCGTATTGGTTGTAGTCGAAATGATTCTCAAGGATTTTGGTGTCCGTTGAGGAGAGCCTCATGCCGCCGGTGTTATTGAGCAAGGTGTTGTTCTGCAAGAGACTTGCCTGGTCTTGATACATATAGACGCCCTCTAGGAGGGCCCGCTTAATGGTGTTCAGACTAATATTCAAATCCTTGGTTGCCCGGGCATACACGCCATAGCTGCAATTCCAAATAGTATTGTTGTAGATGATGTTGTTATTTGAGTTCATGATGCTGATGCCGCTATCGGTACTGTTTCGCATGAAATTATTGGAGAAAACGTTGTTATAATCGCTCCAGTAGTTCCCAGAGCCGTTGTAATCCCAGGAGTCCGAGCCGAGGTCGTGGGCGTTCGGGGTATTGTTCGTCAGATGGTTTTTTATGAACACGTTGCCGT
>CAIRCU010000002.1 GCA_903877165.1 Methanobacteriota archaeon | reverse complement strand
CTCCGGAAAAAAGGGACCATGCCAGGGACGATCTCAGCCTCAGGGAAACACACCAGGATCTTCGATCCCGCCAAACGAAACCTGGTCGCTGACGTCAGCACCTCCATCCCAGTCACCTACACACGCGGGAAAAAAACAATACTCCTTGTTGACTGCGGCGTCAAAAACAACATCATCCGTGCGTTCCTCAACCGAAATTTCACCGTGAAACGCGTCCCCTGGGACTATGATTTCACCGCAGAAAACGTTGACGGCATCGTCCTTTCCAACGGCCCCGGCGATCCCAGGAAATGTAAAGAAACCATCACGCACACCAAAGACGCACTCCAACACACCACGCCGATCCTCGGCATCTGCCTTGGCTCCCAGATCCTCGCGCTCGCCGCCGGTGCCCAGACCTACAAACTTAAATACGGCCACCGCAGCCAGAACCAGCCCTGCGTCGAAGCCGGGACCAAACGCTGCTACATCACCTCCCAGAACCACGGGTACGCAGTCGACGTCACCACCCTCCCAGAGGACTGGCGTGAGTGGTTCTACAACAACAATGACCACACCAACGAAGGCATCCACCACATCTCCCGGCCGTTCTTCGGCGCCCAGTTCCACCCTGAAGCCTCCCCTGGTCCTGACGACACAGAGTTCCTCTTCGATCTCTTCGTGAGGGCGATGCGATGACCCCGCCACGCCCAAAAATCCGCAAGGTCCTCCTCCTCGGCTCCGGCGCCATCCGCATCGGCCAGGCGGGTGAGTTCGACTACTCAGGAAGCCAGGCCATCAAAGCCCTGAAAGAAGAAGGAGTGCGCACCATCCTCGTCAACCCCAACATCGCGACCATTCAAACCTCGGAGTCCCTCGCCGACAAGGTGTATTTCCTCCCGCTGACCGCTTCCTTCGTTGAACAAGTTATCAAGAAAGAAAAACCAGACGGCATCCTCCTCGGCTTCGGCGGCCAGACCGCGCTCAATGTCGGCCTCGAACTCGCAGAACAAGGAATCCTGAAACGCAACAAAATCACAGTCCTAGGAACCCCCATCAGTGCCATCAAGGAAACCGAAGACCGCGACCTCTTCGCCAAACGACTCAACGACCTGCACCTCCGCATCCCGAAAAGCAAGGCGGTCTCCACCGTACATGATGCGGTGAAGGTCGCCGAGGGCCTCGGCTTCCCGGTCATGTGTCGCATCGCCTACGCACTCGGCGGCCTCGGATCCGGCGTCGCCTTCACCAAAGCCCAGCTCGAAGACCTCACCACCAAGGCCTTCGCCCACACCACCCAAGTCCTCATCGAGGAGTACTGCGGCGGCTGGAAGGAACTCGAATACGAGGTCGTCAGAGACCAATATGACAACTGCATCGTCGTCTGCTCCATGGAAAACATGGACCCCATGGGCATCCACACCGGGGAAAGCATCGTCGTCGCCCCAGTACAAACCCTCACTGCACAAGAGAACTTCACACTGCGATCCCTCGCCATCAAAGTCATCCGCGCCCTGGGCATCATCGGAGAGTGCAACATCCAGTTCGCCCTCGACCCATGCTCCGAGGACTACCGGATCATCGAAGTCAACGCGCGTCTCAGTCGCAGCTCCGCGCTCGCCAGCAAAGCCACCGGGTACCCCCTAGCATTCACCGCCGCCAAGCTTGCCCTCGGCAAAAGCCTCACCGAGATCCACAACAAGATAACGGGAAAGACCATGACCTGCTTTGAGCCGGCCCTCGACTACATCGTCGTCAAATACCCCCGCTGGGACCTGCAGAAGTTCCAGCACGTCACCCAGACCATAGGCTCCGAGATGAAATCCGTCGGCGAAGTCATGGCCATCGGCCGGTCCTTCGAAGAAGCATTGCAGAAAGCCATCCGGATGCTTGATGTCGGCATGCTCGGACTCACCGGAAACACCCTCGCCTTTGACAACCTCGACCGCGCGCTCCAAGAACCCACAGATAAGCGAACCTTCGCCATCGTCGAAGCCTTCCGACGAGGCTACACACTGGAGAAGATCCACAGCCTCACGAAGGTCGATCCCTGGTTCCTCGCACAGATTGCATCCGTCGTCGCTCTCGACCAAACACTCCAACAGTACACCCTGAAAACACTGCCACGTGCGGTACTGCGGCACGCAAAACAACAGGGATTCTCCGACGCCCAGCTCGCGACCGCGCTAGGAAGTGAGGAAGACGCGATCCGACAACTCCGTAAAAAATGTGGCATCATTCCGGTCGTCAAACAAATCGACACTCTCGCAGCGGAATACCCCGCACAAACAAACTACGTGTACCTCACCTACAACGGGACCACCGATGACCTCGCGTTCAACGACCGCAACCAAGTCATTGTCCTCGGCGGCGGCGCGTACCGCATCGGCTCGTCCGTGGAATTCGACTGGTGCGCCGTCAACACCGTCTCCACGCTGAAGAACATCGGCTACCACACCATCATGATCAACTGCAACCCAGAGACCGTCAGCACCGACTTCGACATCTGCGACAAGCTCTACTTCGAAGAACTGACACTCGAACGCGTCCTTGACATCTGGGAAAAAGAACATCCCCGCGGCGTCATCGTCTCCATGGGTGGCCAGATCCCAAACAACCTCGTCCTTCCCCTCTCCGATGCTGGAGTCAAGATCCTCGGCACCACGCCCACAAACATTGACTGTGCAGAAGACCGCCATAAGTTCTCCCGTCTCTTGGACACCCTGGACATCGACCAGCCGGCATGGAAGGAACTCACCAGCCTTGAGGCCGCGGAGGCCTTCGCTAGCGCGGTCGGCTACCCGGTCCTCATCCGCCCCAGCTATGTGCTCTCCGGCGCGGCCATGAGCATCGCACTCAGCCCCGCGGAACTCCGTGTCTACCTGAAAAAAGCTTCTGCTATCAGCACGAAGTACCCGGTCGTCATCAGCAAATTCATCACCGACGCTAAAGAGATCGAAATCGATGCCGTCGCACGCAACGGCGATCTCTTCTGTTACGCAATTACCGAGCATGTCGAAAACGCTGGTGTACACTCTGGTGATGCAACCATGGTCCTGCCTCCCCAGCGCACCTACCTGGAGACCATGCGCAGAATCAAGACGATTGCCCGACGCATTGCCGCCTCCTTACACATCACGGGGCCCTTCAACATCCAGTTCATCGCCAAAGGCAACGATGTCAAAGTCATCGAATGCAACCTGCGCGCCTCCCGCAGCTTCCCCTTCGTCTCCAAAGTCCTCAAACTCAACTTCATTGACTACGCCACCCGCATCATCATGGGAAAATCAGTGGAGCCGCCAGACCACTCCGCATTCGACCTTGACTATGTTGGCGTCAAAGCCTCCCAGTTCTCCTTCACCCGGTTGAAAGGCTCAGACCCGGTCCTCGGCGTCGAGATGGCTTCGACCGGCGAGGTCGCATGCCTGGGAGACGACTTCAACGAAGCCTTCCTGAAAAGCCTGCTGTCCGTCGGATTTCGGCTCCCGAAAAAAGCCATCCTGCTGTCCACCGGGCCGATCAGCAGCAAAGCCGACCTTCTGGAAAGCATTAGAACACTGCAGAAGCTGGGGTTCCAGTTCTACGCCACGGAAGGCACAGCCGCGTTCATGACGGAGCACAGCATCCCCGTAGAACGCTTGTTCTGGCCTCTCGATGAAAAAGAGCCTAACACCCTCACGTACATCGCGAACCATGCCATCGATCTCGTTATCAACATCCCGAAGAACATCGAGAGGGAAGAGCTGGACAACGATTATCTCATCCGACGGAAAGCCGTGGATTTCGACATCCCACTGATCACGAACCCTCAACTGGCGAAACGCTTCGTGGAAGCGCTGTCGAAAACCACTCCGGAGTCCTTACGCATCAAGAGCTGGGATGAGTACACAAATTAAGCCGATTCATGTGGTAACAGATCCGGAATGCCCTCCGTGATCGCGTACCGTACCTTGCAGTGCGAACAGGAAAGCGATCCCGACAGAATCTCCCCTTTCTCCTCGGAATCAACATGGAGCACGAGAGGCCCTTTGCAGACGGGGCAGCAGAGGAGATCCATCACCTTTTTTTTCATACGCGGGTGGCAATCCAGCCGGCGGTATATTAATACTCTCCTAGGAACACCGGCCGTTTCTTCCCGATGTCCGCGTCGAAGATGAACGCCCAGTCCTCATCCGTTGACTTCCGTGCCTCTTCGACGAGCTGCAGGTAGTTCTTGACTTGAGAGTCCATGAGATCCGCACTATGCAACGCGCATGCTTCAACAAGGTTCGGAACGATCGGTGAGCCCCACTCAAGCCTGCCGTGGTGACTCGCGATCAGATGCAGGAGATGGCGTTCCAATGTGACGGGAAATTCCGTCCCCGCCTCTCGAAGCTCCTGGATACGGTTCTGCACCCATTGGACTCCGAGGATGATATGACCGATGAAATTGCCGTCTTCGGTTTTTTCGATCGACGCCCGGCATGAGTACTCCTGCAGTTTTCCGACATCATGCAGCAGAGAGCCGGCGACGAGCAGGTCTCGGTTCACCGCGGGGTACATTTCCGCGAGGTTCTTGCAGAGTCGCAGCACCCCGATGCTGTGCTCAAGGTTCCCGCCTACATAGTTGTGATGGTGCGCCATGGCGGAAGGCGCATGCATGTAGGAACGGACGAACTCCGGGCTCTTGAAACAATGCAACAGCAAGGCGCGCAGCGGCGCGCTCGTCACCGCTTGCATCTCCGCTTCCGCAACGGCGTATAGCTCCTGGATACGAGCCTCGTCGAGGGAAGGGATGAAATCCATGATGTCGTATTCATTGGTGGCGCAGTGGCGGATCCCACCTGTGTTTTCGTTGACGCTGATCTGCAGCCGCTCTTCGTAGGACTCGACGGCACCACCACGGACTTGGACGACGTCCCCGACGGAGAAGCTCTCGTAGAGTCGTTTAATACGGTCCTTGTTCTCGCCACCCCAGTACTTCACCGCAAGGGCACCGGTTTTATCCGATGCGAGGAACTCGAAGAACACGCCCCGTTTGTAGGTACGCATGGGTTTCTTTATCTTCACCGCGAAGAAGTCGTTAACGGCATCTCCTTCCCGGAGATGTTCGATGTACTGCTCTTTTTTCCGCTGTCCGGTATCGGGTTTAATGGTCATTTGTTCGTCTCGTTTTTTCTCGTATTGGAACATGTCTGTCATTGGTTACCGCTCCCAGATAATGTACGGATTTTTATCGTCTTAGAGTTTATACAGTTTTCCCTCTTGTACTCTGGTGGTCTTAATGGGGAGGCGGATCATCCCCGGGTGCTCGGTGTGGATGGGGAAGAGCCGTTTCGGCCGTATGGTCCGGATGAGATTGCGGAGGTCCGCCCCGTTGATATGCCCGGAGCAGTGGGCTTGGACGTAGTGGAGGTTGAAGAACTGGATCCATTGCATCATGCGGTTGTAGGAGACCTCCATTTCCTCGTTGAACGGCTCGGAGAGGGAGTGGATGTAGGTCCCGTGCTTGGGGTGGAGGTCAATGAGGGTGTTGAAGTACCAGAAGTTGAGGACGACGATATACTGGCATGGGTGTGTGGTGATGTCGTCGGCGGTGAGGATGTTGGGGTAGCTAAGTCGTCTGCGGATGTAGTCATCGTGGTAGTCGTCAACGTTGTAGGTGCCGGACATCCGTTTGGGTTTCAGCAGCATGATGTGGTCGTCGATGGTGTGTGGTACTCCTAGTGATGTGTCGTGGTGGTACTGTTCGAGGAAGCAGGCGTGTTTGAAGCTGATGACCAGGGTCTTGTCCAGGTCTTTGGCGATGCGGTAGAAGGTGGTGAACCGGTCGACGTCCTTGAAGTTGAAGTCGACGAGTGAGAGGTCGGTGCAGGCTGCGATCTCTTGTTTGGATTTCTGGTAGACCGTATGCTCTGATTCCCCGGTGCGGCCGCGGTCGATGCGGGTGCCTTCCGTGATCATGGCGATGGGGCGAGCGGCCTTGGCCTTTGTCATGAACTCCGTGGTGAGGTTCGCATGCAGTCCGTGGCTGCGCAGGTCCCCGGTGTAGACCACGGTGCCTTCTGAGGTGTGGATGAGGAAGCCGAAGGCGCCGGGGACGGAGTGGTCGACCTGGATAGGTTCGAGTTCGAGGCTGCCGATGCGGAGGCGGTCGTGGTTGTCGAAGAGTTTGAATGTGCGTTTGACCGGGGGGACGCCGCGGTCTGTTTTCTTGATGGGTCTGCGTCGGTAGTCGAGGACTTCGTGTTCGATGTCGCGTTGGCTTTGTTCCGCGACCGCGGTGATGATGCGGTGGCAGGTCCTGCTGCAGTGGACTGGGATGTCTTTGTGGAGGAAGGAGATGTAGTTGGCGTGGTCCGCGTGCGCGTGAGAAAGGACGACGGCGTCGATGGTGGGTTCTTCTGGTGGTCGTCCGTGGTGGATGAGGAGGTCATCGCGGTAGACGCCGGGGATGTCGGGGAGCAGTCCCATGGCGAGGAAGTCGCCGATGCCGTTGGCTGTCCTTGGGTTGAGGAATTCTTCGAAGAAGCGGCCGCGCCGGCTGAAGCTCATGCCGAAGTCCAGGAAGATGCGGGTATCGTGGTCTTCCAGGAGGATTTTATTGCCGCCGATTTCTTTGACTCCTCCGTAGAATGTGAGTTGAACCACTGTTGCCTCCCACGTGTTTCGTGTGCGTTTTTGCGGTCATTTATTTGCCGGGCTTTTTATAAGCTTTCGGTATGCCCTTGAGGGGAGGTGGAATAAAGATTTATATAAGTTTGATTGTTCAGGGAGAGCTACGGAGGCTTACTCCTATGATGACTGATCGAAAGAAACAGGATTTGGCAGGGCCCGGCATCGGGACGTACCAGGAGATTGATCGGGTGCTGCCCACGGATTACGAGTCGCTTTTGACTCCCAAGGACACCCAGAAAGCATTGTTCGCGGTGAAACACTACGTTGAAGAGAACCTCGCCAAGGAGTTGAACCTGATGATGGTGACTGTGCCGCTCATCGTCAGTGAGGAGAGCGGTGTGAACGATTATCTGGATCGCGACGGCTCTCGGACTCCGGTGGAGTTCCCTGCTGGGCTTGGGCTTGAGAAGCGGATCTCCGCGCAGGTCGTGCAGGCTGCGACGAAATGGAAGCGCATGGCGCTGCGTGAGTTCGACTGCAAGGTCGGCGAGGGCATCAACACCGACATGCGTGCCGTTCGCAAAGATTATTTCCTTGACCATGACCACAGTTCTTATGTGGATCAGTGGGACTGGGAGCGGGTGATTACGAAGAACCAGCGGAACCTCGCGTACCTCAAGGACACGGTCACGAAAATCTGGAAGGTCCTGAAGGGTGCCGAAGATCTCGCTATCGAGATGTATCCGCAGCTGGATACCGACAAGTACCCCAGTCTTCCAAAGAAACTGGAATTCTTCCATGCGGAGGAGATCCTGGAGATGTACCCGGATCTGCCGCGCAAACAGCGGGAGACCGAGATTCTGCAGGATCACCCAGCGGTCTTTATTATCGGCATCGGCTCCGTGTTGAAGGATGGGTATCCGCATGAGATGCGGGCCGCGGATTACGATGACTGGGTGACGGACACCAGCAAGGAGTCCGGGAAGAAGACCCATGGGCTCAACGGGGACATCCTCGTCTGGAACCCTGTGACGCAGCGGCGTCACGAGCTCTCAAGCATGGGCATCCGTGTGACTCCGGAGACGCTGAAACAACAGTTGGAACTCTCCGGTCAGCAGCATTTCCTGAACCTACCGTATCACCAGGCAATCATGAAGAACCAGATCCCGCTCAGTGTCGGCGGTGGCATCGGACAATCCCGCACCTACATGCTGTTACTCAAGAAAGCGCATCTTGGTGAAGTCAGCGTCACCGTCTGGCCCAAGGTCCTCAAAGAGATCTGCGAGAAGCACAACATCCACTTACTTGAATAAAGAAAATAAGTAAAAAAAGGATGAAAGCGGCGTGGTTTATTCGATGCTGACGCGGTACCCGCTGCTGTCCTTTTTCTTCTCTTTTTTGTCCAGGACGATGTCGAGGACGCCATTCTTATAGGTCGCTCGGGTTGATTTCGTCTTGACGCGGCATGGCAGGTCGATGACCTTGTGGTACTTCCGTTTTGGGGAGTCCACGGTGATCTCCAGGGCATCCTCCGTCGCGGTCAGGTCGATGTTATCGCGGTTCACGCCGGGAACCTCAACAGTGATCGATACGGAATCGTCGCCTTCGATGATGTCGGTGAGCGGCTCGATTTCATCGGAGATGGCAAGCTCGCCTTCAGGGGAACGGGTCTGTTTGTTGCCGAAGTCCTCGATATGGGGTTTGCCGTCAGGTCCGAACTGGACCTTGAAGCCGTGGACCACGGATTTCCCGGGTTGAGCATTACTGAACAGCTTCATCATCTCTTCAGTCATCTTACGGATGTCGTCATTGAGCTGATCGTCATTGAAAATATCCTTGAACATGTCCTTGAAGAAATCGTCATCCTTAATGGGATCAAAGGGAGAACGTTTTCGACGTTCACGGTCGTCTGAATCAATAGGGTCCATACTCTTCCATGCCTCCGTAGTGGCGCGCTTTTTTTACCATAATAACTACGTACGGATTCTTATTTAAAGTTTTCGTAAAGTGGTCTTATATTTCAATATAAATCATCGGCCGCTATAGGGAGGGATTTTTTTCATTGTTCATCCACCGCTGACGGTATCATAAAGCCAAGATTCGTTTGCTTTGGGCCGTGAAAAAAAATGCGTCTATGGTTGGTCGATTTCCCGCGAGAGTTCCTCAAGCAGGAGTCTAGCACGCTTGCTGAGCGTCTGTGGAACAACGCCGTGCACCTCAATGTAGAGGTCGCCGTACCCGCCGCGTTGCACATGCGGCATCCCCAGGCCTTTGAGACGGACGACTGAGTCACTCTCCGTGCCTGCCGGGATTTTCAAAGACTCTTTGCCATGCAGCGTCTCCAATGGAACGGTGCTTCCCAAGGCAAGCTTCGGGAAGCTGACTTTGAGGGCTCGGTAGAGGTCGTCGCCCCGCCGTTCATAGGCAGGGTGCGGTTTGGTATGCACAACGACGTAGAGGTCTCCGGCTGGGATTCCTTTTCCCGGAGCTTCCCCTTCACCAGCGAGACGCAACTGCGCGCCCTCATCGATTCCTCTGGGGATCTTGAGCTCAATGGCCCGAGTCTGTTGGATCGCTCCTGCCCCTTTACACGTCAGGCACGGCTTTTCGATGATGGTGCCGCGGCCACGACATCGTGGGCAGACGCTGACTTGGGTGAAGATGCCAAAGGCTGTGCGTCGGGTGCTGCGGCTCTCCCCGGTGCCTTTGCACTGCGCGCAGTGGATCGGACTGGTGCCGGGTGCGGCGCCGCTGCCGTGGCACGTTGGGCAGACCTCGGTGCGCGGGATTTGGATTTCTGTGGTGACGCCGCGGAAGACGTCCTCGAGGCTGATTTCGATGTCGTAGCGCAGGTCGCTGCCACGCTGTCGCTGCATCGGTCGGCCGCGTCTGCCGCCTCCGAAGAATTGGCTGAAGATGTCGTCGGAGCCGAAGCCGCCACCGGTGTCGAAGCCCATGCTGCGGAAGATGTCGCTGAAGTCCACGCCGCGGAAGATGTCTTCCTGGGTGTACTGTTGGTCGATGCCGGAGTGGCCATGCGTATCGTACATCTTGCGTTTCTCGTCGTCGTAGAGGACGGCGTACGCCTCGCTGATTTCCTTGAAGCGTTCTTCAGCATCCGGGGATTTGTTCTTGTCCGGATGGTATTTCAAGGCGAGTTTGCGGTACGCTTTCTTGATGTCGTCTTTGCTGGCATCGCGGGGGACGCCGAGGACGTCGTAGTAGTCTTTCTTTTCTGGCACGTGTGGTCCGCAGGGTATGATACCCCAGGTATTTCTTTTTTCTGCTGGTCTTCTAGGGAGAAAGTAACGGCTCTTGTTGCGAATGCTGGCTTCTCTTACGAAAATCCCTGTTCAGAAATTGTGGTTTTGGTGTTTACGAACCGTGCACTTAATGGAAGGCGAAGATGAGTGCGGAGATGAGGTCGCCGAGGAAGAACGCGGTGAGGAATCCGGCAAGGAGAGGCACCATGAAGGGGATCTTGGGGGTGACCCAAACCTCATTGATGCCCGCGTCTTCGAATTGTTGGAGGTACTTGGTTTCGTCGTAGTCGTCTGGCATGCGGGAGAAGCGACGTTTGCCGTCGACGAGTTTTTCCAACGGCCAGACGAACTTCGTTTTCGCTTCGTTGATGTTCATCTTATAGCCGAGGAACGCGTAGGGGAAGGAGAGGTTGTGTTTGACGGCATTGTAGACGACCAAGCTAAGGGGGATGATGAGGAAGAGGAGGACTGAGTTGGCGAAGATGACCCAGGACCAGGGGAGGAGCGACGGCCAGAGCGGAACGCCGTTCATCTGAGGCACGACGGGGACAAGGATGGCGAGCGCCATCATGGCCTTGGCGTCCGCGCCGCCGAAGATCAGCCGGAGCTGGAACAAGGCGTACATCAGAATGATGATGACGGGGATGAAGACGAGGTACCAGAGGTTTGGGAATCCTCCCTGGAGATATTGGACGACGAGAAGGACAGCGCCAGCTGCGCCCATGATGATCCAGAGGATGTTTGAGGCGTGCCTGGTTTTGATGTCCGTGTACGAGGCGTACAGCAGAATCAGTGTTCCAAGGATGAGTCGGATTCCGTCAAGCACCCACATCTCCATATATTTTTTACCCCTTCGTTGGGTATCGCGGAGGTAATATTAAGGAATGTTGGTTTTCTGGTTTTTGACATGTTGGATGAACTGCGAGGGAAGAACGGGTTGATTATTCATCATTGGGATACGGACGGTATCTGCTCAGCCGTATTATTGCTCCAGCGACTCGGGGAGCAGGTGGCGAATAAGACTCCGATTCTTGGGAATTATTTCTTGACTGAGGATGAAATGAAGGCATACAGAAAATATGATTTCGTCATCGTTGCCGACATGGCGCTGCCGGAGGACAACATTAGAAGGCTGGCGGAATCCGCCCAGGTCTTGATTTTCGACCATCACCTGCAGCCTCTGATTCCTGAGGTGTTCCATGAGAATCCGATCAGCCGAGGGGACAGCCCGGAGCAGTATCCGTCCGCGAGTTGGATCATTAATACCTATCTTGGGAATCCTGTGAACTTGTATGCGGTCCTCGGGGTTGTGGGAGATCATGAGGAGCGCATTCAATCCAACAAGGACTTCGCAAGCATCTTGTACACATTTTGCATGCAACATCAGGTGACATTCAAGGAGCTGCTGGCAATGGTGTATTTGCTAGATTCGAATTATAAGGTCGGTGATCGCCGTGCGGTGATGGAGGCGACTCGCTTCCTTCTCCAGAACAAGGATCCTCGGGGGATTCTGGGCTGTCAACCGTGGAAGAAGAATCTCGCTTTACTCGAGGATGAAATCACGAAATGGGTGGATGCCTCCTGTGAGGTGAATAATGGGATTTGCGTGAAAACAATCTCAACTTCGTATAACATCATTTCGACAGTAACTCGGAGGATTTTTTGGTCTACAAAGAAGGATACGGTGGTAGTCAACACTGGTTTTTTCAAAGAAGCTGATCAAATCTATGTTCGGAGCGCAAAGAACCTTGAACCATTAATTCGACAAGGGAAAGCACTGGGGCTGAAATGTGGCGGCAAGACGGAGGTTATGGGCGTCATGGTTCCGAAGGAAAAAACGCAGACTTTTCTTGATATAATCCTTACCTTTCTTGAACCCCATGCAGAGAAAGACAAAAATGGAAGGTAAAAAAAGGACAAGATGCCCTTTTTACTGTGTCCATTCAGCGACACTCATTGTTCCGCCGGTTTGGTTATATGTCAGAGTAAACTGATAGTTATGATCTTTTATTAATGGTGTACTGGGCGTCAATGCTCCAGTTAATTTCGTTCTTATTGAAATCAGTTGTCCTCCAGTGACAAATCCTGTTCGAGAAATGCCAACGCTCACTTCCCACCCTGATCCAGTTAGCGTATTCTGCCACTGTGTTTGGTTCGTTTTATCGACTAAGGTAAACCATACATCTCTCCAATCAATATTCGTCTCTGTTACATCCGCAAGGGTCAGGGTTACATTGTGGTCACTATTTTCTGATGTCAAGGAAATAACTGGAGTATTTCCGGTTTGACCGCCGATCATGCCTGTGAAGTAAGCATAGGCTACCGCTGCCATGGCAATAGTAACTGCGACCATGAGAATGACCCCTATCACTGTTGATATTCCCAAATCATTTGTTATTTTAGTTTTTATCTTTGTCACCATGTTTTCACCTACCCATCGTCGCAGGATTTACCGTCCTATGCTCCTTGATTTGTAGAGTTAAAAAAAAAATGTAAAAAAAGGAAAAAGAAAGATAGATTCCGGCTTCTTCACTATTGAGTCCAACTTGCTGTTCCCAGTGTTCCGCCAGTGGGCCGATATTGGAGGGTCAACGTATATGATGATCCTTTTGTGAGACCAATCGGTGCTCCTTTAATCGTGATGATTTGGCCTCCGGCCATATTCGTCTGGGTTGTTGGGTTTCCGACGGTTATTGCGGTGGAAGTACCCCATGCGTGTGCTGTTCCGAATGTTGTCGGGATGAATTGCGTTGCTTGGGTTTTATTAACTAGAGTATATGTCACGTCGGACCATAAGACTCCGCTAGAGGAGACTGATCCCAGCGTAATGGTGCAGTTCTGATCGTTCCCATCCGGTATAAGTGATACTGTTGGTGTGCTTTTCGCGTTGCCACCGACCATTCCACTGACGTAGACGTACACGGTTGCGGCGATCGCGACTGTTATGGCGACCATGAGGATGACACCGATAACAGCGGAGACTGCTTCCTGGCCTTCTTTAAACTTACGATTTGCTTTCATGTTTCCCATTCTCTCCTAGCCTTATGCCCTTAGTGCGAGGGCTTCAGCTTTAGATTTGGCTAGAAATGGCGAGCTTGGTATTTATAGTTTGTGAAGTTCCCCCTTACACCATACTATGTACTTAATGGGGTCCTCCCCAATCCAAGCAGTGCCATAACATAGCAATGAAGATACTTTACCATGCTCTCACACTTAATACCTTCGCGGGAAAATCGATTCAACGTGAAAACCCCGGGCTTGACGGAATCACCATGAGAGGTGCGCCACGCAGGATTTTTATTTCCCTTGACCACAGAAATCTTTATTAAAAAACAATCTGATACCTCCCCACACGAATCGCGGGATGCCACAACCATTTCATAATAGAGCATCCTCGTGAAAAGAATGGGATGGGACCAACCAATGCACATTACTGCTCAGAGGAATAAGGCAGGCTATACTCTGTTTTTCACCACAATAACCTCACTGCTACCAAAGAAATCGCTGCAAGTCAACGACGAGCCGGCCTCAACCGTCGACTTCCACCTGCAAATCGTCAACAAAATCGATGAACTCCTCAAAGAAACCAAACCTGCACCGCCCCCGCAGCCCGTCGTCCCCGATCAGATTATATTCCATTCACCCCCGTCTGTCGAAGAACGAGCCCCGATCGCCCGCCATCCAGGACATGACGACGTCACGTTCGACATCCAGACACTCCAACTGCATCGCCCGAACCCGATTCCTGAGGAATTCAAAGCAGACTTCCCCTTCGGCGTCAGCCCTTCGTTCCGCTTCGTCACCTCCCTGGATCCTCTCGACGACCTCGCGGCCTTCAAACGACGTGACAGCCGCGTCGAAATCATCGACCTCGCTACCCTGCGAAACAAGGACCTGACGACCACCACCCAGTTCTCCACAAAACAGGCACCAGCCCCTCAGCACACCCACGCCGACATCGCCTTCCTCAGCGCCATGGCGGACGCCGATGAGCAAGGAACAGAAAGCTCCCAGCTCTACTACCTCCAAAGCAAATCCTTCAAGGACAAAAAAGCAGAGAAAGAAGACCGCGATCTCTCATACATCCCCATAGACCTTTCAGAGCGAATCCAACATATCAAAGAACAAGAACAGGAAGAAGAAGAAAAACAACAACGACGCGAGGAAAAAGAACACAAGAAACAGAAGAAAATCGAGACACCCGAAGAAGACACCGCGGACAACAAACCACCTAACACCAAGAAAAAAACCAAAGACGCAGCAAAAGCAGAACCCACAGCCACGAAAGAATCCGAAGCCGATCTTCTGACCAAGAAACAACAAAAACTCGCGGCCCGCCAAGCTAAACTCGAACAAAAGAAACAAAAACAACAAGCCAGACTCCTCCTCAAAGAACAGCGGAAAAAAGACCTCGCGAAGAAACAAAACGCGAAGACAAAGAAAACCAAACCCGCCAAAGAACACAAAGAAAAACGCTCCCTCTTCAAAAAGAAAACACCCTTACCTGAGGTCGATGACGACCTCATCAAATTCCTCCAACTCACCGACACGCTCCTTGGACAACTCCCCGAGGACGTCATCGACCAGTTCGCCCACTCCGACGACTTCGAACTCTACGAAAAAGTCATGGCCAGATACCACGCGAAGTGAGGTATCCATGGGTCTCCTCGAAAAAGCCCAACAGAAGAAGCCACTAGCCCCTCCACCGGACACGCTGCCGCCCACCGTCCGTAAAACCCCGCACCAAACCCAGCAACAATCCGCGGACTCCCAAGCCTACCGCGTCATCACCCCCCCGCCAAAGACAACACCACAACAGCCCATGCCAACACCTCAACGGATCGAACATCCTGCATCTGGCCACGTCAGCCTTCTCGACCGCGCCCGACTCAAGAAAACCGGCGACACCACCTGGGCTGGCGCGTTCTCAAGCGACAACAGCATCGAAATCATCGAAGCCGAGGACGGCTTCGGCTACAAGAAACTCGGGAAAAAACGCATCATCTTCGACCACAAAACCGACGAATACCGCTACGAGGTCGACGAGCCCACCCTCACCGACGACGAACGCAGCGTCAAAAAAGAACTCTCCCACCTCTTCAAAATGCTCGCGGACATCAACACCTTCGACATGGACAAAAAAGAAAAAGAAAAATTCCTGCTTGAGACCCTCGAGCACATCATCATCGACAACGACATCGCCTTCGAAGAACCCAGCCGCGACGCCATCTTCTACCATATCTTCCGGGACTTCCTCGGCTACGGCCGCATCGACATTCTCATGCACGACGACGGCATCGAAGACGTCTCCTGTGACGGACCCGACACCCCCATCTTCATCCACCACCGCAAGTACGAAGCTATCGAATCCAATATCTACTTCGACGACGAACCAGAGCTCAACAGCTTCCTCGGCAGACTCTGCCAGATCTCTGGTAAACAGATCAGCATCTTTTCCCCCATCGTCGACGGCAAACTCCCGGACGGCTCACGGCTCCAAGCAACACTAGCCAAGACCGTCACCAAAGGCAGCACGTTCACCATCCGGAAATTCCGTGAAACACCTCTCACTCCCATTGATTTGATCGATTTCCACTCCATGTCCACAGAGATGGCAGCCTATTTCTGGATGGCGATCGAAGACGGCGCATCGGTCCTCTTCTGCGGCGGCACCGCAAGCGGAAAAACAACAGCGCTCAACGCCCTCATGCTCTTCATCCCAGCCTCACATAAGATCATCAGCATCGAAGACACAAGAGAAGTCAACATCCCACATAAGAACTGGATTGCAGGAACCACCAGAAAAGGATTCGCCGCAAGCGACGAAAGCAAATCCGGTAAAGACATCGACATGTTCGACCTCATCCGCGCCGCCCTCAGACAACGCCCCCGTGTCATCATCGTCGGCGAAGTCCGTGGCAAAGAAGCGTACAGCCTCTTCCAGGCCATGGCCACCGGGCACACGGCGTATGCCACAGTCCACGCTAGCACGATTCACACACTCATCCAACGGCTCGAAAACCCGCCCATTGAACTGCCACGCGCCCTCCTCACCTCCCTGGACGTCATCGTCTTCCAGAATGCTGTCGACATCGGCGGCAAAATGGTCCGCCGCATGACCAGCGTCACCGAAATCGTCAAACTCGACACCGACACCAACCAGCTCATCTTTATGGCTCCCTACACCTGGGTCTCGAAGACGGACGATCGCTTCGACGCCAGCGGCTCCAGCAAAATCCTCAACCGTATCAAAACCCAGAACGACTGGACCGACGAACAGCTCCAAGAGGAGATAGACCGCCGCGTCACCGTCCTGGAGTGGATGCGCAAAAAAAACATCCGCAGCTACAAGGATTTCGGCTCCATCATCGCCGAGTACCACAAATTCCCACAGCGCGTCCTTGACATGGCACGAAAGGAGTCTGTTGCATGAAATCCACGAATTACACCAGGTTCTGCCGCAGGCTCTTCTCCGGCATTTTCGACCGCTTCAACGTCAGCGAAACCAGTAAAAACAGACTCCTGGAAAAAGCGGACATCAGCATGGTCTACCAAGAATATTACTCCATGGTGCTGATGAACTTACTCGCCGGTTTCCTGTCTTCCTTCCTTTCAACCTTATTCCTCTACCTTCTCTTCCCCACCAATGCGACCGCCCTCCTTCTCCTCATCGTGACCTCTGTCGTGCCGGTCGTCATCGGACTGGTATACCTCCAGCTCCCTGCATCCAAGGCGAAAGCACGAGGGAAAAAAATTGATCTCCACCTCCCGTATGTTGCGAACTTCATCAACACCATGTCGGTCGCCGGCATCT
>CAIRCU010000001.1 GCA_903877165.1 Methanobacteriota archaeon | reverse complement strand
GACCGCGTAGGAGGCGATCATCCGCAGGCGTGGTGCGCTGGCGATGACGTCCTTATCTATTGGGTCGGTGAGCAGGCAGAGAAGACCGTCCGCATCGCTGAGTCCTGCGATGATTTCGTGTTTAGTCGGGAGGCGGTCGTGGGGGAAGACGTCCACGGTGAATTCGTGCTCGAGGAGTGAAAGGCCTGCTTCTGGTATTTTTCTGGTGACGAACACTTTCATGGCGCTTCTCCGCTGTGCTGGTTTTCCTTCCAGTGGATGAGGGTGGCGAGCAGGGTGTTGAGCGGGGTGTCGATGTGGTGCTGGGCGCCGATCCGGGTAAGGGCCGCGTTCAGGGCGTCGATTTCCGTGGGTTTTCCTTGTTGCAGGCTTTGGAGCATTGAGGAGGAGTTCTGTGCGGTGGTGCGGATAACTGTCCTCGTGGTGCGGATCATGTCTGCGGCGGTAACGGTGAGGCCGTCAGTTTGGGCGATGCGGGTGGATTCCCTGCAGGTGTCGTCTATGACGTGTCGGAGGACCGGGTTGGTGAGGAGGTAGCCGTTGGGGCAGGAGAAGAAGGCGGTCACCGGGTTGATGCTTGCGTTGACGATGGTCTTCACCCAGATGTCGTTGTGGATGTCGCGGCTTATCCTTGTCGTAAGTCCGCTGGCGGTGAACGCCGCGGCGATCGTTTTCACCCGCTCGGTGCGTGCGCCGTCGAGCTCGCCGATGATGATGGCTCCTTTGCCGGTATGGGTGACGCTGCCTGGGGTGGTGAGGAGGGCACCGTGGGTGATGACGCCGGCGAGGAGTTGGCCGCGGGGGATCGCTGCTTCGAGGGTCTCGACGTTGCCTAGGCCGTTCTGCAGCGTCAGGACGGCAGTCTGGTGATGGAAGATCCGTTGGATCTGGCGTGCGGCGGTCTGGGTGTCGTAGGATTTGACGGTGACGAGGATAAGGTCCGGGGGCGGTGTTTCCTCCTGGAGTGATGTGAGGGCCTTGATGGTGCAGTGTCGGTTGGTCTTTCCGGTGACGCGTAACCCGTTTTGTTGGATGGCGAGGATGTGCGGCGGCCGTCCGATGAGGGTGACGTCGTGGCGGGTGCTGAGGTGGGCGCCGAGGAGCGAGCCGATGGCGCCTGCTCCAAGGATGGTGATTTTCAGAGGCTCACCTCTTTTTCTTTGCAGTGGCGTTCCACTTCTGGTGTTGTCAGAGCGATGACCGGGGTGAGGAGCGGCACGCTAATGTGTGTTTTCAGTTCGGTGAGTCGTCGGAGGGTCTCCTGGGGGTCGTCCCTGGTCGCTGGGGTTGCGAGTGCGTCGCAGTGATAATCCGCAATGAGGTTGTTGAGGCGGTCGTAGAACTCGGGTGTGGCCGGGTCGAGGAGGAAGGGTGTGCCTGTGAGGTTCCAGCGGGTGAGGAACGCTTGAAGAGTGGGAGTGTCCGCGGGGTGTGTGCCGATGAGGATGAGGGAGCAGCCGCGGTGCATCATGTACCAGGCGGCTAGCGTGGCTGCTGGGCTGTCGCAGAGGACGGCGGCGGTGCCTTGGGTGCCGACGGGCAGTCCTCCGATGCCGCGGTGTTTTTCCGTGAAGAGGAAGGCTTTTTTGCCGCGGATCTCGATGAAAATCTCGTGGTCTGGTATGGTGAGGTCTACGGGTGCGTGGGTGGCGGTGGCGACTGCGGCGCCGATGTGGCGGGCCACGTCTTGGCTGGTGTATGGATGCTTACCGGTGCGGGTGACGCGTAGTGCGAAGCTTACTTGTTGGCTGAGCAGTGGCTTCGTCAGGATGAGGGTGGCTTCGGTGAGGGTGGGGAGGTCCGCGGTGGTCTGTATGGCGGAGCTGAAGGAGACGATGCCGCTGATCCGCTTGAGGACCTTTGTGGCTTCTGGGATTTTATTTGTAATAAGGTAGATGCGGCCGCGTTCTCTGGTGACGGAATACTCAAGGCCTGCGGATTTGAGTGCTGTCTTGATGTTGGTGATGAGCCGGTTTTCAAAGGAGGTTCTGACGTACGTGGTTTTCAGGGAGATTTCCCCGTAGCGGAGGATGATGACGCTTGGGCCTGTGGGGTCCGTCATGGTTTTCGCCAGTTTTTCTTGAGGAACTCCCTGGTGGCTTGCATTCCCTGTGGTGTAGAGAAGGAGAGGTCGAGGGGGCTGATTGATATTTTTTCTTCGGCGAGTGCGGAGAGGTCAGTGCCGGGCTCTAGGTCGTCGAAGATGAGGGGCGGGGTGCTGTGCAGGTAGCAGTGTGCGGTCTTGTGGAAGAGCGGGCCGTACGGATCGGTGAAAGGTCGGGTGACGGCCACGTCCGTGTCCAGGGTTGCTTTGAAGGGGATGGAGATGGCGAGGACGTCGACGCCTGGGGTCCTGGGCATGTGGGCAAAGGTGTCGACAAGCCTGGTGGTGATCGCTGCTGCGTGCTGGAAGAGTGGGTAGCCGTCCGGGCTGTACAGGTTCGTAGCTTTCTTGACGGGGAGGGGCAGAGAGAAGGAGGAGGCGATGGCCCGGATGCCTTCGAAGGCTGCTTCCATGGTGGCGCCGATGGTTCCTGAGCTGAGGATCCGTGCGGTGCCTGCGTTCTCGCCGAGGTTGATGCCGGAGACAACAATATCGGGTTTGCGTGGCATGATGCCGTACATACCAATCTGGGTGCAATCGGCTGGAGTTCCGTTGAGGGTGAAGACTTCGAAATCCTCGTGTCTGACGATGGTGATGGGGATTTCGGTGTGAGTGGTAATGGCCTTGCCGATCCAGCTTTTCTCCCGATCCGGGGCGACCGCGGTGACCGTGAAGCGTTTGGAGAGTTCTCGGAGGAGCGGGTAGTACCCGGAAGAGAGGTACCCGTCGTCGTTGGTCAGGAGGACGTCTGTCATTAGACGCCTGCTATGGCCCCGTGATTTAAGGGAGTTGCGGTCTAACGAAGGAGACTTCTTAGGACCTTAGCGCTGGATTTTCGAATTGTTTAATATCGTTAATCCGTTGATGGAATGGTGAGGGTGTGTCCGGCATGGACGAGATTTCGGGAGTGCTTCGGAAAAATCCCGAGGTGTGGGACCAGTTTGTGAAACCGGAGGAGTACGGCGATTCTGGGTACGATCGGCATGGTCGGTTCCTGTTCTCCTCGAGCAAGTATAAGGATCCCTGTCAACCTCGGGTCTCAGCCTACCTGCAGGAGCAGGGGTACACGGCGGAGTATCCTGATGACCATTCGTTCGCAGTCGTGCTGTCACATGACGTCGATGATGTGTTCGTCTCCCCGCGTCATCTGGCTTTCGCGGTGCGGAACGCGCTGCGGCATCGGGAGGTGTCCTCGACGCTGCGGCTCACCCATGGCCTACTGAATCCGCGGAAGACCCCGTACCGCACCTTCCAGAAGATCATGGCCACTGAAAAGAAATATGAGGCGACCTCAACGTTTTATTTCCTCGCATCACCCGATGACGTCTTCGGTAGGAAGTACACTTTACGCGATGTGGAGGGGGAGATGAAGGGCGTCCTGGATGCGGGCTGCGAGGTGGGGTTTCACACCGGGTTCTCCTCGTACGATGACCTCGCGGAGATCCAGCGGCAGAAAAAGGACATGGAGGACGTCTTGGGGTCGTCGGTGGTTGGTGCCCGGAACCATGTCATGCGTTTCAAGACGCCGAAAACCTGGGAGGTGTTGGCGAAAGCCGGCTTCCAGTATGATTCCACGTACGGGTACCCGGATATGATCGGGTTTCGCAACGGCATCGCGTATCCTTTTGTTCCGTTTGACCTCACCAGGCAACAGGAGATCCCTATCCTTGAAGTTCCTGTGATGATCCAGGATTGGACGATGATGTGGTGGATGAAACTGAGCCCTCAAGAGAGTCTTCAACGGGTGATGACGTTGATGGAAACGGTGGAGCGATATCACGGCGTGTTGACGATTCTATGGCATTCGTGGACGTACTCCTATCCTGTGTCGTTTGGCGGGTTTTTCACCCCGGAGTGGACCGCTCTGTATGAGAAGATTTTACAATATGCGAAGCAGCGGAACGCATGGATTACGGACGCCCACACCTTGTATTCTCATGTGGCCTCTGGATCAGGCGGATTGCACCGGTAAGGAAAAAGAGCGCGTTCTTAGGGGATATTCATTGCTCGCCACGTTTAAATACACCTGGATTCTCTAGACCGATTCATCTCGTATGATCGCAAAGACAGGGAATGGGTTTGATATTATTCTCGTCTCAGGGGAATATTACGATGATCACCCGCTGTCTCCTGTCGGTATTATCGCACGGGTCCTCGATGCGCATGGCTACTGCGTCGGCATCATTGAAAAACCCGTAACTTCTCAGGATTTCACCAAGCTCGGGGCACCTCGCCTCTGTTTTGCGGTCACCTCCGGCTCCATCGACAGCATGTTGAACAACTACACCCCTATGAAACATGGCCGCAGCGAGGACCAGTATGCGAAGCCCTCAGCGATGCCGGATCGAGCAGTCATCGTCTACTGCCAGAAACTCAAGCAGGCCTATCATGATGCGCCGCTGGTCATCGGCGGCATCGAGGCGTCCTTGCGTCGGTTCGCACACTACGATTACTGGGAGAACCGAGTACGGAGAAGCATCCTGTTAGACTCCCGGGCCACTATCCTTGTGTACGGAAATGGGGAAAAACAGATTCTGGAAATAGCCAAACGGTTGTCCTCCAAGCAGCCTCTCAACGGCATCGAAGGTACCTGCATCGTCAGCAAGACCCTTGACCCGGGCTTTGAGGTGATGCCCTCCTTTGACGACGTCGAAAAAGATCCTCTCAAGTTCTGTGAGATGCAGCGGATGTTCTCCAACACCCGCAACCTCGCCCAGCCGTATACGAACAACTACGTGCTGCAGTACCACGCACCCGTGTACACCACCAAGGATCTCGATGAGATCTACTCCCTGCCGTTTTCGCGCACGATGCATCCGCGGTCCCTTTTGAAGATGGCGCGGTTCTCCGTTGTGACGCACCGCGGCTGTATCGGGCGATGCAACTTCTGCTCCCTGGCCCTGCATCAGGGGGACCGGATCATCTCCCGATCTGAAAAGAACATTCTTGATGAGATTCGACGGTTGACCCGGTATCCAGACTTCAAAGGCTATATCGACGACCTTGGCGGTCCGTCAGCGAACATGTACGGGATGGACTGCCCGTCCGCGGCCAAATGCCAGCAGACGTGCCTTACGTGCAAGAACCTGGATTGCAGTCATGGGCGACTCTTGTCGTTGCTTCGGAAGGCGCGAGAGATTCCCGGCGTCAAGAAGATCTTTGTCCGCAGCGGGGTTCGCTATGATCTTGCCATGAAGAGCCCCGACTATCTCAATGAGCTGTGTAAATACCATGTCTCCGGGTGTCTGAAGATAGCTCCCGAGCATCTCTCACCGCAGGTTCTGCGGCTGATGAACAAGGACATCAAAGGTTTCGATGCGTTCGTCAAAGCATTCGCCCAGCGCAACCAATCGAACAGCCAGGCGTTGCGCTATTATTTCATGATTGGCCATCCCGGCGACACCCTGAAGGAAACCGCGTATCTCAAAGAGCAAATCCAGAAAAAGAACCTCTCCAACGTCGAGCAGTTCCAGTTGTTCACCCCAACGCCCATGACCCCGTCGACCTGCATGTACTGGACGAAACGCAACCCATTCACCATGGAGCCAGTACCCGTAATCTGTGACTACAAGACGAAGAAACAACTGAAGCGGCTACTCTTAGGAAACGGTAACGAGTAGAGAACGAAATACAGGAACGGTTACAGCGGTTTCTTCAACCGCGTGGCCAAATCCTTCTCCCGGCATTGCAGGCAGATGTCCCGGTCGGTCGGCCGCATTTCGCTGACTTCCCATTCCGGATTCCCGCGGACATGAATCGGGATCGCGGTACATTCAAGGTGCCAGTGGTAGATGCCCTCGTCCTTTTTCCAGAAGTATGTCATCGCACTCCTCCTTTCGCTTGGTATCGAGAACCTATTATAAATAAATTATTCTCCCAAGCGATTCCTTCAAATAGAACCATGCGGATGACAAGGCTGGAGGTGAAAGGATGAACCAAAAACAAATCCTTGAGCACTGGCTGCAGCAACTCCAGAAAGAGGAGATAGCCCCGGATGCTCTTGGCCTGGGCACCGACCGCACCGCGGCCATGAGACACTTGCGTGCAGAGCTGGCAAAAATAACAGAGATGGAAGCCGCGGCACCGCAGCCTTCAGAGAAAAAATAATGTAATTTTATTCCTTGAGCTTCTGCGCGAGATGCCGTGCGCGGTTCGCGACCACAAACGACTTGGTGATGAATTCGACCTCAGAGGCTTCATCTGCGCCGGAGATTTGTCCTACGATCATAAACATGGGTTCTCACTCCTCAACCCCTCTTTAGCCGTCTGCTTTAAAACCTCTTGTTGTACGCCCCCTACCCAGTCCCTGTACACCCGATACCCGTTCGTGACAATGACTACCAAACAACACAGAAAAAACCTCCCAATCTCCCCAAGAGAATACATTCACCGCTCTTCGAAAGCCTTCTATAGTACCGATGAATTCTCCAGACTCCACCCAGGAAAACCAAGCCTACGGCTAGGGGGAAGCACGCACGTGAAGAACATCGTCATCAAAGGAGCCCGCGAACACAACCTCAAGAACATCACCGTCGAGCTCCCCAGAGACAAATTCATCGTCATCACCGGCCTCTCCGGCAGCGGGAAATCCACGCTCGCCTTCGACACCATCTACGCCGAAGGCCAACGCCGCTACGTCGAAAGCCTCAGCGCCTACGCCCGCCAGTTCCTCAGCCTCATGAACAAACCGGACGTCGACGCCATCGAAGGCCTCTCACCCGCCATCTCCATCGAACAAAAAACCACGAGTAAAAACCCACGCAGCACCGTCGGCACCATCACCGAGATCTACGACTACCTCAGACTCCTCTACGCCCGCATCGGCGTTCCCCACTGCCCCACCCACAACACTCGCATCGAAGCCCAGACCCCGGAGAAGATAGCATCACGCATCGCTAGCGAACACAGCGGCATGGTCACGATCCTCTCCCCCATCGTGCGGCAGAAAAAAGGTACGTACGAGCAGCTCCTCAGAGACCTCAACGCCGACGGCTACACCCGCGCCCGTGTCAACAAGGCCATCGTACGCACCGACGAAAAAATCCCGTTGGAACGCTACAAGATGCACGACATCGACGTCGTCGTCGACCGCGTCACCACCACGGATACCTCCCGGCTCGCCGAAGCCTGCGAACAGGCGCTCAAGAAATCCGACGGCCTCCTCCTCGTCCTCGACAAGAAGAACGAGGAGTACCTCTGCTCCTCCAGGCTTGCCTGCCCCGTCTGCGGACTCGTCTTCGAAGAACTCCAGCCACGCATGTTCTCCTTCAACAGCCCGTTCGGCGCCTGCGAGACCTGCCACGGCCTCGGCATCCGCATGGACTTCGACCCAAGCCTCATCATCCCCGACAAAACGAAATGCATCGCCGACGGAGCAATAGCCCTCTACCGCACCGCACGCGAAGGCTGGCGTAACTCCTACCTTGGAGCCGTCGCCAAACACTTCGGCTTCGACCTCTTCACCCCCATACAAGACCTCACCGACGAACAGTTCAACGTCCTCATGTTCGGCTCCCAAGAGCGCATCCACTACAATATCTCCATGAAGAACGGGGAGGCCCACTGGTCGCACCAAGGCAGCTGGGAAGGCCTCGTCCCACAGTCCGAACGCCTCTACAAACAGACCGAATCCGCGTACCGCCGCGAGGAACTCGAACGCTTCATGCGCATCAGCCCCTGCCCAGCCTGCAAAGGCAAACGACTCAAAGAAAAAGTCCTCGCCGTCCGCATCAACGACAAATCCATTTACGACGCCACGGCCTTGTCCATTAAACAAGCTATCGAGTTCTTCAACGACCTCCACCTTACAAAGAAAGAAGAGGAGATCGCCAAACTCATCCTCAAAGAGGTCCTCTCCCGCCTCTACTTCCTCGACCGCGTCGGCCTCAACTACCTCACGCTCGCGCGCAACGCGGGAACGCTCGCCGGCGGCGAAGCCCAACGCATCCGCCTCGCCACCCAGATCGGCTCCAACCTCATGGGCGTCCTCTACATCCTCGACGAGCCCTCCATCGGCCTGCACCAGTGGGACAACAAAAAACTCATCGACACCCTCCACAAGCTCCGCGACCAGGGCAACACCCTCGTCGTCGTCGAACACGACGAGGAGACCATCCGCAGCGCGGACTACGTCGTCGACATGGGACCAGGTGCAGGCATCCACGGCGGATTCGTCGTCGCCAAAGGAACGCCGGAAGAGATCGCCCGCAACCCCAAGTCCCTCACCGGTAAATACCTCTCCCATAAACTCGTCATCCCCATCCCCAGCACACGACGGGAGTCCCATGAGTTCATCACGCTCACAGGCTGTAAGGAGAACAACCTCAAGGATCTCACCGTGAAGATTCCTATCGGCGTCCTCTCCGTCATCACTGGCGTCTCCGGCAGCGGGAAATCCACTCTGGTCTACGAGATCCTCTACAAAGGCCTCATGCGATCCCTGCATGAATCCAAGGACCTGCCAGGCAAGCACGACGCCATCACCTGCGACTCCCCCATCGACAAGGTCCTCGTCATCGACCAAAGCCCTATCGGACGCACGCCGCGCAGCAACCCGGCGACCTACACCAAGGTCTTCGATGAAATCCGCTCGGTTTTCGCGCAGACCCAGGAGGCCAAGGTCCGCGGTTACACTCTTGGGCGGTTCTCGTTCAACGTCTCTGGCGGACGCTGCGAGGCCTGCGGAGGAGACGGCCTCATTAAAATCGAGATGAACTTCCTGCCGGACATCTACGTCGAATGCGAAGAATGTAAAGGCAAACGCTACAACAAAGAAACCCTCGAGGTCACCTACAAAGGCAAGTCCATCGCCGACGTCCTGGGCATGAGCGTCGAAGAAAACCTCGAGCTCTTCACGCACATCCCAGGGATCCGCAAGAAACTGCAGACCCTCGTCGACGTCGGACTCGGATACATCAAGCTTGGGCAGAGCGCGACGACGCTGTCCGGGGGCGAAGCCCAGCGCATCAAGCTGACGCGGGAGCTGGCGAAACGCGACACCGGCCGCACGCTCTATCTGTTGGATGAGCCGACGACCGGCTTGCACTTCCATGATGTCAAGAAACTCAACGACGTCCTCAGCCATCTCGTCGACAAAGGCAACACCATCGTCATCATCGAGCACAACATGGAGGTCATCAAGATCGCGGACCACATCATCGACCTCGGTCCCGAGGGAGGCGACTTAGGTGGGGAGATCATCGCCGAAGGGACGCCAGAAGAAGTCGCCCGCGTCTCAAGGAGTTATACCGGCCGAATCCTCAAAACAGTCCTTCGCCCCGTCGAGGTCTATGCGTAACCTACCGACGCTGCCGACGAGCCCCGGCTGCTACCTCTTCAAAGACGCCAGCGGTACCATCATCTACATCGGGAAAGCAAGCAGCCTGCGCAAACGCGTCGCCAGCTATTTTCAAAAAACCAGTCATGACCCCAAGACCAGTCAGCTCATCGAACGTATAGCGGATGTCGACTACATCGTCACCGACACCGAAGTCGAAGCTTTCATCCTCGAAAACACACTCATCAAGAAACATCAGCCGAAGTATAACATCAACCTGCGGGATGCGAAGACCTACGCCTTCATCCGTATCACAGACGAGGAGTACCCGCGGGTGATGATCGCCAGGCAGAAGGATCAGAAAGGGCGGTACTACGGCCCGTTCGTCTCCGCCGCGGAGCGAGACTACATCCTGTGGTTCATCAAACATGCGTTCCCCCTCCGGACATGTTCGCGGCTGCCGAAGAAGCCCTGCCTGCGGTATCACATCAAACTTTGCGACGCCCCCTGCGCAGGGCTCGTCACTAAAGAGGAGTACCGCCAAAAGATCGAGAAAATCTCCCTGCTTCTCGACGGTCATGTGGATGAGTTGCTCAGCTCACTCGATACTGATATGAAATCGTACTCAAAGGCCATGCAGTATGAGAAAGCCCTCATCGTACGCAGGGAACGACAGGCGATAGAACATCTGCGCGAGCGGCAGAACATGGTCCGGCAGCGACGGTTCAATGAAGACATCCTCCACCATACGGTGCGTGACGGCACGGTCTACCTGATGCTATTTAACATCTACAAAGGGACGCTGTGGAATAAGAACGAGTTCGTGTTCCCCGCATCCCCAGAGTTCCTCGAGGAATTCCTTCTGCAGTATTATTCGGAGAATCCTGTCCCCCGGGAGCTCATCGTACCGGAGGCGCTCTCAGCGTCACTGGTCTCGTTTCTCTCAGAACGTCGCGGTTCCAAAGTCCTGGTCACCATCCCGAAACGCGGCTCAAAACGACAGCTCCTCACTCTCGTATCGAAAAACATCGAGCTGGGGTTCTTCGGGGACGTCGGGAAGCTGCAGGAGCTGAAAAAACGACTCCAGCTCCATGAGCTGCCCGTGGTCATGGAATGCATCGACATCTCCCATCTCTCAGGGTCGGCGATGGTCGGATCCCTCATTCAGTTCCGCAACGGTCGCCCTGATAAAAGCAACTATCGGCGCTTCAGGATTCGCACTGTGGAAGGCGTGGATGACACGGCGGCCATCGCCGAAGTCGTCCGCCGCCGGTACACCCGGCTAAAGATGGAAGAGGCCGAGTTCCCGCAGCTGCTGGTCATTGACGGCGGTCGAGGCCAGCTCAACGCGGCCCTCGGAGAGTTACGCAAACTTGACCTGCATGTCCCTACGGTTTCCCTGGCGAAGCGAGATGAAGAAGTCTATCTGCCGGGGATGGGAGCGCCGCTACGTCTGCCGAAGTCGGACCGTGCGCTCCATGTGCTGCAGGAGATGCGTGACGAGGCGCATCGGTTCGCCATTGCGTATCACCATGTCGCACATCGAAAGGAGGTACTCGCATGACTGCATTTCAGCTGAAAACACCGTTCTTGCCGAAAGGCAGCCAGCCTGAGGCAATCGCCAAACTGGTGGAAGGCTGCAAGAACCATTACTCTGCGCAGACGCTGCTTGGGGTCACCGGATCGGGGAAGACCTTCACTATGGCGAATGTGATCCAGCAGCTGCAGCGGCCTGCGCTGGTCATCGCGCATAACAAGACCCTGGCTGCGCAGTTGTACAGCGAGTTCAAGGAGTTCTTCCCAGACAACCGCGTGGAGTACTTCGTCTCGTACTACGATTACTACCAACCAGAATCGTACATCCCGTCTAGAGACCTATACATCGAGAAGGATGCGGATGTAAACCCAAGGATCGAGCAGATGCGTCTGGCGGCGACCGCATCGCTGCTGACGCGCCGTGACGTCATCGTAGTCGCGTCGGTCTCCTGCATCTATAATGTAGGGAACCCAAAAGATTACGCGGGCCTGGGGATGGACTTCCAGGTGGGTCAGACGCTTCCGCGCCGAGAGTTCCTCCGCAAGCTCGTGGACATGCAGTACGACCGCAACGACCTTGATTTGAAGGCCGGCTGCTTCCGAGTCAAGGGGGACACAGTGGATGTCATCCCTGGGTATGCGCAGAACATCCTTCGCTTCGAGCTGTTCGGCGATACGATAGAGTCGATTAAGGAACTGGAGAAGATTACGGGGCAGCCGATCGACCAGTATCAGCATATGTATCTGTTCCCGGCCAAGCATTTCGTGATCCCTCAATCCCGGGTGTTGGAGGCGGTGAAGGCGATTCGGCGGGAGCTTGAGGAGCGGCTGCCCGCGCTGGACGACATACGGGCGTATCGGCTGCGTCAGCGGACGCTGTACGATTTGGAGATGATCGAGGAGACCGGCTCATGTAAGGGCATTGAGAACTACTCCCGGTATTTCGATGGGCGTGGCGCGGGGGAGAAGCCGTATTGCCTCTTGGATTATTTCCCGCAGGATTTCCTGTTGTTCATTGATGAGTGTCATCGGACGCTGCCGCAGATCCATGGGATGTTCAACGGGGAGCGGTCGCGCAAGAATACGTTGGTGGAGTACGGATTCCGGCTGCCAAGCGCATATGACAACCGACCGCTGCGGTTCGAGGAGTTCGAGCAGTACATGCGGCAGGTGATCTTCGTGTCCGCCACGCCCGCGGCGTACGAGCTGCAGAAGTCCGTGCAGGTCGTTGAACAAATCATCCGTCCGACTGGGCTCGTGGACCCGCCCGTGGAGGTCCGGCCGTCGAAGGACCAGATGCGGGATTTGATCGGCGAGATCCGCGCTGCGGTCGCGCGTGGGGACCGGATCTTGGTGACGACGCTAACGAAGCGACTGGCTGAGGAGCTGTCGGAGTACCTCGCTGGGCAGGAGATCCGGACGCGGTACCTGCATTCGGAGATCGACACGCTGGAGCGCTCTGAGATCATCCGGGAGCTGCGGCTGGGGAAGTTCGATGTGCTCGTAGGCATCAACCTGCTGCGTGAGGGCATCGACATCCCAGAGGTAGGGTTCATCGGGATCCTGGATGCGGATAAGGAGGGTTTCCTGCGTGACGGCAGCAGCCTGATCCAGATCATTGGCCGGGCGGCGCGCAACGTACACGCAAGAGTCGTGCTGTACGCGGACAGGGTCACGGAGTCGATGCGTCGTGCGCTTGATGAGACGAACCGGCGTCGCACCATGCAGCTTGAGTACAACACGGTGCATGGGATTGTGCCGACGACGATCGTCAAGCCGATCAAGGAGAAGGCGGTCGAGATCAAGGACGTGAAGCATATCCCGAAGCGGGAGATCCCTGCGGTGCTCGTGGACCTCGAGGTGCAGATGCATAAGGCCGCGGATGCCTTGGATTTCGAGACCGCGATCCAGCTGCGTGACCGCGTCAGGCGGCTACGACAGGCCCTCGGCATGAGCGAATAGACCGTGCCTAGATTGGGTTGAAGGTATCCTATTAATACAGGCGAACACTTACTGCGTTGCATGATTCAGAGGGATATCATCCAGAAGAAGTTCCGGATTTTCATCTGGCTGTCCCTCTTCGTTCTGATCATGGAGGTCGCTGGAGGCGTCATCACCAACAGCCTGGCGCTGTTCAGCGACGCCGGGCATGTCCTCATCGACTTGCTTGCGCTCTTGCTTGCGTACTTTGCGATGCGTCTGGCCCGCAGGGGGACCACAGAGCAGTTCACGTATGGGTATTATCGGGCTGAGATTCTCGCGGCGATGGTGAACGCCATCGTCCTGTTCATGCTCACCATCCTGATTTTCTATGAGTCGTACCTGCGGTTCCTCACCCCGCAGCCGATCAACGGGCCTGAGATGTTCGTCATCGCGATCATCGGTCTTGCGGCGAACCTCTATGTCGTCGTCAAGATGCATGGGGATGAGCGGGAGAACCTGAATGTGCGGGGTGCGTACCTCCATGTCCTCAGCGATACGATTTCCTCGGTTGGCGTCGTCTGTGGGGGGTTCCTCATCATCCTCACCGGGAACTATATCTTCGATCCGATCGTGAGTGCAGCCATTGGTGTGTTCATCCTGGTGAATTGCCTCGGTCTCGTCCGGGAGTCGGTGCGCATCCTGATGGAGGCGGTCCCCAAGAACATCGACCTGCAGCAGGTCTCCGATGATATCAAAAAAATTCCTCGGGTGAAGGAGATCCACGACCTGCATATCTGGAGTATCGCCTCCGACGTGTGCGCTTTAAGCTCGCATATCGTCATCGACACGGAGGATGTAAACGCCTTGAATTCGATTATCGGGCAGATCAATGAGATGTTGAAAACGAAGTACAACATCACGCACTCGGTGATCCAGGCGGAGTGCGACCGGTGCGCAAGCGGGGCGCACTGCGAGTGTTAGGGAGCTTCGTGCCTGCATTTTCTTTTTCTAAACGTACACCTTTTTTCGGTTATACATCCATTTCAAAAAACAATCCTTTTTCTTTAAATCCACATATTTTGTAAAAAACTTTTGCTTCAATATTCGCCTTCTCAGTTGTAACTTCAACCTCGGAACAACCTAGTTGTTTACATTTTTTAATGGCAGCCATTACTAACTGTTTCCCGATACCTTCACTTCGAAATTCTTCAGTGATAACAAGTTCGTCAATTAATCCAGATAAACCTTGATGTAAAATTGTCTGCCGTATTGTAAAATTTATGAATCCTATGACCGTCCCTTCTATTTCTGCGACTAGTAAATGCGAATTATCATTGTTCAAAAGATTTTTACAGTTGTTGACAACGTGCTGGACGTTAATATCTTCGGTACTGTTCAGAACCTTTATGAGTTCTGTCATTAATTTCTCGATGATCGGTAAGTCAGATTCTTCTGTATCTCGAATGAGTATATTGGTCATTTCAGTCCCTTGATAGATAATGTCGTCTTATGTGCATTTATACTATAAAATGCAGGGGAAGTGATACCAACCTCAAGTTTAAATCTCACGGATATGTGGAGGGTACCTGGTTCCCTCCTAGTGGATTGTTCAATATTGGCATGTTCTTTGGTTTGTTGAGCAAAGCGGGACTGCTCGTCTCAAATCAGCGAAACAAGGGACCGAGGGTGATTTGAACCCATCTCATATATCCGATATAGTAAAACCCAAAACAACCAAATCAGAATGAACTTCAGCCTTAAAAAAAACGGCAGGCACAACAAGAATGTGTTGGAAGTGTAGAACATGAACGAGAATGCGTTGTACGAGGCTATTTTCAAACGAAAATCGATTAGGGATTATGACCCCAAGCCAATTGACTCCAATCACCTCGAAGAGATTTCAACGAATCTGCAGTCCTTAAAGCCAATGGTGAAAGGGATTAAGACAGAGTTCATGATTATTTCGCCAAATCAAGTAACCAGAAAGTTTAGCAACAAAGCGCCACACTTCATTGCGGTGTTCTCAGAAGCCAAAGACGCCTACAAAGTCAACATTGGTTTTATGCTTCAACAAATGGACCTTTATTTCTCGTCGAATGGGTTAGGCAGTTGTTGGCTGGGGATTCCGCAACCGACCAATGACGTGGTAGATTCTTCAGATCTTGAGTTTATTATTCTGATGTCATTCGGAAATTCAAAAGAAGCGCTTCACAGGACGAACGTTTCCGAGTTCAAACGAAAGCTCCTTTCGGATATTACCAACATCAAAGATGCTGACGAGTTGTTAGAACCAGCTCGTCTTGCTCCGTCAGCGGTAAACATGCAGAACTGGTATTTTACGGGCAATAAGAGCGCAATCCATGCCTATTCATACAGGGCTGGATTTGCTAGGACTTTCGTTGGGGGAAGCTATTATTCTGTCAACATGGGCATTGCTCTTTACCATTTGCAGCTAGCGGGACAGCACTTTGGGTGGAAAACCAAATTCGTCTTCGACAAGTCAAAAGATAAAAGTCCCTCCAAGAATCTGGATTACATTGCAACCGTAGAGAGGGCATTTAACCTATAGAGAAATGCCCAATCCGGGTATTTGATTTTGAGTCATCCCAACAAGAGAAAAAAGAATCAGAGTGCCGCAGGAGGAGATACTGAGCCGGGTTAAATACCCCCATCCTATTATAGCTGAATCTGTGTGGGTCTGGAGGCAGCTATAGGGGGTTTTTTTTCAGACTGATAGGTTTAGATCTCTTTTTTTCGCCTGTTCAATGATCTTGAATTCAAAATTGTATTTTTCTCCTATTGAAAGGAAAAAATGCAGGGGAAGGGATTTGAACCCCAATTTACCGGCATGATATTCGTTGACAGAGGATGATTTACTCCTGTTGACATAAAAAGAATTGATTTGTGAACATTTCGTATATTTTAGAACATTTAGACAATCATTTTTCTTGTTTAAGAAAATATAAACCAAGAAATAAGGTAGCGGAAAATATTGTTAAGAACAGGGTCAATCGAGCAAACCACCATGTAAGACTTAGATTTCCAGATTCTTCGTATAGACCTATTGCTCCCAAAAAAATCCCATATATGATTAAAATACATGCGCCTATCAAGAATATTTTTTTCCCGGGATTATTCATTTTCTCCTCAATATTACATATCTATTATTTTATTTTAAATCTTTGGGCGGTTATTAACGTCTTCTAAGCGAGAAATCCCCATGCTTTAGCATGGGGGATGAATCGCGCTATTTTTCTTCAAGAATTCGTTACCATGTACTGGGTG